>NZ_JAUHID010000005.1:0-406784 GCF_032377735.1 Bradyrhizobium sp. SZCCHNRI3043
CCCAGGATGCGGTCGCCGAGATGGCAGATCGCGAGCGCGTAGCTCATCGCCGGATTGTAGGACTTCACCGAATAGAAGTTCGGGCCGAGCAGAAAGGCGGGGCCGCCCGCGACCGGAATCCAGAGCTGCGCGGTGGCATTGGGCTGTGGGAATGGCTGGCCGTCGGCGCGGGTGATGCCGGCTGCCTGCCAGGCCGCGTAGCTGCGGCTTCCTGACATGTTGCCGGACGCGCGCACCTCGTAGCCCCAATGTTCGCCGCGGTGATATTTGCCGCGGTTGACGAGATAGCGCGCGGTCGAGCCGAGCGCGTCGTCGGGGCGGCCGAACGGGTTGATCTTGCCGTCGCCGTCATAGTCGAAGCCGACGTTGAGCCAGACTTCGGGCATCCATTGCGTGTGGCCCATCGCGCCGGCCCAGGAGCCGCGCATCTCCTCCGGCGTGCTCCAGCCGCGATCGACGATTTTCAGCGCGTTGGTGAGCTCGGTCTCCCAATAGGCCTTGCGGCGCGGCTCGTTCCAGGCGAGCGCGGCGAGCGCCGGAAACACCGGGCGCATGTGGTTCTGCTGCACCAGCGGATCGCCATAGGCGGACTCGACGCCCCACAGCGCCAGCAGCGTGCCGCGCTCGACGCCGAAGTCCTTCTCGATGCGGGCGAACAGCGCCTCGTTCTTCTGCAGCGCGATCTTGCCGTTGATGACGCGCCAGTCGGAGACGCGACGGTTGATGTACTGCCAGAGCTGCTCCTTGAACTCCGGCTGGTTGCGCAACTCCTTGAACACGGTCATGTCGGGCTCGAGCCGCGCCATGACCCGGGTCCAGGTGGCCGGCGAGATGCCCTTGGCGAGCGCGCGGGCGCGAAAGCCGTCGCGCCAGGCCTCGAACTCGGCCGGGGCAGCCGCTGCCGGCAGGGCGGGGCCGAGCAGCGCGGCGGCACCGATGCCGGAGCGGAGCAGGGCGCGGCGGGTCATCGTATCGGGCTGTGAATCGGACTGAGTCATGGAGGGCAGTCTACCCGCTGATGCGGGCCGGCGGCAAAGCCCGGAACGGGCGGAACTTTCACGCTTGGTGGAGCTCGGCGGCGATGCGGGCCAGCCAACGGCGGATGGTCGCGAGGTCCCGCTTGCTCAGGTCGCCGGCGAGTCGCCGCTCCAGCGCGCTGGCGCGGCGCCGGGCCTTGGCGAGCAGAGCGAGGCCGTGCCGGGTCAGGGTCCATTGCAGCGCCCGGCCGTGCACGGGATGCGGTGCTCTCTGGATGGCGCCGTCGCGTTCGAGATTGCTGATGATGACGTTGACGGTCTGCGGCGTCAGCAGCGCGACGCGGGCGAGGTCGGCGCCGGACAGCCCGGGATAGGCCTTGAGCATCGTCAGCACCACGAATTGCGGATGGGTCAGTCCGGTCGCGATGAGCGCGCGGTCGAGCGACAGCCGCGCCGCGGCCTGTGCCTGGCGCAGCAAATAGGCGAGGTAGCCGTCCTCGCCGCGCTTGCCCTCGCCGGGCGATGGCGGGCGGGCCGCTGTCTTCGGCCGATGCGCGGGGCCGGCCTTTGCGGGGGCTGCCTTTCGCGACGCTCGCGAGGTCGTCAATTCCGGTGCCTTGCGCATATCATCAGAGCCCTGATAAGTTATCAGATATCTGATAACACGAGAGACAGACCATGTCACATGCGCGCAGCGAGTACACCACGTTCCGGAGCCAGGCGCCGGAGCTGTACGATGCCATCCTTGCGGTGAGTCAGCAGGCGGCCAAGGCCGGCCTCGACAAGCAACTGCTCGAGCTCGTCAAGATCAGGGCGTCGCAGATCAACGGTTGCGCGTTCTGCGTGCAGCATCACGTGCTGCTGGCCGAGAAGCTCGGCGTCTCCGCCGACAAGATCAATCTCGTCGTGGTGTGGCGCGAGGCGCCGCAATTCTCGGCACGCGAGCGCGCGGCGCTGGCCTTCACCGAGGCGTTGACCACGCTGCAGGGCGGCGTCAGCGACGAGGTCTATGCCCAGGCCCGGGCGGAATTCTCGGAAACGGAGCTGGTGTTCCTGACGTCGGCGATCGGCGTGATCAATCTCTGGAATCGCTACGGCGTCGCGTTCCGCTGGACGCCGGCGGAGCGGCCGGCGCGGGCGGCGTCCTGAGTTGCCTGGAACCGCGGCACGGCCCGGCGGGTTATGCGCGGGAGGTAGAGGAGGCGCGCATGACCGGGACGGACGAACCGCTCAAGCCGGAGGATTTTCCGCTGGAAGCCGACAAGGAGCGCGTGCAGCGCCAGGACGGCAAGCCGATCGCCACGACCAAGAACGAGGCGATGGCGCAAGAGATTGCGGACCGCCTCAATGCCGAGGAGCATCGTCGCGAAGAGGACAAGTGGTCGGCGTGACTGTTGACTGTCTCCCCGTCTCGTATCTCGCCGAGACAGATGCCGCTTGCAATCAGCTCGAACTAATAAGCACGCGTGCCACGCTCAAAACGGATTCGCCGGCTGCGCCCGCTTGGGGCCTTCCGGCTTCGGCTCGACCGCGAGGGTGGGGTCGGTCGGCATCACGCGCGCGCCGGCGGCGCGGGCGACCTGGCCGGTCGTCGAATGCCGTGCCGCCTCGGCGGACTTGATCTCCGGCGGATGCCAGCGGTCGCGCACCAGCATTGTCAGCGCCCCCACGCAGAGCAGCGCAATCGCGGCTGAAACGAGCGCCGGTCCGGCTCTGCGATGCGGGTTGGCTGTCATCATCTGCGATCCTCCGTGGCCAGACAACCCGGAGCGGTCGGCTCCGGTTCCGGGTCCGCCGGTGATCAGTTCCGGTCGCGCGCGACGGCGGCGGCGTCGGCCGCAGGTCCGAGCGGCGACGATCCGAGTGCGCCGGTCGGCGACGGCGGCGACGCGGCGATCTCCTCCAGCCCGACCTCGCGGCCGCGGCCGCCGATCAGGCGCTCATAGGCTGTAATCAGCGTCACGTAGGGATTGACCCAGATCCAGCCATCGCGCGTGAACAGCTGGACGTCGAAATGCAGATGGCGCGTGGTTCCGTTGGGATGGTCGAGATAGTTCGAGACCACGCCGATCGGCTCGCCCTCGCGGAGGCTGCGGCCATTGAGCAGGCCGTCGGCATCCATCGCCGCGGGATTCATGTGCATGTAGCGAAAGCGGACGTGCTCGGTGCCGCTGTTGACCTGCACCGTCACGGCCTGCTGCCGGGTTGAGCGGATCACGACGCCGTCGCGCACGGCGAGCACGCGCTGCCGCCACGGGTTGCAGCCGTCGGCGCCGTCGCGGCGCACCGGGCAGGCACCGGGCCTGAGATCCTGGCCCTGATGGCCGAAGCCGCTGGCGCATTGGCCGACGTTGAAGCTGCGCGCCTCGCAGAAATTGTCGCGCCAGGGATACTGGCTCCACGGCTGGTCGAATTTGTCGCTCGCGCGCCGGCGGCCGAACGACTGCGAATGCACATAGGCCGGCGCATCCAGCGGATAGCGGATCTGCGAATAGACGGTGCGGTCGGCCCGCCCGCCCTGGCCGCGTCCGCCGCTGTTGGCGACGATGTCGCCAACGGGCCGATAGGTGAAATCGGCATCCAGCGTGACCGGGCGCTCGGCGGCGAGCGGCGCGATCTCCGGCGGGATGCGCGACGGCTGCCCGCCGGCGATGCGCAGTGCCTTGAGGAAGCGCTCGGCGATGGGATAGGCCTCGCGGCAGGCGAGCCGCCGCGGCCGCGGCGCGCTGTCGAGGCACTGGATCGAGACCACATAGGGCACGCCGAAGCGCGTGAAGGCGTAGCGGACATAGCCCTCGCGAATGAAGCGGCGCAGATCGGGATATTGCGCTGACAGCGCCTTGACGCCTTCGCCCTTGCCGCCGGCGGGATCGGCGACCTCGTAGGTGAGGAGTGATCCGGTGATCTGGATCTCGACCGGTTTTGCGAAGACGCGCGACGGCAGGCCGGAGGTCACCTCCGGCGGCAGCGAGAACACCGCGTCGTAGCCGGACGGGCCGGCATCGAACAGGTCGGTCTGGAAGTCGGCCTGATAGCGCGGCAGGCCGCGCGCCGCGATGGCGGCGCTGCGGCGCGCGGCGAGATAGGCGGTGGTGTCGAACGGCAGCAAAACGGGGACCGGACTGCGTCCGATCCCCGTGAAGATGGTCGAGGTCACGCCGTTGAGCTGGACCAGCGCGGGCCTGCGCCGCGCATCACCGGCCGAAACGCTGCTCCGGCGCGCTGGCGCGAAGTCGGCGGCGACCTCGGGCGCCGCGTTGAGTTCGGAGCGGAGCTGGTCCAGCGCCGCGCGCCAGTCGGCGCGGTTGATGGTGAGGGCGGGCGGAGCAAAGTCATCGGCCGCGCGCGTCGTGGACGGCGCGGCCAGCGTGATGATCGCCGCCAGGGCGGCGATCAGTGTGATGACCCGTGCCCCCAAATCCCCCCGCGCCCCCCGGCGTCAGATCCTCGAGATGCCTCAGTCCTTGGCGCGCTCGCAGTAGGAGCCGTCCTCGGTCATGACCACGATGCGGGTGCCGACCGTGATGTGCGCCGGCACGCCGGTACGAACGCCGTTGGAGAGCACCGCCGGCTTGTAGGACGACGACGCGGTCTGGCCCTTGGTGACCGGCTCGGTCTCGACCACCTCCAGCGTGACCCGCTGCGGCAGCGTGATCGCCACCGGGACCACGTCGTGCATCGACAGCTTGACCGTCATGTTCTCCTGGAGATAGGCGGCCTGGTTGCCGACCACGTCCTTCGGCACCTGGACCTGGTCGTAGGTCTCCGGGTTCATGAAGTGGAAGCCGTCGGCATCCTCGTAGAGATACGTGAAGTTGCGCTCCTCGATCGTCGCCTTCTCGACCTGGTCGGTGGTCTTGAAGCGCTCGGAGATCTTCACGCCGTCGCTGATTCGGCGCATTTCGATCTGGCTGACCGGAGTGCCCTTGCCGGGATGGATGTTCTCGGCGGTGACGACGACATAGAGCTTTCCATCTTGCTCAATGACGTTACCCTTGCGAATAGAGCTGGCGATGACTTTCAAAGCTGTTTTCCTGACACTGAAAAAGGGGCGCCGGACTGGGCCGGGGCGCCGCGCGACGCGGAATGCGGTTTCGGGCGGCAACATACTGATTTTGTCCGGGGTTGCCAGTCTTTTGCGGCCCGAACGGGCGATCCCCTGATGTCCCGGGAGCCCGAGCCTTCGCCCTGGTGGTCGCCGCAGCGGCACGCCGACATCAGGCCGTTCCTGCTCGCCCGGGCCGCCATCATCCGCGCGCTGCGGGCCTGGTTCGACGAGCAGGGCTTTATTGAGGTCGAGACCGGCATCCTGCAGGTGTCGCCGGGCAACGAGACCCATCTGCACGCGCCGGGCACCGACCTGACGAGGCCGGACGGAACCCGCCATCGGCGGTATTTCCGAACGTCGCCGGAATTCGCCTGCAAGAAGCTGCTGGCGGCCGGCGAGCGGCGGATCTTCGAGTTTGCCCGCGTGTTCCGCGACCGCGAGCGCGGCGACCTGCATCTGCCGGAATTCACAATGCTGGAATGGTATCGGGCGGAGGCACCCTACGATGCGATCATGGCCGACACGGTCGTGGTGATCGCGCACGCGGCCCAGGCGACCGGAATCCGGCAGTTCGCCTTTCGCGGCCGCACCGCCGATCCCTTCGCAGAGCCCGAGATGCTGACGGTTGCCGGCGCGTTCGAGCGCCATGCAGGCATCGACCTGCTGGCGACCATCCGCGACGGCGCGGGCGACCGTGCGGCGCTGGCGCAGGCCGCCGCTGGCAAGATCCGAATCAGCGACGACGACACCTGGTCGGACCTGTTCAGCAAGGTGCTGGTCGAGCATGTCGAGCCGCATCTCGGGCAGGGACGCCTCACCGTGCTATATGAATATCCGGCGCCGGAGGCCGCGCTGGCGCGGGTGGCGGCGGACCCGCGCGTTGCCGAACGGTTCGAGGTCTACGCCTGCGGCGTCGAGCTCGCCAATGGCTTTGGCGAGCTCACCGACGCCGCCGAGCAGCGCCGCCGCTTCGAGCAGGAGATGGCCGAGAAGGAGCGGCGCTATGGCGAGCGCTATCCGCTCGACGAGGACTTCCTCGCCGCCGTGGCCGCGATGCCGCAGGCGAGCGGTGTGGCGCTTGGCTTCGACCGCCTGGTGATGCTGGCGGCCGGCGCCACGAGGATCGACCAGGTGGTATGGACGCCGCCGGCAGGTGAGCGATGAACAGGGTCGAACGTCCGACGACATTGCGCAGCGCCGAGGATCTCGTCGCGCAGGGATTGGCTGACGCGGCGGACCAGCCGGCGCTGGCGCGCGTGGCGCAGCGCTATGCGGTGGCGGTGACGACGCATCTCGCCGACCTGATCGACGTTGACGATCCGAATGATCCGATCGCGCGCCAGTTCGTGCCCAGCATGGACGAGCTGAAGGCCGCGCCCGGCGAGCGCGGCGATCCGATCGGCGACGACGCGCATGCGCCGGTGCCCGGCATCGTGCACCGCTATCCCGATCGCGTGCTGCTCAAGCTCGTGCATGTCTGCGCGGTGTATTGCCGTTTCTGTTTCCGCCGCGAGATGGTCGGGCCCGGCAAGGACAACGCGCTGTCGGAGGAGGCCTATCGCGTGGCGCTGGACTACATCCGCGCACATGACGAGGTCTGGGAGGTGATCCTCACCGGCGGCGATCCGCTGATGCTGTCGCCGCGGCGGCTGAAGGAGATCATGGCCGATCTCGCCGGCATCGATCACGTCAGGATCATCCGTATCCACACCCGTTTGCCGGTCGCCGATCCCCAGCGCATCACGCCGGCGCTGGTCGAGGCGCTGAAGGTGCCGGGCGCCGCGACCTGGGTCGCGCTGCACGCCAATCATCCGCGCGAGCTCAGCCCTGCGGTTCAGGCGGCCTGCGCGCGGCTGATCGATGCCGGCATTCCCATGGTCAGCCAGTCGGTGCTGCTGCGCGGCGTCAATGACGATGCGGCGACCCTGGAGGCGCTGATGCGCGCCTTCGTCGAGATTCGCATCAAGCCGTATTACCTGCACCATGGCGACCTCGCGCCGGGCACGGCGCATCTGCGGACCACGCTGGCGCAAGGTCAGGCCCTGATCCGAACGCTGCGCGGCCGGGTGTCCGGCCTGTGCCAGCCCGACTACGTGCTCGACATTCCCGGCGGCTACGGCAAGGCGCCGGTGGGGCCGCAATACCTCACTGCCGATGAAACTGTTGAGCAGGATCATGCGGCAGGTGCGCAAACGCGCTATCGTGTGATTGACTATTGCGGCGAGGCGCACCTCTATCCGCCCGCCGCGGGATGAAGTGTCCTGCCGATTCCGCTGACACGGAGGAGCAACATGAAGAGACTTGCGATCGCGATGGGGCTCCTGATGGTCGTGACTGATGGCATCGCGCTGGCGCAGAGCGGCAGCGGCTCCTCCGCCGGCACCGGATCGAAGAGCGGCATGCCGCCGCAGGCGCCGGTCGGTCACCGCCAGGTCCGCCCGAGCGATTTGCCCAAGGCCGAGCAGGCCGAAGAAAATTCATTCAGCGGCATGACCAAGGAAGACCGCGAGCTCGATCGCAAGATCAAGGGCATCTGCCGCGGCTGCTGAGCGCGACCTGCGGCGCGCCCGACGCGCGCCGCTCATCGGTCGTGAGTGCTACGCCGAGCGCTCACGCGGGGAGTTGCGATGCGCCGCACGCCGGGCGGCGACGGCTTCGGCGAGCTGCTCCAGCACCTCCACCGTCGTGTCCCAGCCGATACAGCCGTCGGTGATGCTCTGGCCGTAGGTCAGCGCCACGCCCGGGTTCACGTCCTGCCGACCCGCCACGAGATGGCTCTCGATCATCACGCCCATGATGCGCTGCTCGCCTACGGCGAGCTGGCGTCCGACGTCGGCGGCGACCAGCGGCTGGTTCTCCGGCTTCTTGCTCGAATTGGCGTGGCTGGTGTCGATCATCAGCCGCGCCGGCAGTCCGGACTTGATCAGCTCGGCCGAGGCCTGCTCGACATGGGCGGCGTCGTAATTGGGGCCGCTGCCGCCGCGCAGGATGATGTGGCAGTCCTCGTTACCGGTGGTCGCCGCGATGCCCGAGCGGCCGCCCTTGGTCACCGCCATGAAATGATGCGGATGCGCGGCCGATTTCACCGCGTCGGCGGCGATGCGGATGTTGCCGTCGGTGCCGTTCTTGAAGCCGACCGGGCACGACAGGCCTGAGGCCAGCTCGCGGTGGATCTGGCTCTCGGTGGTGCGCGCGCCGATCGCGGCCCAGGCCACGAGGTCCGCGATGTATTGCGGCGTCGTCATGTCGAGGAATTCGCATCCCGCCGGCAGGCCGAGATTGTTGACGGCGGACAGCACGCTGCGCGCGAGCCGCAGGCCCTTGTTGATGTCGAAGGAATTGTCCAGGCCGGGATCGTTGATCAGGCCTTTCCAGCCAACGGTGGTGCGCGGCTTCTCGAAATAGACCCGCATCACGATTTCGAGGCGGTCGGCGAGGCGCTCGCGCAAGGTGGCGAGGCGGCCGGCGTAGTCGATCGCCGCGTCGGGATCGTGGATGGAGCAGGGGCCGACGATGACCAGCAGGCGGTCGTCGCTGCCGGTCAGGATGGCGTGGATCGCGTTGCGCGCCGCCATCACCACACGGGTCGCGGTCAGGGTACGGGGGATTTCACCCATCACCTCCGCCGGCAGGCTCAATTCCTTGATTTCCTTGATACGAAGATCGTCTGTGGTGCTCAGCATGGCGGGCTCCTGGGTGTCTTGATGGGCACCTGCCGGCAACAAAAAAGCCGCCAGGTTCTGGCGGCTCGTTCGGATATCTTGCTGCAATGTGTCAGATTGAGCGCGATCCTCCCGCCGCCAGCGAGCTGTCGTAGCTAAAGTACCAATAGAAGCTGGTGGCGGCGTTGATCATGGCCATCCTATAGCGGCCGCGCGGCCGCTTGTCATCCCGAAAATCGAGCCCCCCGGCGTCAGCCGTTGCGCGCGGCGAGCGCCATGCCGATCATCGACAGCCCGCCGAACAGCAGGTTGATGCCGACCAGCAGACCGATCGCCCACAACGCTGTGCCCGGCAGCCCGGAAATGATGATGCCGGCGATCGCGATGTCGACCACGCCCGAGATTGCCAGCCACGACCAGCGCCCGGACAGCTCGCGGCGGTGCTCCAGCGCATACATGATGGTGGCGACGCCTTCGGCGAGAAAATAGACGCCGATCACGATGGTCAGCGTCACCGTCCCCTGGACCGGCTGCGCCACCAGAATGATTCCGGCGATGATGGCGAGAATCGCCGACAACAGCGACCACCAGAAGCCCGGCATGCCGCGGGCCCAGAAGGTGAGCGCGAGCCCCGTGATGCCCGAGATCAGGAACATCCAGCCGAGGAAGATCGTGACCGCAAGGCTTGCCAGCGGGGTGAGGATCATCGCAAGCAGGCCGAGTACGGCGAGCAGGATGCCCTCGATCAGGAAGGCCTTCCAATGCGTGCGCACGGCTGCGCCCATTTGCGACCTCATGCGCTCGAGCTCGGGCGGAATCGTATCCTGCGGAAGGGTCATGATCGTCACTCCGGGCAAGGTCACGGGCTGGATGCCGCGTCCGCCTTCCCACGCAGATGGTGAGGAACGACGGCCGGGACAAGCGCGTGATGCGCGTTTCGTTGCTCTGATGGCGCGGGGGGCCGGGATTATGCCGTCGTCCGCATCCGGTTGCGGCCGAAAACATAGATCGTCGTCGTGACAATCAGAAGGGCCATCCCGACGATGATCGCGGTGAGGCCCAGCGGAACCAGAACGCCGGCGACGTTGCGGTCGGGGTTGAGCAGCCAATGCCGAATCGAGGTCAGCACGAATCCAAGCCCGACGAAGCCGGCGGCGCCGCCGAGCAGCAGCAGCGCCCACATCCTGCGCAGCTGGCTCAGTCTTGCCCGCGCCACCTCGGTGCGGGGCGTGTGGTGATGGGCGACCCGGCGCACCAGCCGTACGGCGAGGCCGATCGAGGAGAACCCGATCAGCACGCTGACGCCGCCGAGCCAGAGGCGCGCGGCGGTGTCGAGCGTCGACGCCCGCTGCAGCAACAGCAATGGATAGTCGAAGGCCGCATGCAGCATCACGGGAGCGGCCAGCACCAGCGCCCAGCTCGACAGCCGTGCCCCTTCGCGATTGTGGCGGTTGGCGCCGAGCGCCGTACTGGTGCGGGCGATCGCGAGATAGGCACCGGCAATGATGCCGAGCGCGCCGTGAAACGGCACGGTGAGCACGCTGCGCAGCACCGCCAGCGAGCGCCACATCTCGGCGTGCTGGACGAGGTAAGCGAGATTTTCATAGGCAGCAAAGCCGAGGCCTACGGCCGCGCCATAGAACACCGTGTCCATGGCGTTGCCGACCTGCCGGCGCCGCGACCATAGCGCGGCGATCACCGCGACCTTGGCGAGCTCTTCCGGCAAGGCGACGCCGAACAGGGCCCGGACCGCCTGGGCGATCCAGGGATTCTCCAATGTCAGCCCGACATGCTGGAACGGCATCCTGACAATGCCGAGCAGCAGCACGCTGGCTGCCCCGAGCAGGAAGGCGGTCCAGATCTTGAGCGGGGGGCCTGAATTGTCACCGGCGGCGACCACCAGCCAGAGGATCAGCAGCGCGGGAGCGATCGCCGCGGTGCCGATCACGGTCGCGAGGGCTTCGAGCAGGTTCATTTGCGATGGCAAGTAAGCCATGGTCTCCGATCATCCAATGCGGCGGAGCCGAACCGGCCCTCCACCGCCCGCGCGGGGGTGGATTTGACATCGGTCCGTGGCCGCACGGCAAGATCTACATGTCGGCAGAATGAGCCGCCCTTCAAGGGAAAGAACCGCGCGCCCTGGCGCTCGATTGGGGAGAGACCGCCGCAGGGCCGAGTGCAGCCGCGGTCGGCTGCCGCCCGGCTGGCCTCAACGGGGCCGGGAGGTTCTCGGCGCCGTCGCCTCGCCGCCGCGCACCGGGGCCTCCTGGCGCGGCTCGACCGGGGTCCAGGCGTCGGTGCGGGAGGTAGTTGGCGCCTGGGCGGTCGTCGGCGTTTCCACGCAGCTCAAGCGCGGCGTCGGGTCGGCCACACGCCGGCATTCCAGACCTTCAGCGAGAGCGGCCTGACTGATCGCGCACGCAACCAGAACAATCGAAAGAACTCTCATGGTGCCCCTCGGAGCAGGCGTGGGTCGCCCGTGATGCAGGCTCGACTCGGTCGTGCCGTTCGATGATGCCCAGCTTGGTCGCAAAAGCGTGCAAATATTTGACCATTCCCGCCGTCATTCAAAAGATTCTTCCGAAATTCACGCGTGCATTCCATGAGTTGCAAGCGATGCGAGCGTTTTCCGCTGATGCAAATGCGAAGCCGTTCGCTCCGTTGCGGCGCCAAGGCTCGCCGGCTGGCGCCGAACCGCTATTTGCCCCCAGCTTGCTCGGCATGGGCGGCCGGGCGGGCTTGATGTGGCGAAGGGATCATGGTCGGTTGCCGCGATGAATTCGCCGCCTTGGTCAGCTTCCGACAGAGCCCGTGGTCCACGCTATCGCCGTGGCTGGGTCGACGACGCCGTGGCGGCCATCGAGGCCGACCAGTGCCGGACCGCCGACACGCACTTGATCCGGCTGATCGTGCCCGCGCTCGCGGGCATCGACATCTACCTGAAGGACGAGTCGACCCATCCGACCGGGAGCCTCAAGCATCGGCTGGCCCGATCGCTGTTTCTCTATGCGTTGTGCAACGGCCACATCCGCGAAGGCACGCCCGTGGTCGAGGCCTCCTCCGGGTCGACAGCGGTATCGGAAGCCTATTTCGCGCAGATGATCGGCGTGCCGTTCTACGCGGTAATGCCGCGCACCACCTCGGCGGAGAAGATCGCCGCGATCACGCATTACGGCGGCAACTGCCATCTCATCGATGACGGCCGGTTTCTCTATGCCGAGGCGGCTGCGCTCGCGAGCCGGCTCGGCGGCCATTACATGGACCAGTTCACGTTCGCCGAACGTGCCACCGATTGGCGTGGCAACAACAACATCGCCGAGTCGATCTTCAACCAGCTGCAGGGCGAGCGCTGCCCGCTGCCGGAATGGATCGTGATGGGCGCGGGCACCGGCGGCACGTCGGCGACGATCGGCCGCTATCTGTGCTACCGCCGCCACCCGACGCGGCTGTGCGTCGCCGATGTCGAGCATTCCGCGTTCTTTGACGCCTTCTGCAACGGCGACAGCGCCCGGACGTGCGAACGGCCGTCGCTGATCGAGGGCGTCGGCCGTCCGCGCTGCGAGCCATCCTTCGTGCCGGGGGTCGTGGATCGCATGATGAAGGTGCCGGATGCCGCCTCGGTCGCGGCGATGAACGTGCTGACGCGGCGGCTGCGCCGGCCGGTCGGCGGCTCGACCGGGACCAATTTCCTGGCGCTGTGCCGGCTGGCGGCCGAGATGCGGCAGGATGGACAGAGCGGCTCACTGGTCACGCTGATCTGCGATTCCGGGGAGCGCTATCGCCAAACCTATTACGAGCCGCAATGGCTCTCCGCGCGCGGTCTCGACCCCGCGCCGTACGAGGCAGCTCTGTCTGCCTTCCTCGACACCGGTGCGCCGCTGCGGCTCGAGGTTGCCGATGCGGAGAACCCGCTGCGCGCCTGAACGCCTCCGGGGGGCGTCGCGGACCGCGGCGAGCGGCATCCGGATGCCCGGCATCGTGCGCGATCCCTGATCTGGATCAACGAAGGACGCGCCGGATTGCGCTTTGGTCCCACCCCGAACAGGCCTCCAAGGGCGCGCCGGAACGCAGGTTCGGGACGCGGGCAGGGGAAGGACGGATCAGGTGATGAACTACGACAGCTATTTCGAGCGTGCCCTCGACCAGTTGCACCAGGAACGGCGCTATCGCGTCTTCGCCGATCTGGAGCGCCTCGCCGGCCGTTTCCCCCGCGCAATCTGGCATTCGCCGGAGGGGCCGAAGGACGTCGTGATCTGGTGCTCCAATGACTATCTCGGCATGGGCCAGCATCCGAAGGTGATCGGCGCCATGGTCGATGTCGCCGCGCGCATGGGCACCGGCGCAGGCGGCACCCGCAACATCGCCGGCACCAACCATCCGCTGATCGAGCTCGAGCGCGAGCTTGCCGATCTCCACGGCAAGGAAGCGGCGCTGGTGTTCACCTCGGGCTACGTCTCCAACGAGACCGGCATCTCGACCATCGCAAAACTGCTGCCGAACTGTCTGCTGCTGTCGGACGCGCTCAACCACAATTCGATGATCGAGGGCGTCCGCAAGGCCGGGAGCGAGAAGCAGGTCTGGCGGCATAACGACCTCGCCCATCTCGAGGAGCTGCTGCGGGCGGCCGATCCCGACCGGCCCAAGCTGATCGTCTGCGAGAGCCTGTATTCGATGGATGGGGATGTTGCGCCCTTGCACCGGATCTGCGATCTCGCCGAGCGTTATGGCGCGCTCACTTACGTCGACGAGGTCCATGCGGTCGGCATGTACGGCCCGCGCGGCGGCGGCATCGCCGAGCGCGACGGCGCGATGGCCCGCATCGACATCCTCGAAGGCACGCTCGCCAAGGCCTATGGCTGCCTCGGCGGCTACATCGCCGCCAATGCCAATCTGATCGACGCCGTCCGCTCCTATGCGCCGGGCTTCATCTTCACCACCGCCTTGCCGCCGCCGGTCTGCGCCGCCGCGACCGCCGCGATTCGCCACCTCAAGACCTCGCAGTGGGAGCGTGACCGGCACCAGGATCGGGCGGCCCGACTCAAGGCCGTGCTGAACGCCGCCGGGCTGCCGGTCATGCCGTCCGACACGCACATCGTGCCGGTGCATGTCGGCGATCCCGAGAAGTGCAAGACGGCGTCCGACCTGCTCTTGTCCGAGCACGGCATCTACATCCAGCCGATCAACTATCCGACCGTGCCGCGCGGCCTGGAGCGGCTGCGGATCACGCCATCGCCCTACCATGATGACGGCCTGATCGACGCCCTGGCCGAGGCGCTGGTCGACGTTTGGGACCGGCTCGGCCTTGCGCGGGCGCCGCAGGCGCTGGCCGCGGAGTGAGCCCGTCCCGCTGACCTGTCACATCGGCCAGTCAGTTTGATCTGCCGCAATGCCGCCCGCGCTCGCGCGGGCGTAGTCTTTTGTGTTCAGGGAAAATGCCGGTTCGGCAGGGCCCGGCCGGCGCACAGGCGAGGGCGGCCATGGCTAGGATCATCGAAGCGCTGCTGCAGGAGCACGAGAATCTCGAGAAGCTTCTGTCGGTGCTCGAGCACGAATTGGAGCTGTTCGATCACAATCGGCGGCCGGACTACGACATCCTGCAAAGCATCATCGCCTATTTCGAGGACTATCCGCAGCGCTGTCATCATCCCAAGGAGGAGATGATCTTCGACAAGCTGCGCGAGCGCGACCCTGCCGCGGCCGCAGCCTATGGCGACGTCGACGACGAGCACGAGACCGAGGCGCAGCGGCTGCGCGGCTTTGCCGACGCCGTGAACGCGGTGCTGTCGGACCAGGAGATCCTGCGCGAAAGCTTTCATGCCGCCGTGCACCAGTTCATCGACAGCCAGCGCGAGCACCTGCGCAAGGAGGAGACCCTGCTGTTTCCCGCGGCGCTGCGCGCCCTGAGCGCGGAGGACTGGGCCGACATCGATGCCCGCATGTCCGACCGCAAGGACCCGCTGTTCGACGGCGACGTCGCCGAGAAGTTCCACAATCTTGAGCGGACCATCCTGCGCTGGGAACAGGAGGCGGAGCAGGCGCGCGCCACCGCCGGCTGATGGCGTTTTGCCCAATTGCGCCCCGTGGCTGGTGGACTATAGTTCCAGTCGGGGCAGGCACTCTTTCGCGGAGCTGGCTATGGCCGCTTTGAACACTGGGCTCGATCCGGTCCGAGGTTCGTCGAATGCAGGGGGAGGGGCAGATGCGGCCCGGACGCCTGCGCAGGTCCCGATGGCGCAGCAGAGTGCCTTTGGCAGCCACGGCTACGACATGTATCCCCAGGAGCTCGTCCGGCTGTCGGGCTGCCAGGAGCAGGCGCTGCGCCGTGAGACGAAGCGCACCTTGCAACTGAGCTGACGGTCTTGTCCGATCTCGCCGATGGTCCTCGCGCTGCTTCATGGCCGGAACGCAAACCCGGGATCATGGTTGTAGAGCCCAGGATCGTGGTTATTCCGGCATACGTGCGTTAACCTGTCATTGACCAGATCGCGCGACCCTGTTCGCATATTCCCCAGGAATGCGACGGAACCGGACGGCCGGAGCCGGCAGTCGCGACAAGAGGCCGGCGGCGTAACGCCCGCCGGCCTTTTTGCGTGGGCGGGTCAGCTGGAATTGACACCGCACCCTTGCGTCAGTTGCGCCGCGCCAGCGAGCGCAGGAACCCCTGATATTCCTCATTCAATTCCATATCGACCGCGGGCGCGAGCCTCAGCAGGACATTGGCGATGAACGCCTGGTCGTTTCGCGGCTCCTCCAGCACCTCGCGCAGCACCGGGACGTTGTCCTCGATGTGATGCAGAAAGGCGACGCCTTTCTCCGCCGTCTCGGTCCAGCGCGCCCGCGTCCATTTCGCCAGCGGATACATGATCTCGTGGACGAAGTTCGACTTGCGCGCCTTCTCGAAGAAGCGCAGTCCGGCGCTCCAATATTCCTTGGCGCGCAGTGGCGGTGGCGGCAGATCGCCCGTCAGCATCTTCTTGCCGGCCTGGCCGACGAAATCGTCGAGCGTGGTCGGTGCATCGATCGTGGCGCGAAAGTGCCACAGCGCGAACGAGCCGGGAAAATCCTTGCCCATGCCGTCGAGCAAGGCGGTCTCGACCTTGTCGACCGCGGCCTTGTCGCCCTTCAGCGACGCCGTCATCGCGAAGGCGAACAGCGCGTCGTTGCCGACCTCGTGGACGCCGCCGTTCTGCAATTGCGCCGCCGACAATGCGGGTGTCTTGCCGTCTGCAGGCACCGTGGCCTCTCCGGCGCGCTGCGCCTTGATGAAGGCGGTGATCTCGAGCCAGCCCATGAGGTTGGCGATGAAGGCGTCGGGATCGACATGCACGATGGCGAGATTGAGCGGCTCCTTGCGTGTTCTCAGCTCGGTCATGTCGGTCATGTCGCACTCCGCCGCAACTCGCCGCCGAGCGGTCTGTCGCCTTTGCGACACGTCGGCTCGTTCGACCAGATCTGCAGGGCAGGCAGCAAGAAGGGTGCCACGGTCTTGTCGGGCTCGCGGGGTACAGCGCGGTCCGCGGAACGAGTTTTGCTCGTGGTCCTTCGATTGCGATGGTCGCAATGGAGCATGAGGCCAGCGAATGTTCACCCGCGTCTGCAAGGCCGACACCATCGACGAAGGCGGCATGCGCCTCGTCATCGCCGACGCCCAGCTCATCATCCTTGCCTGGCCCGACAATGGCGAGCTCAAGGCGTTCCAGGGCGTCTGCCCGCACACGGCGGCGCCGATGGAGGAGGCCGGCTTCGACGGCCGCGTCCTCAGTTGCCCCGTGCACAATTGGACGTGGGATGCTTTCACCGGTACGCCGCTCCACCCGCCGGAGAGCGCGCTGGCGCAATATCCGGTCAAGGTCGAGGAGGGCGTGGTCTACATCGACACGGACGGCATCTCCCCGCTGTTTGCGGCGCGTTGAGCATGGCTGGAGGAGGCGCGGAAAGACCGCCGAGGGGTGGCTTGCCCGGCCGGCGAAACGCCTCTATACGTTCGGCGCGCGGCACGGAATCACCGTCGGTGGTTCAGCCGACCTCGCAGGTCACCGCCTCAAGCGACTGATTTGCTGAAGGTTTTACCGAAACGTGCAAGCGGCGATGGCACCGGGGCCTCGTGCCCTCTGGCATCGTGTGTATTGCTCCCTTCGTCTATCGGTTAGGACGCCACCCTTTCACGGTGGAGAGAGCGGTTCGATTCCGCTAGGGAGCGCCACTCCGCGCCGGCTTTCCTTACCCATCCCCCGATCTTGAAATCCACGGTCCGTGTCGAGATGCGGTCGGCGCGAGGTCTGCGCTCATGCACCGCAGGCGAGTACGTGGTCCGGTCAACCGTCCATTAGGGTCCTTGCCGTACTGCAGCGGGCGAAGCAGGAGCAGGATGATGGCCGCGCCCAAGAAGCGGGAAGCCCGCAAATCGATGAAGCAGCCGGCGTGGATCACGCTGGATGGCGGGTTCGCCGTGCGCCATTGCCTGGTTCAGGACATTTCCAGCGCCGGCGCCAAGCTGACCCTGCAGGACGCGGCGGCGCTGCCGGCGACCATCCGGCTCGCCTTCGCGCGCGACGCAAGAACGGGCCGCCAGTGCCAGGTGGTGTGGCGCCGCGGCGCCTCGGTCGGCGTCAAGTTCATCGGCAAGTAGGCGTCGCTATCGCTTCCCTGCGGCAGGCGCGCTAACAAGCGGCATGTGTCGATCTCTCATCCTGGGCGCCATCGCGGCGCTGGCCGCCGTGACCGTGGCAGCCGCCGGCTCGCCGGGATCATCGCTTCTTGCGCCATCGCTTCCCGCGCCGAAGGCGGCTGGACCCAACAAGGCTGCACCCCGTTCAGGCGCCGCCAGCAACAATCCCTGCGCGTCCTACGGTGCCAACTTCGTACGCGTCGAGGGAACCAATACCTGCGTGAAAGTGGGCGGGGCCTTGCGCGTCGAGATGGGCACCTCGGCCGGTCGCTGAGGTGCTCACGACAGCGGCGGCGCGATGTGGCGGATGAAGGCCGGGCGCCGCGCGATCTCCCCGTACCAGCGCGCGAGACTCGGCAGCTCCGGCTTGACGACACCTTCGACTCCGAACCAGCGCCGGGCATAGGCGCCGAGCGCGATGTCGGCGAGCGTGAAGCGCTCGGCCTCGACATGGCTGCGCGTGGCCAGATGCGTGTCGAGGATGCGCCACATCGCCGCGGCGTCGTCGGCCGCCTTCTGCAAGGCGGCCATGTCGCGCTGCTCCGGCGGCGTTCGCACCAGTCCCCAGAACAGCGGACGCTCGATCGGCTGCACCGTCGACAGCGTCCAGTCCAGCCAGCGCTCCACCGCGGCGCGGTGCCGCGGCGTCGTTGGATAAAGCGGCGTGCCATCGCCATGGGCGAGGCAGAGATAGCGCATGATCGCGTTGCTCTCCCACAGCACGAAATCGCCCTCGACCAGCGTCGGGATGCGGCCGTTCGGATTCATCGCGAGATAGTCCGCTTCGTTGTTGCGGCCGAACTGCATGCCCGCGTCGATACGGTCATAAGCGACATCGAGCTCGGCGAGACACCACAGCACCTTCTGCACGTTCACCGAATTGGGGCGGCCCCAGATCGTCAGTCTGTTGTCGGCGGACACGTCCGGCTCCTGTCTGGGCGAGCGGCATTGCTAGCGAATGTTACGCAAAAAGCCCCGCTCGAAGCGGGGCTTTTCCGTCGAACGCGTCGTGCGCGGCGATCAGTGGCCGAAGAACAGCCACAGCAGAATGATCACCGGAATCGGCACGCCCAACAACCACAGTAGAATTCCTCGACCCATCTCGGCCTCCTCGAATCCTCTCCATCAATCGGAGCGACAACGCGAGGATAGCCTCGATGTTCCGGCAGGTGGACGAGTGCGAACGGCTCACCAATGTCCGGTGTTCGGCATCGACAGCCAGGGCTCGGCCGGCGCCTTCGGCTCGCCCTTCTGCAACAGCTCGATCGAGTGCAGATCGGGCGAGCGGATGAAGGCCATGTTGCCGTCGCGCGGCGGCCGGTTGATGGTAATGCCGAGCTTCATCAGCCGGTCGCAGGTGGCGTAGATGTCGTCGACCTCATAGGCGAGATGGCCGAAGAAGCGGTCCTCGCCATAGCTCTCCTCGTCCCAATTGTAGGTGAGCTCGACCAGCGGGGCGCCGCGCGTCGGCGGCAGGCTCTTCAGCAGGTGTTCATCTTCGGGTGCGCAGAGAAACACCAGCGTGAAGCGACCCTTGTCGTTGTCGATCCGGCGCACCTCCTTGAGGCCGAGCGCATCGGAATAGAATTTGAGCGCGGCGTCGAGATTGCGCACGCGCAGCATGGTGTGGAGATAACGCATCGTTTCTTCTCTCCCTGAACTCGAAGCGGATGCTCAACGGCCGCCTGCGGACGCCGATCCATAGCAGCAATTCGTTCGCCCGTGTATCGAGCCTGATGCTGCGGCGATGCCGGCTCGCGCGGATGTGCAGTGCGCGCGGCGACGCATTCGACGGGGCCGCGCGGTGTTGCGAGAGCCTCTCCGTATGCCAGCGAATCGCTGTTTTGGCAGTGATTCGCGGCAGGGATGAACGGGCGCGATGCGACCGCATGCAGGGATTTCAGCGTGTTTCGCCTGCAATGTGAGGCCAAAATCACGCAGGACCATCGAAAATGCCTGGAAATATAGGGGAAAATGAATCGCATGCTCCGTTCGATCGCCATCGCAGCTTGACTTCTGCGCGCTCCGTTGGAATTTTGGCGCCGCTGTGGGTGCTTCGGGGCCCCTTGAAATGCAGGAGAATCCCGAAAAATCGCGGGGTGATACGCCACCAGACGACTGAAGTCCCGGCTGTGCAATGCAGCCAGAATGCCCCGACCAGTCTGCGCAGCAATGCGCTGATAGCCGCGCAGTCGTCACGTCATTCACCGGTACCAATCACAAGGAGATACGATGGCTACCCAACTTTCCAAGTCGCAGCTGATCGAGAAGATTGCGACCTCGACCGAGCTGTCCAAGCGCGACGTCAAGAACGTCATGGAGACGCTCACCGACGTCGGCCACAAGGAGCTGAAGAAGAACGGCGTGTTCCTGGTGCCGGGCTTCGCCAAGTTCGTCGTCGTCAAGAAACCCGCCGTGAAGGCGCGCAAGGGCACCAACCCCTTCACCGGCGAAGAGATGATGTTCAAGGCCAAGCCGGCCCGCAAGATCGTGCGCGCGCGCCCGGTCAAGGCCGCCAAGGACGCGGTTGCCTGATCTGACCGTCAGTCACGGTCGTGATCACGTCAGAGGCCCCCTGAGAAGGGGGCCTCTTTCGTTGCGGAATGTGTAGGCTGCAGCGGGCCTGAGTGTCGCGTTCGCGGATCGCGAAGTCTCGCGCGGGGAGAGCGGAAAACGACAGCAGCGCCAGCGCGACGGAATATCTTCGTCGCGTGGCGCCACCCTCGAGCACTGGGCCCTGAAATCCCCAGTACTGATCTGTCTCGGCGTGCCGCAGGAAGGTTCAAGGGTTTTTCCGGGAAGATTGACCGGCCCGTGCGGCCTCCGCCCAAGCGGGCAGCGTCGTCGCGCGCGCCGGGGACAAGCTGGTGGATATTGCGCAGCAAGCCGTTGATCCGGGAGCCAAAAGACACAGACTGGGAGCTGTGGACAGGCGTTGGATCGATTGTGGATGAGCCTCCGGCGTGATCGCCACGCGGCTCGGCGTCAGTCGCGGTCCAGATCCGCTCCGTCTTCCGTACCGGCCGCCTCGGTCCCGGGATGAAGGAACGCAAGCACGACGAAGCCGCCATAGCCGATGATGTTGAATAGAAGTTCCAGCCAGGATGCCATCGCGGACTCCCCCTAGAGGGTTGAACGCATGACTAGCGTTACCGTTCCCGCCGCGCGCGGGGGCGACCAGCCTGCAACCAATTCCCCCGCATCTGCGTTGTTTGGACGCATCGGAATTGGAGGACAACGATCATGAGAAAGGCATTGGCAGTTCTGGCAACCGCAGGTGCCGTCGCCGTCACCGCATTGGCGGCACCCGCGCCGGCACAGGCGCGCGGTCTTGGTCCGGGTCTCGCATTCGGCCTCGCGGCGGGCGCGCTGACCGCCGGCGCGATCGCGGCGTCGCATCCCTATTATTATGGTCCGGGCTACGACTACTATGACTACGGCCCGCGTTACGTCTACGCGCCCGGCCCGTATGCCTATTACGGCGGACCGTACTATCATCGCTACCACCACTGGCGTCATCACTGGTAGACGTCAGTCGTGAGAAGGAGAGCCCGGATGGCGAAAGCCTCCGGGCTCTCGTTTCATCCCTGCTATTCCGCGGCCTCGCCGCGCTGCGCCTTCTTCCACGCCGAGCGGGCATATTCCTCGCGTTCGCGCGCGAACTTCTCCTGGGTCGACTTGAACCGTGCAATCCTTGCGGTGATGTCGGCGCGCTCCTTCGCGCGGCGGTCGTCCTGCGTCTCGTTCTGCCTCACGGATCCTCTCTGCTCCGGTTGCTATCCGGCGAGCCTCGCCGTGAGACGCGTGACAAACTTCCTGGCGAATCGCTGGCGCGATGTGGATGTCCGATTGAGGCGTGATTGCGGACGCACGGCCCGGCTGCAGGCGGGCCGCGCGTTTTGCCGGGGACAGACCGCGGGAGGCGAGCAGCGCCAACGTCTTCAGGTAGACACGGAACAATCCGACTCGTTTTGCTTGTAGCCGCGTCGTTCACGGCCGGTTCCGGTGGAGACGGAGTGGCACGACGACGCAGCCGGGCCGGACACGCTTGGAGGCGGGAGCCAGTTTGTCGTGCTATGAAGGGAGGACAATGATGATGCGAGGTCTCATGGTTCGGGGCAGCCGCTGATGATTGCATCCGATCTGCACGACGGGGTGAATCGCCTGGGAGACATGATCGCTGCGGCGCGTGCGATCGTGCCCTTCACCGGCGCTGGACTATCGACCGAGACGGGCATTCCGGATTTCCGTTCTCCCGGCGGTCTATGGACGCGCAACCGGCCGATCCATTTCGACGAATTCGTCGCTAGCCAGGAGGCGCGGGACGAGGCTTGGCGGCGGCGCTTCGCGATGCAGGAGACGTTTGCCGCGGCGCGGCCCGGCCGCGGCCACCTGGCGCTTTCGTCGCTCTACCGTGCGGGGAAAATTCCGGCCGTCATCACTCAGAACATCGACAACCTGCACCAGGACTCCGGTTTCGCCCCGGATCACGTCATCGAACTGCACGGCAACACCACCTACGCGCGATGCATCGGATGCGGGCAGCGCTATGAGCTCAACTGGGTGCGCGAGCGCTTCGAGGCCGACGGTGCCGCGCCGGATTGTCCCGAATGCGCGGAGCCGGTGAAGACGGCGACGGTATCCTTTGGTCAGTCGATGCCCGAGCATGAAATGCAGCGTGCCACCGAACTCGCGCAGCACTGCGATCTGTTCGTCGCGATCGGCTCATCGCTGGTTGTGTGGCCGGCCGCGGGCTTTCCATTGATGGCAAAGCGGGCTGGCGCGCAACTCGTGATCATCAACCGGGAACCGACCGATCAGGACGACGTTGCAGACCTTGTTATCCACCACGACATCGGCGAAGTACTCGGATCGTTCGTCCGTAATTGAACGGAAATTGATGCATTTTTGTCGGCATCTCTGTTCATATGCCTCACTGAAACCGATTTTTATCTATGCGCGGCACGAGGGAATGTTATCTTTGATTCGAGAGATTCGCGTGACTCATCGTGGGTATAGGTGGTGAGCACGTGTATGAGGGCGCCGTTGCAGGGGTGGCGGCTCACAATTCATATGTGAGGTCCGGGGTTATGGGGTCGGACGGATTTGAGTCCAAGAAGCTTGGGATGCCGGTCGTTGGTGTATCGACACCAACCCGGCTCGGGGCGGAATATCAAACCGGCGTCGCGCGCGACTCGGCAATCGATGCGATGACCGGTCTTGGCGAGAACCTCGTCGAAATCAGCGGTGTCATCAAATGGTTCGACGCCTCGAAGGGATACGGTTTCATCGTTCCCGACAATGGCTGGCCGGACGTGCTGCTGCACGTCACGGTGCTCAGGCGCGACGGCTACCAGACCGCCTATGAAGGTGCTCGCCTGGTGGTGGAGTGCGTGCAGCGCTCCAAGGGCTACCAGGCGTTCCGCATCGTCTCGATGGACGAGTCGACGGCGATCCATCCGGCGCAGATGCTGCCGCCGCGGACCCATGTGACGGTGACGCCGACCAGCGGGCTGGAGCGAGCCCAGGTCAAGTGGTTCAACCGGCTGCGCGGCTTTGGCTTCGTGACCTGCGGGGAAGGGAGCCCGGACATTTTCGTCCACATGGAGACCCTGCGCCGCTATGGCATGACCGAGCTGCGCCCCGGCCAATGGGTGCTGGTCCGCTACGGGCCCGGCTCCAAGGGCATGATGGCGGCCGAGATCCACCCCGAGACGGGCTCGCCGGCATTGTCCTCGCACTGAGCGGATGCTTCCTGCGACCACGGTATTTGACGGCCCCCGGAACGGCGCTTCCTGGGGCCGTTTTCATGTCGGCTCCGCTTCACGGACCGGGCCGCGGTCTTGCTGCGGAGGCCGCGACCGTGTAGTGACGGGGCCTCCAGGACAATGGTTCCTTGAGAACATCGGGGTATAGCGCAGCCTGGTAGCGCGGCAGTTTTGGGTACTGCAGGTCGTTGGTTCGAATCCAGCTGCCCCGACCATCTCCGCAGCGGCGCGGCTTTCTCAGGCGGGGCCTGATAGCTGGCGCGATACTCACGATAGCGAGAAAGATTTCGGCCAGGCCGCCAGCGCTCAAACGGCCGAGCGACCGCGAGCGCGGCTGGGCCGATAAAAAAATTCGGATGCTCCCGCAGCGGCAAAACCCGGGAGCATCCGAAGTGTGCGGGTGAATCCGGGGAAGGAACATCCGCTGGTGGTCAGCATCCTCTGAATCGAAATCTCGCGTCTTTGCGCTAAATCAAATCAGGCGCAGGAGGCGGTTCGCGCGTCGGCCGTGCCGAGGTCGCGGCGGGCGGATCAGCGCGCCAGCTCGTCCTGCGCCAGCCGGCCGTCGATGATGTGCACGCGCCGTTGCATCTGAGCGGCGAGGTTGAGATCGTGCGTGACCGCGACGACGGTCTTGCCGCGCAGCGTGACGAGATCGCGCAGGATGCCGAACACCTGCGCGGTCGCGGCGGTGTCGAGGCTGCCGGTCGGCTCATCGGCGAGGATCACCGGCGGATCGTTGGCGAGCGCGCGCGCCACCGCAACGCGCTGACGCTGGCCGCCGGACAATTTGTCCGGCGTCTTGCGCAGATGATCGGCGAGGCCGAGCGACGCCAGCAGCTCCTCGGCGCGCTGGGTGACGGCGCGCGGCGACAGCCGGGCCAGCGCGCGCATCGGCAGCGCGACGTTCTCGGTGATCGAGAATTCCGGCAGCAGGAAATGAAACTGGAAGACGAAGCCGAGCCGCGACAGTCGCACCTCGGCGCGCTCATCCTCGTTCATGCCCGTCGTCGAGCGGCCGTCGATCAGCACGTCGCCCCGGCTCGGCAGGTCGAGCAGGCCAAGCAGGTAGAGCAGGGAGGATTTTCCCGAGCCCGACGGTCCGGTGATGGCGATGAGCTCGCGCGGACGGATCACGAGATCGATGTCGGCCACCAGCGTCACCGGCACCTCGCCGGGCAGCACCTTCGTCACTTGCCGCGCCTCGATCAGGGGCGGGCTCACGTCGCGCCCCGGATGATGTCGACCGGATGCAACCGCGCTGCGGCGCGGGCCGGAAAGTAGCCGGCGACGGCGCTGGAGATCAGCGCGACCGCGCCCGCGAGCAGATAGTGCTTCAGCGAATACAGCACGGGCAGATGATTGTAGTCGGAAAACGGCGTCTTGAACTCGAGCGAGGCGAGCCCGCGGGTAAGCAGGTAGCCGAGCGCCCAGCCGAGGGCGGCACCGGTGAGGCCGATGAACAGCGCCTCGACGATGAAGATGGTGCGGACCGTGCGGTCGCGGAAGCCGAGCGACTTGAGGATGGCGATGTCGCGGGTCTTCTCGTGGGTGATGGTCGAGATGATGTTGTAGGTGCCGAAGCTCGCGACCAGCAGGATGGCGCCGACGATGGTGTACATCAGCACGTTGCGCAGCGTGATCGCCGCCAGCAGATCCTCCTGCGCCTCCTGCCAGGAGACCGCCTTGTAGCCGGTCTGCTCGCCGATGCGCTCGCTGATCAGGCGCGCCTGCATCGGATCGTTGGTGCGGACGCGGATCTCGTTGATGATCCCGGTCTGGCGCTCCAGGATCTGCGCGGTGCGCAGCAGCACGTAGCCGGTGGTCTCGTCGGTGCCGCGGAAGCCGGAATGGAAGGTGCCGACTACGGTCGCGTTCATGCTGATGCCCTGGGCCGAGGCGAGCGTGATGTTGGAGTTCACCCGCGCGCCGATCTTGGCCGCGAGCCGGTCGCCGAGCAGGATCGCGTGCGAGGACCGGTACAGCGAATTGAGATTGCCCTGCCGCATGTGGCTCGGCAGCGTCGAGACTTGGCCCTCCGTGCGCGGATCGATGCCGATGATCGCGACCGTCAGGTTGCGGCCGGCGAAGCGCAGCACGGCCTTTGACTGCACCGACGCCGTCAGCGCGCCCGGCACCCAGCCCTGCAGCGAGGCAATGGTGGCCATCGGGTTCTTGATGCCGGGGCGGCGGACGTTCGGGGTCAACCGGTGGAATTCGGCCGCCGCATAGACCAGGTCGGCCGGCTGGCGGGTCGGCTGGCGCAGCTCGTCGGTGATCGAAATGTGCGGCAGCGCGTCGACCAGCGTGCGGATGAAGTCGTCCTGGGAGCCCTCCATCATCGCCGCCATCATCACCGAAAACGCCACCCCGGTCATGACGCCGGCGATCGCGACCAGCGTCTGCCGGGCGCGATGGCGCACATGGGTCCAGGCGATGGTCAGGACGAGGCTCATGGCGCGGACGTCTCGGGCTCGATCACGCGGATCCGCTCGCCGTCCTTGATGTCGGCGGTCGCGGGCGCCGCGACCAGCTCGCCTTCGCGGGCGCCGTCGAGGATCTCGACCGCCGCGGAGCCGCGGATGCCGATCCGCACCGCGCGCCGATGCACACGGCCGCCTTCGATCACCATGAGGCTGTTGTTGACGACGGCATTGGCCGGCGCGAGCAGCGTGTCGGCCGTCTCGCGGCTGACGATGTTGGCCTCGACGCTCATGCCGACGCGCAGCGGCGTGTTGTCGGGCAAGCCGATCCGCACGCGGAACGTCTTCGCCACGGGATCGCCCGCCGGCGTGATCTGCTTCACCGTCCCGGGCAGCGCCTGGTTGCCGAACGCATCGGCGCGCAGCAGCGCCTGCTGGCCGACCTGGACACGGGGGATGTCCTCTTCGTTGACGTCGGCGACGACCCAGAGCGGCTTCTCCAGGCCGACGCGGTAGAGGATGGTGCCGGGATCGACCATGTCGCCGACCTCGCCGTCCTCCTTGAGGACGACGCCGTCCATCGGCGCCACCAGCTTGAAGTAGTCGAGGCGCTGGGTCTGGGCCGCGATCTGGGCGCGGATGCGGGCGAGATCGCTTTCGGAGCGCTGGTACGCTTGCGAGGTGGCCGCGCCGCGCGCCAGTAGCTGCGTCTGCCGCTCGAATTCGAGGCGCTGGAATTCCTCCTGTGCGCGCAGATCGTTCAAGGTGGCCAGCGCCTCCTTGTCGTCGAGCCGCGCCAGCACGTCGCCGGCCTTGACCAGCTTGCCCTCGCAGCGGCAGCGCTCGACGATGCGGCCGCGAACCAGCGGCGTGCTCCGCGACCACGTCTCCGGCTCCACCGCGCCGGTTGCATAGACGATCTCGGCCGCCGTGCCGCGAGTGATGCGGGCGGTCGCGATGAGCGGTCCACGCATCCACCATACGGCAAACCCAGCCAGTGCGCCGAACAGCAGGATGATCGAGAGCAGGCCGCGCCACGGAAAACGACGCCGGCCGCGATCGACGGCCGGCGTGGCAGCAATGGCGTTGGATGGGTCCGGCGTCAGCATGTCCATGATCGAACGGACCCTGCGACGGGAGAAAGGCTATACTTAGCCCGCAGTGCCAGTCGCCACGCGGGGCGGAGCCATCTTGAAGTGCTGTTTGGCATAGGCGACGATCTGGCGATCGGTCGGGTGATCGGCAACCTCGACGCCGACGATGCGCTTTCCAACCGCAGGATGCTTCTCGTGCAGGTACTTGGCAAGCTCGGTCTTGGCGCTGGCCGGACCGATGATCAGGATCTCGCCGGCGTCATCGAGCGCGTGCGCGACCTCCTCTAGGAAATTCTTGTCGGGCGCCGCGTGGCCGCTGCCGATCTCGTTGGCCTTGTGGTGCAGATGCTTGGTCTGCAGGTGTGGATGCAGCGTCAGCTCGTCGGCACCGGTCAGTCCGATATGGAACACCTTGGCCTCGCTGTGATCGAGCCACACGACGGCATGGAAATGAGTCGGCATGTTCTGGTCCTTGTCAGCAAATTGCCGCGTGGCGGCCTTGTGCGTTCGCCAGGGAACGCGCACCGCGGAAGGCGGCACCCCTTGTGATGCAAACCTTAGCGAGCCCGATAGTGGCCGGCTTGATGCAGGTCAACGGACGCGCGGACCACCCCCGCGCCCCTGATGTGCGGGGTTTACTTCGGCGCAGGCGGCTTCGGCAGCGGCTTGTCCTGCCGCTTCGACCAGGAGATGTAGTAGGCCACGGTGGTCATGATCGCGATGCCCGCCGCGCTGACGAGGATCTGCGCCAGCAGCGAACCTGAGCTCAGCATCAGGGTGAAGTGGCCGATGAAGGACAGGAATACGCCGACGCAGAACACCGCCAGCGACTGTTGGCCGCAGACGACGAGGGGATCGAGCGCCTTCCACTCCAGGCCCGGCCATTCCTTCGGCACGAAACGGATGACCAAAATGACGATCACCACGAAATGCAGGAAGCGGTACGGCGCGAGATTGGTCTTGTCGTTGGGATTGAAGGCCGAATAGAGCCAGTTCGGAAACATCGATCCGAGCTCAGGGAAGCGGCCGGCCATCGTCATGACCAGTGCGAGCACCATATAGGCGATGCAGAAATAGAGCGTGGCCGGCGCCATGATGATGCCCATCGAGCGGCGGGCGCCGCCGAGCGCGCACCATGAGCCGAACACGAACAGCACCTGCCAGCAATACGGATTGAAGTACCAGGTGCCGGCCGGGTAGGCCGCAAAATTCCAGCCCATCTGCCGCGCCAGGAGCCAGAGCACGATCGAGGCGATCATGGTCAGGTCGGGCTGGCGCAGCATCATCCACAGCACCGGCGGGAAGAAGCCCATCAGCACGATGTAGAGCGGCAGCACGTCGAGATTGACCGGCTTGAACTTCAGGATCAGCCCCTGGGCCAGCGTATCGCTGGCGTGGTCGACGAGGCCTGCGACGTTGAACTCGTCGATGATCTCGGAGACGCCGAAGCGCGTCGCCAGATAGCTGATGGCCACAATATAGATCACGAACAGCACGATGTGGGCGACGTAGAGCTGCCACACCCGCTTGAACAGCCGGGTGGCGCCGACGATGAAGCCGCGGTCGATCATCATGCGCGCATAGACGAACGAGGCGGTATAGCCGGAGATGAAGACGAACAGGTCGGCGGCGTCGCTGAAGCCGTAATTCCGCGTGGTGATCCAGTTCACCACATTGTCGGGGATGTGATCGAGAAAGATCGCCCAGTTGGCGATTCCGCGAAACAGATCGAGCCGAAGGTCGCGCCCTCGCTCGGGCAGCGTGGCATTGATTTTCATGGCCGCTTCAACGCACTGTTTTGAATGGAAAACGTCGGGGGGCAGAGGCGCCGTGGCAGTCGACCGAGATTGTCACGGGACGGCAGAATGACTATACGGAGCACGATAAACGGTCATGTCCAGGATGGGAATCACCGTTCCGTGCTGAAGCTTGCCTGTAACCCATCCCGGCCGTTTCCGCCAAACGCATGACGACCGCAGCTTCCAGGGGCTCTACCAGCCATGACCGCACGCATTTTCAAGCCCGCCAAGAACGCGATGCAATCGGGCAAGGCCAAGACCCGGGACTGGCAGTTGGATTATGAGCCGGAGCAGCCGCGTTCGGTCGAGCCGCTGATGGGCTGGACGTCGTCCTCGGACATGAAGCAGCAGGTCACCTTGCGCTTCGACACCAAGGACGAGGCGATCGCCTATTGCGAACGCAAGGGCATTCCCTATGAGGTGATCGAGCCGAAGGAGCCGGTGAAGCGGCAGATCGCCTATGCCGACAATTTCTCGTTCCGCCGCGGCGAGCCCTGGACGCATTGAGGGGCCGACACGGCCATCATCCGTTCAGCAGCCCGCCGGGGATGGGCAGCGGCGCGTCCTTGGACAGGCCAAGCACCGGGAAGCTCCTGATGGCCCGGACGCCGGGCAGGGCAGCGAACTGGCGGAGCTGGCGGCTCATGCCTTCGACCCCGGTCGACACGCATTTCAGCAGAAAATCCGCATCTCCCGACAGCCGCCAGCATTGCTGGACCCAGGGCAACGGCACGATCGCGGCCTCGAACGCCTCCAGCGCCGTCTGGTGCTGGCTGTCGAGCTGAATCGACACGAACGCTACGACCTCATAGCCCAGCGACCGCTCGTCGATGCTGGCGCGGATGGACTTGATCACGCCGCTATTGCGCAGCGTCCGCACGCGGCGCAGGCAGTTCGGATGCGAGATCCCCACCCGGCCGGCGAGCTCGTTGATGCGGATCCGGCCGTCGGCCTGGAGCTCCGCCAGGATCCTGCGATCGATCGCGTCGAGCTCCGGGCTGCCAGCCATCGGCGCGGCCCGTTCAGCCGGTCGGGTGATCAGGCCGGCCGCCGCCGGCCTGCGCAGGCCCGGCGGTGCGCGGCATGACGCCGGAGAGGACGAGCTTCTCATGGGCCGCGATGATCGTCTCCTTGCTGAGCCGGCCGCCCGGACGGTACCAGCTGCACAGCCCGGTCAAGAGCGCGATGATGGCAAAGGTCGCGACCTGGATGTCGTCGACGTCGAACACGCCTTGCGCCACACCGTCGCTGAGGATGTCGGCCAGCCGGCGCTCATAGGCGCCGCGCAGCGCTACCACCGCCTCATAGTTGCGGGGCTCGAGACTGCGCAGCTCCGAGTTGGCGATGAAGACCTCGCGCTTTCGGGTCATGTGATAGCCGACGTGGAAGGCGACGAACGCCCTGAGACGTTCGACCGGACCCTGGGTGTCGCGCAGCGCCTGTTCGAGCTCGCGCAGGAGGTCGTTGATGTGGTCCTGGATCAGCTCCGCCAGCAGCTCCTGTTTGGTGCTGATGTGATTATAGAGCGAGCCTGGCTGGATGCCGACCTCGGCGGCGAGCTGGCGCAGGCTCATGGCCTCATAGCCATGCTGGAAGATCAGCCGCAGGCCGGCCTTGCGGATCGCCTCCATCGTCGTCGGACCATGTGACCCGATCGTGCGCGCCATCTCGTCCTCGCTGGACCGTCCCGGTGCCGATAGCGGCGGATCCGCCACGGTAGGGGGTCCCGTAGTGAAGTCTGAAAATTCCGTGGTCTCAAGCAAATGCTGCCCGCCCCGGACCCTACAACAATCCGCTTGAGAATAGAATTTAAAAACGTATGATCGTTTAATTCGAGAAGGACGGATGGCCGCAAACCGGGCCGCCGGCGGGCAGGGAGGACAGCATGCGGGCAAAGATGGTACACCCGGGCTCGCAGCGGCCTGGACGGCCGCGACCGCTCTGACGCGTGCTCCCACGGCTTCCCCCTCCAGCCTCGCAACGAAGACGCCGGTCATGATGCTTCATTCCACGATCGATCCATCGTCCTCCGATTTCGCCCGTAATGCCGACGCCATGCGCGCGCTGGTCACCGACCTCAGGATGAAGCTGGCGCAGGTCGCCGAGGGCGGCGGCGAAGCCTCACGCAACCGGCACCTGTCGCGCGGCAAGATGCTGGCGCGCCAGCGCGTCGACCTGCTGCTCGACCCCGGAACGGCGTTCCTCGAACTGTCGCCATTGGCCGCACATGGGCTCTATGGCGGCGACGTCCACTCGGCCAGCATCGTCACCGGCATCGGCCGCATTGCCGGCCGCGAATGCGTCGTCGTCGCCAACGACGCCACCATCAAGGGCGGCACCTACTACCCGATGACGGTGAAGAAGCATCTGCGTGCCCAGGACATCGCCCGGCAGAACAATCTGCCCTGCGTCTACATGGTCGACTCGGGTGGCGCGTTCCTGCCGCTGCAGGATGAGATCTTCCCCGACGAGCGGCATTTCGGCCGCATCTTCTACAACCAGGCGCAGATGTCGGCGGCCGGCATTCCGCAGATCGCGATCGTGATGGGCTCGTGCACGGCGGGCGGCGCCTATGTGCCGGCGATGTCGGACGAGAGCATCATCGTGCGCAACCAGGGCACAATTTTTCTGGGCGGCCCGCCGCTTGTGAAGGCGGCAACCGGCGAGGTGGTCAGCGCCGAGGAGCTCGGCGGCGCCGACGTGCATTCGCGGCAGTCGGGCGTGACCGATCACTATGCGCAGAACGACGCGCACGCGATCGGCATCGCGCGGCGCATCGTCGGCACGCTGAAGCCGCCGGGCGCACGCAGCGCGCTGAACATGCGCGAGGTGCGCGAGCCGCGCTATGCGGCGGAAGAGATCTACGGCGTCGTGCCGGTCGACGGCCGCAAGCCGTTCGACGTGCGCGACATCATCGCGCGGGTGGTCGACGGCTCGGAGTTCGACGAGTTCAAGAAGCTCTACGGCCAGACGCTGGTGTGCGGCTTCGCGCATATCTGGGGCCATCCGGTCGGCATCATCGCCAACAACGGCATCCTGTTCAGCGAGAGCTCGCTGAAGGGGGCGCACTTCATCGAGCTGTGCTGCCAGCGCAACATCCCGCTGGTGTTCCTGCAGAACATCACCGGCTTCATGGTCGGCAAGAAATACGAGGCCGGGGGCATCGCACGCGACGGCGCCAAGCTGGTGACGGCGGTCGCGACCGCGTCGGTTCCCAAGTTCACCGTGGTGATCGGCGGCTCCTACGGCGCCGGCAATTACGGCATGTGCGGCCGCGCCTATGCGCCGCGTTTCCTCTGGATGTGGCCGAACGCGCGCATCTCGGTGATGGGCGGCGAGCAGGCCGCGATGGTGCTGAGCCAGGTCCGCCGCGATGGCATCGAGGCCAAGGGCGAGAGCTGGCCCACGGAGGAGGAAGAGAAATTCCGTAGCCCCATCCGTGCGCAATACGAGGCCCAGGGCAATCCCTACTACGCGACGGCGCGGCTGTGGGACGACGGCGTGATCGATCCCGCCGATACCCGCCTCGTGCTTGGCCTCGGATTGTCTGCCGCCGCCAATGCCCCGGTCGAGCCGACCAGGTTCGGCCTGTTCAGGATGTGATCATGGTTCGTCCCGGATTGTATCGCCGTTTCCGCAAGCTCCTGATCGCCAACCGCGGCGAGATCGCCGTGCGCGTCATCCGCACCGCACGCGCGATGGGATTGAAGACCGTCGCTGTCTATTCGGAGGCCGACCGCAACGCGCTGCATGTCGCTCTCGCCGACGAAGCCGTGCTGCTCGGCCCCGCGCGTGCTCGCGATTCCTATCTCAACATCGAGCGCTTGATCGAGGCTGCAAGGCAGACAGGCGCCGAGGCGGTTCATCCCGGCTATGGCTTCCTGTCCGAGAGCGCCGAATTCGCGCAGACCTGTCTCGACGCGGGCCTGGTGTTCGTCGGGCCGACGGCCGCGATGATCACCGCGATGGGCTCCAAGTCCGGCTCCAAATTCCTGATGGAGCAGGCCGGCGTGCCGCTGGTGCCCGGCTATCACGGCGAGGCGCAGGACGAGGCGACGCTCGCCAATGAAGCCGCGCGGATCGGCTTTCCCGTTCTGATCAAGGCCTCCGCCGGTGGCGGCGGCCGCGGCATGCGCGTGGTCAATGCAGCCGGCGATCTCGCTGATGCCGTCACCAGCGCCAAGCGCGAGGCCAAGGCGGCGTTTGGCGACGACCGTGTGCTGATCGAGAAATTCGTCCAGAACCCGCGCCACATCGAGGTGCAGATCATCGGCGACAGCCACGGCAATCTGGTGTCGCTGTTCGAGCGCGAATGCACCTTGCAGCGTCGGCACCAGAAGGTGGTCGAGGAGGCGCCGTCGCCGACGCTGACGCCGGAGCAGCGGGAGACGGTTTGCGCGGCGGCGAGGCGCGCGGCGGGCGCGGTGAACTATGTCGGCGCCGGCACCATCGAGTTCGTCTCCGACGGCCGCGACGTGTTCTTCATCGAGATGAATACACGCCTGCAGGTCGAGCATCCCGTCACCGAGTTGATCACCGGCGTCGATCTCGTCGAATGGCAGTTGCGCGTCGCCTTCGGCGAAGAGCTGCCGCTGACGCAGGACCAGATCCGGTTGCATGGTCATGCCATTGAGGCCCGCGTCTACGCGGAAAATCCCGCCAAGAACTTCATGCCCTCAGTCGGCACGATCAAGACCTGGCGGCTTCCTGCTGAAACCGGCGGCCTGCGCATCGATGCCGGCTATCGCGAGGGCGATGCGGTCTCGCCCTATTACGACGCGATGCTCGCCAAGATGATTGCCTGGGCGCCGACCCGCGAGGTCGCGATCGAGCGGCTCAACCGCGGCCTGGAGGACACCGACGTCCGCGGCATCGTCAGCAACATCCCGTTCCTGTCGGCGCTGCTGACGCATCCCGACGTCGTGGCGAACGCGATCGACACCGGTTTCATCGAGCGCCATCTGACGCATCTGACCCAGTCAGGGGCGGTGGCCGGCGACGTCGAGCTCTGTGCCGCCGTCGCGGCCATTCTCATCGACGAGCAGACCGTGGCCGTGAAGGAGCAGGGATCGCCGTGGCGCGCATCCGGTTGGATGCCGGTGGGACTGCGGCAGCGCATGTTCTCGTTCCGCCAGGGCGCCGGAGCGGAGTCGCGGACGGTGACGCTGGCCTATGGTCCGGGCGTGCAGCGCCTGTCGATCGAGGGCCGCGAGAGCTCGTTCTCGGTCACTCCGACCGACGACGGCGGCTTCGACCTTGTGCGCGACGGCGTCAAATCCCATGTGGTGGCCGTCATCGAGGGCCACGAGCTGTACCTGCGAACCCGCAACGGCCGTTTCGATCTGCATTGGATCGATCCGTTCGGCGGTGACGACGAGGAGCAGGCCGGCGAGGACAAGATCGTGGCGCCGTTGCCGGGGACCGTGGTGGCGCTGCTCGCGCAGGAAGGTGCGGTCCTGGAGAAGGGCGCGGCGATCCTGACGCTCGAAGTCATGAAGATGGAGCAGACCCTGCGGGCGCCGTTCGCAGGCCGGCTCAAGGCGATCAAGTGCAAGGTCGGCGACATCGTGCAGGAAGGCGTCGAACTGGCGGACCTCGAACCGTCCGCCTGATCCTCGAACCCGAAGAGGTCGGCATGAGCGAAAGCGTGCGCATCATCGAAATGGGCCCGCGGGACGGCCTGCAGAACGAGAAGATGCCGATCAGCGTGGCCGATCGCATCGCCTTTGTCCGTGCGCTGGTGGACGCAGGGCTGACCATGGTCGAGGTCGGCGCCTTCGTCTCGCCCAAGGCAATCCCGCAGATGGTGGGATCGGACGAGGTGATGCGCAGCGTCGCCGCGTTGCCCGGCGAATTCCACGTGCTGGTGCCGAACGTGAAGGGCTATGAGGCGGCGCGCGCCGCGGGCGCCAAGGTGATCTCGGTCTTCACCGCGGCCTCCGAGAGCTTCTCCCGCGCCAACATCAATTGCTCGATCGAAGAGTCGCTGGAGCGCTTCAAGCCGGTGATCGCCCACGCCAAGGCCGACGGCATCCGGGTGCGCGGCTACGTCTCCTGCGCGCTGGGTTGCCCCTATGAAGGCGAGATCAGGCCGCAGGCCGTCGCCAATGTCGCCAAGGCGCTGTGGGACCTCGGCTGCTACGAGATATCGCTGGGCGATACGATCGGCGTCGGCACGCCGCTCAAGGCCAGGCAGATGCTGCGCGCTGTCTGCGACGACGTGCCGGTGACGCATCTGGCGATGCATTTCCACGACACCTACGGCCAGGCGCTGGCCAATCTCTATGCGGGCATGGAGGAGGGCGTCCGCGTCATCGATGCCGCGGCCGGCGGCCTCGGCGGCTGCCCATTCGCGCCGGGCGCGACCGGCAACGTCGCGACCGAGGACGTCGTCTACATGCTCGAAGGCATGGGCATCCGCACCGGCGTCGACATGACGAAACTGCTGGCCGCCACCAACGAAATCAGCCGGCTGCTCGGCCGGCCACCGGTCAGCCGTGTTGCAGCGGCACTGAATGCGAAGATGAGGCGAGTAGCGAATGGCGAATAGGGAAGGCCCATTCGCTATATCCCCTATTCGCCACTCCCCATTCGCCATTCGCCGCCGCGTCAGCGGCTCAGATCCGGCCCCATCACGAGATCCGGCAGCGCCGTCGAGATCTGCGGCACGAAGCAGAGCAGCAGCACGGCGGCCATCATCAGCAGCACGAACGGCAGCGTGCCCCAGATCACCTCCCGCAGCGGGATGTCCGGCGCGACGTTTCTGATGACGAAGATGTTGAGACCCACCGGCGGATGGATCAGGCCCATCTCCATGACGATCGTCATCACCACGCCGAACCAGATGATGTCGAAGTTCGCCGCGCGCAGCGGCGGCAGGATGATCGGCGCCGTCATCAGGATGATCGACACCGGCGGCAGGAAGAAGCCGAGCACGACCACCATCAGCAGGATCGCGGCGAGCAGCTCCCAGCGCGGCAGATGCATCGCGACGATGTATTCCGCCACCGACTGCGAGATGTGCAGGTAGCTCATCACGTAGGAGTACAAGAGCGACATGCCGATGATCAGCATCAGCATGGTCGACTCGCGCAGCGTCGCCTTCATGATCGGCGCGAGGTCGGTCGGGCTCCAGACCCGGTAGATGATCGCAATCAGCACCAGCGCCAGGATGCCGCCGAGACCTGCCGTCTCCGACGGCGTGGCCAGCCCGCCATAGAGCGCAACCATGACGCCGGTCAGCAGCAGCACGAACGGGATCACGCGGGGCAGCACGGAGAAGCGCTGCGCCATCGTGTATTCGTCCTTGATCAGGATGTCCGACCAGGTGCCCGACTTCTCATAGACCGTTTTTGCGCGCGCGTATTCCTGGCGGAAGCGCACGACGGCATAGACGCCGAACAGCGTGACCAGCAGCAATCCGGGGCCGATGCCGGCCAGGAACAGCCGTCCCAGCGATTTCTCCGCGGCGATCGCGAACAGGATCATCGTGATCGACGGCGGCAGCAGGATGCCGAGCGTGCCGCCGGCGGCGATGATGCCGGCTGCGAAGCCGCCGGAATAGCCGCGCTTGCGCATCTCGGGAATGCCGGCCGAGCCGATCGCCGAGCAGGTCGCGGGTGACGATCCCGCCATTGCCGCGAACAGCGCGCAGGCGAACACGTTGGCGACGCCCAATCCGCCGGGCACGCGATGCAGCCAGGCATGCAGAGCAGAATAGAGATCCTGTCCGGCGCGGGAACGGCCGATCGCGGCACCCTTGAGGATGAACAGCGGGATCGACAGCAGCGTGATCGACGCCATCTCCTCGTAGACGTTCTGCGTGACGGTATCGAGCGACGCGGCCGGCATGTAGATGGCCATGAATACGACGGCGACGGCGCCGAGCGCGAACGCGATCGGCATGCCCGCGAACATCGCAAACAGGGTCGAGAGTCCGTAGGCAACCCCAATTCCGAACACGCTCATCGACGCGCTCCGGTCAGCGGGGCCACGATCTGCAGCAGCATCTGCAGGCACAGCAGGGTCATCCCGGCGGCCATCAGGCCGTAAGGAATCGCCAGCGGCGGCGACCACATCGAATTCGAGACCTGGCCATCGACCCAGGCCTCGTGTGTCAGGGTCCAGGATTTCCAGGTGAAGAAGGCACAAAACAAGAAGCTCGCGACGTCGACCAGCCAGAGCCTGATCTTGTTGGCGAGCGGAGACATCAACCCAACGAAGGCTTCGATGCTGACGTGGCCGCGATGCTCCTGCACATAGGCCGCAGTCATGAAGGTGGCGCCGACGAGCAAGAATACGGCGGCTTCGTCCTGCCAGTAGTTGGCGGCCTTGAACAGTGCACGGCCCGCCACGCTGTAGCTCAGGATGACGCAGGCCGCGACCAGTGCAAACGCGGCCAGAACGACGATGATGCGATTGAGTAGCGAGACAACACGCTGGAGCGGCGCCAGCGGTCCGCTGGCGCCGATGGCTGTCGTGGCCTCGGTATCGATAACGGGCGCGTGCATCAATCAGGCCGCGACGTCGGAGGCGAGCTTGAGGAGCTTGGCGCAGTTCGCAGACTTGCCGCCATAGTCCTTCCAGGCCGTGTCACGGGCAATGTCGCGCCATTTGTTGACGGTCCCGACATCGAGTTCCACAACCTTGGCGCCCGCCTTTTCGTAGACTTTTGCAACTTCGATGTCGTCGTCCTGCGCGCCCTTGCGCCCGAACGCCTCCATCTCAGCGCCAACCGCGAGGAGGATGTCCTGCTGGTTCTTCGGCAGCTTGTCGAACGAGGCCTTGGACATCATCAGCGGCTCGAGCATGAACCAGTACGACGCCTTGGCTCCGGAGGTGAGGGCCTTCGACACCTCTTCCAGGCGGAACGAGATCAGGCTGGTCGACGAGGTGATGCCGGCATCGCAGGCACCGGTCTGCATCGCGGTGTAGATTTCGTTCGATGGAACCGACAGCACCGAGGCGCCGGCCGTCTGCAGCACCATGTCCATCTCGCGCGAGCCGCCGCGCACCTTCATGCCCTTGGCATCGTCGGGTGTCACCAGCGGCCGCGATCGGCTGGCGACCCCGCCCGCCTGCCAGACCCAGGTCAGCAGGATGATGCCCTTGTCGGCCAGGAAATCGCTCAGCGTCTTGCCGACCGGCTCGTTCTTCCAGCGCATGCCCTGGTCGTAGGTCGTAACGAGCCCGGGCATCAGCGCGATGTTGGTCTCGGGAACTTCGCCGCCGGCATAGGGCATCGGATAGAGGCTGATGTCGAGCGCGCCCTTCCGCATGGCCGAGAACTGCGCGACGGTCTTGATCAGCGAGGAGTTCGGATAGATCTCGGTCGCGATCTCGCCGCCGGAGCGCTTCGCAACCTCCTCCGAGAACACCCGGCAGAGCCGGTCGCGGAAATCGCCCTTGTCGATGGTGCCGCCGGGAAACTGGTGGGAGATCTTCAGCGTCGTTGCCGCGTGGGCCGTACCGGTTCCAAAACGCAGAATGGCCGGCGCAGCGAGCGCGGATGCGATGACATGACGGCGTGATAGCATGAGATTTCCCCTGGACAACTTTTGGTTGGGTTCCCGACCCCGGTTCGTTGGCGTGACTTATACCAGCCAATTTGCCGGACTTACCTCTAGCCGAACTAGACAGTTCGTTCGAGGCCAAATGCATGGGAAGCGACATAATGCTGCGGCGCACGTGCCGGCCTGTGAATCCCTTGCGCGGGTTGTACTAACATGGCTTTGCCGGGCAAAATTGTGTCGTTGATTCCAGAAGAGGGCGCATTCGAGTCAAATTTGATCGAACAATGATTCTCGTCCGCGCTCGTAACAATCGCCTTCATCGGAACGTCGATGTCCAAGAACGGCGCGTCCGTCGCCGTCGAACCCGTCATACGAAGGAGCGATCATCATGACCAATCGTAGCCGCCTCATCCTCGGAATCTCCGCTGCCGCACTCGCGTTCAACGTGGCCGTCGCGCCGACGGCATTCGCGGAGGACAAGATGAGCAAGGACGATGGGATGAAAAAGGGCGCGATGTCCCACGACGGCATGAAGAAGGACTCGATGGCGAAGGACGCCATGAAGAAGGACGATGCCATGTCCAAGGACGGGATGAAGAAGGACGACGGCATGATGAAGAAGAACTGACGCGTCTCGCACGTCATCGTGCGATGGGACGACCGTATCAGTCCCATCGCCGATGAATGAGGAATCGCAGCGATGCCGGCTGCGACGACACGCAGGTCTCGTGGTGGCAGCGTCGCTGCTTACTTCTTCTTTCCACGGGCCTTGCGCGCGGCATAGCGCGCATCGCGCTTCGCCTTCTGCTCGGCTTCCATCTCGGCCAGGCGGGCGGCTTGTTCTTCCGCCTCGCGCGCAAGCCGGGCACTCTCGGCGGCCTTGGCCTCTTCCTCGAGACGCTTCTGCTCGGCCTTGGCGGCCTCGCGCTCCAATCGCTGCTGCTCGCGGCGGGCGGCGGCGGCTTCGCGCTCCTGCCGTCGCTTCACGACTTCGGGATCGTCCGGTCCCGGCTGCGATTTGAACTTCTGCACGATGCTCTGGCGGGCCTGCTGTGCGGCCTTCTGCCGATCGGCAAATCCAGGTTCCTTGAATCCTCTCATGGAGACGTCGTCACTTCGCTAGTTGGGTGTTCGGTCAGGGGCTGCACGCGCCGCCAGGCAATTCTTCCACGATGTCGTGAACACGAGCGGAGGCCGACGCGAGCCCGTGTGTATAGGATCGCATGCGTCGATGACAAATGCTTTATCGCCGCTCCTCCACATCCGACCTGCCCGGCGCTTGCATGGCGTTCGCCGGAGGCTATGTAAGCAGCCCCGTCGCTGACGCAGGTCGGCGGGCTGTGAGTCGCTTCACGCCTCGCGGCACCAGCGCACCGCCCGGGTGCGACATCCAACGGAGTTGACCGGCATGACCTCTGTTCGCCGTGGGCGCATGGCGCTCGGCCTCGCGCTCGTCGCTCTCGTGGTCAGCGCATGCGTGATGACCGCGGTCCTCGCCCGCCCGAGGCCCGTTTCGGCCGGTGTGCTGGGTTCCGAATGGGAATGCGGGCAGCTGTTCTGGGTGACGAGCTGCACGCGGATCGAGTCGATCTCGCCGGCATCGCGCCAGCAGCAGCAGCAACCGCACGGTGAGGCCGCTGGCCTGCGGGCCGCCTAGGGCACCGATGAGTACGCAGGGGCCGGATAACGGGCGACGCGGCGCCGTGGCGGGACTCGTGTTCGCGGCGGTCGTGGTGGCCTTCGGCTTGTGGTTGGCCCGCAGCCTGACCTCCGCAAGCCGGATGCAGGATTGTCTGATGTCGGGACGAACCAACTGCAACGTGATCGTGCCCGACCGGTGACCGCCGATCAGCTCGAACCGGACCGGCAAGACCGCGCAAGCGAGGTTGCACGATCGGAGCGGCGAATCAGCGTGCGTCTCGGTTAACCTGACGCGGCAGGCTGACTTGGCCGCAAAATAGTCGGGATTTTACCCGTTTGTCGCGCAAATTATGGTGTGTCCGGACCGTACACGCGGAAGCCGGCGAGCCGGAGTCATCAGTCCGCATCGCACCCCGCCCTGTGCGGCAACCAACGCAGACGGCGGGCGATCAAAGGGGTAGGGGAGAATGACGTTGTCCAACCAGAGCACACGGTGGCTGCCCGCGATCGCAATCCTGACCGCGGTCGCGATCCCCGCCCAAGCCGGGGCGCAAACCCAGGACCAGGCTGGTCCTGGCGCCGGGCATTCGCCCCAGGCCCGCTCGCCGGGTGTCATCCGCCAAGCGCCAGCCCAGGGTGGGCAACCGGGCGGCCAGCCCCATGTCCCGATTCCGCGGCAAGCCGGCCCCATGGCCGGCCAGCCGCAGGGAGCACAGCCGGCCGCACCGCCGCGGGCTGCCGTTGCCCCCCAGGGACGTCCGCCGGGAGCCAGCCATGGCTACGCCGCAGGCCCGGGTCCGGCGGCGATCGGGCCGGGACCGGATGCGCGTTATGCGCACGGCAGGGTCGCCGTGCGCGACTATGGTGGGCAGCCTTATCGCGGCCGGATCGGCTGGGAAGGTGGCCGCTGGCGGCACGAGGTTCACAACGGCCGTCCGGGCTGGTGGTGGGACGTCGGTGGCGTCTGGTACTATTATCCCGAGCCCATGGAAGGGCCGCCGACCTACGTGTCGGAGGACTATGCTGACGATGTGGTCTATGCACCGTCGGCGGCCTACGAGGCGCCCCCGCCGGTCGCCTACGAACCGGCGCCGCCGCCTCCGGCCGAAGTCGATCCGGGCGCCAGCGCGCTCGGGGGCGCGATCATCGGCGGGGTGCTCGGCGGCATCCTCACCGGCAAGGCGGGCGGTGCCGCGGCGGGCGCCGTGCTCGGTGGTGCCACCGGCGCTATCGCCGGCGCAACGGCTGCGGCGCGACCGGGCTATTATCTGTCGCAGGGCAATTGCTACTATCGCTATCCGTCGGGAGAGTATGTCGCGGTCGATCCGCGCTCCTGCTACTGAGCCACTGCTGACGGGGCGGAGCGCTGCGGTTGAGCCTGCTCGGCGGACGCGCGGGTCCTGGCCGAATCTCCGCAAAGCTCCGGAGCAGGAGTGGGAGCGAATCTTGATAGACTCCACTTCATTGTTCGAGAGGTGAGAGCTTCGGGGCCATGACCAAGGCGTCCAAGCTGGTTGCCGCCAAGGGCGGAAGGGTTCTCCTGGTCCGACGCCGGGCCGACGGACGCTGGATGTTTCCGGGCGGCCGCAAACGCGCGCAGGAAACGGCGAAGGATTGCCTGAAGCGCGAGATCAAGGAGGAGCTTCCGAAGCTCAAGCTCGGCCGCCTGCGGCTGTGGAAGGAAGTCACCGCCAAGAATAAGCGGTCGGGCCGCAAGATGAGCGACGCCATCTTCATCGCCAAGCATGCCAAAGGGCGCCTGGAGATCGGAGACAAGAAGGAGATCGACCGCGCGGTGTGGCAGAAGCCCTACGGACTCAGCCTGACGCCGACGTCGCGCTACATCCGCGACCAGCTGTTTCCACGAAAGTCGGACTGAACCATCGTATGCTGGGAACATCCCGGCCGCTTGGGCGTTATCTGCCCATGCCTTACGATAGCACAGACAGACAGCCTCGCGTCCTCACGCCGGAAGAGCGTCGGGCGCGTGACGCCACCCGCAGGGCTGATGCCGAGCAAGCCATGCGCGATCACGAGGCGGCCCAGCGGGCCTTTTACGCCAACCGCGAGCGGCTCAGGGCCGAGCGTCTGGCGCGGGAGGCCGCCGCCAAGTCGGACTGATGGGAGTTCCAGTCAGCTCGCCTGGCGGCTCCGGAATGCGTTGGCCATCCGCAGGAATGCTTGATCAAGTAGTGCATACATGTCGCCGGTGATGTCGCAATCGAACATCGCGCGGCGCATGCATGTCATCCACTCGTCGCGCTCGGCATCGCCGATCGGATACGGACGGTGCGCCGACATGATGCAGCGATGCTCGGCCCGCTCGAAATAGAGCGCCGGCCCGCCGAGCCATCCGCTGAGAAATTCGAACAGCAACTGCTTGATCGGACCAAGATCGGCGTCGTGCATCGCCCGGATGCGGCTGGCGCCGGGCTCTTGGTCCATGATGGTGTAAAAGCGCTCCGCCAGACGGCGCACGCCAGCCTCGCCGCCCACGAGCTCATAGGGCGTCGCTTCGATCACAACTGCTTCTGCTTCGTTGGCTGAATTCGCTGCCGTCATCGCATCTCGTTTCCGCTCCTCCCTCTGCAGCCAACAAGCGGCAGAGGTATGGCGCCTTGATCTGGATCAAGCGGGAAACGAGGGGGCGTTCGGGCTAGCGAATGCTCGCTTTGACGCGGCGCTGCCGGTCGGTATCGGCAGCGATCTGGCGCAGCGTCTGTCGGAGCAAAGCGAGGTCGACCGGCTTGGAGAACGGCGGATAGACGTTGAGGCCGAGGATCTTGCCGGCGCGGACCGTGACGTCCCGGGTCTGATCGTCGGAGCCGCTGATGATCAGCACCGGCGTGCGGGATTTGATGTCCGCCAACAGCTGCAACACCTCCGTGCCGGAGCGCTCGCCCAGATTCAGGTCGAGCGTGATGCATTCGAAGCTGCGCCGGCGCAGCACGTTCATCGCGCCGTCGACCGAGTTCACGCCGGTCGTCGCAAAGCCCGCCTGCACGGCGATCTTGCGCAGGATCGACAGATGAACGTCGGCATCTTCGATCACGAGAAGTTCGTTGAGCATGGTCCCCGCGCGGCTGTGTGTCGGCTTCTGATGGACCGGCGGAGCTTAAGAGGGGGTTTCTGATTTCCTCGTAAACATCCAGTCCCGTAGAACAACGGGAAGCTGCACGCTATCCACCATTGCCGGCGCGGCTCAGAACGGGCGCCGGCCCGGCATCGCGTTGGAGGAGCCCGGCAGATTGGTCGTCGGCGCCGAAGCGGGCGGTGGCGAGCGGCCGCTCGATTGGCGCCAGTGCTGGACGTGCAGGAGGATCCCGGCCACCAGCAGCGGCGCGACGGCGGCCACCGCCAGCAGCGGCGACAGCGGCTTGGGGGTGATCATCTCCATCGTCATCTCGCAGACCATCCAGATGGCTGCGGACGCCAGCACGAAGTCGCGGGAGGGGATGCGAAGCCAGTACAGGAAGCCGGTGATGATCGCGGCCGGCGCAATGATCGGGCCGATCATGTAGAAGTTCAGCTCGGGCGGCGTCACGGCGTCGAGGACCATCGATGCCAGCAGCCACAGACTGAGGAACATCACAGCGCCGTCGACGTATCTCATAGCCAATCTCCGCCGCGACATTTTGGCGCAATCTTTGTCCGGTTTATGGCTGTTCCGTCAAGGGCCATGGCGTCCCAGCCGATTTGCAGCCCGTTTTGGCGGATTTTCGCCCGCCATCCCGGCCGCCGACCAGCTCCTTGTTCCATTGCCGGCCCATGCTCAATCCGCCGAGAAGCCGAACGGAACCGACGACGTCCGGAAATCGTCCGGCAGGATCTCGCGCCCGATCGGCGGCGCCGAGCGCGCCGCGCATTTCGGGCGGTGGCAGACCCGGCAGGCGACGCCGATCGGGGTCGGCGCGTTGGCATCAGGCCCGTGGCCGTCGCGGGTGTAGATCAACTGGCCCGCATGCTCGGCGGCGCAGCCAACCGCAATCGCCCGCTCGACCCGGACGGCGCCGTAGGAGCCACCGCCGGCGGTCACCGTGCGCGCGATCGAGAAGAAGCGGCGGCCGTCCGGCAGCTCCAGCCATTGCGTGACGATCTGGCGCGGCGTCTTGAAGATGCCGTGCACCGACCAGAGCGGGCAGGCGCCGCCGTGGCGCGCGAACGGGAAGCCGGCGCCGTCGAGCAGTTTTGAGACGTTGCCGGCGGGATCGACCCGGATCAGGAAGAACGGAATCCGCTCGGCGCCCGGCTTCTGCAGGGTCGTGACGCGATGCGCCGTCTGTTCGAAGCTGGTGCCGAACTGCCGCGCCAGCGCCTCGAGATCATAGGCCCTCGCATCGACGGCCTTCGCGAAGATCGAATAGGGCATGATGATCGCAGCCGCCGCGTAGGCCGCGAGCGCGCGCCGCGCCAAGAGCTCGGCGGTCTTGCTGGCGAACTTGCCGTCCTCCAGCGCTGCGCCGATCTCGGTATCGAGCTCGAGATAAGCGAGCTGCCGGGCGAGCTCGAATTTCAGGCTCGCGCTGTCCAGGGAGTCCTCGATCAGGAGTTGCCGCCGGTGCAGGTCGAGCCGCCGCAGCGAGCCGAGCATGACGTTCGGCGGCATGTAGCGGACCTGGAGATTGTGCCGCGCGCGAAAGCGCTCGATGAAGCCGGCCGGCCCCGCCGAGACCTGCGGGGACCCGGTCGGCGGCCCCTGGAAGATGGCCTGGGCGAGGCGCTCGGCGGCATCGTCGAGCTGGGCAAAGTTGTTGCGGCGGGCGGCCAGGAAGCGGCGGACGTCGGCAACAGGATCGTTGGCGTCGAAACCGTCGTTGCCCGGCCGCGGCGCAGTGCCGGCCAGCGCCGGCGCGCGCTGCTCGGCCAGCGCGAGCTGCTCCTCGCGATACGCCGTGTAGAGGCGCAGGAAGGCTTCGGTCATGCCGGGATAGCTGACGGCGAGGTCGGAAATCTCCAGCGCGGGAATGTCGATGTCGGAGAACATCGGGTCCTTCAGGACCGACTGCATCCGCGCGGTGTGGTCGGCACCGCCGTCGCCGGCCAGATCGGCAAGGTCGATCTTGTAGGTCCGCGCCAGCCGCAGCAGCATGTCGGCCGTCACCGGCCTCTGGTTCCGCTCCAGGAGCGCCACGTAAGGCGCTGATATTTCGAGGTCCGCGGCCATGTCGGCCTGGGTCAGGCCGAGCTCGCGCCTGAGGCGGCGCAGGCGCGGGCCCATGAAGATCGATCGTGCCGTGGCGGTGGTCATGGCCAAATCCCGGTCTTGTAATCTCCTTACAGCTATACACGAGATGTTTGTAAAGTGTGACAAGTTTTCCGCGCAATGTCTGGTCCGCCGTCCCAGCGTGCTTACAACAGGTCCCAGGTTGTCCTTAACCAAGGGATCACGGACATGAATTTCCAACCGCGTGGATTGAGCGATCAGGCCATCCAGGGGCCGGCGTCCTATCAGGCCGAAGTCGAGGCGGCGCGTGCGCTGCTCGAGACCCAGCCGACCTGGAACGGCGTCACCGCCGAGGCCGTGGCGCGCATGCGCCTGCAGAACCGCTTCCGGACCGGCCTCGACGTCGCCCGCTACACCGCCGCGGTGATGCGCGCCGACATGGCCGCCTACGATGAGGACAGCACCAAGTACACCCAGTCGCTGGGCTGCTGGCACGGCTTCATCGCGCAGCAGAAGCTGATCTCGATCAAGAAGCATTTCGGCAAGACCGACCGCCGCTACCTCTATCTCTCGGGCTGGATGATCGCGGCGCTGCGCTCCGAGTTCGGTCCGCTGCCGGACCAGTCGATGCACGAGAAGACCTCGGTGCCCGCGCTGATCGAGGAGCTCTACACCTTCCTGCGCCAGGCCGACTCGCGCGAGCTCAACGACCTGTTCCGCACGCTGGACGCGGCCCGCAAGGCCGGCGACAAGGCGAAGGAAGCCGACATCATCGCCAAGATCGACGGCTTCCAGACCCACGTCGTGCCTGTGATCGCCGACATCGACGCCGGCTTCGGCAATGCCGAGGCGACCTATCTGCTCGCCAAGAAGATGATCGAGGCGGGCGCCTGCGCGCTGCAGATCGAGAACCAGGTTTCCGACGAGAAGCAGTGCGGCCATCAGGACGGCAAGGTCACCGTGCCGCACGACGTCTTCCTGGCCAAGATCCGCGCCTGCCGCCACGCCTTCCTGGAGCTCGGCGTCGAGGACGGCATCATCGTCACCCGCACCGACTCGCTCGGCGCCGGCCTGACGCAGCAGATCGCGTTCAGCAGCCAGCCCGGCGATCTCGGCGACCAGTACAACAGCTTCCTCGACTGCGAGGAGGTCACGCCCGAGAACGCCCGCAACGGCGACGTCATCATCAACCGCGACGGCAAGATGCTGCGTCCGAAGCGGCTGCCCTCCAACCTCTACCAGTTCCGTCCCGGCACCGGTGAGGACCGCTGCGTGCTCGACTGCATCACCTCGCTGCAGAACGGCGCCGACCTCCTGTGGATCGAGACCGAGAAGCCGCATATCGAGCAGATCGCCAAGATGGTCGACCGCATCCGCAAGGTGATCCCGAACGCCAAGCTCGCCTACAACAACTCGCCGTCGTTCAACTGGACCCTCAACTTCCGTTGGCAGGTCTACGACGCGATGAAGGAGGCGGGCCAGGACGTCAGCAGGTACAACCGCGCCGAGCTGATGAAGGCGGAGTACGACGACACCCCGCTGGCGAAGGAAGCCGACGAGCGCATCCGCACCTTCCAGGCGGATTCGGCCAAGCGCGCCGGCATCTTCCATCACCTGATCACGCTGCCGACCTACCACACGGCCGCGCTCTCGACCGACAACCTCGCCCGCGAGTACTTCGGAGAGCAGGGCATGCTGGGCTACGTCAAGAACGTCCAGCGCGCCGAGATCCGCCAGGGTATCGCCTGCGTCAAGCACCAGAACATGGCCGGCTCCGACATCGGCGACGACCACAAGGAGTACTTTGCGGGCGACAAGGCCCTGAAGGCCGGCGGTGCGCACAACACGATGAACCAGTTCGGCTGATCTCTGCCGGGTGAACTGCTGAACTGATGAGACCCGTCTGGAGCCAATGGCTTCAGGCGGGTTTCGCTTTTTGATGGTACGCCTGACGGCGGAGTGCGGTCGCGTACGCGGCTCAAGGTTTGTGGCGCACTCCCTCCACACCGTCATGGCCGGGCTTGTCCTGGCCATCCACGTCGATTGGCGTCCTTGGAACGACGTGGATGCCCGGGACAAGCCCGGGCATGACGAGTAACAAATTGACCAACTTCGTGTGGCTGAGGATTGTCTCGTCATCCGCGACCGCTCCGCCCCAGCGCGACCACCTCAGCGCTCGCTCAGCGCCAGCCGCGCGCCGAGCAGGGCGAAGCCGCCGGCGAACGCCCGGCGCAGCCACGCCATCACCCGGGGGCGGCTGACGACGCGATCGCGCACCGCTGAGGCGAACAGCCCGTAGACAACGAACACCGCGAACGTCATCGCCATGAACGTGGCCGACAGCTCGAGCATGGCGGCGAGCGGATGCACTTCGTCCGCGGCGATGAACTGCGGCAGGAAGGCGAGGAAGAAGATCGACAGCTTGGGATTGAGGATGTTGACCAGAAACCCGGTCAGCACCACTCGCCCGGCCGAGCGCGCTGCGTCCTTCGCGTCATCCTTGGCCTCCACCGAGAGCGCGCCACGCTCCCCGAGCGTCTGCCAGGCCATGTACAAGAGATACGCAACGCCACACCATTTCAGCGCGGCGAAGGCCAGCGCGCTGGTGTGCAGCACGGCGGCAAGGCCAACGATCGCGGCGAGCATCGCCGGGATGATGCCGAGCGTGCAGCCGAACGCCGCGGCGACGCTCATCCGCGACCCCTTCGTCAGCGCCACCGCCAGCGTGTAGAGCACGCCGGTGCCGGGCGAGGCCACCACGATCAGCGAGGTCAAGAGGAAGGCGTAGGACATCGGGAAAGCTCCTTGGGCGAGACGAGGCGCATCAGCCCGCAAGGCGCGGCAGCAGCCTCAGCGCGTCGCCGCGCTCGATCTCGGCGGGCTGCTGATCGCTGAACACGGGTGACGGCCACGATGTCAGGGAGCCCTCGCCATTTCAACCGGCTCGGAGGCCCGATGCGGCCGCCGCATCGCCTCGAGGTGAGGACCAGCGGCGTCGGCCTCGCCGCAGCCGGCGAGCATGACCGCCGCGCCGATCGTGAGCCGTGGGCTCGTGCCGCAATGCGAAGGCCACGCGATGATGGCGGCGATGTTGCCGAGGAGGAGAACGGCGAGCAGGACGAGCATGGCCCGCCGTCCTGTTGGCGTGGGTGACGACATCGGGACTTCCTCACGATACGGTTGACGCGATCGCGGCTGCACCGCGACGATCGCCATCGGTTCGATCGCGTGCGGCCACACATGCGAACACACGCCGCGTCCGCGGCGCTTTTGCGCAGGTCGGATGTCGCCATGTAAGATCTTGTTGCTGTTCGTGCGCGCGCTCCCGGCAGCCGGTGATTGAAAGCCGCGTGCGTCCGCACCGCGGGGACGCAACGGGCGACGGCGGCTAGGCCCGCCGCATGACGATCGTTCGGCCGGGCCATCTGTACCTCATCACGATGCAGGAGGGGTTGCGGGGCAGGTGGGCGCGTTCAACCATCGTCGCGACGCCTTTCGCGCCCGAGCTTTGCTGGTCGTCTCGCCCCCATGAAACAGAGGGCGCGGGGAATGCCGGGCTGCAGGCCGCAACCCATGGCCCGCCTGCAGAAGAAAAGCAGGCGGCAGTCACCACAGGTTCAGCCGACATCCGGCATTCCCCGCGCGATGGTCTTCACGCTTATACGCGATCTCCCCGGTGTCCGGCTTGGTAGCCACCGTCGCCCTCGGGGTCATCATCCCCTGAGGACTTGGCGCCAGCTTCGGGGCGCCAGGACCACGCGATTTCACGTCCGCACGGAGTCGTTCGTCCGCGCGCCTCAAGCACGCTGCGACCCGCCTGCGGCCGCCGCATCCCGCGCCCAACGTCCGTGACGATCGCGATCCGCCCCTCTCGAGGAGCACGGGATGGGGACAGTCAATCATGAGTTTCGGAAAAATGGAAGAGAAATATTTTTCAGAAGCGGACTGGACAGGGGTGATCGTGTTGAGCGGCCTGATGAAATAAGTTTGTCCGTGCATCCTCACAGCACATGTTGCTGGAAAGCGCAGCGCCGTCGCGCCATGATCCGGGATGCCCACCGGTCACTGCAACCTGTGCGGGTACCGAGCGCGCCGCCCTGGCATTGATCGCGAGGAAGGTTGTGGCGGGGCAACCGCGTCATGTTGATGACCCTGAATTCCCGCCGCTGGCGATCGTCTGACACATGACCACCGACGTATTTGATGCTGGGGGACGACAGCGACTGTGTCCTGTCCGCAACGTCATCGGTTTTTGATAGTCGCTCTATTCCCCCTAAGGTTGCGGCTATTGTTCCCCAGATCGGCCCCTGCTACCGCTAGTCAACAACAGTAGGGGTGCTGTGGGGGCTCAAATGGACTATTTGCGTTGGATGGCCACCTGGCTGGCCATCCTTGGAGGGGCGTGTCTTGGCGGGTGTGCTGCGCCGCTTGCGGTCAACAATGTGACCGACATCAGGCCGAGCACGGGCAGCCGAGGGATCGACGTCTACGAGCCGAAGCGCCGAACCGACGCAAGCGTGCCCGAGTTCGCGGGTGACCAGCTTGTGGAAGTGCGGACGTTTCACAATCCCGGCCAGGGCGAGGTCGAGATGGCCGGGGCTTCCTGCTCACTGGAAGCCTCCGGTTTCAGCGCAACCATGACGAGCCCCGCGAAGGTGCGCGTGCCGCTCTACCGCGGACAATCGAGCACGCTTGCCGTGACCTGCCAGAAGCCTGGCTATCAAAAGCGGATGATCACGGTCGCGCCCTTCGATGCAACGCGCCAGGCTCGTCTGGCCAGCGGCGTCAATGGCGGGATCCTTGGTGCGGTGATCGTGGCAGGCATCGATGCCGCCGCCGACAACACGAAGAACGACTGGCGTTATCCCGTGGCGAAGGTCGTGTTGGAGGCCGATCCCTCCGGGAGGTGAAGGACGGCTCTTTCGTTATTGGCGGTTACGGCCGTTGCGGTGACGCGCATGAAACTGGCTGCGCGGGAACCCTGCACGGCGCTGTGTGCATCTCCCGCCACGATCGATGGAGCAGGCTTCCGTGCAGATCCTCTCGGACGCATTGGGCTTTGATGTAGGAGAAGCTCGGGAGCTTCTTAGACAAGGTGAAGAGGAAACGGCTGTCTCCTATTTAGAGCAGTTCATAGCAAAGGGCTCTATTTTGGCCATGATCGAGATGGCGGAGTATCTGCAAGACAAGGGAGACAACTCTTCCAGTTTGCACTGGATGGAAAAAGCCGAACGGGCAATCGGACCCGGGGACTTCGATTCGCTTCTCTATCTTTCGGGAGCTCTTCGGCGCGGACTTGGAGCCGGGACTGCCAAGGAGCGCTATTTTCGAGCCTTCGACTTGAAGGAGCGAGTGGCAGAAGCGGGTCATCTGGCGGCCATTCGGGAAATGATAGTAAACTACGCTCGTGGCCTAAATGGTGCTGCAAAGGATCCAGAACGGGCTATCTATTGGGTGAGGAAAGCTGCTGCGCTCAATGACGAAAAGGCGAAGCAAATTCTTCGAGACGAAGGGCTCTGATAGCGCGTAACCCGGAAAAGGTCCGTAGGGCGGATCGTGATCCGCCGTGAGCTATCGCCAAATTTTGGTGACGGACGGGCCGGTCAGGCGGCGGCGGTTACGAGCTGACGGTCAGTCGGTTTGGCGATGACCTCGATCCCGTCGTTGAATGTCACACCGAGAACGAGTTTTGGCAACTGGTTGTAGCCATCGAGGCGGCGCCAGCTTTTCTGCGCGCCCTCAGCTGCAACAGGGCTTGTTCGTTGCCGCTGATGTTCTTGTCAGATGCTGTTCCTGTGACATGATCGGTGCGTGGCTGGGAGGATCAGACAATGACACTTGCTGATGCCCAACAATGGGCCAAAGTGGCACCGCTTGCCACGACGTTCATCGCGTTCGTTGGTGTCGCCATCGCGTGGCGGCAGTTCCACCTCAACCGGAAGAACCAACGCGAGACCACGGCCAAAGCTACGTTCCGCGAGTTCTTGAAGCTTTGTGTCCAGCATCCAAAGTTGGCCTATGGAAGGCCGCCCGATCGCGAGACGGAAGAATACGAGTGGTTTGTTGCGAGCTTTCTTTACGCCGCAGAGGAGCTCCTCGAATATGATGGTGAAGAATGGGGCACGAACCTTAGGCTTCATCTCTCGTATCACGCGGAATTCTTGCGAACGGACAAGCGATTCCGGGAAGATGACTTTCCGGCTTATAGTCCCGCCCTGCAGCAGTTCATCCGGGACAACATCGACGGATTCTGAAAGCGGCATCGTTGGGGGCTCGCGTTGTACGCCAACATCGCTCTGTACCACCGGGCTGAAATACGCCGATCGCAGTCTTGGGCCCTTCGTGAGGGCTATCGACATTCAACTAAAGGCGACGTCATGCGCGGCATCAACGATGAGCACATAATTCGGATCAGGATTACGGTGACGCTGCTGGACTGCACCCCTTAAGTGAGACACGATAATTTCTGTGACAGGCATTTCGAGGATGACCTGTGGCAGCAAGAGGGAAGAACCGTCAGTTTCCGACGGCTTACAAACTGAAGGCGATCAAGCGCGTCGAGCGAGGCGAAGGCGTTCTGCCTGTGGCTCGCGAGCTTGGGATATCTCGCAAGATCCTGCATGACTGGATCAAGGCCTGGAAGGCGCAAGGACCCGAGGGATTGAACCGCAAGCGAGGGCCGAAGCCCGGCTCCCGGAAGCTCAAAGCTACGGCAACCTATGACGACAAGCGGTCTGCGCTGACGCGCGCAAATGCTCGCATCGCCGAACTCGAACGGCTTGTCGGCCGTCAGCAGATGGATCTCGATTTTTTTCGGCAAGCCTTGCGCGCATTGGAGCGGCCGGCAGCGCAAGGCGGACCCGCACCCGCATCATCGAAGTCATCAAAGCCATGACATCGGAGGCAACGGAGTCCCACGCCGACGTGCAACGGCTCTGCGGTCTGGCCGGCCTGCCACGCGCGACCTATTACCGGCATCTCAACAAACGCAGTCGTGAGACTGCCGACTGCGAGCTGCGCGATCAGATCCAACGCATTTGCCTGAAGCATCCGTTCTACGGCTACCGGCGCGTGACGGCCACCATCCGACGTAAAGGCATGGTCGTTAATGCTAAGAAGGTGCTCAGGCTCATGCGCGAGGACAATCTTCTCGCACAGCGCAAGGCGCCATTCCTGAAGCCGCCTGCAGAGCGACCAAGGGATATTGTCGTGGTGCCCAATCTGGTGCGCGGCCTGGTGCCGTCCGCTCCCGATCAGATCTGGGTCGCAGACATCACCTACGTCCATCTCGCCACGACCTTCGCCTACCTCGCGGTCATCCTCGATGCCTTCTCGCGCAAGGCGGTTGGCTGGGCCTTCGAGAACACGCTCGATGCCTCGCTCGCGATTGCAGCATTGAACAAGGCCATCGAGGCCCGCAAGCCGCAACGCAGCAGCCTGATCCACCATTCCGACCGCGGCGTGCAATACGCGTCAATCGCCTATCGCCAAATATTAGCGGATCGCGACATCACGATCAGCATGAGCAGGCCGGGCAACCCCTTCGACAACGCCAAGGCTGAGAGCTTCATGAAGACGCTCAAGGCCGAGGAGGTCAACGGCAAGGCGTTCTCCGACATAAGAGACGCTCGCCGCCGGATCGATAGCTTCATTGCGGATGTCTACAACAAGGAGCGCCTGCACTCGGCGCTCGGCTATCGATCGCCTATTGAGTTCGAAGCCGCGTTCGCGCAAAACAAGGCACGATAGTCGTCGTGGCAACCCCACTGTCACAGAAATTATCTGTGTCTCACTTAAGGGGTGCAGTCCAGTGCTCAATATTCAGGAACGAAAACGACGATCGAATTAGTGCACTGTCACCGTATTTACCGTATTTCCGGTCTCCTCATCCGCTGCAGCGGCTCGCCGACCCTTGGCTGTCACGCCCACTCATGCTGGTGCGATGGGGCCCCCAGTCAGGCGGCCACAGCTGCTCCAAAACTTATGGCGAGCAGTAGAAGTATATGTTAGATTGTAATTCTTGCATAAAAAATCTTAAGGTGCAGGCCGGAGGAAGTTGAAATGAAGAATATGGGAAGATTCAATCCTAACTGGAATCCTATTCGAGCGGGTGGCTTATCGCAACACGACGTCGACCATCTCAAACGACAGGGATGGATTGAGGGGACCACAGAAAAAGACGTTGACGAAGCCCCAATTGGCTTCTCTGCGCCGGATATCCCCGGAGGATATACAATGCATAACTTTTCTATCCCGAAGGGAACAAGGTATCTTTACAATCCACAAGATGAAAGGGCGATACTTCGTGAATGTGGCAACCCGACTTGCTGGCGTTACTTGATAAAATCTTGATTTTTGCCATAGCTCGGCAAAGCGGACATTGATTGGCCGTCCTGATCATGCCGCTGCCTGATCTCCCTTGTCGACACCGCGAGCGACAATCTTCAACGCATCATCCGGCAACTGCCGTTGCAGCGCCTTCGATTCATCCCACGGCGCGCGCATCCACACATCGCGCTCCTCATCCGTTGTCAGGGATTACGGTGCCAGTGCACTAAAGTCAGTGACGGAGGGACGTTCAATTTTGTGCACTGTCACAGAAATTATCTGTGTCTCACTTGAGGGGTGCAGTCCAGCGCTGTCACCGTAAGTCTCAACTGAATCGCGACGACTGTTCTTGCCCAATTCATCGAAACGCCCCGGCAATTAAATCAAGGACTGCAACTCTCGATTGTGCCTTGGTTTGGCCGAACAAGCCAGTCGGCATGTGGACAACCTTACGCCGTCGTCATCCCAAAAAAACGCTTCACGGTGGCGGTGCGCAAAAATGGAGCTATGAAGCGCCGCTTCCGGCGTACAGCCCCCGACGCCGGTGGCGGCTTGATGATCAGGCCTTGTCCTGTGGGAAGCGCGAGGATAGCGACGCCATGCCGAGCGGCCCAAGCGTCGAACGCACGCTTCTGGGCCTCGTAGCGGACGAAACCATAGTCGTCGAGCAGAACCGGGGCGCCTGGCTGCAGCTTGCTCCAGAAGTGGTCGATGGCCGCGATCTCGGGCGTGACATTGTTCATGTCGATCGACAGATAAGCGACGGCATTGATGTCGACGGTCGACAGGCTCGATGGGACACTGCCACGAATGATTTCGACGTTCTTGTATTCGGAGAAGTTGCGAACGGCATCCTCATAGATGTCGGTCTTGTACATCTCTCTGAAGTAGCCGAGGTTGCCGCTTGCGACCTCCTCATCGGTGACGAGGCGCTCGTCGACACCGGTAAACGTATCAAACAGAAAAAATCGACGTTGGATGTTGTTCCAGTCGAGATAGTGCATGATTGAAGAGCTGAGCATGCCGCGACATACGCCGCATTCGACGAAATCGCCGCCAAGGCTGACGCCGATGCTGGCGCACCAGAGCGCAACGTGCGTCCGCCAGAAATAGCGAGGCTCATAGCCCTCGGCGGCGGCGCCACGTTCGTAGGCGGCGACGAAGCGGGGATCCCGCATGAAGTCATGGTTGTGCACGATCGCGGGATCGGTTCGCAATCCCGCGTAGTCGTATACGGGTGTGTAGAGCCGGGGGCCGGCAACGTCCGGAGTCGAGGGCTCGCTCGTGTTGGTGCCGTCGTTCGCTCCGGCCAGTTGCAGCTTGAGCTTGATGAGCTCGGTCGACATCTCACGAAGCGCCAAACTCTCGCGCTGCAGGTTCTGGAGATAGCTGGCCGATACCGTCTCCGTCGGTTCGCTGGCTTGCGAATCCGTTCGGACTTGATCCTCACCTTCGTTGTCCTGCTCGCTTGCATGTCCATTGCGGGCCGACGAGACCAGCTGATCGAGCGTCGATTGGCGAATGAGTTGGAAGCCGACGCCGTTGAGCAGCCGGTTGATCACGGCGCCATAGCTTGCAGACATGCTGGCTCCACTGGCGCGAACGCCTTGCCAAAAAGGCCTTACCGGAATTCGATAAAAATGACTTGCGATACCTTTGATTGTCGTTCTTAGCACCCTGGTTGCGCAGACTGCAATTCCGACAGACGTGGAGGTGCCGACATGATCGAGCTGACGGGCGAGAGCGGACGCGCGGCGCGTCTGACCGCGTGATTCGGCAGCTTCCTCGTTACATCGCCTGGATGGAAGAGAACATGGAGACGTCCCGCCGGGTTCGTACGAGCATCGTAGCCAAGGAAATGACTGAGGACCCAAAGCCGCGTGAGGATCGAGGGCGTTCGACTCATCGAATACGAAATCGAGTTCCGATCGAGACCCATTCAGGCCGCCGCTTACGGGCGATCTAGGCCACGCATCGTCTTACCGATGTTCCGACGTGGCCAAGGGAGGCGTCTGCCAAGCTGACTATTCGATCGTTCGGGATCTTGGTGAGCGCGCCGGGACTCGAACCCGGGACCCCATGATTAAAAGTCACGTGCTCTACCGGCTGAGCTACGCGCTCGCTTCCAAGAAGCGGTGCGACGGCAGGGCCGTCACTGTCCGGATCGTCGGCAGGTACCCATCGGAACGCTTGCGGCGTGGCCGTGGTTCACTGCGGCATGAGATCGGGGCGGCAAAAAACCCCGACCTTGGGCCGCATGCTGTCGTGGGCGCTGTGTAGGGGGTGGGTCCGTTCCGGTCAATAGGGCGGGCGGGGGAAACCACGGGAGATCGACGATCGTTTCGGGCGCGGCGATGACGGGGCCGTCGCCCGCCATGAGCCGCCGTGATGAGCCGCCGCCGGCGCTCGACAGAGCGACGGCGACATGCGGGGTCTCACGGGCCCCGTCGCGATGACCCCGGATGTCGCTGCCGCCTGCGCCCTTCGGGGCCCTTGCGTCCGCTCATCCGGGCTACGCGGTGCAGGCTTCGGCAGGCCTCGCTCGGCGCTACGCCTTATCCGCCGCCTTCGTTGCTGCCGCGCTCAGCGGCGCCGGTTGCATCCCGGGCCCCGCCAGCTCGGGCACCCAGACCGGGCGCAGGCCGATCAGCTCGGCGGTGCGGACGGTGGTGTAGCGCCAGAACTCGAAGGAGTTGATGCGCGACATCTCCAGCAGCGCGATGGCGACCGCTGAGAGGAACGGCAGGCTCTCCAGGATCAGGACGGCGGCGAAGATGTAGAGTTCGGTGATGGCAAGCGTGTTGGTCACGATCAGGATGGTGGCGCCGATCAGGAGCAGGGCGCCGATCACGGCCTCCCAGAACGCCTGGAACTCGATCGACATCCGCGACAGGCCGCCCTTGGACGTGCGGGCGAACGCCAGGTGCTCGGTGATCAGGCCCTGCGCCACGGCGCGGCTGACGGTCCACTGCACGCTCATCGCCGCGACCATCGCGCCCAGCATCTGCCACGGCTTCACCGCCACCCGCAGCCGGTAGAGGATCAGGAAGTGGGCAAGCGAGACCACGAAGGCGGCGAGGATCGGGATGGTCAGGATCTTGTCGGGAATGGCGATGCCGGCGAAGGCAACGATCGGCGTCCAGATCAGGTTGAGGATCGCGACCACGACGCCGAGGCTCTCGGCACCGAGCCAGTTGAGCCAGCCGAGCGAGAACTCGCGCTTCTGGTCCGAGGTCAGCCGGCTGCGGCCGGGCAGGAAGCGGCGCCAGTGCTTCTTGACGATCTGGAAGCCGCCATAGGCCCAGCGGTGGCGCTGCTTCTTGAACGCCTCGTAGGTGTCGGGCAGGAGGCCCTGGCCGTAGCGGGTGTTGGTGTAGTGGGTCTGCCAGCCGAGCTCCTGGATGGCGAGGCCGAGATCGGTGTCCTCGCAGATCGTGTCGCTCGACCAGCCGCCGGCCATGTCCATCGCCGCGCGCCGGATCAGGCACATCGTGCCGTGCACGATGATCGCGTTCTCCTCGTTGCGCTGGACCATGCCGATGTCGAAGAACCCGGCATATTCGCCATTCATGATGTAGTGCATCAGCGACAGATCCTCGTCGCGATGCTCCTGCGGCGCCTGCACCAGGCCGACGGCGGGGTCGGCGAAGGCCGGCACGAGGTCGGAGAGCCAGTCCGGCGTCACGACATAGTCGGCGTCGATGATGCCGATGATCTCGGCGTCGACGGCGGTGCGCTCCATCGCGATGCGCAAGGCGCCGGCCTTGAAGCCCTTGACCTTCTCGGCGTTGATGAACTTGAAGCGCTCGCCGAGCATGCGGCAGTGATCCTGGATCGGCTGCCAGAACGCCGGGTCGGGCGTGTTGTTGATGATGCAGACGACCTCGTAGTTCGGGTAGTCGAGCCGCGCCAGCGCATCCAGCGTCTGCTTCATCATGTCGACCGGCTCGAAATAGGCCGGCACGTGGATCGAGACCTTCGGGCAATAGCCCTCCGGCATGGCGGCGCGGTCGCGCGCGGCCTTGTCGCGGGTCAGCAGACGGCGCGGCTCGCGGCCGAAGGCGATCGCGGCGATCTCCTCGATGCGGGCCATCGCAATGAGGATCAATGGAACCAAGAGGATCAGGCCGAGGGTCAGTGCGAAGGTCGAGCCCCAGACGAAATAGTGCACGTTCCAATAGGCGAAGACGTTGGAGACCCAGGCACCGACGCCATGTGCCGTGATGGCGAGCATCATTGCCTGCAGCACGGTCGGCTGGCGCAGCCGCACGATCGGCAGCGACAGCAGCACGCCGACCAGCAGCGCGATGGCCGCGAGCTGCCAATAGTCGGGATTCACGATCGGGCCGCTCCAGGCGAATTTCGCCTCGCGCGCGGCATTCAGGACGCCCCAATACGGGCCGACGCCGCCTTCGAAATATTTCCAGGGCTGATCGATGGCCTCGACGATGTTGTATTCCATGCCGATCGAGGCGGCCTGGGCGAGAAAATTGCGCAGCACCTTCGCCTGCCGGAGCGGGCCCGGCACGGCGGGGCCGCGGTTGTCGCCGCTGCGGCTGTAGCCCTGGCTCGGCCAGCCGAACTCGGCGATCATGATGCGCTTGCCGGGGAACTGCTTCTTCAGGAGCTGATAGCGATCCACCGCCTGATCGACGGCCTGGTCGTCGGTGAAGAATTCCCAATAGGGCAGCACGTGCGCGGCGATGAAGTCGACATTGGCCGCGAGCTCGGGGTTGTCGCGCCAGCTGTTCCAGACGTCGCCGGTGGTAACGGGCACGTTGACCGACTTCTTCACGCGCTTGATCTTCTCGATCAGCTCATCGACCTTCTGGGTCGCCGTGAGGATGGTCTCGTTGCCGACCACGATGCCGATGACGTTGCTGTTGCGGCGGGCGAGGGTGATGGCCGACTGGATCTCGCGCTCGTTGCGGTCCGGATCCTTGTCGATCCAGGCGCCGAGCATCACCTTCAGTCCGGCCTCCGCGGCCAGCGGCGGCACGATCTCGAGGCCGCCGGTAGAGGAGTAAAGCCGGATGGCCCGCGTCATCGTGGCGAGCTTCTTCATGTCGGCGCGGATGCGTTCCGGCGAGGCCACGGTGTTGGCGCCGGGGGCCCCGGTTCCTTCATGCGGATCGTAGGAGACGCTCTGCAGCAGGCCGGTGAAATTGGGGGCCTCCTGCTTGTCCTGCAGCAGTCCCCAGAGGGCGGCGTGCACAGCGGTGACGAGGAGCAGGACGGCGACGACGGCACGCATTGGAGGGGCAACCATTCCTAGGATCAAGTCAGCGGCGAAGCGGAGCGGTCGGTCGCCGTTCCATCTCGGGTATGCGATGCTACCGGGAGCACGTTCACGCGTGACGTTCGACGACGAACGACGAAGGCGGTCATTCTCACGCCGTCACAGCCGAAGGCCGCGACATCATATGCCATCCCAACAGAGCCCAATGATGCTGAACGGTGCCTGAACCGGGGCGAGGCTCAAGCGCGCGTCGACGACCTCGATCGTATCTCGATCGTATCCTGCCACGTGATCGGAGCGCTGTCATGCGCACGCCACGCATGGGGGGCGGTCGCCGGGATCGTGCGTCCTGCCTGCCTCAGCGCCGGTCACTTCGCCGGAGGCTGCGGGGGCGAGGGCGAAGCCTGGGGGGCGGGCTGCTGCGTCGGCGCTGGAGACGCCTGCGCGGCCGGCGTCGCTGCCGGGCTCGAGGCTGGGCCCGGCGCAGGCGCCGCAGCCACCTGCGGCTTCGCGTCCGGATTGATCCAGCAGGTATGGACGTGGTTGTTCAGCGAGTTCGGCACCTTCGGATCGATCTGCGGGATGAATCGCGTCAGGCAGCGGAAGGCGGCCTGAACGTGGCCACCGGGGCAGCCGAACCGGTCATAGAGATCGAGGTGGCGGAAGGCGGTATCGAGGTCGTCGTTGTACATCAGCTGGACGACGCGGCGGCCGAGCCAGACGCATTCGGGATTGCCGGCCGGGCCGCCACTGAGCGCCTGGGACGCTTCGGTGAATTCGTCGGCCTTGCGCTGGTTGTCCCTCGACACGTCGGCCGGATTGGCCGCCTGCGGCTTTTGGTCCTGGGGATGGTCGCTGCCGCTCTGGGCGAGGGCGCCGGGCGCGCCGATGAGGAGCACGAGGCCCAGAGCCGCGGACAGGCGCGAAACCGAAAACTTGGACTTGAGCACGCGTCGACCCATAAATTCCCCGATTGTTGCCTTCGTGCCGTCCCCTGACGGACGCAGTGGTGATGCCGATCAAATCGGCCCCGATTGCGGCGGGAGATTGATTCCGACTGTCGCGGAGCGTTCCTGACGGGCGCTTGCGCAGGGCCGAGAAACCTGGTTGCGACGGCCGGGGTCAACCGGGATTCCCAATGACCGGAATCTCGGATTTTGTCCAGCAACGTACCAACTTTCTCGCGTCATCGTAAAAGGGTGATTTGGAGCGGGTACGCCAAGAGTGCCGGAGGGCTCGGCCGATCGCCTACTTGGCAGATCGCCGCCGACCGGGTAATCGACACCACCCTGCCTGGAGACACGGAACTGAAATCCCTTCCTACGCCCTTGGCGCTTCTGCTCATATCCTTGGGTGTCATCGCCGCGGCGTGGTGGTGGCTGGCCCAGCCGATCACGCTCGCGCGCGCGCCGATCGAGCTCGATTCGAAGCTGCAGTGCGTGTCCTATGCGCCGTTCCGCGGCCAGCAGAGCCCGCTGGATCCGACCACCCATATCGACGCCGAGCAGATCGAGCAGGACCTGGTGCAGCTCGCCAAGATCTCCGAATGCGTGCGCACCTATTCGATCGAGAACGGCCTCGACCAGGTGCCGGGAATCGCATCCCGGGTCGGCATCAAGGTGATCCAGGGCATCTGGCTCGGCTCCAACAAGCTGAAGAACGAGCAGCAGATCGCGATCGCGGTCGACCTGATCAAGCGCTATCCGAAGGTGATCACGGCGGTCGTGGTCGGCAACGAGGTGCTGCTGCGCGGTGAGATGACGACCGCCGATCTCGCTGCGACCATCCGCAGCGTCAAGGCCCAGGTCCAGGTCCCCGTGACCTATGCCGACGTCTGGGAGTTCTGGCTGCGCAATCGCGAGCTCTACGACATCGTCGACTTCGTCACGGTTCATATCCTTCCGTATTGGGAGGACATGCCGGTGCGCGCGAAATTCGCCGCCTCCCATGTCGACGCCATCCGCCAGCAGGTCGGCGTCGCCTTTCCGGGCAAGGAGATTCTGATCGGCGAGACCGGCTGGCCGAGCGAGGGGCGGATGCGCGAGGGTGCGCTGCCGTCGCGCGCCAACCAGGCGCGGGTGGTGTCGGAGATCCTCAGCCTCGCCAAGCGCGAGAACTTCCGCGTCAACCTGATCGAGGCCTATGACCAGCCGTGGAAGCGCAAGCTCGAAGGCACGGTCGGCGGCTATTGGGGCCTGATCAGCGACGATACGCGGGCGCTGAAATATCCGCCGGGCGAGCCCGTCAGCAACTATCCGCTGTGGAAGCTGCAGATGGGCGGCGGCATGATCCTGTCGTTCGTGGTGTTCCTGGCCGGGTGGCTGACGGTGCGGCGCCGGCCCTGGCCGCCGCACGTTTCGGCCTGGATCGGGGTCGGGTTCTCCGCGACGACAGCGGGCGTGCTGTTCGGCATGGCCGCGGACAAGATGTTCTATGAGAGCCTCGGTGTCGGCGGCTGGCTGCATTGGGGGGCGCTGCTCGCTGCCGGCGTCCTGGCGCCCATCCTCAGCGCCAACGCGGCGATGGCCGGGCGGCCGTTGCCGACCTTTCTCGACCTGCTCGGACCGAATGACGGCCGCAAGCAGTTGAAGATCACCTACCTGCTGGGTCTGGTCCTGGTCGTGACGGTGCTGATCGCGGCCGAGACGGCGCTCGGCTTTGTATTCGACCCGCGCTACCGCGATTTCCCGTTCGCGAGCCTGACCATGGCGGCGGTGCCGTTCGCGATGCTGCTCGGCAATCGTCCGGCGCAGGGCGCGCGCCCGATCGCCGAGGCCAGCTTCGCCGGCCTGCTCGCGATCTCCTCGGTCTACGTGATCTACAACGAGGGCCGCGACAACTGGCAGGCGATGTGGACCTGCGCGATGTATCTGCTGCTGGCGTTCACGCTGTGGCGGGCGCGGGCCGCGCAAATCCGAGAATGAGCAGGCCGATCGCCAGGCCCGACAGCACGATGTTGTAGAGCACGATGCCGAGGCCGGCGGCGATCAGTCCGCCGGTCAAGAGCACGATCGACGGCCGCATCACGTGCAGCACCGCGATCACCAGCGCGGTGGCGCCGAACACCGAATTCTTGAACAGCGTGGTCGCGACCGCCCGGCTCTTGCAGGCCAGCGTCTGCAGGCCGGCATCGCAGGCCAGCGCGACGCTCGACAGCTCGATCGCGAGATAGCGCAGATAGAGGGCATAGCCGACGGTGACGAAGCCTATGATCAGGAGCCATTGCACCTGATAGGGCGAGAGGCGGAACGGGGTCTTTTTCATGCGCGGGACTATGCTGCGGAAAGGATCGTCGGACAAGCCGCAAAGCCGGTTCGCGGACTGCTTTCACAATCCGTCCCAACCGGCTTTGGCCGCACGATGATTTGAGGCTCAGGAGCGGCGGAAGAACGACGACAGCGCCGACGGTTGCTCGGGCTTGGGCGCCTCTGCCGGCGGCGGCGCCGGTGCTGCTGCCGTGGGCGGCGGCTCCTCGCGCTTGCCGTGGCGCTGCTGCTGGGCCTGCGGCTGAAACGTGCGCCGGCGCTGCACCGGCTTCTGGGCGGCAACCGCGGGAGCGCCCGGCTTGGCCGCCTCGGCCCCCTCCGGCTCCTCGCGGACTGCGAGGCGCTGGCCGTCATAGACGGTGGTCTCGCAAGCACGCCGGCTCTCGGCGAGCACCGCGCAGATCTTCGCCGCCGTGGCCGCGTCGCCCAATGGGCCGGCGCCGAGTCGCAGCTGCATGCCCGGACCGCTCCGGCCTTCCTTCAGGATGATGATCGGCCTGAGCGAGGCGAGGTCGGCATGGGTCTTCACGAGATCCCGCCACAGCGCCCGCAATCCTCCGAGCGAGCTGGCCGCGCCGAGATCGACTGCGAATTCGGTCTTCTGGACCGCCGTGACCGTGACGTCCGTGCTGTCATTGCCCTTGGCGGCGGCCTCTGCGGGCTCAGCCTTTGCGAGCTTGTCGGTCTCGGCCGGCTTGCCGGCCGGGTCCGGTGCGCCACCAGGCGGCTGGGAACCGGTCGCCGCGACGGCGGGTGCAGGCGGGGTCGGCGACAGAGCGGCGGAGACGGACGATGACGAAGCACCCGACAGCCCGGCCGACATCGGCCTGGACTGCTCCTGTTTCGTCTTGTCGGCGCTCGCGGCAGCCGCCGGGGAACCGGGCTGAGCCGGACTGATTCCGGCGGCCCCGTTGGGAATCGGCATGAACGGCGACGCGTTCGCGTAGGCCGGCAAGGGGCTGGACGCCGCGGAACTCGATGGGGCCGCCACCGTGGCCTGGGACTCCACGGCCGCGATCTGCGGCGCGGGTGCGGCTTTGCCGCCGGGGGCGGGATTGGCGGTTGCCTGGGCGCTCTGCTTGGCCAGCGCGCCGGTCACCGAGTCCAATCCCTGCTCGAGCACGGTCACGCGCGCGTACAGCCGGTCGCGATCGGTGTTGAGCGTCTCGATGGCCGCGCCGAGCTGGCGCGCCTCGCCTTGCGTCTCGCGGGCCAGCGACTGCAGCAATTGTGCCTGGCGCGACAGATCGGCCGCGGAAACACGGTCCTGCCGCCATCCCTGTGCGGCCTGATTGGTGAAAACGGCCAGGCCGACGGCGCCGACGGCGCCAGCCCCCCACCAGCCGAGCCGCCACAGGGCGCGGCGATCGAACTCGTTCTCGTCGGCAAACACTCCGGACAGAGTCGCCCCCGTCTTCTCAGCTCCATTTGTGCCGGCGGATTTGCGGGAGTCCTTAGCCATGAACCTGCCTTAATCGAATCACGAAGCGAACATTAACAGGAAAACCACCAGGGGCTTCAGCGGGTGCGGTTTGCCCCGCGCAGAAAACGCATTATGACAGCGCGACCTATGCGCTCCCTTCATCCCAGGTGTTTCATGACCGCTCGATCCAGTCTGACCATCGTGCTTGCGGCAGGCGAGGGCACGCGGATGCGCACGAGCGTCCCCAAGGTGCTGCATCCCATCGCCGGCGAATCATTGCTCGCGCACGTCCTGGCGGCGGCGCCGCAAGGCGATGGCGCCAGCATCGCCGTGGTGGTGGGGCCAGGGCACGAAGCGGTCGAGAAGGAAGCCAGGCGCCTGCGGCCCGACGCGGATATCTTCGTTCAGCGCGAGCGGCTGGGGACGGCGCATGCGGTGCTGGCGGCGCGGCAGGCGATCGCGCGCGGCGCAGACGATCTGCTGGTCGCATTCGGCGACACGCCGCTGATCACGGCCGAGACTTTCGCGCGGCTGCGGGCAGCGCTCGTGGAAGGCGCAGCGCTCGCCGTGCTCGGCTTCCGCGCCGCCGATCCGACCGGCTATGGACGCCTTCTGCTCGACGGATCGAAGCTGGTCGCGATCCGCGAGCAGGCCGATGCAAGCGAAGCGGAGCGGGCGATCACGCTGTGCAATGCCGGGGTGATGGCGATGGACGGCCGTCGCGCGCTCGCGATCCTCGACAGGATCGGCAATGCCAACAGCAAGGGCGAGTACTATCTGGTCGATGCGGTGGCGATCGCGCGCGAGCAGGGGCTCGAGGCGGTCGTGATCGAGACCTCCGAGGACGAGGTGCGCGGCGTCAACACCAAGGCGCAGCTCGCCGAAGCCGAGGCGGTGATGCAGAACCGGCTGCGCCGCGCGGCGATGGATGCAGGCGTGACGCTGGTCGCGCCGGAGACCGTCTACCTCGCTGCGGATACCACGTTCGGCAAGGACGTGACCATCGAGCCGTTCGTCGTGATCGGCCCCGGCGTGTCGATCGGCGACGGCGCGGTGGTGCATTCGTTCTCGCACATCGTGCAGTCCAAGCTCGGCCGGAACAGCCTGCTCGGGCCGTTCGCGCGGCTGCGGCCCGGTACGACACTCGGAGACGGTGCCAAGATCGGCAATTTCGTCGAGGCCAAGGCCGCCGTGCTGGAGGCGGGCGTGAAGGTCAATCACCTGTCCTATATCGGCGACGCCCATGTTGGGGCCAATGCCAATATCGGTGCCGGCACCATCACCTGCAACTATGACGGCTTCAACAAGCACAAGACCAATATCGGCGAGGGCGCTTTCATCGGCACCAACACCTCGCTGGTGGCGCCGATCACCATCGGCGCCCGCGCCTATATCGGCTCTGGCTCGGTGATCACGCGCGACGTTCCCGATGATGCGCTGGCGCTCGAGCGGAGCCCGCAGACGACGCGTGAGGGCGCCGCGGCGCGCTTCCGGAATGCCAAGCAACGCCACAAGAAGTGAGCTGAGAAATCAGCTTTCGTCGTCCTGGAACTCAGCGAACATCGCACGTGTCAAACGCCACCCGCGGCGGGTGGCGTGCTTGACGGGCTCGTTGGCGCGATGTTTGATCGGCATCGGCTTGAGCTCGTTGCTCAAGGCCGGCGGCGGCCAGTGCGCCAGATGGCTTCCGGAGGTCGGATGCGACAGGCTCAGCGGGCTGGTGCCTTTGGGATCAGTTGGGCGGCGGCTATAGGTCATGGCGTCCTCTCCGACGCGACAGTCTCTGCGCGAAAGCGTTGACCGGGCGTTAAGTGCGCTCCGAACCGGACCTCCGCATCAAACCGGAGTTGCATGCAGGCCCTCGGTTAGGGCTCCCACTTAACCCTGTCGCAATCCGCAATAATTATTGAATCCTGAAAGCGCGCGGTTTTCGTTAAGACAATGCCACGCTTTTGAATCTTTCTCGACGATTTGGGGACTAGCGCTGATGTGCGGAATCATCGGGATCCTGGGACGCGGGCCGGTTGCCGAGCATCTCGTCGATTCCTTGAAACGTCTCGAATATCGCGGCTACGATTCCGCGGGCGTTGCCACGCTCGAGGGCGATCATTTGGACCGGCGGCGCGCCGAGGGCAAGCTCAAGAACCTGCAGAAGCGGCTCGAGCAGCATCCGCTGAAGGGGCACGCCGGCATCGGTCACACGCGCTGGGCGACCCACGGCAAGCCGACCGAGAGCAACGCGCATCCGCATGCGACTGACAACGTTGCCGTGGTACATAACGGCATCATCGAGAATTTTCGCGAACTACGGGCCGAGCTCGAAAAGCAGGGCGCCAGGTTCGCGTCGGAAACGGACACCGAGACCGTCGTCCATCTGGTCAACTCCTATTTGCTGAAAGGCCATTCGCCGCAGCAGGCCGTGGCTGCGTCGCTGCCGCAATTGAAGGGCGCGTTCGCGCTGGCCTTCCTGTTCAAGGGGCATGGCAACCTCCTGATCGGCGCGCGCAAGGGCTCGCCGCTCGCGATGGGCTACGGCGACGGTGAAATGTTCCTCGGCTCGGATGCGATCGCGCTGGCGCCGTTCACCGACACGATCAGCTATCTCGATGATGGCGACTGGGTCGAGATCACCCGCGACTCCGGCATCATCCACGACGCCTCGGGCGCGGTGGTGAAGCGCGACGTGTTGAAATCCGGCGCGTCGTCGTTCCTGGTCGACAAGGCCAACTATCGCCACTTCATGGCCAAGGAGATCCACGAGCAGCCGGAGGTCGTCGGCCATACGCTGGCGCGCTATGTCGACATGGGCACCGAGCGCGTAGTGCTGCCGGCGCGGCTGCCGTTCGACTTCAAGGACATTCAGCGCATCTCGATCACCGCCTGCGGCACCGCGAGCTACGCCGGCTTCGTTGCCAAATACTGGTTCGAGCGCTTCGCGCGGGTGCCGGTCGAGCTCGACGTCGCCTCGGAGTTCCGCTACCGCGAGGCGCCGCTGCGCCAGGGCGATCTCGCCATCTTCATCTCGCAGTCCGGCGAGACTGCCGACACCTTGGCGGCGCTGCGCTATGCGAAGTCGCAGGGCGTGCACACGCTCTCGGTCGTCAACGTGCCGACCTCGACGATTGCGCGCGAGAGCGAGATCGTGATGCCGACGCTCGCCGGCCCGGAGATCGGCGTTGCCTCGACCAAGGCCTTCACCTGCCAGTTGATGGTGCTCGCGGCGCTCGCGATCGCGGCAGGTCGCGGCCGCGGCGAGCTCTCCGAAGCCGACGAGACCAAGCTGGTGCATGGCCTGGTCGAAGTGCCTCGCCTGATCGCGGCGGCGTTGACGACCGAGCCGCAGATCGAGAAGCTCGCCCGCGAGATCGCGAAGTCGAAGGACGTGCTCTATCTCGGCCGCGGCACCTCCTATCCGCTGGCGCTCGAAGGCGCGCTGAAGCTGAAGGAGATCTCGTACATCCACGCCGAGGGCTACGCCGCCGGCGAGCTCAAGCACGGCCCGATCGCGCTGATCGACGAGACCATGCCGGTCGTCGTCATCGCGCCCTATGATCGCGTGTTCGAGAAGACGGTGTCGAACATGCAGGAGGTCGCCGCGCGCGGCGGCAAGATCATCCTGATGACCGACGCCAAGGGAGCCGAGGAGGCGACCGTGGACTCGCTGGTGACGATCACCATGCCGGACATGGCCGCGACGTTCACGCCGATCGTCTACGCCATCCCGGTGCAGCTCCTGGCCTACCACACCGCCGTGGTGATGGGGACCGATGTCGACCAGCCGCGCAACCTCGCCAAGTCGGTCACGGTGGAATAGGCAAACGTCCGGCCCGGCGGTTCGGTCGGTTCGCTTGATCACGGGGATCGGGATGGCCCTCAACACCTGGCTGCTGTTCTTTGTCACGTCCGTGGGGATCTCCCTGACGCCAGGCCCGAACGGCCTGCTCGCCTTGACGCACGGGGCGCTGCACGGCGGACGCAGGACGCTGTTCACGATCTCGGGCGGCCTGATCGGCTTCATCCTCGTCATCGCGCTGTGCATGTTCGGCATCGGTGCGCTGGTGCAGTCGTCGATCACCTGGCTCGTGGTGCTGAAATGGGTGGGCGGGCTGTATCTCGCATGGCTCGGGGTCAAGTTGTGGCTCGCGCCGCCGGTGGGCGTCGATCTGGCCGACCAAGCCGTGACGGCCAGAGGACACGCGCTGTTCCGCCAGGGTTTCCTGACCGCGGCGACCAACCCGAAATGCCTGCTGTTCTTCAGCGCGCTGCTGCCGCAGTTCATCGATCCCGATCGCAGCCTGGCGGTGCAGTTCGCCGTCGTGGCCGTCACCTATACGGTGACCGAGTTCGTCACCGAATACGCCATCGCCAGCGCGGCGGCCCAGGTTCGCCCCTGGCTCGCGCGGGTCGGGCGGCGCTTCAACCAGGTCTGCGGCGGCATCTTCGTGGCGGTCGGGCTGGCCCTGCCGCTGCGCAGCGCCTAGGGCGCCGCGTTCGGCCGTCCGCGTCGCAACTCTCCGCAACGGGACCTGAAGCACCTTCCGCCTGGAATGGGTGTCCGGCTGCCGGGCCACAGGTCAGCGGCAAAGCGCGCATGTGTCGGAAAGAGGGCCTTTGCCCTTCAAAAATCTGCTAAGACCCTTAGCTGAGATTTGATCCGACCCGGAAGTTCGCATGAGTTCCCGCGACGACCTGCCGCCAGAGACCGATCCCTTGGCCGATGCTCCGGCCGAGACGCCCCACCATGGGCTGATGTTCCGGTTTCGCAACTATTTCCTGACCGGCCTCGTCGTAGCCGGACCCGTCGCCATCACGCTCTACATCACGTGGTGGTTCGTGACCTGGGTGGACGGGCTGGTCCGGCCGTTCGTGCCTCTGGTCTATCGTCCGGAAACCTATCTGCCGTTCGGCGTGCCCGGCTCCGGCCTGATCGTGGCCGTGATCGGACTGACGCTGCTCGGCTTCCTGACGGCCAACCTGATCGGCCGCACCCTGGTCGACCTCGGCGAGCGGCTGCTCGGCCGCATCCCGGCGGTGCGGGCGATCTATCGCGGCCTCAAGCAGGTGTTCGAGACGCTGTTCTCGGGCAAGGGCTCGAGCCTGCGCCGTGTCGGCCTGGTCGAGTTTCCGTCGCCGGGCATGTGGTCGATCGTCCTGATCTCGCAGCCGCCGAGCACGGAGATTGCGAGCCGGCTGCCCGGTGACGACGAGCAGATCTCAGTGTTCTTGCCGTGCGCGCCGAACCCCACCACGGGCTTCTTCTTCTATCTGCCGCGGAGCAAGATCATCGAGGTCGACATGAGCGCCGAGGACGCGGCGACGTTGATCATGTCATGCGGCGTGGTGCAGCCGGGATCCGACCAGCAGAAAAAGGTCGCGGCGCTGGCCAACATGGCCAACACCGCGCGCCTCGCCAACGCACCCGCGCAGCCATCGCCGCATCGCGAGCCGGAGCCGGCCAAGGCGGACTAGGCTGAAAGGCCGATTGATGCGCATGGCCGGCCACCCGCGGAGGGGCTAGGCCGCATCCTGCGGAACGAACACGCGCAGGCGATGCCCGTCCGGATCGAGCGCGACGAACGTCGTTCCGAAATCCATCCGCGTCGGCGCTTGCGCGATCGAGAGTCCGCGCGCCTTCCAGTCGTCGTGCAGCCTCTGGACCTCGCCGGCATCGCCGACCGCGAACGCGACCTCGGCGAAGCCTGCTGCGCCCGTCGCTGTCGGCTCGACCGTGTGCCGCGACCACAAGCCCAGCATGACCCCCTCGCGCAGCGGCAGCATGGCGAACGTCGGCGATTGTTCGATCACGGGCCGGCCGAGCAGATCCGCATAGAAGGCCGCGCTCCTCGGCGGGTTGTCGACGTAGAGGATCAGGAAATTGAAGTCGGGCATCGTCGTTTCTCCGGTGGCGGCGCCGTCTGCAGCGCTTCAGCCACACGACTAGCCGAGCCCTCTGCCAGATTCTGTCAGCAGCCTTCGTGAGCATGGTCGCTGGCGGTCCGGTCCGCCCAGCGGGCAAACGTGCGCATCGCGGCGCTTTGCACTGCATGATGATGCGGGGAAAGCACAGCCACGGATGTCGTCGTTCCTACAACCAGCGGGCGGTGGTGTTTCGAATGGTCACCATGGAAACATCGGGCAAACAAAAGTAAGGCGTTGGGGAGGCGCGTAGGATGCCTGTGAGTAGGACGACATTGTTGTGCGCGGTCGCGCTGTCCGCGGCGTCCCTGCAACTGACGGGGCCGGCAGCAGCCCAGACCACCTATACGCGCATTCAGGCATTTGGCGACAGCTACGCCGACACGGGCAATCTCTGGACCTTCACCGGCGGCGCCGGCAAGCTGCCGCTCTATCCCACCGGCCGCTTCAGCGGCGGCACGAATTTCGTCGACACGACCTCGGCGCTGCTCGGCATTCCCCAGCTCAACTACGCGATCGGCGGCGCCATGGCGGGCAATACCAACGTGGTGGCGCCCGGCATTCCCGGCTTCTTCCAGGAATGGAGCGGACTGACGGGCTTCTCCGGCAGGATCTCGTCGACCGACCTGGTCGAAATCTCGGTCGGCGGCAACGATGCGCGGGCCTATTACCGCGCCGGCGGCTCGCTCGCTGGCGCGCCGACGGCCGCGGCCGTCACGGCCCAGCAGGCCATGGCCGGCATCAACGCGCTGGTCGGGGACGGCGCGCGCAGCATCGTGTTCACGGCCGGCGATGTCAGCACCTTGCCGGAGGCCGTCGGCAACGCCAATGCCCCGGCCGGCAAGGCCTACAGCACGACCTATAACAGCCTGATGCAGCAGTCGCTCGCAGGCGTCGCGCGTTCGGGCGTACGTGTCGAGTATGTCGACACCGGACTGGTGGGGACGCTAATCCAGGCCAATCCACAGCGCTATGGCTTCACCAATGTCGGCGCCTGTCCGGTGGCGTGCATCGGCAATCCGGCGCTGCAGAGCCAGTATCTGTTCTATGTCGACGGCGTGCACCTGACCTCGCACGGCTTCGAGGTGCTGGGCCAGTACATCGTCAACCGCCTCAACGCGCCGCTGACCTTCGCGCCGCAGGGCGAGGTGGCATCGATCACGGCGATGGGGTTTGCCTCGACGCTGTTCGGCAAGCTGGATCAGTTCCGCGAGACCACCGGCTTCGCGCCGTCGACGATGAATTCCTTTGCCGCGGTGACGAAGGCGCCTTACGCCAAGTCCCCTTACACCAAGGCGCCGCCGCTGGCGCCGGTCAGCCCATGGTCGTTCTACATGCAGGGCAATGGCGGCGTGAGCGACCGCCAGGGCAGCGCCGCCTCGAACGGCTTCAATCTCGACAGCATCGGCGGCACAATTGGCGTCGAGTACCGGCTGTCGGCGAACGCCATGATCGGTACCGCCTTCGACTATTCCAATCCGAAGGCGAGGCTGTTCAACAGCGCCGGCACCACGGATGCCAACTCCTATCAGTTCGGCCTCTACGGCGCCTGGGCCAGCAGCAACCTGTTTGCCGAGGGCCTGGCGACGATCGGCCGTCAGGACTATCACAACACGCGGCCGGGCGTGGTCGACACCATCACCTCCAGTCCCGGCGGCACCACCTTCGTCGCGGCCGGCAAGGCCGGTTACCTGTTCGATGCAGGCACGGCGAAGCTCGGACCGATCGGCGGGCTGACCTATGCCCGCGCCCGTGTCGACGGCTACACCGAGACCGGCGATCCTGCGCTGACGCTCGCGGTCGGCTCGCAGACCGCCGAGACCCTGATCGGCAGCGTCGGCGTGCAGCTGCGCACGCCGTTCCAGGTGCAGGGCAACGTCATCAATCCGTACCTGAACCTGACCCTCGATGACGACATCATCGGCAACGGCCGCCTGATTCAGTACAACGCGACCTCGGCGCCCGTCATCGTCAACAACTGGACGGTTCCGAACGGCACCTCGCACAACGTCTACGGCCGGGTGAGCGCCGGCGTCGTGGCGCCGTTCTGGAGCAATGTGGCGCTGACGGTGAACGTGTCGCGCACGATCGGACGCACGGGAGGAGACGATTTCTTCGGCAGCGGAGGCTTGAAGATCGCGTTCTGAGGGTCTGCCGCGGCAGCCAGCGTTCTCGGGGGCTCTGAGGGGGCGCTGGCGTTGCGGCCAAGGCGAGGGCAGCCCGGAAGGGCTGCCCTTCGTTTTCGTGCCTTCAGTTTTGTCATGGGGTGGGCATAGTTTTAGAGACCATCGTTGGAATCGGAGCGTCATCATGCCTCCCAGCATTGCCGTCATCGCGCCCGGCGCCATGGGCAGCGCCATCGCCGCCCGTCTCGTGGAGCACGGCTGCAAGGTTCTGACTTCGCTCGAGGAGCGCAGCGCGGCGACGCGGGCGAGGGCGGCCGCATCCGGCATGGTCGGCGCCAGCGACGCCGAGATCGCCAATGCCGACATTATCCTGTCGATCGTGCCGCCGGGCGAGGCTGTGGCGCTGGCGGAGCAACTCGCGACGGTCATCAACCGGAATTCGAAGAAGCCCATCATCGTCGACTGCAACGCCGTCAACGTCGACACCATCCGGACCATCGAGGACATCGTGCTGTCCTCGGGCGCGCGCCTGGTCGATGCCGCCATCATCGGTCTGCCGCCGAAGCCGGGCACGAAGGGACCGGCGTTGTATGTGAGCGGCGAGGCGGCCGTTGATGTCGCCGCGCTGGGCCAACTCGGGCTCGATCTGCGCCGGATCGAAGGGCCGATCGGCGCGGCTTCGGCGCTGAAGATGTCCTATGCGGGCATCAACAAGGGCCTGACGGGGCTCGGCGCCGCGATGGTGCTGGCCGCCACCCGCGCCGGCGCCGCCGACGCGCTGCGCGACGAGTTGGCGCTGAGCCTGCCGCACGTCCAGGCGCGGCTTGCCAATGCGCTGCCGGACATGCTGCCGAAGGCCTATCGCTGGGTCGCCGAAATGCGCGAGATCGCGGGCTTCCTGGGTGATGACCATCCGGCCGCGCTGATCTACGAAGGCTTCGCCCGTCTGTTCGAGCACATCGCGACGGACGTGCAGGGGCAGGGCACCGATGCGGCGCAGCTGGTGGCGTTCGCCGAGAGCTGCAAGGTGAATAAGCCGGCGTCATAGACTCGTAGGGTGGGCAAAGGCGCACCGCGCAACGCGCGGTGTGACGTGCCCACCGTTGTTCTTTACGACCATCGACATGGTGGGCACGCGCCGCCTTTGGCGTCGCTTTGCCCACCCTACGACATGTCAGCCCGCCGTCAGCAGCGGGATCGCCTCGTCGCGTTCGTAGAGATAGAGCAGGCAGCGCAGCGCGTCGCTGCGCGGGCCCTTCAACTTCGGGTCCTCTTTCAGGATGCGCAGCGCCTCGTCGCGCGCCTGGGTGATCAGTTGGGCATGCACCTCGGGACGGGCGATGCGATAGCCGGGCAGGCCACTCTGGCGGATGCCGAGCACGTCGCCTTCGCCGCGCAGCTTGAGGTCCTCCTCGGCGATGCGGAAGCCATCGGTGGTCTCGCGGATCACCGCGAGCCGCGCCTTCGACATCTGCCCCAGCGGCTCGTGATAGAGCAGGATGCAAGTCGACGCTTCCGAGCCGCGGCCGATACGGCCGCGCAACTGGTGCAGCTGGGCGAGGCCGAAGCGCTCGGCATTCTCGATCACCATGATGCTGGCGGCCGGCACGTCGACGCCGACCTCGACCACGGTGGTCGCAACCAGCAGCCGCAGCTCATGGGCCGCGAACCGGCCCATGACGTCGTCCTTCTCGCTGCCCTTCATCTTGCCGTGGACGAGGCCGACCTTGGCACCGAAGCGCTCGCGCAGGCTCTCGAAGCGATCCGTCGCATTGGTGAGATGATCGACGCCCTCGGCCTCGGATTCCTCGACCAGCGGGCAGATCCAGTACACCAGCTTGCCGGCATCGAGCGCGCGGCCGACGGCATCGATGACCTCGCCGAGCCTGGTGTCGGCGACCGCACGGGTGTCGATCGGCTGCCGGCCGGCCGGCTTCTCGCGCAGCTCGGAGATGTCCATGTCGCCGAAATAGGTCAGCACGAGGGTGCGCGGGATCGGCGTCGCCGACAGCACGAGCACGTCGACGGCCTCGCCCTTCGAGGTCAGCGCCAGCCGCTCGCGCACGCCGAAGCGATGCTGCTCGTCGACGATGGCGAGCGCCAGCGACTTGAAGACCACGTCGTCCTGGATCAGCGCGTGGGTGCCGACCAGCAGGTCGATTTCGCCGGCCTCCAGACGCGCAAGAATGTCGCGACGCTCCTTGCCTTTCTCGCGCCCCGTGAGAATGGCCACGTTCATCCCAGCGCGCTCGGCGAGCGGCGTGATGGTCTTGGCATGCTGGCGCGCCAGAATCTCGGTCGGGGCCATCAGGGCCGCCTGCTTGCCGGCCTCGGCGACGGCGGCTGCCGCCAGCAGCGCCACCACCGTCTTGCCGGAGCCGACATCGCCCTGCAGCAGCCGCAGCATCCGCACCGGCTTTTCGAGATCGGCGGCGATCGCTTCGATCGCCTTGGCTTGCGAGTTCGTCAGCGCATAGGGCAGGGCGTCGATGATCTTGCGGCGCAGCCGGCCATCGCCGGCATGACGGTTGCCCGCGGGCCGGCGCAGTTGCGCCCGCACCAGTGCCAGTGCCAGTTGGCCGGCGAGCAGCTCATCGAACGCGAGCCGCGACCAGAACCGGTTTTCCGGCAGGATGTCCGTCAGCTCCTGCGGCACATGCACCCGCGTCAGCGCCTCCTTCAAGGGCGGGAAGCCGCAGCGGCTGAGCACCTCCGGACTGATCCATTCCGGCAGTTCGGGCAGCTTGGTCAGCGCCGCGGCGATCGCGCGCCGCAACGATCCGAGCGCGAGGCCTTCCGTCAGCGGATAGACCGGATCGATGCCGGAGAGTTTTGCAAACCCCGCTTCATCCAGGATGCGGTCGGGGTGCACGATCTGCGGCACGCCGTCATACATCTGCACGGTGCCGGAGACATAGCGCTTGGCGCCGACCGGCAGCACCTTCTCGATGTAGTCGCCCTTGGGACGGAAGAAGGTCAGCACGACGTCGCCGGTCTCGTCGCTGGCGTAAACGAGGTACGGCGCGCGGGCGTTGCGCGAGGGACGGTGGCGATCGACCGTGACTTCGAGCGTCACCACGGTTCCGACCGCGACGTCGCGCACCTTGGGCCGGTTGCGGCGGTCGATCACGCTGGCCGGCAGATGCAGGAGCAGGTCGACCAGGCGAGGCGTCTCGCTGCAGCCGAGCAGGTAGCGCAGCAGCTTGTCCTGCTTCGGCCCGACACCCGACAGGGTGGTGACCGGCGCGAACAGGGGATTGAGAACGCTTGGGCGCATGGACCGAACACTTAAAGCGGTTTGAGAGCCGGAATAGCCGCGAATGCCAAGACATCCACGTCTTTTTCTCAGGTTTCAGGTGCCGGGCATGCCGGTTCTGCAGCCTGGGAGGGCTGACAGGAGCGCTGCGTGCCGCTATATCGAACCGCGCCCGGCACCGTCCGGGCTTTTGGCGTTGTCCTGCAGGAATATCGCGATGACCGGAACGACCCGATCGAGCCAAGGCCTAGACGACCGTCGCAAGCGGCTCCTGTTCCGCTGCTGGCATCGCGGCACCCGTGAGATGGACCTGATCCTCGGCCGCTTCGCCGATGCCGAGATCGGGAGCCTCTCCGAGAGCGAGCTGGCCGAGCTCGAACAGCTTCTGGAAGTTCCGGACCCGGATTTCTATGCCGCGGTGACCGGCGCCCGGCCGCTGCCGCCGGAGCAGACCCCGGCATTGTTCGAGCGCATCAAGGCGTTCCGCGCGGTGGACGCCGATTGATGAAGAGCCCGGTCAAGTCGCCAGCCGAGCATCTCGCGCCGGGGCGCGCGCTGACGCTCGCCAATGTCGCCGAGGGCGCCGAAGGCCTGGTCGTCTCCGATCTCGCGCGGGCGGTCGCGGCCAAGCCGAAGCCGCCGGCGGTGAGCCTCGCCGTGGTCTGTCGCGACGGCAATCGGATGCAGCAGCTGGCGCGGGCGCTCGACTTCTTCGCGCCGGATCTGCCGGTGATGCAGTTCCCGGCCTGGGACTGCCAGCCTTACGATCGCGTCTCGCCGCATGGCGGTATTCTCGCCCAGCGCGTCACCACCCTGGCGCGGCTGTCGCGCCTCGCCGGCAGCGACAAGCCGCTGATCGTGCTGACCACCGTCAACGCCATCGTGCAGCGCGTGCCGGCGCGCGACACCATGGCCGGGCAGGCGCTGTCGGTCGCGCCCGGCCATGTCGTGCCGATGGACTCCGTCGTCGCCTGGCTCGAGCATAACGGCTATCACCGCTCGTCGACCGTGCGCGAGAGCGGCGAATATGCGGTGCGCGGCGGCATTCTCGACCTGTTTCCCGCCGGCCTCGACCAGCCGGTGCGCTTCGACTTTTTCGGCGACAGCCTGGAATCGATCCGCACCTTCGACGCCGAGACGCAGCGCACCTTGCTCGACATGCGCTCGCTCGACCTCGTGCCCGTTTCCGAATTCCAGCTCGTCACCGACACCATCCGCCGCTTCCGCATGGGCTATGTCGCCGAGTTCGGCGCGCCGGAGCGCGATGACGCGCTGTACGAGGCCGTCAGCGAAGGCCGCCGCTATCCCGGCATGGAGCACTGGCTGCCGCTGTTCCACGACAAGATGGAGACATTGTTCGACTATCTGCCGAACACGCCCATCGTGATCGAGCCGCAGGGCGAGGATGCCGCGCGCGAGCGCTTCAAGCAGATCATCGACTATTACGACGCGCGCCGCGAGGCAATGGAGCATCCCGGCGGCGGTGCGATCTACAAGCCGCTGACGGTCGACCGGCTGTATCTGACGTCGTCGGAGTGGGCTGAACGGCTCGCCGCCGTCCCGCTGGCGCGTGTCACTCCGTTCGCGGTGCCGGAGAGCACCGGCGTCGTCGACATCGGCGCGCGGCAGGGCCGCAACTTCGCGCCCGAGCGCAACGATTCCGCCGTCAACGTATTCGAGGCAGTTGTCGCCCACGTGCAGGCATTACAATCGGTGCGCAAGAAGGTCGTGATCACGCTGTGGAGCGAAGGCTCGCGCGACCGCATGGCCAGCATGCTGAAGGACCACAAGCTGATCCACGTCACCAGCGTCAACACCTGGCGCGTGGTGCAGGCGACGCCGCGCAACGAGACCATGCTCGCGGTGCTCGGTCTCGAGACCGGCTTCGAGACCGACCAGATCGCCGTCATCTCCGAGCAGGACATTCTCGGCGACCGCCTGGTGCGGCCGCGCCGGGCGAGCCGCAAGCTCGACAACTTCATCTCGGAGGTGACGAGCCTCGCGATCGGCGACATCGTGGTCCATGTCGATCACGGCATCGGCCGTTTCGTCGGGCTGCAGACGCTCGAGGTCGCCGGCGCGCCGCATGACTGTCTCGAACTGCGCTATGCCGGCGAGACCAAGCTGTATCTGCCGGTCGAGAACATCGAGCTGTTGTCGCGCTACGGCTCCGACCAGACCAACGTCGAGCTCGACAAGCTCGGCGGCTCCGGCTGGCAGACGCGCAAGGCCAAGCTGAAGAACCGCATTCGCGAGATGGCCGGTGAGCTGATCAAGATCGCCGCCGAGCGCATGCTGCACGAGGCGCCGAAGCTGCCGGTGCAGGTCGGCCTCTATGACGAGTTCTGCGCCCGCTTCCCCTATGACGAGACCGAGGACCAGCTCGCCGCGATCCAGGCGACGCTCGCCGATCTCGAAGCGGGACGTCCGATGGACCGGCTGGTCTGCGGCGACGTCGGCTTCGGCAAGACCGAGGTGGCGCTGCGCGCCGCCTTTGCCGTCGCGCTCGACGGCAAGCAGGTCGCAGTCGTCGTGCCGACCACGCTGCTCGCGCGCCAGCATGCAAAGACTTTCGCTGAGCGCTTCAAGGGTTTTCCGGTCAACGTCGCACAGGCGTCGCGGCTGGTCAGCACCAAGGATCTCAATCAGGTCAAGAAGGGCCTCGCCGACGGCTCGGTCGACATCGTCGTCGGCACCCATGCGCTGCTCGGCAAGGCGATCAAGTTCCGCGATCTCGGCCTCGTCATCGTCGACGAGGAGCAGCATTTCGGCGTCAGCCACAAGGAGCGGCTGAAGCAGCTGCGCGCCGAGGTGCATGTGCTGACCCTGTCGGCGACGCCGATCCCGCGCACCTTGCAGCTCGCACTCACCGGCGTGCGCGAGCTGTCGATCATCGCCTCGCCGCCAGTCGATCGTCTCGCCGTTCGCACCTTCGTCGCGCCGCACGACCCCGTGATGATCCGCGAGGCCCTGCTGCGTGAGCGCTATCGCGGCGGTCAGGCGTTCTACGTCGTGCCGCGCATCGACGATCTCGCCGAGGTCAAGGAGTTCCTCGACAAGACCGTGCCGGAGATGAAGGTCGCCGTCGCGCACGGCCAGATGGCGCCGACCGTGATCGAGGACATCATCGGGGCGTTCTACGACGGCAAGTTCGACATCCTGCTGTCGACCACGATCGTCGAATCCGGCCTCGACATTCCCCGCGCCAACACGCTGATCGTGCACCGTGCCGACATGTTCGGCCTTGCCCAGCTCTATCAGCTGCGCGGCCGCGTCGGCCGCTCCAAGCTGCGCGCTTATGCGCTGTTCACCCTGCCGTCGACGCACAAGATCAGCCCACTGGCCGAAAAGCGCCTGGGCGTGCTGCAGTCGCTGGAGACGCTGGGGGCCGGCTTCCAGCTCGCCAGCCACGACCTCGACATCCGAGGCGCCGGCAACCTCCTCGGCGACGAGCAGTCCGGCCACATCAGGGAGGTCGGCTTCGAGCTCTATCAGTCGATGCTGGAGGAGGCGATCGAGAACCTCAAGGCGGGCATCACCGAGCCGACCGTCGACCGCTGGTCGCCCCAGATCACCATCGGCATGCCCGTGCTGATCCCCGAGGACTACGTCTCCGACCTCTCGGTGCGACTGTCGCTGTACCGTCGGCTCGCCGATCTCGAGACCGACGACGAGATCGACAACTTCGCGGCCGAGCTGCGCGACCGCTTCGGCAAGCTGCCGGACGAGACGCGCTATCTGTTCAAGGTCGCCGCGATCAAGAACTACTGTCGCAGGGCCAATGTCGAGAAGGTCGATGCCGGCCCGAAGGGCGCGGTCATCGCCTTCCGCGACAACAGCTTCGCCTATCCCGATCGTCTCGTCGCCTTCATCAAGCGCCACGGCCAGGCCGCCAAGGTGCGCCCCGACATGAAGGTCGTGTTCCTGCAGGTCTGGGAGACGCCCGAGGAGCGGCTCGCCGGCACCACCGATATCCTGAAGGAACTCGCCGACCTCGCGGAGAAGAAGAAAGCGGCGTAGCAGAATGGAGCGTTAGCGAAGCATCCAGCCGAAATGCAACGCAAGGCTGGCGATCGTGAAGACTGAGACGATCGCGATCACGCTGATCCAGTCGGTCTGATCGCGAGATTGTCTGTTCTGCATCGCAACGCTCCGCTTCACAAGACGCCACACGCCCCGTCCGATGATCAGATCAGACGAGTGAGGCGAATGCGCGATCTGAAGATGTACGTGTTTGGTTGAGATCGTGGCCAAGCCGACGTTCCGTCATTGCGAGCGAAGCGGAGCAATCCAGAAGCCACGCCAGAATTCTGGATTGCTTCGTCGCTTTGCTCCTCGTGACCTGCCCCTAAGAATTTCCTCCAGAAGGATTTAGAGTCCGGCCTGACGACGGACGGACAGATGAAGCGTAAACGGTTCACGGAAGAGCAGACCATCGCGGTTTTGAAAGAGCACGAGGCCGGCGCGAAGACGGCTGATCTTGCCCGCAAGCACGGGATCTCGGAGGCGACGTTCTACAATTGGAAGACCAAGTTTGGCGGTATGGACGTGTCCAGTTCGCCCCAGGACAGCGCTTCCGTATCCTCAACATCGTCGACGACGTCACCAAGGAGAGCCTGGGGGCGATCGCTGACACCTCGATCTCGGGCCGGCGGGTGGCGCGGGAGCTGACCACTATCGTCGCCCGACGCGGCAAGCCGGGTTCGATCGTCTCGGACAACGGCACCGAGTTCACCTGCAATGCGATGCTGGCCTGGTGCAAGGACAACGCCATCGACTGGCACTTCATCGCGCCCGGCAAGCCGATCCAGAACGCCTTTTGTCGAGAGCTTCAACGGCCGGATGCGCGACGAGTTCTTGAACGAAACGCTGTTCTTCGGCCTCGACGACACGCGGCGCAAGCTCGCCGCCTGGGTCACGGACTACAACGGCGAGCGGCCGCACTCTTCACTGAAATACCAGACCCCTGCGGCCTATGCCGCCAACCTCCCCGCAACGGGCGATCGGCGGCGCAACCCCGACCAGCTCCGCCAATCGCCGTTGCTGCACCCGCGCCACTCGGCTTAAAACCCAACAGGACTCTAAATGCTCCTGGATGAAACTTCGGTGGCAGGTCAGTTGCAGAACACGGCGGGCCTGCGATGCTCGCCCGTATCGGCCTCATGCGAGCGCTAGCTAAGTCCGGCTCGAACGCGTGTGCAACCTTGAGATGGTCGCACGAGTCCCTAAAGAGGATTAATGTTTCGCAGATCTTCATTAAGAAGATCAAAGGTCAGTTGTGGGGGGCGATCCAACTGCCTGGTCCAGGCATCGACGATGTCCGATCCACGATCACTATCGCCGGAGATAAATTTCCGCCGAGGCATTAGCTATGCCAGCGGTCTGGTCGCAATTGGACTGATCTATTTCGCCCTGGCAAAAGGTGGCCTTGCTCTCGCCTCTATTCATCCCAGTGCAACGCCAATTTGGCCACCGACAGGTGTCGCGCTGGCGGCGGTGCTGTTGTGGGGATATCGGACTTGGCCCGCAATTTTCACGGCGGCGGTGATCGCCAATGCGGCGACCGCCGGCTCGGTTGCCACCGCAATTGCGATTGCGACCGGTAACTCTCTTGAAGCCGTTGTTGGCGTTTACCTCATCAATCGATGGTCGAGCGGATGTAATACGTTTTCGACGCCAAATTCTGTCGGGAAGTTTACCCTGATTTGCCTCGTGATCGCGACACCGATCAGCGCCACCATTGGACTGTCCAGCCTGGCAACCGCCGGGTACATCGAACGGACGAATTTCGCAAACGCCTGGGTCACTTGGTGGCTGGGAGATGTGACCGGCGCGCTGGTCATTGCCCCCGTTATCGTGCTTTGGGCATCAAGCCCCTTCCATGCTTTCAACCGCAAGGAATTTTTGGAGACGGTCGGCGTCCTCGCAACAGCGGCGGCTGTTGGACTCATTGCTTTCAGCCCCCTGATCGAGCAAACGCCGAGCCGAAATCCACTGGGTTTTCTTGCGATCCTGCCAATGTTGTGGGCGGCGCTGCGCCGCGGTCCACGTGACACTGCAACGGTTGCGCTGGTGCTTGCGGGGATCACGATTTGGGGGACGCTCACGGGCGGCGGCCCCTTCACGACCGTGGATCTCAACGTTTCATTCCTGCTGGTGTTGATGTTCTTGATCAGTATTACCGTTCCAAGTTTGTTACTGAGCGCCGACGTCGAGGTGCGCAAGAAAGCGGAGGAAAGTCTGCGCCACGCACACATGGAACTCGAACGGAAGGTCGCAGAACGTACGCAAGAGCTGGAGCTCGCCAATGCAGCAAAATCGCGTTTTCTTGCCATGGCAAGCCATGATTTGCGGCAGCCATTACATGCACTAGGCCTGTTCGTTGCGCAGCTGCGCACGCCGCTCAAATCGGGGGAAAGGACAAAGACGATCGAGCGGATCGATGCAACGCGCAAAGAAATGGATGAAATGTTCAACTCGCTCCTGGATATTTCCAGGCTCGATGCTGGAATCCTTACACCCAAAATTACCGAATTCCCGATCGCGCGCTTGTTGCAAACAATTGAGACTACGTTTGATCAGGCAACGCGAGAAAAAGGCTTGCGTCTACGCGTTCGGCGAAGTGATGCCTGGGTGCGGAGCGACGCCATGCTGCTCGAACGCATACTGCTCAATCTGGTATCCAATGCTGTGCGCTATACGTTACGGGGCGGGATCATCGTCGGATGTCGTCGGCGCGGTGAAATGTTGCGTATCGAAGTATGGGATAGCGGTCCCGGCATTCCTGAGGATCAGAAGCAGAAAATCTTTGGCGAGTTTTTTCAACTACCCGGCCCAGAACGGAACCGGTACGGCGGCCTGGGGCTCGGCCTGGCTATTGTCGACAGGCTTCGCGTACTTCTCAACCATCAAGTCGACTTAGCTTCGACTGTGGGCCGAGGTTCGCGATTCGCAATCCTGATTCCGATGGCCGACAAATGCGTCACGTCCACTGAGCCCGTCGACACACCTCGCCCCGCAGTCGTTGCGGTCGAAGGTAAGGTAATTCTTGTTATTGCCGATGCTCCAATTGTGCGAGAGGAGACGGGCGGATTGCTTGGCAAATGGGGATACTCCGTCCTTACCGCCGGATCCGACGAAGCTGCGCTTATCCGACTGGCTGAGTGCCAACAACGCCTCGATCTTATAATCTCGGATTATCATCTTGCGAGCGGAAAGACGGGGATCCGAGCAATTGAACAAATTAGTGCGGCGTTTGGCTCATCAATTCCAGCTATCCTCACCAGCGGCGATACGGCACCCGAACCATTACGTGACGCTAAGGATAGAGGGTACATTTTGCTGCACAAACCTGTCGACCCAATGCGGCTCCGCGCTGTCATGCAAGAGTTCTTGAGGGATCAAGACGATAGGAGAGACACCGGGGCGGCGTTATGAATCAGATTTCGGCGACAATTCCCAGCCCATTTTTCCTACTTCTATTACTGCCTCGGTGCGACTCGTTACATTGAGTGCCTTGAGAACGACCGTGATGTGGTTCTTCACTGTCGGCACGGCCATATCGAGGGTCTTGGCAATGATCTTGTTGCTTTTTCCCTTCATCAGGAGCGCCAGCACTTCAATCTGCCGATCGGTCAACCCGAGACCCTTGGGAGAGTCGCGCGCCGCTAGCTTATTTGTAAGCCGCGGAGACGTTGGTTCCTCAAGAATCTCCGAGGGAATGTAAATGCCGCCAGAAAACACCAACTTGATGGCGTTGAGCATGACCTCACGTTCGGTCGTTTTCGGGATGAAACCCAGAGCGCCTAGTTTGAAAGCGCGCTTGACTGTATCTTGATCATCCGAGGACGAGAGCATGACGATAGCAATGGTCGCATAGCGGTCACGCAGTTCGCGGAGCACAGAGAAGCCATCTCGATCAGGCAAATTGATATCAAGCAAAATGAGGCTGATGTCAGGATGTTCCTCGACTATGTGCACTGCCTCACGGCCGTTCGAAGCTTCAAAAATGACGGAGTCTCGCTTCAGTTGTTTCACGACAGCGTGCAACGCCTCGCGGATTAATGCATGATCGTCGACAATAAGAACTTTCATAAAAGCTCTCCGTCATCTCATTGCACGGAGATCCAACTTAAAAAACATACACCCACCTTCGGGTCTTTGGCGAGGAAGAAGCTGGCGGAAGACTGGCTCCCGATACCGTCCATCCACCATCATCCTTGGCCCAACCAGCGGTTCGCCGCCGCGCACTCAAGGTAGGAGCCGAATGCCGTTGTGTGGTGTAATTGTAGTCACCTCACGGTAGGAGCGTGAGTACGGACCACGAAAGTCGTGGGACTCAGAGTCTCCTTCGCCTGTGGGCAAAGGTGATTGATGCCGAGATCTGTACGGTACCTTGATCATAGGACCTAGGAACCTCTCTCTGTGGACCTCGGGCTGATTTACGCGCGGTGCCGTTTGAACGATGATCGTCAAACTCACGCGCCAGCAGGTTCTACCAAGCGCCGCCATATGATCGTTATCGTAATAGCTTTCGTGGCGGGGTCGGCGTGAAGCAGATCTAGATTGCGGCGTTGTCACGATCCGGCAGCGCGGCGGTGACTTTTTGTCAAATTCGGTCCCTCTTGAAGCGTGCTCGTACGCCGGACGGGGCAATCAGATGCATGATCGAACTGCCGACCTGAAGCCATCGGTAGGCGCGTTGCCGGAGCTGAAAGGCTACGGCCGCGATTTGCGCATTGATGCCTGCCGCGGCATCGCGCTCTGGTGCATCTTTCTTGATCATGTCCCCAACAACATCGGGAGCTGGCTGACGCTGCGGAACTACGGCTTCAGCGATGCCGCGGAAGTGTTCATGTTCGTGTCGGGCGTAACCTGCACGTTGGCCTACGGCAAGGCATGGCGCTGCGGGGGCTGGACCGGCGTGATCGGCCGGACGCTGTGGCGAAGCTGGGATATTTATGTCGCATTTCTGCTGCTCACGCTCGCCTGCGCCATCATGGTTCACCTCGCAGGCGGCGGCCATCTTGCCGACGAGAGCAATACGCGCATTCTGTTGGAACAGCCGGGCGTGACGCTCGCGCACGCGGCGATCCTGCAATACTGCCCCGTCAACACCGACGTCTTGCCGCTCTTCGTGCTTTATCACCTTTTGTTCGCGCCGCTGCTGTGGCTGCTGCTGCGAGCGCCGAACGCAACGCTCGGCGCGTCGCTGTTGCTTTACGCACTGGTGCACGTCTTCGGCTGGACCATCCCGGCATGGCCGAACGGCCACTGGGCCTTCAATCCGCTGGCGTGGCAGCTGCTGGTCGTGCTTGGCGTGTGGTGGATGATCGAAGACAAGAGAGCCCGGCCATGGGTGACCTCAGGCACCGCGCTTGTGGCTGCCGCTCTCTATCTGGTGTTCAGCCTCATCATCGCATTGAGCTGGAGCATCAAACCGCTGGAAGCGCTGGTCCCGCAGGCGCTGCTGACGCTGCTTTACCCGATGGACAAATCGAATCTCGATCCATTGCGACTGCTGCATTTCTTGGCCCTTGCGGTTTTGGTGGTATGGTTAGTGCCTCGCAATTGGCGAGGGCTGACGACGGCGGTGATGCGCGGCGCCATTCTCTGTGGCCAGAATTCGCTGCCAATCTACTGCCTCGGCGTTCTGCTGACGTTCGCCAGCCGCCTGGCGCTGCTCGGCATCTCGGAGGGGCTGACGATGCAGATCGCGCTCAGTGTTGGTGGCGTCCTGGTGATGATCGTGGCGGCGACGCTGCTGAACTTGATCAAGATCAAGCCGAGGCAGCAGCCGGACGCGGAGCCCGTCGAGCAGACAACCAGGTCTGAGCTGGTCGTCAATCTCAAGCCAGCCAAGGCGCTCGGCGTTGACATTCCGCCCACGTCGCCCGCCTCGGGCCGACGAGGTGGCCGAACAAAGATGCTGTTTGCTCCGGTGCGCGAGTCCGGCTGCGGCGCTGGTCCAGTGCCAGCAATGAGCACGCCTTCGGGCCACCAGCGAAAACTATGGGTCAGGTCGTGAATTAGATCACAAGGATCGTGGAGCCTGCCCTTTATTCTTCCGGCCATCGTACAGAGGAGCCAAGGCCATGATTTTCCACCCAAGGACCCACAAGGGAGCGGTGCTGATCGCGGCGTGTGTGATGTTTGCCTGCGTAGCGGCATTATTGTCGGTCAACCTGACGTCACCCACTAGCGCCGCGCTCGGCGCTGACTGGCAGTGCAGCCGGCTTGCGCTCGTTATCACGACCTGCACCCATGTGCGCGCACACGAGACCGTTTCAACTGGCGTGCGCAAGCGGACCTGGTACCCGGAATCATAGCTCGGTGATACGGCGGTCTTTGAAGCGGCGTTGCCGGGCCTTTTTCTTGGTCCAGACGTTTCTTGGTCCAGACGAAGGGCTCAGATCTGACGTTATATGCTTTGATGTAGTGACCTGCCCCTAAGAATTTGCGGCCTATGCCGCCAACCTCACCGCAACGGGCGATCGGCTGCGCAACCCCGACCAGCTCCGCCAATCGCCCGTTGCTGCACCCGCGCCACTCGGCGTAAAATTCAACAGGACTCTAAATGCTCCTGGATGAAACTTCGGTGGCAGGTCACTCGCAATGACGACCGTGACGCAGGCAACATCGTTCTATGAAGCCGCGCGTTGCGCCTCGCCGTAGACGCGGGCCAGCAGGCTTCGGGCGGTATCGCCGGCCTGCAGCGCGGCGACGGTGACCGAAGGCTCCGTGCGCGTATCGCGCTTGCCGTGGGAGGTGTGGCGCATCACGCTGGAGAGGCGGCGCGCGATGGCGTGAGCCGAGCGCAGATCGGTCTCGGCGAACACGACGACGACCGAGCCGTTGTCCTCGTGGGTGCCGAAATCCATCCGCCGCATCAGGCGGCTGATGATGCGCGCGCCGTCATACTGCGCGCGCGGATTGACCGGATCGAACGCGAAGCGGGCGACGGCAAGGCTGCCGCCGTTCTTCTGGGTCTGGCTGACGGCGCTGGCGAAGTCGCGGGCGAACGCGTTGCGGGTGAGCAGGCCGGTCTGCGGATCGAGCATGCCGCCGGCTTCGATGGCGCGCAGCGTGCGGTTGAGGCGGGCCTCGAAGGCGTGCTGGCGGATCAAGGGCAGCGCGCTGGCCGCGATGTGCGCGGGTGCGCCGGCGATGATCTCGAGATTGGCGAGTTCCTGCAGCGGCGCCGGCTGGTTGGCGGTGACGACGACGGCAAGGTTGCGGAAGCGGGTGTCCTCGGCGAGCACCGCGAGGAACGCATCGACCACGCGCGGCGAAAAACCTTCGCCGAGCACGATGCCGTCGATGTCGCGGCTCGACAGATGCTTCGCGGCGGCTTCGATGCTCAGCGCGCCGACCACGGCCATGCGCTCGCCGAGCGCAACCGAGAGGCCGGGCAGAGAGGTGCCGCGGCCGAGCAGTAGCACGGTCGCATCATCGAGCGGATCTGTTTCCGGCAGCGCGGCGTCGGGCGTCTTCTTCTCGTCGAGACGGCGCAACACGGTGGTGTGCAGAGTGCGGACACGCAGGGCGGCGCGCAATCGCGCCAGCAGCCGTTCGTGGTTGTCGCTGTCCTGCAGGGGAAGAGCGTGATCGGGCAGGGTTGCGTCACCTGGCGTGATTGCGATCAGCGGCACGTAGGGCTTTCGCGCGCCGATATGACGCGAGAGCGCCGCAAGCTCGGCCGCATCAGCGCCCTCCATCACGGCCACCACTGCGGCCGGCTGCACCTTGGACATCGCGCTCAGCGCATCGGTCCAGCGCGTTTCGACGGAGGGGAGAATCTGCGCCGCCGCGAGGGCAGCTGTCAGCGAAGGCCGCGTGGAAGGAGAGACGATGAGAAGCGGGCCTTGTTGGGACATCCAGGGAACTCAGGATACGCTGATGACAACGTGCGATCCTAGGTCGCTCCCGTTAACGCGGCGTCAACACTGTTCCGAACGCACCGGTTCCCCTGTCAGAGTGCGCGCCCTTCTCGCGGGCGCACCGGATCGACGACCTGGCCAACGCGGCAATATCAGCCGCCCGAGCTGGCGCGATCTCGGAAGGCCTCGACCATCAGCGGATTGAGTCCGAGTTCGGCGAGCGCTTCCCGAGCGCGCGCATTGTCCATCGCGCGGCCCGCGAGGCGGTGACCGCTGAGACGGTCGGGCAGAGCGGTGAGCAGCGCGCCTTGGCCGAGCCGCCGTGACCATTCGTGCAGATCCTGCGCGAGGAAGCGGTAGCCGCCCACGGCCATCACGCCCGCCGGCGGCGCCGTAATGGAGATCGTGTCCTGGGCGCGGTCGAGGCGCACGGCGTATTCGGTGTCGACGTAGTCGCGCGGCGCCGCCGGCAGCAGCGAGTCGCTTGGCGGCGGCGGTGGCGCGTAGGCGGCGAGCACGACCATGGGCCCACGCAGTCCGAGCGTGCCCTTCGGCGTCACCAGGATCTCGCCGGCGATCGACGAGCCCGGCTGTTCGCGCGGCGCGCCCTGGCGTCCCGATTTGACCGGGCCCGGGCTGCCGTCGGCCGCAGTGCGGCGCACCGCGAATAGGCCGGCTTCGCCGAACAGATAGACATCGGTGAGCTCGATGTCGCGCGCCTTCCACGATGCGCTCGACGCGACCTGCTCGGGTGCGCGCCACAGGCCGAGCACATAGCGCAGGTTCGGCAGCCGCGCGGCGAGGTCGCCCTCGTCGAGACGCAAGGCGAGTTGGGCCGGGGCGATCAGCGTATCGCAGGCCAGCTCCGCGAGCTGCTGTTCCAGCGCATCGGCGTCGAACGGGTGATGCAGCGCAAGGGTGCCGCCGGACAACAGCCATGTCACGACCGAAGCGGCGAGACCGGCGAATGACGACGGCAGGAAGGCCGACATCATGTTCACGCCCTGCGGCAGATCGCTCTCGAGCGAGACGGCGAGCCCGCCGGCGATCAGGCTCAAATGGGTGCGCGGGACGGCGCGGAAGCCGTCGGCGGTCACGTCGAACGAGACGATCGCGGCCTTGCGGCCGTCCGGCATCATCCCGCGCGTCGAACGCGAGGGTTTTGCGATCGACTGGTCCAGCGAATACATGCCCTCGGGCAGGTCGGAGCCGAAGCCGCAGACGTGGCGGATCGAGAACGCCTCCGCCGCCGCGTTCATCGCGAGATCGGAGTGGATCACGCCGTCGATCTTCGACATCGTGACGATGGCGCGCGCGCTGGTGCGGTTCAGCGCCGCCACGAGCTCCGACTGACGCCACAGCAGCGGGAACACGGCGACCACGAGGCCGGCGCGATGCGCGGCCAGCACCGTCAGCACGAACTCGATGGTGTTGGGCAGTTGGACCGCGATCACCGAATGAGCGGGCAGGCCGGCGTCGATGAAATGTGCCGCCAGCGCAGAGATCACGCGATCGGCTTCGGCATAGGTCAGGCGCATCGGCGGCCGCCCGGCGACGCGCTGCTTGTTGATCGGATCGACCAGCGCAACCGCATCGGGCTTGCGCGCCAGGATGCGTTGAAACAACGCGTCGAGCGTCGGCGACGTATTGGCCTGATTCACCTGTTGCCCCGTACTTTCACGGACCCGGCCACGACCAATTGCCCCGATTGGTCACTTCCGTGCCGGCTCCGGCCGCTGCCACCAGCTCTCCGGGAGCGCTCCCGTCAAAGCCGTCCTCTTTGGCCGTTCTATACGATTCCACCGAGCAATCCATTCCTCGGCGGCATTGAGCACTGGAATAGCGTAGAACCCCGCCATCAGGGTACGGTCCAATGCGCGAACCGTCGAGATAAATTCCGGCCTGTCGCGGGCGCGCAACAGCGCCGCGATCATGGCGTCGATCGCAGGATCCTTGGCACCCATGTAGTTGCGGGTTCCGGTGCGGTCGGCGGCCTCGCTGCCCCAATAGAACGCCTGCTCGTTGCCGGGAGACAGCGACTGGTCCCAGCGGTTCTGGATCATGTCGAACTCGAAGCTCAGGCGGCGCTGGTCGAACTGCACGGGATCGACGACCCTGATCGAAGCATTGATGCCGGCCCGCTTGAGACTGCCGGCGTAAGCCAGTGCAATACGCTCCTGATCGCGCGTCGTGACCAGGATCTCGAAGGCGAGGGGGGCCCGCGTCGTCCGATGCCGCAAGACGGTCCCGTCGAAGCCATAGCCGGCCTCGTTAAGCAGATCGAGCGCCGCCTTCAGCGTTGCGCGGTCGCGGCCGGACCCGTTGGTGATCGGCAGGCGGTAGCTGCCGTCCAGGATGTCGGCGGGGATCTGCGCGGCGTACGGCTTCAACAGCTCTAACTCGGCCGCGTCGGCTGGACGTCCATAGGCCGAAAGCTCGGAGCCGGCGAAATAGCCGCCGCTGCGGCGGTACAGCCCGAAGAAGTAGTTGCGGTTGATCCATTCGAAATCGAACAGCAGCGTCAGCGCACGGCGCACCTTCACGTCGGCGAACACCGGCCGCCGCGTGTTGAACACCAGGAACTGCGAGGGCTGCGGCATCCCCGAGGTGAAGCTGTCGCGGATGACCTCGCCATTGCGCGCGGCCGGGAAATCGTACCCGTCGTGCCAGCGCAGCGGCTCTGTCTCGACGCGGAAGTCGTACAGCCCGCGTTTGAAGGCTTCGAACTGTCCATTGGACTCGCGGTAGTAATCGAGCCTGATCTCGTCGAAGTTCCACAATCCGCGGTTGACCGGCAGGTCGCGTCCCCAATAGTCCGGATTGCGGGCGAGGGTGACGCTGGATCCCGGCTGCACCGCGGTGACACGATACGGGCCTGACCCGAGCGGCGCGGTCATCGTCGTGTCCTCGAAGCTCGCCACGTCCGTCGCGTGCTTCGCCAGAATGGGCATCAGGCCGAGGATCAGCGGCAGCTCGCGGTCCTCGGCGCCGCCGAAATCGAACCGGATGGTCAGCGGGTCGAGCACGTCGGTCCTGGCGACCTTGCCGTAGAACTGCCGGTGGTTGGGGCGGCCGTGATCGCGCAGCAGCGCAAAGGAGAACGCCACGTCCTCGGCGAGCACCGGGCTGCCGTCGGAGAAGTGGGCACGCGGGTCGAGTCGGAAGGTGACATAGGTCCTGTTCTCGTCGGTCTCGACAGTTTTCGCCAGCAGGCCATACAGCGTGAACGGCTCGTCGTTGCCGCGGGTGAGCAGGCTCTCGACCACATAGCTGCGGATTTGCTGCACCGCGATGCCGCGGACGATGAACGGGTTCAGGCTATCGAAGGTGCCGAGCAGTCCCCAGACCAGACGGCCGCCCTTGGGCGCATCGGGATTCGCGTACGCCATGTGGTCGAAGTCGGCGGGCAAGGCCGGGTGACCATGCATGGCGATCGCCGCAGTTTCTGCCGCGTTCGCCGTGGGAGTGTAGACCGCGAGCAACAATGCCAGGATCACGGCGACCCATCTCGCGGCCGCGCTGAACATGCGCTGCAGCATCAGGATCGGGGCGCAAGCATTTGATTCGGAACAGGTCACAAGGGGCTTTTACCACAGGCTCGCCAGCGCTAGACCGCGGCTTCGACATGGTCTCGCGGCATTGATTCTTCCGCGCACCGCGTTAAGAAGGCGGGCGATTGAGTGAGGGCGGCAACGCCTGTCACTTAACCGCCTCATTTCCTGAGGAGACAGCCGCTTCAACGGCTTGGTGTGGCGCCTTTGGCGGTCTCGGGCGCTGCCGTTCAGAAAGGGTTTTCCGCAATGAATTTCCGTGACTTGGCCTCGTCGGTTGGGCCGCGTGGGCGGCTCGTCGCGCTGCTCGCGGTCACCGCGCTGGCCGTTTCCTTCGCTCCTTCGGTTGCGCAGGCTCAAGCGCCGAAGGCGAAGGCTCCGGCTGCCGCTCCCAAGGCTCCCGCTCCGGCCGCTCAGGCCCCTGCAACTCCTCCCGCCGGCGGCCAGCCTCAGGCCCAGGCTCAGCAGGAGATGCCGCAGCTGATCTACGCGCCGTGGACCAAGTTCTGCCTGAAGGGGCAGGATGCCAACGCCAAGCAGGTCTGCTTCATCGGCAAGGACGGCCGCATCGAATCCGGTCAGCCTGTGGTTGCAGCCGTCATCATCGAGCCTGAAGGCGAGCCGAAGAAGATCCTGCGCGTGACGCTGCCGCTCGGCATGCAGCTCCAGCCCGGAACCCGCATCGTCATCGACAACAACCAGTTCATGGAAGGCAAATACGTCATCTGCTTCCAGAACGGCTGCATGTCGGACTACGAAGCCACGCCTGAGTTCGTGAACAACCTGAAGAAGGGCCAGACCCTGTTTGTCCAGGCGATCAACTCGAACGGCACCGCGCTGACGCTGCCGCTGCCGCTGCAGGAAGGCAACAGCAGCTTCGCCAAGGCCTATGATGGCCCGCCGACCGACCCGAAGCAGTTCGAGGAGACCCAGAAGAAGCTGCAGGAAGAGCTGCAGAAGCGCGCCGAGGAGCAGCGCAAGAAGCTCGAGCAGACCCAGCCAGGCCAGCCGCAGGCGAAGCAGTAACGCCGGTCGGGTCCATTCCGCAAAATCAAGGGCGCTCCATTCGGAGCGCCTTTTTCGTTCTGCGAACGGATGTGAGGGGAACTTGCGCGCCGGGACCAAAGATCAAGCCTGCGCCGACGGCGCTGGGTTGAAACCCTCCGGTCGACAGGTCAGTTCATCAGCGGATTGCGCGGACGATAGCCGCCCGACTTGTCCTTGATGAAGATCTCCGCAACCTGGGAATGGCGGATCGGCTCGCCGGACTCGTCGGGAACCAGGTTCTGCTCGGAGACATAGGCGACGTATTCGGATTCCGCGTTCTCGGCCAGCAGGTGATAAAATGGCTGGTCCTTGTGCGGACGGACCTCGTCGGGAATCGACAACCACCATTCCTCGGTGTTGTTGAACTCCGGATCGATGTCAAAAATCACGCCCCGGAACGAGAACACCCGATGCCGGACGATCTGGCCGATCTGAAACTTGGCAGTTCGCGCTTTGATCATCCCAGTCGAATAGACCAGGATGGGGAGCGATGCTAGTGCCCCGCGGGCGGATTTGATCTAGACCAATCCGATTCGCGTCAAGCCGCGACGCCCCCGCATTCCAGGCCCTTCCCAGGCCCCCCAGGGGTCATCCTCCGAGCCCATGTTCGACATTCTCAACCTGGCCCTGCCTTATTTCGGCGTCGTTTTCATAGGCTTCGCCTGCGGTAAGTGGAGGAGGTTGCCCGAAGCCGGGCTCGCCTGGGTGAACTTCTTCCTGCTCTACGTCTCGCTGCCCGCCTTGATGTTCAACCTCATCGCGCGCACACCGTTCACGGAGCTGAGCAACCCTCCCTTCCTGGTTGCAACGACGCTCGCCACCATGCTCACCTTCGCCCTGGCGCTCGTGCTCGGCAAGGCCATCGGGCGGCTGTCGCTGCGCGAGGCGACCATGGCCGGGCTCGCGGGTGGCTACGGCAATATCGGCTATATGGGGCCGGGGCTGGCGCTGGCCGTGCTCGGGACCAAGGCGGCGGCGCCGACCGCGCTGATCTTCTGCTGCGACAGCATCTTCCTGTTCTCGATCGTGCCGCTGCTCGTCGAACTGACCGAGCGCGACCACGCCTCGGTGGCGCACGCGCTGCGCACCGTGCTGCGCCAGATTCTGCAGAACCCGCTGATCATGGCGACGGCAGCCGGCATCCTGGCTGCCGCATTTCAGCTGCATCCGCCGACGGTGCTCGATCGCACCCTGCAGTTCCTGCAGAACGCCGCTGCGCCGACGGCGCTGTTCGCGCTCGGCGTGACCGTGGCGCTGCGCCCGTTCGAGCGGCTGCCCTGGGAGGTGCCGGTCCTGACCGTGGTGAAGCTCGTCGTCCACCCGCTGCTGTCGTTCGGGCTGATGCTGCTGTTCGGGCCGTTCGCGCAGCCCTGGGCGGCGACCGCGGTGCTGATGGCGGCGCTGCCGCCGGCGCTCAATGTGTTCGTAATCGCGCGCCAGAATGACAGCTGGATCGAGCCGGCCTCATCGGCGGTGCTGATCGGCACCTTCGCCTCGGTGATCACCCTGACCAGCGTGATGTGGCTGATCCAGACTGGTCGGCTGGTGTTTCCCTGACGGTGCTCAACCGGCCCTGCGCGTGGCTCTCCATGACGGCGCCAGGCCCTCGCGCATCGCGAGCCGCCGCAGCGGGCCGATGCCGCCGATCAGGTGCATGCCGACGGCGCGCAGCGACTGCATCGGCAGGAGATCGCTGAGCAGCGAGCGGTTGGCGACATCGATGGCGAAGGTGCGGCTCAGGATGTCGGCGCGGCGCGCCGCACCATAGCGCGCGAGCACCTGCGGCGCACCGATATCCTCGCCGGCCGCATTGGCCTTGCGCACGACATCGGCGATGTCGATGCCGTCGCGCAGGCCGAGGTTCAGTCCCTGGGCACCGATCGGCGGCACCACATGCGCGGCCTCGCCGACCAGGACGATGCGGTTTTGCGCGTAACGCAGGGGCCGCTCGATCGCGAGCGGAAACACATGGCGGCCCGGCTCGACGCGAACGCGGCCGAAGATCGAATGCGACTGCCGCTCGGCCGCTGCCGACAGGGCATCGTCGTCGAGCGCGAACAGCCGGTCGGCCTCCTTCGGGGCTGCGACCCAGACGACGCTGGAGCGATCGCCCGGCAGCGGCACGAACACGCAAGGTCCCTGCGGCGTGTGGAATTCCGTCGACACGTTGTGATGCGGCCGTGCATGGGTGATGTTGAAGGTCAGCGCCGACTGCTGCAGCGTGCGCCGGCTCACGCCGATGCCGGCGGCCTCGCGGCACAGCGAATGCCGGCCGTCGGCGCCGATCACGAGCCGCGCCGTCAGCACGCGGCCCGATGCGCTGGTGACGGTCACCGCATCGGCATCGCTGCGGACGCTTTCCGCATCCTCGGCGATCCGCATCAGGCCGTCGATCTCGCCGGCGCGTTGTTCCAGCGCCTCGACCAGGACGGCATTGGCGACGTTGTAGCCGAACACGTCGAGACCGATCTCGTCGGCGACGAAACGCACCTCCGGGGCCCGGATCAGCCGGCCGGTATCGTCGACCAGCCGCATCGCCTTCAGGCCGGCGGCGCGGTCACGGCACGATGACCAGACGCCGATCTCGTCGAGGAAATCGACCGAGCCGCCGAGCAGGGCGGTGGTGCGGTTGTCTGCATACGGGGCCTTGCGGGCCACGAGCGCCGTCCGCGCCCCGGTCTGCGACAAGGCAACGGCGGCGGCGAGCCCGGCGGGCCCGCCGCCGACGACGATGACATCAAAGCTGGCGTCTGTGTTGCTCATGCGGGAACATTTGACGTTCCTGCGGGGCTTTTTCAAGAGTATTGCGTGAGCCTGCGCGGCGCATCGCCGCAACGGCGGATATGCAATTGGCTCCGATTCCTGATAGCACTGGCGCCGCATGGATCAGTTGAGACCAGAGAGCAGGGTGGCCGCAACGCCCGCCCATCGCGCCGCGGCGTTCTCGGTGCACGTCTTCACCGCGCTCGGTGCGGGCGTCGCGCTGCTCGCGCTGCTCGAGGCCGTGCGCGAGCATTGGACTGCGATGTTCTGGTGGCTCGGCGTCGCGCTCGTCATCGACGGCCTCGACGGGCCGCTGGCGCGTCGGCTCGACGTCGTTCATGTGCAGCCGGACTGGTCGGGCGACGTGCTCGATCTCGTGGTGGATTTCACGACCTATGTGTTCGTGCCGGCCTACGCCATCACCGCCAGCGGGATGCTGCTGCCGCTCGCCGCGCCGGTCATCGGCGTCGGCATCGCCGTCACCGGCGCGCTGTATTTCGCCGATCGCCGCATGAAGAGCGACGACAATCATTTTCGCGGCTTTCCGGGACTCTGGAATATCGCGGCATTCTACCTGTTCCTGCTGCATCCCTCGCCATCGTTGGCGACCTTGGGGCTCGCGGTCCTGATCGCGCTGACCTTCGTCCCATTCCATGTCATCCACCCGGTGCGCGTCGAACGGCTGCGCTGGCTGACGCTGCCGCTGGTCGCGCTCTGGGGCGTCCTGGTCATCGATGTGCTGGGAAACAACTTCGCCGTGGACCCGATCGTGACGACGCTGTTGTGCGCGATCGCCCTCTACATCGTCGCGAGCGACTCCGCGATCCGCCTGTTGAGATCCTTGAAAGCATGATCGACCTTCTGACCAGTCCCGAAGCGTGGGCGGCGCTGCTCACCCTGACCGCCCTCGAGATCGTTCTCGGCATCGACAACGTCATCTTCCTGTCGGTGATCACCTCGCGCATCCCGCAGCCGCAGGCGACACGCGCCCGGCAGGTCGGGCTGGCGCTGGCCTTGATCTTCCGCATCGTGCTGCTCAGCGTGCTGGTCTGGCTGATCGGGCTGACGCAGCCGGTGCTCACGATCGGCGGCGTCGGCTTCTCCTGGCGCGACATCATCCTGATCGCCGGCGGCTTGTTCCTGATCGCCAAGGCCACGCATGAGATCCATGCCGAGGTCGAGGCGCGTGAGGACGGCGGGTCGCAGGGCGGCGGCACCAACAAGTTCTTCTGGGTGATCGTGCAGATCATCGTCATCGATCTCGTGTTCTCGCTGGACTCGATCATCACGGCGATCGGCATGGCCCAGGATCTCGAGATCATGATCGCCGCCGTCATCATCGCCATGGTCATCATGTACGTGTCCTCCGGACCGGTCGCTCGCTTCGTGGCGAACCATCCGACCACCAAGATGCTGGCGCTCGCTTTCCTGCTCCTGATCGGCGTCGCGCTGGTCGCCGACGGCTTCAAGTTCCACATCCCGCGCGGCTACATCTACTTCGCGATTGTCTTTGCGCTGGCGGTCGAAGCCTTCAACGTGATGGCCTCGCGCAACCGCAGGAAGCGCAACGCCTGACAGGTGCCGAGTTGACAAGGCCGTCGCGATCGACTTCGCTTTTGCCGCCGGCAGCGCCCGATGCGCGGCCGGAGTCCGGCTCCTTCAACGGAGCCGGATGTCCGATGAGAATCAGGTAACTGTCGGAAGTTCTTTCGCCGGATTCTCGGACGCGGCGATGGAGAGTCCGAAGGGAGATGGCGGGATGACGAAGGCGGTGCGCGTGCACAAGGTGGGAGGCCCCGAGGTGCTCGTCTATGAGCCGGTCGACGTCGCCGCGCCCGGCCCCGGCGAGGTCCGCATCCGCCAGCACGCGATCGGCCTGAACTTCATCGACGTGTACTACCGCACCGGACTGTACAAGGCGCCCGGCCTGCCGTTCATCACCGGCAACGAGGCGGCAGGCGAGGTGATCGCCGTAGGGCCGGGCGTCACGAATTTTCATCCCGGCGACCGCGTCGCCTACTACGAAAATCTGGGCGGCTACGCGACCGAGCGCAATATCGCTTGGCAGCGCCTGGTCAAGCTGCCCGACCACATCACCTATGAGCAGGGCGCGGTGCTGATGCTCAAGGGACTGACGGTCTGGTATCTGCTGCACAAGACGTTCAAGGTCGAGCCGCACCATCGCGTGCTGATCCACGCTGCCGCCGGCGGCATCGGCCTGCTGGCCTGCCAGTGGGCGCGCGCGCTCGGCGCGCACGTCATCGGCACCGTCGGCTCCAAGGCGAAGGCCGATCTCGCCCTGGCCAATGGCTGCGACCACGTCATCCTCTACAACGAGGAGGACTTCGTCGCACGGGTCAAGCAGATCAGCCGCGGTGAATTGTGCGACGTGGTCTATGACGGGGTCGGCAAGTCGACCTTCCCCGGCTCGTTGTCCTGCTTGAAGCCGCGCGGTCTGTTCGTCAGCTTCGGCAATGCCTCGGGTCCGGTGCCGCCATTCTCGATCGCGGAGCTCAACAGCCATGGCTCTTTGTTCGCGACCCGGCCGAAGCTCAACGACTACATCGGCAAACGGTCCGAGTTGCTGGAGGGCGCCGACACGCTGTTCTCAGCGGTGATCAGCGGCAAGCTGCACGTGCAGATCAATCACGCCTATGCGCTGAAGGATGCGGGCCGGGCGCACGCCGATCTCGAAAGCCGCGCCACGACCGGGGCCTCGATCCTCAAGCCATAGGCGCTTGGCGATCGGGATCTGCCGCTAGAATTCGTCCCGGATCGAAGCGCCACCAGCCGAAGCCCGGCTCCAGAGCACCGCGTCCGTCTGCGCTGCCGTCGTCGACGCCTCGATCCGCGCCGGCGCGAGGCTGTCTTGTCCGTCGCGCCAGGCGCGCTCGCGCTCGGGGTCGTGGAGCGCCAGAACGAGACCCTGATTGAGCTCATAGAGGCCAGCGGCGAGTCCTGCGCTGTCGAGCGCCTCCCTGAGCGAATCCTGCACCAGGGCGCGCAGCGCGACGTGTGGCGCCGAGACCGGCACGTCCACCTCGCGGCCGGCCATGGCCTGCGCGCAGGCGCGCCGGTCGAACGAGGCATGGCCGCGGCAGGCGAGCGGACGCGCGGGATGGATGATGCAGCCGCCGCGCACGACGAATGGGCAAGGCTGGCGCAGCTTCATTCGCTCGGTCTCGCCCAAGCCGCGCGTCGCGCGGTTGGCGAGCTTGATCCGGCGTGACAGCGAGCCGAGCGCGGTTGCCGGCATGCGCTGATCGATCTGCCGGGCGTAGCGCGCGAGCAGGAAGATCTCCGGTGCCGTCGCCGTCACGCGCAGCGCGCAACAGGAGGGGCAGCCCTTGGCGCAGGCGAGGGCGGGCAGATGCGCCGTCTGGGCGTGGATGTTGGCTTCGAACAGATCGAAGGCGCGGTCGGCGAGCATGTCTGTCAGGTTCTGCGAGGCCCGCCCGGACGCCAGCAGCGCGTTGAAGACACGTCGCAGTTCGCTGAAAGCTGATTCGCTCAATGTTGTCCTCCGACGCCCGAACGAACCAAAACGTCAGCGACCGCGGCGCACCCGGCGCACCGCGGTCGACAGGGATGAGGCAGAGAGGACGCCCGCTGCCTCATCCGGAGAGAGCCGACGTCAGGCAGCAACGCCTTTCAGGATCGCGTCGAAGCAGGAGCGGGGGATGCGGAAGAAGCCGCGGCCGCCGGCGAACGTCCGATAGTGCGGACGTGCCATCTCGAGCAGCCGCTCGTACCATTCGTTCGCGGTGAGCCCGGCCGGCTTCTCGCCGATCGAGTTGATGTCCGAGTTCGGAAAGAAGCGGACGTGAATCAAAACCTCTTCGGTGGCGGCAGCGGGGGCGATGTGGCTCGTGGCGTCCGTGACGGGTAGTGCCCGAGCCAGATTGTCTCTCGCCATTCTCGTATCTCCTTGTGTCGTACCGACGTCGTTGTCGGCGGAATGATCATCAGCTTGGTCCGGCAAGCCTCGTCCCTCCGAGCTGATCACATCCCGTACAACGCTATATCCACAAGGATATAACGTATGTCATCGGACCGCAGGTGTTTGGCTCCGCAAAGATCGTTGGTCAGGCGGCGCGCTGTCTTTGATCTAGGTCAATCGACGTCCGGTTCTGGAGCCTCCGGAGCGACACGATAGACCTGACGCTGTGGCTCCTCGTCTTCGCGCCGGCATGCTTCCGCTCCTCCGACAATCATGTTCTCGGCGATCGCGCGCCCCTCCGGACGCGCATCCCGCAAGGCCGGCTCGACTGATGAATGCCGCGCCGGTCCTAGCGACCTGAGCCGCTACGCCACGCACCGGGCAGCGCCGACCTTGGTCAGGATGCCATCCAGCGTGTCGATCATCGCCGCGATTTCGTCCCGGGTCACGTTGAGCGCCGGCATGAAGCGCAACGCATCCGGACGCGGCGCGTTCAGCAGCAGGCCGAGCTCGAAGGCATGCGCGACGATCGCCGGCGCGATCGGCCTGATCACGTCGAGCGCGAGCAACAGACCACGGCCGCGTACTTCGCCCAGGCCGTGCCTTGCCGAGATGCACTGCAACTCACTCTCGAGATAGATCCCGTTGTCCGCGACAGCCTTGAGAAACTCCGGCTTCTCGATGACGTCGAGCACAGCAAGTCCCGCCGCGCACATCAGGGGATTGCCGTTGAAGGTGCCGCCCTGATCGCCATGCTCGAAACAAGACGCCGCGTCGGTCGCCAGCAGGGCGGCGAGCGGGACACCACCGCCGATGCCCTTGCCCAAGGTCATGATGTCCGGGAGGACGTCGGCGTGCTCATAGCCGAACAGTTTTCCGGTGCGGCCCATTCCGGTCTGGATCTCGTCGACGATCAGCAGCAGCCCGTGCTCGGCGGTCAGCGCCCGCAAATGCTGCAGGAACTTGTCCGTCGCGGGCCACACGCCGGCCTCACCCTGGATCGGCTCCAGCATGATCGCGACCGTCTGGTCGGAGATCAGCGCCTCGACCGAGCCGATGTCGTTCAGGCGCGCCTTGGGAAAGCCAGGCACCTTCGGCTCGAACAGCGGCTCGAACGCCTTCTTGCCAGAAGCCGACATCGTCGCCAGGGTGCGGCCGTGGAAGCCGCCCTCGAAGGTGATGATCTCATACGCGCCGTTCTTGCGCAGGGCGCCGTATTTGCGCGCGAGCTTGATGGCGCCTTCATTGGCTTCGGCGCCCGAATTTGTGAAGAATACCTGGTCGAAGCACGAGCGGTCGACCAGTGCTTTGGCGAGTTGCAGGCTGGTATCGTTGAAATAGGCTGGGCTCGGCGTGATCAGGCGCGCCGCCTGGTTGGTGAGCGCGCTGGCAAGCTCCGGCGGCGCATGGCCGAGCGCGTTCACGGCCCAGCCCTGGATGAAGTCCAGATAGCGCTTGCCATCGTCGTCCCATAGCCAGGAGCCCTTGCCCTGAACGAAGACGGTGCGCGGACGCGCCGTGATCTCCATCAGAGCGTCGTAGGGATGGGAGGCGGTCAGCATGTGCAATCTCCTGTGCTCAGGGGGAAACGGTGGGCCAAAAAGCGAGAAGGCCGCTCCTTTGCGGGAGCGGCCTTCTCGAAAACCTGGAGCTGATGAGCTAGCTGATCAGCAACGTCTTCGGACATGGCGCGCCCCGGCATCGTCACGGCGGTGACGACGGCAAACGGCGGCGCGGCGGTTGGTCCGGTTGAAGATCATGCGGCGGCCATACAGGCAAATCGCAACCGGTGTCAAGATGCCGGCCTGTAGGCTGCAATACGGGCCGCTGCTCCGGGAAGCGGCGAGGGAAGCGCCGGCCGGTGCGAAGGCCGCACGATCCAATCTCGGGTCTCGCGCTTTAGTGACAACTTTACCAAACATTTAGCGGCTGCGTTTACTTTGCCGGGCAGCTTGAAAATGCAAGCGCTCAGGACGAGCGATGTCGAACCCCCATCTCACGATCGCCGAAGAAGTGCAGGCGGCCATAGCCACCGGCTCAGCCGACCGCTGCTCCGGCGTGGCCGAGCGGGTCGCCGCCCTGTTCGTCGCCTCGGCCGGCAGCCTGGATATCGAGCAGCACGCCCTGTTTGCCGACGTCTTCGAACGCCTCGTCAACACCATCGAGCTGCGCGCGCTGGCCGACGTCGGTGCCCGGATCGCACTCGCCGAACTCAGCGCCCAGCTTGCCCCGATCCCGCAGGCGCCGGCCGGCGTGATCCGGCGGCTGGCCTATCATGACGACATCGCCGTCGCGGGGCCGGTGCTTTCGGAATCGCCGCGGCTGAGCAGCGAGGATCTCGTCGAGATCGCGCAGACGCGCGGCGAGAAGCACCTGATTGCGATCGCCGGGCGCTGGTGGCTGCAGGAGATCGTCACCGATGCGCTGCTCGCGCGACGCTATCCGAGCGTGAGCCGCCAACTGATGAGGAATCCCGGGGCGCGGGTGTTTCCCGCCGGATTCGCCGCCATCGTGGCGCAGGCGGCTGGAGATGCAGAGCTCACGGTCGCGGCCGGCATCCGCGCCGATCTGCCGGCAGCCTTGCGCAGGACCCTGTTGCAGCGCGCGACGGAGGCGGTGAGGGCGCGGCTGCTCGCGTCGGCGCCGCCGCATCTCTACGAGGAAATCCGCAGCGCCATTTCAGCGGCCACGGTCGACGCCGAGCGCGACATGTCGCGAAACCGCGATGGTGGCAGCTCCAAGGTGGCGGTTGGTCAGCTGAAGCAGGGCGGAAAGCTGACCGAGGCCGCGCTGCTGGAATTTGCCCGTCAGCGGCGCTACGGCGAGACGATCGCGGCCATCGCGGAGCTCGCGAAATGCAGCATCGAGCTGGTGCGGCCGCTGATGCAGAGCCTGCGCAGCGACGGCATACTCGTGCCGTGCAAGGCCGCCGGGCTGAGCTGGGTCACGGTTGCCGCCATCCTCGACAGCCGGTTCGTCTCAGGTGCAACGCCTCCCGACGAGCTGACCAAGCTCAAGAACAAATATCTCGAACTGAAGCAGGACGAGGCGCTTCGCCTGCTGAAGCTCTGGTCAGTTCGCACCACGGGCTCCTCGCACTGAGGGGCGGTCCGCAGGTCCAGGACGCGTTGACACGCCCGTCTGCAATTCCCCCGAGTTCCCGGCGGCTGGCCCGAGACGCGACAGAGCCGCGCTAGAATCCCGCGACCGTGCCGTGCAGGTCGTATTCGTCGGCACGCTCGATCTTGACCGTGACGATCTCGCCGACACGCAGCGGCCGGCGGCTGGACAGATAGACGGCGCCATCGATGTCAGGGGCATCAGCCTTGGTGCGGCCCTTGGCGACGCTCGGCCCGACCTCGTCGATGATCACCTGCTGACGCGTTCCAACCTTGCGCTTGAGCCGGCGTGCCGAGATCTTCTGCTGGCGGGCCATCAGGGCGTCCCAGCGCTCCTGCTTGACCGCGTCCGGGACTTGGTCGGGCAGGGCGTTGGAGGTCGCGCCGGCCACCGGCTCGTATTTGAAGCATCCGAGCCGATCGATCTCGGCCTCATCCAGCCAGTCCAGCAGATAGGCGAAATCCGCGTCCGTCTCGCCGGGGAATCCGACGATGAAGGTCGAGCGCAGCGCAAGGTCGGGGCAGGCTACCCGCCAGGCCTTGATCCGGTCCAGCGTCTTGTCCTGCGCCGCCGGGCGGCGCATCGCCTTCAGGACGTTCGGGCTGGCATGCTGGAATGGGATGTCGAGATAAGGCAATATCTTACCGTCTGTCATGAGGCCAATCACCTCGTCGACATGCGGGTAGGGGTAGACGTAATGCAGCCGGACCCAGGCTCCGAGTTCGCCGAGCTCGCGCGCCAGATCGAGGAAGCGCGCCCGGACGCTGCGGTCCTTCCAGGCGCTTTCGGCATATTTCAGGTCCAGCCCATAGGCCGAGGTGTCCTGCGAAATGACCAGGAGCTCCTTGACCCCGGCTGCGACCAGCCGTTCGGCCTCGCGCAGCACGTCGGCTGCGGGGCGCGACACCAGATCGCCACGCAGCTTCGGGATGATGCAGAAGGTGCAGCGGTTGTTGCAACCTTCGGAGATCTTCAGATAGGCGTAGTGCCGGGGCGTAAGCTTGATGCCCTGCGGAGGAACCAGGTCGAGATGAGGGTTGTGCGCAGGCGGCGACGCGCGGTGTACGGCGTCCAGCACACTCTCATACTGCTGCGGGCCGGTGATCGACAGTACGCCGGGATAGGCCTGCTCGATCTGCTCCGGCTCGGCGCCCATGCAGCCGGTGACGATGACCTTGCCGTTCTCGGCCATGGCCGAGCCGATCGCCGACAGCGATTCCTGCTTGGCACTGTCCAGGAACCCGCAGGTGTTGACGATGACGACGTCGGCGCCGTCATGCTTCCGGGCAAGCTCGTAGCCCTCGGCGCGGAGACGCGTGATGATGCGCTCGGAATCGACCAAGGCCTTGGGACATCCGAGCGAAACAAAGCTGATCTTGGGCGCCGAACCCTGCTGCATCTTGGAACTGCCTGATGAGATAGGCGTCAGCTAGTCCGAATTGCCCAGAAAGACAAGGCTTTGACGCGGCCACGTCCATGCTATGGGTGAGGGCCCGGACAACCTGGTGATCGATGAGCGCCGAGCAATCGCCTAAAATCGTGATCGTCGACGAAAGCCCGATCCGCGCGGCCATCCTCGAGGAAGGCTTGCGGGAAGCGGGCTTTACCGGCGTCGTGCATGTCAGCGAGATGCAGGGTCTTCTGGCGCGCATCTATGCCCTGGATCCGGACGTCATCGTCATCGACCTGGAGAACCCGAGCCGCGACGTGCTGGAGCAGATGTTCCAGGTCAGCCGCGCCGTCCGCCGGCCGATCGCGATGTTCGTGGACCAGAGCGACGCCGCCTCGATCCAGGCCTCGGTGGAGGCGGGCGTCTCCGCCTACATCGTCGATGGCCTGAAGAAGGAGCGGATCAAGCCGATCCTCGACCTCTGCATCTCCCGCTTCAATGCGTTCTCCAAGCTTCAGGACGAGCTGGAGCGCGCGAAGTCCGCGCTCGAGGACCGCAAGGTGATCGACCGCGCCAAGGGCATTCTGATGAAGATGAAGGGCTTCACCGAAGAGGAAGCCTACGTGCTGTTGCGCTCCACAGCCATGCGCGAAAAGAAGAAGATCGGCGAGATCGCACAATCGATCCTGACCGCCTCGGAGATGTTGAAATGACTGGCCCGCTTCGCATTGGCTTCATTCCGCTGGTCGATGCCGCGGCGCTGATCGTCGCCGTCGATAAGGGCTTCACGGCCGCGGAGGGGCTCGACGTCACCCTCGTCCGCGAGGTCTCCTGGTCGAACGTCCGCGACAAGCTCAACATTGGCCTGTTCGATGCCGCGCATCTGCTGGCACCGGTGGCCATTGCGTCCAGTCTTGGTATCGGCCACGTCAAGGTTCCGATCGTCGCGCCGTTCAATCTCGGCGTGAACGGCAACGCGATCACCGTGACGCCGGCGCTGCATGCGGCAATCATGGCCCACCTCGAGGGTGATCGTTTCGACCCGATGGCGACGGCGCTGGCCCTGGCGCGCGTCGTCGCTGAACGGCGCAAGGCCGGCGCCGAGCCGCTGACTTTCGGCATGACGTTTCCGTTCTCGACCCACAACTATCAGTTGCGGTTCTGGATGGCCGCAGGCGGCGTCGACCCCGATGAGGACGTCCGCCTCGTGGTGCTGCCGCCGCCCTACATGGTGGAGAGCATCGCCAACGGTCACGTCGACGCGTTCTGCGTCGGAGCACCGTGGAACTCGATCGCGGTCGATCTCGGCATCGGCCATATTCTCCACTTCGTGTCTGACGTGCTGGTGCGCGCGGCCGAAAAGGTGCTGGCGGTCAGGCAGAGCTGGGCTGACAAAAATCCCGGCGCCCTCGCCGGCCTGGTCCGCGCCTGCGCCAAGGCCGCCGACTTCATCGAGCAGAACCACGCAGAAGCCGCGCGTATCCTGGCCCAGCCGGAGCGGATCGGCGTCGATGCGGAGGTGCTCCAGCGTACGCTGGACGGCCGCCTCAAGATCTCGCCGGATGGCACCTTCCGCGAAAGCTCGCGCTATCTGCTGGTGGGCCGGGAAGAAGCGGGACGGCCCGAGAAGATCCAGGCGGCATGGCTGTATGCCCAGATGGTGCGGTGGGGCCAGACTCCCCTCAGCAATGAAGCCCTGGGCACCGCCATGGGCGTGTTCCGGCCGGATATCTACGACGCGGCGATGGGCACGGCCGCGGTCGGCACGGATGCCGCCATCGGCGCGTTCGCTGGTCCGCCTTTTGCGGTGGACGACGTGATCGGCCATCTCAAGGCATTCAAGATCGGCCGCTGGACGGCCTGATCCACCGCTCCGATCAGGGTCTGGGCACCGGGCGCCGCCGACCAATTTTTGGGCGGCGTGCCCGTATTTCGGGGCCTGAGCCTGACAACGCGCCTTCATCGATTCGGGCAGCGACCTGATTCTTCGCGCTTTTCCTTGATTTGTCCCGCTGGCACGCAACTTGAATGTTGCGGTGCAGTCGGCCGCCGCAGACGCCGCTGACTGCAATCCATGTCGGATTTCCGCAGCAACGAAGCTGGTCGGATCGCTCACCTGAATCAGGCCATACCGGCCGGTCGGACGATGCGATCCTCATCCCATTCCCGAACGCCAATCGCCCTGGCCGCTGGAGCTTCGTCCGCCATCATGAAAATCGAATCGTTGTCAGTCGACTTCAACGACGAGCAGAAGCGCTATCTCGAAGGGTTGGCCGCGGGCCTCAAGGTCACGCTCGCAGGACGCGGCCAGGGTGGCGCGCCGACAGCAAGCGAGCCGACCGGTCCGGACGCCATCCACATCAAGGCGCAGGACAAGGTGATCGCGTCGGGACGGAAGCTCGCCGACCAGGAAAAGGTCAAGCGCGAAGGACATCCGTTCGATGCCTACGAACGGCTGAAGGAGCAGGCGCGCAACGATGCCGCGCCATCCACGGCCGACAATTTCCGTTGGCGCTACTACGGCCTGTTTCACGTCGCTCCGGCGCAGGACTCCTACATGTGCCGTCTGCGCATCCCCAACGGCATCCTGAAGCATTGGCAGTTGACCGGCCTCGCCGATCTCGCCGACGAGCTTTGCGGTCCCTACAGCCACGTCACCACGCGGGCAAACCTGCAACTGCGCGAAATCCCACCCAGGCACGCGGTCATGCTGCTGGAGGGACTCTCGGATCTCGGTCTGACCGCTCGCGGCTCCGGCGCCGACAACATCCGCAACGTAACGGGAACGCCGACCGCCGGCATCGATCCGCAGGAATTGCTGGATACGCGGCCCTATGCGCGCGAATGGCATTTCCACATCCTCAACGACCGCTCGCTGTACGGCCTGCCACGCAAGTTCAACGTCGCTTTCGATGGTGCCGGGCAGATCGCGGCGCTCGAGGACACCAACGACATTGCGTTCTCGGCGGTCGAGGTGAAGGACGGTTTTGGGGTTGCGCCCGGCGTGTGGTTCAGACTCGGCCTCGGCGGCATTACGGGACACAAGGATTTTGCCAAGCCGACCGGAATCATCGTCGAGCCGGAGCGGGCGACCGAGGTGGCTGACGCCATCGTGCGGCTCTTTATCGAGACCGGCGACCGCACCAATCGTCTCAAAGCGCGGCTCAAATATGTGCTCGACAACATGGGGCACGACAAGTTCATGGAAGCCGTCGAGACGAGGCTCGGCCGCAAGCTTGCGCGCGTGCCGGACGAGGCGCTCGAGCCGCGGCCCGACTCCGACCGCATGGCCCATGTCGGCGTGCACCAGCAGAAGCAGCAAGGGTTGAACTGGATCGGCGTCGTGCTGCCGCTGGGCAAGCTGACCACGGATCAGATGCGCGCGCTCGCCAAGATCGCTGCGGATCTCGGCGACGGCGAGATCCGGCTCACGGTGTGGCAGAACCTGCTGTTATCCGGCGTCCGCGACGACAAGGTCGCGCTGGCCTGCGCCGCGGTCGAGCAGATCGGACTGTCGGTCAAGGCCTCGCACATCCGCGCCGGACTGATCGCCTGCACAGGCAACGCCGGCTGCAAGTTCGCAGCATCCAACACCAAGAAACATGCGGCCGAGATCGGCGACTGGTGCGAGAGCAGGGTGGACGTCGACACGCCGCTGAACATTCATCTCACCGGTTGTCATCACTCCTGCGCCCAGCACTACATCAGCGACATCGGCTTGATCGCGGCAAAGGTGCCGGTTGGTGACGGCGACGACACGGTCGAAGGCTATCATCTGTTCGCCGGGGGAGGTTTCGGCCCCCAGGCCGATATCGGCCGCGAGGTCTATCGCGACCTCAAGGCGGCGGATGCGCCTGTAACCGTCGAGAAGCTGCTCAAGGCCTATCTCGCCCATCGCGCCTCGCCCGAAGAGACCTTCCTGTCGTTCGCACGCCGTCACGACGGCGAAGCGCTGCGCAATCTCGCCGAAGCCCAGACCTCGTCGCAGGTGTCAGCATGAACCAGATCACGCCCATGCCCAACATCGATATCATTCCTCCGACGGCGCCATTTTCCGAGGCGCAGCGCTCGTGGCTCAACGGCTTCCTGGCCGGAGCGCTCGGTCTAGACGGCTCGACAGCATTGTCGCCGGCGCAGAACGGCGCTGTGCTCGCGCCCGCAGGCGACGGTGATGACGGCGAGGCGCCATGGCACGATCAGACCATGCCGATCGCCGAACGCATGAAGCTGGCCGAGGGTCGCCCGCTGCGCCGGCGCATGATGGCGGCCATGGCGCAGCAGGACTGCGGCCAATGTGGCTACAATTGCAACGACTATTCGGATGCGATCGCCGGTCGCAGCGAGGCGCGGCTGAATCTGTGCGTCCCCGGTGGCAAAGAAACCGCGCGGATGCTGAAGGCTCTTTACGAGGAGATCGACACGGCTCCGGCGGCCGCCAAGCCCGCTGCTGCTGCGCCGGCCACCGTCTCCGTCGTCGTCAGCGAGCCCGGCCGCTCGCGCGACAATCCGGTCGAGGCGACGTTCCTGTCGCGGCGCCTGCTCAACAAGCCGGGCTCGGAGAAAGAGACCTGGCACATCGAGTTTGATCTGGGAGAGAGCGGGCTCGACTACGTCGTCGGCGATTCCTTCGGCATCTTCGCCAAGAATGATCTCGGCCTGGTCGACCAGATCATCGCGCTGCTCGGCGCCTCGCACATGACCGAGGTGAAGGGAAAGCCGCTGCGGCAGTGCCTCTTGGAGGATGTCTCGCTGGCGCCGGCACCGGATTCGCTGTTCGAGCTGATCTCCTTCATCACCGGCGGCGCGACCCGCGAGAAGGCGCGGCAACTGGCGCAGGGTGAGGATCCCGATGGCGATGCGGCGACGCTCGATGTGATGGCGGTGCTGCAGAAGTTCTCCGGTGTCCGGCCGCATCCCGAAGCCTTCGTCGAGGCGCTGGAGCCGCTGCAGCCGCGGCTCTACTCGATCTCGTCATCGCACAATGCCATGCCCGGCAAGTTGTCGCTGACGGTCGACTGCGTCCGCTACGTCATCGGGAAGCGCAAGCGGCTGGGACTTGCCTCGACCTTCCTGGCCGAGCGGATTAATCCCGGCGACAAGCTGCGCGTCTATGTGCAGAAGGCGCATGGCTTCGCGCTGCCGGCCGATCCCAAGACGCCGATCATCATGGTCGGCCCCGGCACCGGCGTTGCGCCGTTCCGCGCCTTCCTGCTCGATCGCAGGGCGACCGGCGCGCCGGGCAAGAACTGGCTGTTCTTCGGCCATCAGCGCAGCGACTGCGACTTCTTCTACGCCGACGAGCTCAACGCCATGAAGACCGCGGGCCTCTTGACGCGGCTGTCGCTGGCGTGGTCGCGCGACGGCGACAAGAAGTTCTACGTCCAGGACCGCATGCGCGAGGTCGGCCGTGAGGTGTGGACCTGGCTCGCCGACGGCGCCCACCTCTACATCTGCGGCGACGCCAAGCGCATGGCCAAGGATGTCGAGCGCGCCCTGGTCGACATCGTCGCCCAGTTTGGTGCCCGCTCCACGGATGAGGCCGTCAGCTTCGTTGCGGACCTCAAGAAGAAGGGCCGGTTCCAACTCGACGTCTACTGAGCCGGAACCAGATGGAGAATATTTCTCGGTCGGAACACCGATCGAGAATTTTTTGGTTCCAAGCGGACCCGAAACAGGGGGCTTGTCGTTATTTCGCCGGTTGCCTTGCACCCGGCCGCGGGAACGCTTTTCTCATGGCCGGAACTTCAGGAGACCGGCCATGCGGACGATATCGACGCCCCTGCGACAGATGCCCCAGGCCCGCGCCATTCGCGAGCGCGGCGCAACCGTCGCGCTGGTTGCCTTCTACAGCGCGATGGCGCTGATTGCCGCGATCACCCTAGGCACGTCTTTCACGCATCCGTTCTGATTCTCATCACCTCTTGAACGGCGCGACCGTGATGGCGGCCGCGTCGAGTGCCTTGCGGACCTCGCGTGCGATCTCGACGGCGCCGGCTGTATCGCCGTGGATGCAAACGGTGTCGGTCCGCATCTTCATCACCTTGCCAGTCACCGAAATCACCGCGCCGTCCAGAACCATGCGCACGACGCGATCGGCGATGACCTTGGGATCGTGCAGCACGGCGCCGGGCTTGCTGCGCGACACCAACAGTCCATCGTCGCAATAGGCGCGGTCGGCGAACACCTCGTGAGCCATCCTCAGATTGGCCTTCTCGCCAGCGGTCACCAGCTTGGAGTTGGCGAGCACGACGAAGATCAGGCTGGGATCGACGGCCTTGATCGCTCTGGCGATCGCATTCGCCGTCATGTCGTCCTCGCAGGCGACATTGGACAGCGCGCCGTGTGCCTTCACGTGCGTGACCTTGTGACCGGCCGCGGTGGCGATCGCCTGCAGGGCGCCGATCTGATAGGCGACGAGGTTCTCGATCTCCGAGGATTTCAGCCCCGGCACCGGACGCCGGCCGAAACCGTGCAAATCGCGATAGCCGGGATGCGCGCCGACGCTGACGCCTTTGGCCTTCGCCATCTCGACCGTCCGCCGCATGATGTCGGCGTCACCGGCATGAAAGCCGCAGGCGACGTTCACAGACGTCGCCAGCTCGATCATCGCGACGTCATTGCCCATTTCCCACGGGCCGAAGCCTTCTCCGAGGTCGCAGTTCAGATCGACGGTGCTGGTCATGTCAGGGTCCGCTCGTTGATGGGTTCGAAGCAGCGTGAGATGCGATCAGGTTAATCGAGAGTCACTCCGGGCCAGGTGGTGGCGTCGGTTGCGCTGACGGCATGACCGGCCACATTGGCCGTGAGCAGCGCATCGACGTTGAAGTCGCTGCTCGCGATCGCGGTGACGCGGCCGGGCAGGCTGCGCAACAGGCCCTTATAGCGGCGCAGCTCGGTCTGTGCCTCGACCATGCTCACCGCCTTGAAGCGGAACGGCGTGCCGGCGGGCGTCTGCGCCAGGCGGCCGAAATCGGCTGTGATGACGGTCGCGATCTTCGGATAGCCGCCGCTGGTGCCGCGGTCCGACATCAGCACGATCGGCGAACCATTGCCGGGCACCTGGATGCTGCCGTCCACGGTGCCGTCCGAGACGATGTTGTGACCGTGCAGGTGGCGGATCTGCGGCCCCTCGAGCCGATAGCCCATGCGGTCGCTGGTCGCCGAGACCATCCAGTCGCTGCCGAGGAACAGCGCTTTCATCTCGTCGCTGAACTCGTCGTCCTGCGGCCCCATGACGACTCGAATCGCGCCGCTAATTTTCGGCAGATCGATCCGCAGTTCCGGCGCGTCGCCAGCGGGTGCGACCCCGAACACGTCGCCGGCCTGGAGCGGCCGCGGGTAGGGACTGCCAAGTCCAGCGCGTGCATTCACCGAGAGACTGTTGAACATCGGTTCGCCGGCGATGCCGCCTTCGACGGCGAGATAGGTGAAGGAGCCGCCGCGAGCAAAGCCGAGCGTGAGCTCCTCTCCGTCGTTCAGCGTCACCGACGTGTTGATCTCGACCTGCCGCTTGGCAACATCCGCCGGTCGTTGCGCGCCCGCGAGCGCCACGCGCACCGCGCCGCCCTTCGCCGTGAAGGTCGCGCCGAACGGGCCGATCTCGATCGCAGCCGCCATCGGCTCATTGCCGACGAGGCTGTTGGCTGCCGCCAGCGCCAGCTTGTCCATTGCACCGGACGGTGTCAGCCCGTAGCGCTGCGCGCCGAAACGCCCGCCGTCCTGGACCGAGCTTGCCGGGCCGATCTGTGAGACGACGAGCGTGCTCATGCGGCGATCCGCTCGGCGATGAGCTCGCCGCCCTCGGCGGCGCGCTCCTGCTCGGTGAAGGTCTTCACGTCAACTGCGTAGAAGCTGACCTCGTCGCCGGGCTCGAGCAGGAAGGTCGGGTCGCGATGCAGTTGAAACGTCCGCATCGCGGTGCGGCCGAGCAGGTGCCAGCCGCAGGGGCCCGCAAGGCATTGGATGCCGGTCTGGATGCCGCCGATGGCGATGATGCCTGCCGGCGTCGAGAGCCGCGGATTCTGGCGGCGCGACATCTGCAGCGTGGGATCGAGACCGGACAAATAGGACCAGCCGGGGGTAAAGCCGATCATTGCGACGCGATAAGTTCTGGCGATATGGCGCGCGACGACTTCGTCCGGCGTGAGACTCAACGCCTTCGCGACATCCTCGAGGTCGATGCCATTCTCTCCGCCATAGCAGACAGGAACCCGCCAGCGCCTGACCTCGCTGTCCGGCGCGAGCGACCCGGCCGACAGCGCCAACAGCCTTGCCCCGAGCGTGTCGTGGTCGATGACGTCAGCATCATAATGCACGAGCAGCGAACGATAGGTCGGCACCGCCTCCGTGATGCCCTCGATCCCGGCCGCTGCCACTGCATGGTCGAGCGCCAGGACGCGGCGGTTGGCGATCTCGTCGATGGTCCGGCTGAACTCGACGGTGACGGCGCTGTCGCCGCTGGGCAGCAGGCGGGGAGGTGGAAAGGGATCGGCCATGAGTCCGAAGTGATCCGCGTTGATGGTCCCTGATCTAGCTCGTTTCGATCGCAAGTGGAATTGGGTCAAAGGCAAAAAGTCTCGAAAATTCAATAAATTAATCGGATGCTCGGCGATAAGAAGACTTTATCGGATGGGCGCAAGCCCCGCATGCGCTGGACGCACCGAGCATGCCCTTGACGCCGCCTTCGTCGCTCGCAAGATGCGCCTGCTTTTTCCGCCAGCCTGTTTGGAGCGCCAGTCTCAAGATGTCCCTCACCCCCGAAGCCATCGCCACCCTGTCTCAAGTCACAACCGCGACCATCACGACGGTCTTGCTGAAGAAGGGGTTGCGCAATGTCTGGCTGCGCGGCGCCAAGCCGCTGCGCCCGGGACAGAAGCGGCTGGTCGGTCCCGCCTTCACGCTCCGCTTCGTGCCGGCGCGCGAGGATCTGGCGACGCCGGAATCCTGGTCGTCGCCGATCTCCACCCGCACCGCGATCGAGGCCATGCCCGAAGGCTGCATCGCCGTGGTCGATGCGATGGGCGTCAAGGACGCCGGCATCTTCGGCGACATCCTCTGTGCCCGCATGGTCAAGCGCGGCGTCACCGCGCTGATCACCGACGGCGTGGTGCGTGACCTCGAAGGCGTGCTCGGCACCGGGCTTCCGGTATGGTGCGACGGCTACGCTGCTCCGCCCTCGGTCGCCGGCCTGACCTTCGTCGGTTGGGGCGAGGCGATCGGCTGCGGCGGTGTGGCCGTGTTCCCGAACGACGTCGTCGTGGCCGACCAGGACGGTGCGGTGCTGATCCCGCAGGCGATGCTCGATCACGTGCTCGCCGAGGGCCCCGAGCAGGAACGCATGGAGGCCTGGATCGTCGACGAGGTGAACAAGGGCGCGGTGCTGCCGGGTCTCTATCCGATGAACGCAGAGACCAAGGCGCGTTACTCCGCGTCGAAGAAGTAGTTCACGGCCCCGATCAATCGACGGCACAGATTCAGGAAAGGTAGAACAATGGTCGAAGTCTATCTCGCGGGCTCTCGCCCCACCCGCCGCGCGGCGGCGGAAAGCTTTACGGGCACGGTCTGGCAGGATCCGATCATCACGCCACAGGCTCCGGCTCGCGTCGCCTCGGCGCGTGTCGCGTTCGAGCCGGGTGCTCGCACGGCCTGGCACACCCATCCCCTCGGGCAGACGCTCTATGTCATCCAGGGCGTCGGCCGCGTGCAGGCCAAGGGCGGGCCGGTGCGCGAGATCAAGGCCGGCGACGTCGTCTGGATTCCGCCGGGCGAGAAGCATTGGCATGGCGCCGCGCCGACCACCGGCATGGTCCACGTCGCGATGCATGAATCGCTCAATGGCGAGCACGTGACGTGGATGGAGCACGTCACCGACGAGGAATATGCCACCCCGGTCGGCTGAGGCTGAGCAGCACCCGAGATCAGTTCGAGCGCGCGGTCGCAAGGCCGCGCGCTTTTCATTTGAAAGAGCGTGGACCGCAGGCGCGGCGCTCAGTTCACCCGCGTCCAGGTCTGGCCACCGCAGAACATGCCGCCGAAGGCGCAGCCCTGCACGCGCAGACTGTCCATTCCCTTCAGCGCAATGGTCGAGTCGTAGGTGCTGCCGCTGTTCGGATCGAAGATGCGGCCGGTCCACTTCTTTTCCTGCGTCTTGTCGCTCGGACGCATGTTGATCAGGATCTGCTCGCCGTTCTGGTTGGTCTTCGTATCCACGGCGTAGCCGCAGAGATTGGTGCCGCAGGGCTCGATGCGGATCTGGCCCTCCTTCTCCTCGGTCAACCAGATGCCGACCGGCGAGTTGGGATCGCGACCGGCGGTCTGCGCCGCAGCGGGCGGCGCGGCTGCGGTGGTCACGGCAGGCGTCTGGGCTGGGCGCGGTGGCGGCGGCGCGGCGGCAGGAGCCGGAGCCGCAGCAGGTGCCACAACGGCCGTCGCAGCGGGTGGCGGCGCAACCGGTGCCGCGGCGTTGGCGACAGGGGCCGCCGTAGGCGGCAGCGGCGCTGGTGGCGCGGCTGATTGGACGGGAGCAGGCGCAACCGGCGGGGTCGCCGGTACGGCTGCCGTCGGAGCTGGTGCGGGAGGAACAGGGGCTGGGGCCGCGGCGGCCGGAACCTGCGGCTGCGGGGCCGGCGTAACGGCCGCCTCGGCTGGCGCCTGGGCCGGCTTGTCCGCGCCGGGCTGCGGCCTGGCCGCCGGATCCGGATCGCGCTTGGTGCGCTTGGTCTTCTTCTGCTCGGTATTGTCGTAGACCCCGGGGATCTGCACGGTGCCGCGGTCGGGATCGATGCGGATCGTCTTGCCGCCGTATTCGATGACGTACTGCGCCTCGGCGGCACTGCTGGCCAGAACCAAAGCCACAACAGCCAACAGCCTCTTCATCCGTGTCTCCGCGATGTCGGTTGCTGATGTGAGCGAGCTCACGCGCAATTAAGTCGCTGATGCGGCGTCCCCGGTTCAATGCGCCACCTGCTCAGAAATCGAGCGGCGCATTGTCGACGACCTCCTTCATCACGAAGAACGTGCGCGTCTGGCGCACGCCGGGCAGCGAGATCAGTTGGTCGCCATGCATCCGATTGAAGTCGTGCATGTCGCGGACGCGGATCTTCAGGAAGAAGTCGAAATCGCCGGCCACGAGATGACAGTCGAGCACGAATTTCAGCTTTCGGATCGCGGCCTCGAAGGTGCGAAAGCTCTCCGGCGTTGAACGGTCGAGCACGACCCCGACCAGGACCAGCGCGCTGCGCTCGACCTTCTCGGGCGCGATCTGGGCGCGCACACCGGTGATGTAGCCGTCGTCGAATAGCCGCTGCGTGCGGCGATGGCAGGTGGCGGGGCTGACGTGGACGGCGGCGGCGAGCTCGGCATTGGTCATCCGGCCGTCCTTCTGCAGCCATTGCAGAATGCGCCGGTCGACACGGTCCAGGTCAGGGGTGGAAGCTTCTTTCGATTTTCGTGTCATTTGCGGATGTATCTATCGTCAAATCGCGATAATGCGGAGGTAAGCACGAAAACATGGGGCGATAAAGAGAGCACCTTTCTGAGGGATTTTCGTATGGTGAGGCGACCCTTTTCATCCACCCACGGAGAGATCCCGTGCTTCGGCTCGACAAGTTCAAGAAGTATCCGCTCACCTTCGGCGCCACGCCCATCGAGCATCTGCCGCGCCTCACGGCGGCGCTCGGCGGCAAGGTGCAGATCTACGCCAAGCGCGACGACTGCAATTCCGGCCTCGCGATGGGCGGCAACAAGCTGCGCAAGCTCGAATACATCGTGCCGGACGCGATCGAGTCGAATGCCGACACGCTGGTCTCGATCGGCGGCGTGCAGTCGAACCACACCCGCATGGTGGCGGCGACCGCGGCCAAGATCGGCATGAAGTGCGTCGTCGTCCAGGAGAGCTGGGTGCCGCACGAGGACGCCGTCTATGACCGCGTCGGCAACATCCTGATGACGCGCCTGATGGGCGCCGACAGCCGAATCGTGCCGGATGGATTCGACATCGGCATCCGCAAGAGCTGGGAGGATGCGATCCAGTCGGTGAAGGATGCCGGCGGCAAGCCCTACGGCATTCCGGCCGGCGCCTCCGTGCACAAGTTCGGCGGCCTTGGCTATGTCGGCTTCGCCGAGGAGGTGAGGGCGCAGGAAGCCGAGATGGGCATCAAGTTCGACTACATCATCGTCTGCGTCGTGACCGGCTCGACCCAGGCCGGCATGATCGTCGGCTTCGCCGCCGACGGCCGCGCCGACCGCGTCATCGGCATCGACGCCTCCGGCACGCCGGAGCAGACCCGCACCCAGGTGCGCCAGATCGTCGACAACACCGCCGAGCTCGTCGAGCTCGGCCGCAAGGTCCGCGACGACGAGATCGTGATCCTGAATGACTACGCCTATCCGGCCTATGGCGTGCCGAGCGCCGAGACCAACGAGGCCATCCGCCTCGCCGCCCGCACCGAGGCGATGATCACCGACCCGGTCTATGAGGGCAAGTCGATGCAGGGCATGATCGACCTGGTCAAGAAGGGCTACTTCCCGGAAGGATCGAAGGTGCTCTACGCCCATCTCGGCGGTGCTCCGGCGATCAACGGCTACAGCTACACGTACCGGAACGGGTGAGGGCGGTTTCGTCTTCCGCCGCCGCGTAGCGGTGGTCCGAGGTCCAACACCACATTCCGCTGTCGTCCCGGCCTTCGAGCCGGGACCCATAGCCGCCGGCGGTGCTGTTGTCGTCCTCTGCATCTCCGGCTGTGCCTCAAACTACGGCCTGTGAGTATGGGTCCCGGCTCAAGGCCGGGACGACACCGAATGTGTCGCGCGAGCGATCCACACATGACATCGCCGTCTCGCGACGCACCAGCGTCCGAGGGATCCATCAGTTCGCCCCTCTGAATGAAGAGGGCGCAGGGAATGCCGGGTGAGGGCCTCACCCATGGCCCGCCTGCAACAAGAAAAGCAGGCGGCAGTTACCACAGGATCAGCCGAACATCCGGCATTCCCTGCGCGACGGTCTTAACGCTTATACGCAGTCTCCCTGGTGCGCGGGGCTTGTTGGCCACCATGGCGACAATGCGCTTGCGCGCACTGCGCTGGACACCAGCATCGGGGTGTCAGGACGCTGCGATTTCACGTCCGCGCCGTGCCGTTCGTCCGCGTGCAAGCACGCTGCGGCAAAACGCGGCCATCGCCTCCCCACCTCGCGTGTCGTGACGATCGCGCGCAACGCCCCTCTCGTTGAGGTGGGATGGCGGCAGTCAATCATAGTTTCCGGAAAAACGAAAGGTGAATATTTTTAGCGCAAGGACTGGACAGGAGTCTTCGCGTTGAAATGACTGCAGGACTTTGCGTTTTGCGTCCTGCTGGACATTCCATGTCAGGTTCCGGCTGCGGCCTCATCTCGGAATCCGCAGTATCCCAATGGAGACCCTGACCGCCGTCTTGTATAAGCCCCGCGATTATGCTCTCCGGAGACATCCACAGCAGCGAAATCATCGCACTATGCTACACTCACGCTGCCACGAACGCCGTCGAGATCACGTTCTCATAGCGGCCGTCGATGCGGACGGCGTTGCGTTGCAGCCCTTCGGCTCGGAAGCCGACGTCCTTAAGGCGATCGCATTCATGTTCTCCTCGCGCACGGTCAGCTCGATGCGCGTGAGGCCGAAGGCAAGCGCGGCGTCCATCGTCCGTCGAATGAGAGCACGACCAATTCCGCGGCCGCGATGAGCTGGCAGCAGACCTATGCCGAGGGTGCCGCAATGGGCGTAATCACCAGGCAAGCACGTGTCCTGCGCCAGACGAGGGGAGGCAATGGCGCTGTCGGCGCAACGCAGGTCGCGCAGCTCCCCCAAGGCAGCATATTGGAAGACGGCTGTTCTCGCGTGCCACCGCGACCGCGCGACCCGCAAGTCCCGTCGACGTGTCCAAGTGAGCCTAGCGGCAGGGCGATGACCTAACCTCCGTCTCGAAGCTTCGGCTCAAGCCGCCTCTGCCACCGGTTCCGATCCATCGCCAGAGGCGCCGCGCGCCGTTGTGCTGCCGGATGACAGGCCGCGTCCTTTCACCAGACCGAAAATGGCGGGGATCACGATCAGAGTGAGCAGAGTCGATGAGATCATGCCGCCGATCATGGGGACGGCGATGCGCTGCATGATCTCTGAGCCCGTACCATTGCTCCACATGATCGGAAGCAGACCCGCCATGATGGCGACCACGGTCATCATCTTCGGCCGGACGCGCTCGACGGCACCCTCCATGATCGCGTCCTGGAGATCGCGCCGGGTCAAGGGCGCGCCCTCAGCGGCCCGCCTGGCTTTCATCTCGGCCAGCGCGTGGTCGAGATAGATCAGCATCACGACGCCGGTCTCAGCGGCCACGCCGGCGAGTGCAATGAAGCCGACCGCGACGGCGACCGATAGATTGAAGCCGAGCCACCACATCATCCAGATGCCGCCCACCAGCGCGAACGGCAGCGACAGCATCACGATCAGGGTCTCCGTCATGGCCCTGAAGTTCAGATAGAGCAGCAGGAAGATGATGGAGAGCGTCACGGGGACGACGATCTTGAGGCGGGCAGCGGCCCGCTGCAGATATTCGTACTGGCCGCTCCAGACCACGTAAGTGCCGGCTGGAAACTGGATGTTCTCGGTGACGGCGCGCTGTGCGTCGGCGACGTAGCTGCCGATGTCGCGATCGCGGATGTCGACATAGATGTAAGTTGCAAGCTGTCCGTTCTCGGTCCGGATCGAGGTGGGTCCCCGGACCGGCTCGATCCTGGCGACCTCGCCGAGCGGCACGGCGCCGCCGGCCGGCATCGGCACCAGGACATCGTCGGCGATGGCCTTCGGATTGTCGCGGAGATCGCGCGGATACCTCATGTTGACCGTGAAGCGCTGGCGGCCCTCCACCGTGGTGGTGACCGTCTGGCCGCCGAGCGCAGCCGCGATCGTATCCTGGACGTCCTGGACCAGCAGGCCGTAACGAGCGAGCGCCTCGCGGTCGGGTGTGATCTCGAGGTAGTAGCCGCCGATGCCGCGCTCGGCATAGGCCGAGGACGTTCCGGGGACGGTCTTGATGACCCGTTCGATCTGCTTTGCCAGACGATCGATCTCGGTCAAATCAGTGCCCATCACCTTCACGCCAATCGGCGTGCGGATGCCGGTCGAGAGCATGTCGATGCGGGCCTTGATCGGCATCGTCCAGGCGTTGGAAACGCCGGGGAATTGCAGCGCCTTGTCCATCTCGGCGATCAGGCTGTCGATCGTGACGCCAGGGCGCCATTGATCCCTCGGCGTGAGGTTGACGACCGTCTCGAACATCTCGATCGGCGCGGGATCGGTTGCGGTCGCCGCCCGCCCGGCCTTGCCGTAGACCGAAGCGACCTCCGGGAACGATTTGATGATGCGGTCCTGCATCTGCATCAGCTCCGCGGCCTTGGTCACGGAGATGCCGGGCAGGGTCGTGGGCATATAGAGCAGCGTGCCCTCGTTCAAGCTGGGCATGAACTCGGTGCCGAGCTGGCGCGCCGGCCAGATGGAGATGGCGAGCACCGCGACCGCGGCAAGGATTACGATCGTCTTGGCCCGCAACACGCCCTTGATGACGGGCCGGTAGATCCAGATCAGCAAGCGGTTGATGACGTTGCGGCGCTCGGGAATGATTCTGCCGCGCACGAAGATCACCATCAGCGCCGGCACCAGCGTGACCGACAGCAGCGCGGCCGCCGCCATCGAGAACGTCTTGGTGAAGGCGAGCGGGCTGAACAGCCGGCCTTCCTGCGACTCCAGCGTGAAGATCGGCATGAACGACACGGTGATGATCAGGAGGCTGAAGAACAGGGCAGGGCCGACCTCCGCGGCCGCGTCGATCAGGATTTGAACACGCGATTGGTCGGGCTTGGCCCGCTCGAGGTGCTTGTGGGCGTTCTCGATCATGACGATCGCGGCATCGACCATGGCGCCGATCGCAATCGCGATGCCGCCCAGGCTCATGATGTTCGAGCCGAGCCCAAGCAGTTTCATCGCGCCGAACGCCATGAGCACGCCGACCGGGAGCATCAGGATCGCGACCAGGGCGCTGCGGACGTGCAGCAGGAAGACGACGCAGACGAGGGCGACGACGATGCTCTCCTCGAGCAGGGTGTGCTTGAGCGTGGCTATGGCGGCATAGATCAGGTTCGAGCGGTCGTAGACCGGAACGATCTCGACCGATTTTGGCAGACTGCTCGCGATCTCGTGCAAGCGCTTCTTGACGTTCTCGATGACATCGAGCGCGTTGACGCCGAAGCGCTGCAGCACGATGCCGCTGGCGACTTCGCCCTCGCCGTTGAGCTCAGCAATGCCGCGCCGCTCGTCCGGACCGAGCTCGACGGTTGCGACGTCGCGCAGCAGCACCGGCGTGCCGCCGGACGTCTTCAGCACGATGTTGCCGAGGTCGTTTATATTCTTGATGTAGCCCTTGCCGCGGATGACGTATTCGAACTCCGAGAGCTCGACGGTGCGGCCGCCGACATCGGCATTGCTGGAACGGATCGCATCGCGGATCTTCTGCGTGCTGACGCCGCGATCGCGCATCCGCTGCGGATCGAGAACGACGTTGTACTGCTTGACGAAGCCGCCGATGCTCGCGACCTCGGCGACACCTTCGGCCTTGGCCAATGCGAATTTGAGGGTCCAGTCCTGGATCGTGCGGGCGTCGGCGAGGTTCAGCTCCTTCGACATGACGGCGTATTGATAGACCCAGCCGACGCCGGTGGCGTCGGGGCCGATCGTGGGTGCAATTCCCGCCGGTAGCCGCGACGCTGCGCTGTTCAGGAATTCCATCACGCGCGAGCGTGCCCAATAGATGTCGGTGCCGTCCTCGAAGATGACGTAGACGAACGAGACGCCGAAGAACGAGAAGCCGCGCACGACCTTCGACTTCGGCACCGTGAGCATGGCCGTGGTCAGCGGATAGGTGACCTGATCCTCGATCACCTGCGGTGCCTGACCGGGATATTCGGTGTAGACGATGACCTGTGTATCCGACAGATCGGGGATCGCGTCGAGCGGCAGATGAATGAGCGCGTAGAAGCCGGCGGCTGCGGCGAAGCCGGTGCCGAACAGGACCAGCAGGAGATTGCGCGCGGACCAGGCGATGATGCGGGCGATCATTTGTGCGCTCCCATCCCGGCGTGATCGGCGTTGGCGGGCTGCTGCTCAGCTGCTTCGGCAAAGCTCTTCAACGCGGCCTTGAGGTTGCTCTCGGCATCGATCAGGAAGTTGGCTGACGTGACGACCGCCTCGCCCTCCGACAGACCGTCCCGCACCTCGACATAGCCGGCGCCGTGGCGGCCGAGCTTGACGGCGCGCGGCTCGTAGCGGCCGTCGCCCTTGTCGATCAGGACCGCCTGGCGGCTGCCGGTGTCGAGCACGGCATCCGCCGGCACAGCCAGCACCGGCGCCGGGGCTGCGGTCTCGATCTCGGCATCGACATACATGTCAGGCAGCAGCGCGAGGTCCGGATTCGCGAGCTCGATCCGCACCCGCGCCGTCCGCGTGTCCTTGTTCACCTGGGGATAGATCACCGCGATCGCGCCAGCGAAGGTCCGCCCCGGGAAGCTGCGCGCCCGGATCATCACGGGCTGACCCACCGCGATGCTGCCGAGGTCGCGTTCGGCGACGTCGACCAGGGCCCAGACCAGCGAGATGTCGGCGATGCGGAACAGTACGTCGCCCGGATTGGCCCGCATGCCTTCGATCGCATTGCGCTCGAGCACGATGCCGTCGCGCGGCGCCGACCATTGCACCGTCACGGGGGCGACGTGCGACTTCTCCATGGCCGCGATGACCGGCTCCGGCACGTCCAGATTGGTCAGCCGCTGGCGCGAGCCGCGGCCGTAGGCGGCATTGCTGCCGACGATGTTGGAATTGATGGTGGAGAGATATTCGGCGGCGGCCGCCGCGATCGCCGAGCTATAGATCTCCATCAGGGGCTGGCCTGCTCTGACGCGCGTGCCGGTCGTCACGTCGGCGACCTTCTGCACGAAGCTTTCGGTGCGCATCGCGATCACGGAGATGCGCCGCTCGTCGAGCTGGACGGTGCCCGGCGCCTTCACCGCGACGTGGAGCGTGCGCCGCTCGACCGGCGTTGACTTCACGCCGCTGCGCTGGATCTTGCCGGGCGACAGCTTCACCACGCCGTCGTCGGCCTCGTCGCCGTCGTAGACGGGAACGTAATCCATTCCCATCGGGTCCTTCTTCGGAGTGGGAGACGTGTCCGGCAGGCCCATCGGATTGCGGTAGTAGAGAATCTTGCGTGAGGAGTCCGCCTGCTGCTTCGGCTTGGCCGGCTCCGGCCCCGCTTGATCGTCGTCATAGACGGGCAGATAGTCGCGCCCGCGATCGTCCTTCCTGGGGGTCGCCGACCAAGCGGGGGCACCGCTTGGGTCGCGATAGTACAGCGGCATCCGATCCGCCGCGGCGGCGGCAAGAGGGGCGCGAAACGACGGAGGCGTGGTCTGGATGGATACGAGCCCACCCAAGCCGAGGCCAGCACCGACCGCAATGGTCGCGAGCAGACGCAACGTGTTCATGGCATCACCGTGAGGCGCGCTGGGCGCGCGCTATCCGTTGGGAGACTGGGGCGCTCGTCGGGAGCGCCCCGCGAGCTCACTTCGTCGCCTTGACGATGACCTTGCCGGTGACCGTCTCAGGCTCGCCCTGCACCTTGGCGGAGAGCGTGACCTGGTAGCGCCCGGCCATCGGCAGGTCGGTCTTGAAGGCGTAGACGCCCGGTTCCTTCGACGGCAGCGGCGCCACGTCCGACACCATGTCGGCCATCCCGTCGGGGGCCATGTTGACGCGCGTCTTGAAGATGACCGCGTCGGCGACCGGCTTGCCGGTCTGCTTGTTGGTCAGACGAATGGCGACCGTGACATCGTCGCCCTTCTTCATCTCCGGAGTGACCGGCTCGAACGTGTAGTCAGTCACGCCTGCCAAGGCGGCTGATGTGGCAAGCGAAAGGGTGGCGGCGAACGCCGCGATGCTAAGTCTGGAAAGCATGGTCCTGTCCTCATGAATGGATCTCGGCCGTGGCGCCGATGGCGCGCACGTCAGCGGTCGGCGCGCAGGCATGCGCGCGTCGGTAACGAGATCAGACTCGAGGAGGTCGGAAAGGAGGACTGCCGCTATCGAGGGAGGCCACCTGGTCGGCGGGAAGCGCCAGCGTGGTCGCCGCGATGGCGAGTGGAGCGACGACGATGGTCCTGATATCGCCGAGCGCAACCGTTCCGCCGGCGCAGCAGAAACCCATCCCACATTTGTCGCCGTGTGACGGGGAACTCGTCCCCTTCACGTCGTCAGGACAGCACTCGTCCATCGACATGTCGGCGCCATCGCCCATGGCCATGGCCATGCTTGCCTGCATGTCGTTCGACGACATTGCGACCGCCGCCGTCGATGCGCCAATCGGCAGCATCGCCAGCGAGAGGGCGATCGCGAACGCCAGGATGGTCCGAACAAGCCGCATCAGGATCCGAGTTTGCCTTGGCCGCAGCATACCCTACTGCGCTTCTGGAGGCAGTCCTTGAGACGGGTCAAACTGCGCCACCGCGGACGCGATGGCTGCCAGGGTCGACGTCATCGACCCCGATATACCCCCATGGGGTAGATTCCGCAAGCCGGGGTGAATGCCCGGGCGAGCCGGGCATGACGACCGAAGGTCTCGTGAATTCCTGCCACTCCGGCGCGCGCCGGGTTTGAAGCGATGGTTCCGGCAGGAGTCGCGCGGGGCAAATGCCGACGTCAATCAAACCAATTCTTGTAGACGGCCTGATAGCTGCCGTTCTCGGTCGAGATGTGGAGCCACTGGTCCACGAACGCCTTCAGCGCCATGTCGCGCTGCAGCCAGTAGGCCTTCTCGGAGAAGTCGAACGGCTTCTCCGGGTGGATGGCGCAGAGCACGCCGGGATGCAGCTTCTGCTGATAGCGCGTCTCGGAGGCATCGGTCATCATCAGGTCGGCGTCGCCCTTGGCGATCTCCTCGAAGATCGTGACGTTGTCGGTGTGGACGCGGATGTCGGCGGCCTTGACGTTGGCGCGGGCGAAGCGCTCGTTGGTGCCGCCGGGGTTGACGACGACGCGGGTGCCGGGTCTGTCGATGTCGGCCAGCGTCTGGTATTTCGACGTGTCCGAGCAGCGAGCGATCGGCGTCTTGCCCTCGCGCATGATCGCGGTCGAGAAGTAGCCCTTCTTCTGGCGGTCGAGCGTGATCGACACGCCGCCCATGGCGACGTCGAACTTGTCGGCCTCGAAATCCTTCATCAGTTGCGGCCAACTGGTCGGCACGAACTCGACCTTGACGCCGAGCGCCTTGCCGAGCGACTCGGCCATGTCGACGTCGAAGCCGGAGAATTTGCCGGTCGCCTTGTCGAGATAGGTGAAGGGCTTGTAGTCGCCGGTCATGCCGACCCGCAAGCTACCGCGCTGCATGACCTCGTCGAGGCGCGAGGCCTGCTCGGCGGCCGCCGGGACGGCAAGGCTGCAGACGAGGACGAGCCCAGTCAGAACGGACAGCGGACGATCGAAGAACCCCATGATGCGACACCTCGGCTTGAGTGGGACGAGGTTCTTCTTATACGAAGCGGTGTCGCGGGACGAGGGGCAGGGGCGGCTGTCGTACCGTTCGGAGCGGCTTACGGCCGCCGCCGGCGGTCGAGCCTGCAGGTCCACCAGGCAATGCCGCGCATCATTCAACGATGCGAGGCGACCGAGCGCTAGGTTCGGCTGGGTTCCACCGGAGCAAACGCACCCTTGCCGGTCATCTCGTTCTTCAGCGCCTCGAAGCGCTCTGCCGCCTCGTGCGCACGGGTGTCGACCATGTCGATGGCGGCTTCGGCCGTCATCGGGCCGCTGCTGACGGCGATCGAGGTCGGCCCGACGGTCTCGTCGACGTAGTAACCGTCTTCGCCGCGCCGCGCGGTCCAGCGGAAGCGGATCGCAGAGATCGGGCCGGGCCCGATCTTGGTGTAGCCGTCGGCCTGATCGAACGACACCACCGTGCCTGCGGCTTTCTTGGCGGGAGAGTTGGGAGCAGGCGCGGCCGCCCGGTCGTCACGCTTCGCAGACTCCGGCTTGTCGAGGATGCTCGCTATCGTTGCGAGCGCGTGCTCCGTCGCAACACTCATGATCGCCTCTGTTCCTACTGACGCGCGCAAACGCCGACGCCAATAGCTATAGTTGTAGCGAAATCTGGGCGAGATGCAATAATGCGTTCAAATTTGGGCAACAAAGCGGTGGATGAGGATCTCGAGGAGTGCAGGAGGACGCTCGACTCAGCCGGCCCGTTCTCCAAAAATGGATGGCCGGGACGGAGCCCGGCCATGACCATTCACGTACTGAGCAGATCTATCAGCGCGAGTCGGCGCCAGCCCGCGACTCAGAGCACGTCCTGATTGATCACGTTCTGCCGAATCGGATCGCCGTCGAGCACACTCAGGATGTTGCGCGCGGTCTGCTCGCTCATGCGGTCGACGGCCTCGCGGGTAACGCCGGCGACGTGCGGCGCCATGATCACGTTGGGTAGCGCATGCAGCGCGTGGCCGACCGGCGGCGGCTCCTGCTCGAACACGTCGAGCCCGGCGCCGGCGAGGCGGCCGGACACCAGCGCGTCGTACAGCGCGGCCTCGTCGATCAGGCCACCGCGCGCGGTGTTGATCAGATAGGCGGAAGGCTTCATCAGCCTGAGACGCGCGGCATTGAACAGGCCGATGGTCTCCGGCGTCTTCGGGCAGTGGATGCTGACGAAATCGGCGCGCGGCAGCGCGGCGTCGAGGTCGGTCACCGGCTCGCAGCCGGCGGCGGTGATGTCGGCGGCCGGCTTGTAGGGGTCGTAGACCAGGACCTGCATCTCCATCGCCAGGCAGCGCTTGGCGGTGCGGGTGCCGATGCGGCCGAAGCCGATGATCAGCACGGTCTTGCCGTACAGATCGAACGGCAGCACACCGAGCCGCGCGCCCCAGGTGCCGTCCCTGACCATCGCATGCATCTCGTTGGCGCGCTTGGCCAGCGTCAGCATCATGAACAGCGCTTGCTCGGCGACCGACGGCGAATTCGCGGTGCCCGCGACCATTAAGGGCACCTTGTGGCGGCTCAGCGCCGGCACGTCGACCGCGTCGAAGCCGACGCCGATCCGGGTCACGACCTTCATGTCGCCGGCAGCGACGAGCTCCGGCTCGCCGAACCGGGTCGCACCGAGGGCGACGCCATGGACGGGGGCATGCGAGGCGAGCAGCGCGGAGAAATCCGCGGCCGAGATCATGTTGGGGAACTCGATCATCTCGACGTCGTCGCGCGCCGCGAGCAGCGCGCGTCCCTTGGCCGAGAAGGATTCCGTGACGAGGATCTTGTTCTTGTTGGTTGCCGTCCTGGTGGTCATATCCTGCCCTTGAAGCTTCTTGTGCTCGTCAGATCACGAGCCCGGTCGCCTCGTTTAGCAGGTGCATGTTGTTGAGGTCCATTGCCATGCGCAGAGGGCTGCCATCCCGCGCGCCGGCGTTGGGGTTCACCCGCCCGCAGACCGGCGTCTCGTTGAGGGTGAAGTAGACCAGCGTCTCCATGCCCATCGGCTCGGTGACGTCGAGCAGCGCCTCGAACGGCTCAATCCCAGGCTCCGCATGCGGCTTGGTCTCGGTGATGTGCTCCGGCCTGATGCCGAGCAGCAGCGGCTCATTTCGTGACACGGATTGATAGCGCGCGGCGCGCGCCGGCGGCAGCGGAAAGGCGATGCGGTCGGTGAGGCGGATGTGGAGCCGGCCATTGGCCTCCTCGAGCCGGCACGGCACGAAGTTCATCGCGGGCGAGCCGATGAAGCCGGCGACGAAGCGTGTCGCTGGATTGTGGTACAGCTCGTTCGGCGTGCCGATCTGCTCGATGCGGCCCTTGTTCATGACCACGACACGGTCGGCCAGGGTCATCGCCTCGACCTGGTCGTGGGTGACGTAGACCGTCGTGGTGCGGACCTTCTGGTGCACCTTCTTGATCTCGATGCGCATCTGCACGCGCAGCTTGGCGTCGAGGTTTGACAGCGGCTCGTCGAACAGGAAGACCTTGGGATTGCGCACGATCGCGCGGCCCATCGCCACGCGCTGGCGCTGGCCGCCGGAGAGCTGCTTGGGCTTGCGGTCGACGAGGTCGGCGATATCCAGCATGCGCGCGGCCTCCGCCACGCGGCTCTTGATCTCGGCCTTCGGATAGTGCTTCAGACGCAGCCCGAACGACATGTTCTCGGCCACCGTCATGTGCGGGTAGAGCGCGTAGTTCTGGAACACCATCGCGATGTCGCGGTCCTTCGGGGGGACGTCGTTGACGACGTCGCCGCCGATGGTGATGTCTCCGTCGGAGATGTCCTCGAGCCCTGCGATCATCCGCAATGTCGTCGACTTGCCGCAGCCGGACGGGCCGACCAGCACGACGAACTCGTGGTCGGCGATATCGAGATCGATGCCCCTGACCGCCTCGACGTCGTCATAACGCTTCACGACCTTGCGCAAGCTCACTTCAGCCATGTGTGGTCAACCCCCGTCATCAGCCCTTGGTCGCGCCGGCCGTGAGTCCGGCAATGTAATAGTCCATCAGGAACGCGTAGATGATCAGCGGCGGCGCCGCGCCAAGCAGCGCGCCGGTCATGATCTGTCCCCAGTTGAAGACGTCGCCCTTGATCAGGCTCGTGACGATGCCGACCGGCAGCACCAGTTGGTCGGTCGAGGTCGTGAACACCAGCGGATACAGGAACTGCGCCCAGGAGACGGTGAAGGCAAAGATCGTCGCGGCGATCAGGCCGGGCAGGGCGACGGGAATGAAGATCCGCGTCAGCGTCTGTAGCCAGGAGGCGCCGTCGATGATGGCGGCTTCGTCGAGCTCCTTCGGGATCGACGCGAAATAGCCGATCATGATCCAGGTGCAGAACGGCACCGTCAGCGTCGGATAGATGAACAGCAGCACGTACCAGCGGTTGATCAATTGGATGCCCGTGACGTCGCCGATCAGTGCGAACATCTTGAACAGCGGGATGAACAGCAGGCTGTCCGGAATCAGGTAAGTCAGGAACACGCCGGTCGCGAGCGTGGCCGAGCCCCAGAATTTCATCCGCGACAGCGCGAACGCCGCGGGGATGCTGATCAGCATGGTGATGACCACGACGACGATCGAGACCATGGCCGAGTTGAAGAAGAAGCGCATGAACTGGTTCGAGGTCAGCAGCTCGAGATAGTTCTCCAGCGTCGGGTGGAACACCCACCACGGATTGGTCGCCGCGGAGATCTCCGCGCTGCCCTTCAGCGAGGTGATCAGCATGTAGAGCGGCGGCACCAGCGAGAAGATCGCGAACAGCGTCAGGAAGAAATACGACCAGCGCAACGCCCAGGCGCGGTCGCGGCTCATCGAGCCGTATTTAACATTGCGGGTCGGGCCGGCCTTGTCGATCGTGACGGTGCTCATCAGGATTCGTTCCCCCGCTTGTTGACGTCGCGCAGGATGAAGATGGCGGCCACCGCCAGGATCGGCACCATGAACAGCGAGACGCTGGCGCCGAGCGGAATGTCGCTGCCCTCGATGCCGACGCGGAACGCCCAGGTCGCGAAGATGTGCGTCTTGTCGAGCGGGCCGCCGGCGGTGAGGATGCGGACGATGTCGAAATTGGCGAACGTCACGATCAGCGAGAACAGCGTCGTGATGGCGATGATGTTGCGCATCATCGGCAGCGTCACGTACCAGATGCGCTGCCACCAATTGGCGCCGTCGATCGCCGCGGCTTCATAGAGCTGCTCGGGAACCGATTTCAGCGATGCCAGGTACATGATCATGAAGAACGGCGCGCCGTACCAGATGTTGACCAGGATCACCGAGAATCGCGCCCAGGCGGCGTCGCCGGTCCACGGGATCGGGCCGATGCCGAAGAAGGCGAGCGTGTAGTTGAAGGCGCTGTAGGACGGGTCGAACAGCCACAGCCACGCCAGCGTGCTCATCGCCGGCGGGATCACCCAGGGTACCAGCAGCATGCCGCGCCATTTGCGCTGCCCCTTGGCGGGGATGTTGTGGACGAAATGCGCGACGATGAAGCCGATCAGCGCCTTGAACACGACGGCGGTGATCGCGAAGATGCAGGACTGCTTGACGACCAGCCAGAACGTGTCGCGCTTGAACAGGAACTCGAAATTGCCGAAGCCGACGAAGCGCTGCATCGACTTGTTCAGCGTCGCCAGATGCACCGAATACAAGGCGGGATAGACGACGAGGAGCACGATCAGCAGGATCAGCGGCAGCGTCATCAGGAAAGCGGCGGTCGATTTCCGCTTCAACGCCCTGTGCAGACCATTGCGGCGGGCCGCGCGAGGGCGGGCGACGGCGTTTTCACCGATGGCGGCATCAACCATGAAAAAGGGCTCCTCGTGATGTCCCCCGCGACGGCGGGGTCCTCACTGGATGGGGAACACTGACAAGGTGAAAGGAGGCGGCCCGCCTGCTGAAGCGGACCGCCGGCGTTGCTTCAACATGCCTCAGCTGCGCATGAAGCCTTCGCACTCGCCTTCGGCCCAGGCGAGGGTCGATTCCATCTTCTCGCCCTGGGCGTAGCGCAGGCACATCTTGGTCATCGTCGCCTGTGCATAGATCTGCTGCGCGATCTTGGGCGGAGCAGGGGAGGCTGCGATCGACAGCGTCTGGTGATTGTAGGGGTTGGGATAGTGATAGAGCGTCCCCTTCGGCGGGCCCTCCTCCTGCCACACCTTGAGCGTCGTCAGCTTCTGATAGGCCGGCAGATCGTAGCCGCCGCTCGCCACCACCATCTTCTCGATCGATGGCGGCTTCGACAGGTGCACGATCAGGCTCTTGGCGGCCTCCTTGTTCTTGGAGAACGACCAGATGCTCCAGAAGTAGGGCAGGAACGGCGCGAAGCGGCCCTTGGGGCCGGCCGGGAAGCCGTGGGTCCAGCACTGCTCGGCAATCTGCGGCGCGTCGCGCTTGGCCACCGCCCAGGCGCTCGGCGGATTCATGATCATCGCGCCCTTGCCCGAGACCAGCCATTTGTTGTTCGATGCGTCGTCCCATGAGGCGACATCCGGCGGCAGTGCCGCGATCAGCCGCTTGTAGAACTCGAGCGCCTGGCGCACGGCATCCGTCTTCACCGTGACATCGCCCTTGGCATTCACCAGCTCGGCGCCATACGCCTGGAAGAACGCGCCGGCGGAGTCTACGCTATCGGTGGTTTCGCCGAGCCCGATGCCGAACGGCACGCCAGCCTTCTGGCAGGCCTCCGCCGCTTTCAGGAAGGTCTCAGTGGTCCAGCTGTCGGCCTTCGGTGGAGAGCCGGCCGGATACAGCTCCTGCACGTCGATGCCCGCATGCTTCTTCATGAGATCGATGCGGGTGCAGGGGCCCTTGATCTGACTGCCGACGCAGGCCGGCACGGCGAGCCATTTGCCGCCGGACTGTCCGAGATATTTGACGGTGCCGTTGACCTCGCCATTCTCCTGGATGATCGGCCCCATGATGTCGTTGACCGGCTCCAGCAGTTCGGCATGCGCATGCGGCCACCAGGTCGGCATAGCGATCAGATCGTGGCCGGACTTCGCGGCGCCCTCGGCGGCGATCGTCAGCTCGATCTTCTTGCCCTGGCTGGTGATGTAGTCGATCTGGACCTCGACCTTCTCCTTGGCGGCCCACTCGTTGACGAGATCGGTCGAGGCCTGGTTGGCGCCCGGAACCCAATGGTCCCAGAAGCCTATCGAGAGCTTGCCGGCGGCGTAGGCACCGCGCACATAGGGCGTGGCAATCATGACCGCCGAGGTGGCAGCGGTCGCAGCAACGAATTGTCGACGGTTCAGCTTCCTCCGTGACATGGCGTTCCCTCCCTGGTGAGCCAAGCATTCTGTCAATGCGAATCCGATTTGTTAGTTGTTGCGTCGCGTCATGCGCGCATGGATTTCGCTTGGGTGCAATCAGAGCAGAATTGCGAGCGGCTGTCGAGAAAGCAGGTGAGGCGAATCCTTGAACTAATGGCGGGCACAATTCGTCGCAGGTTCGTAACTGATTGCATCGCAGCGCTGAGCGCTGCAGTGCAAGGCGCGTCCCGGCAGAGCAGGAAGCAGAGCAGGAATCAGTCTAGCCGAACGCGTTCGATGCATCGCACTGCATGCGGCCGATGGACTTGCGCGTTGCGGCAACGATAGAATTCGTTGGAATCATGGCCGTCACGACCAGCGACTGCGCGCGACGGTCGGACGTGTTGCACGGAGCCTGAACTGATGATGACGAGCCCCGCCGGCATTTGGCGCCGGTCTTTCCGGTGCATCGCAATAGGAGTGTCAATAGGCCTCATCGGCCTCGCGGGCCTGCCGCGTCAGCCTGCCGCGCAGGGCCTGTTCAAGGGCGTCGAGCAGGGCGCGCGCGAAGGCAACAGGGCGGCGGGCCCGGTCGGCGGTGTGCTCGGCGGCGCGATCGGCGGTGTCGTCGGCGTGGTCACCGGCGTGACCGGGGCGTTCACCGGCAACGGCGGCCAGCAAAGTACGCAGCCCGAGGCACCGCCGGCCGAGGGCAGGAAGGCGAAGCCTTCCAAGGCGACGAAGACGAGCAAGGTCGCCAAGGCGACGCCGCTGCTGACGCAGCCGGGCGTCCCGCAACTCACGGCCGAACAGATCGTCGCCAACAGCGACAGCAATATCGAGCGTCTGAAGGCCGGGCTGAACCTGACGGAAGAGCAGGCGAAGAACTGGGGTCCGTTCGCCGACGCGATGCACGCGCTCGGCCGCAACGGCGCGGATCGACTCGAGCTGCGCATCGCGCGGTCGAAGCGCGATCCGCCGGATGACATCGTCGAGCAGATGCGCAACGAGGCTCAGTTCCTGGTCGATCGTGCCGCCGACCAGCGCGCGGTGGCCGACACGTCCGAACCGCTGTTCACCAGCCTCGGCGACAAGCAGAAGCAGATCTTCATCGACGAGATGGTGCGCCTGAGTCGCGAGCGCGGACTGGACTAGCTCAACGGAGCTGGCGTCGTCGGGGCTGCGCCGTTGGCAGCAGCGGCGCCTGCGGCATGCCGTGACGCATAACCCATCGCGGTCGCGCCGCGTCACGGTACATTAATACCCTAAGAATGGCAATTGGTCGCGTTGACGGCATGGTCGGGAGAAAGCAGGCTCCGCGGCATGCACATTTATCGGGCACGAGCGGGCGCGGCTCGCGCAACGTGCCGGCCACCATCGCTGCCTCTGCAACCGAATTGCGATGCAGGTTTGATGTACATTGCAATTGTATTACATGGAGAGCCGGAGCCGGCAGGGCGGCCTTCGCAGGCGTGCTGAATCGCAGCAGCGATCGGGCGGCAGACGATCAGCAGGCCGTTCGGCTCGATGTCTTGGAGGATTATTGTTGTCGAGAGTGCGACTGCGCCGGTGGATCGAGAACCGATTGGGGATTGGCACCGCCAGCACCGAAAGCCGCCTCGATGCGGACGTGAAACGCTTCGTCGATGCGCTGCAAGCGGAGTTGGTCGCTGCGAAGGATGAGTCCGAGCGGTACAGGCGCATCACCGAAGAGAGGGGCGTGATCATGGGCCGCCTGCGCGACGAGCGCGACGGCTACAGGCTGGAGTGGGAGGCGGCGTCCGCGGAGCTTCGCCGGCTGGCGCGTAAGCGCCCGGCCGTGGTCTCGGACAATGGAGCGACGCGCCCCTCCGGCAATGGCCGCGACGCGGCCCTGAGGAATTCTCCACCTTCCACGCTGCGGGTGCTGTGCGTCGGCACCGGCCGGGACGGCACGACGTCGCTGACGCGGATGATGCAGGAGGTGTTCGACAACCAGGGCAACGGCGACAGGGCCGTGCACGAATGGGCGTCGAGCGAGTTCAATGAGCTGTTCTGCCAGCTCAAGGAAACCAACGATCCCAGCTTCGCGGATCAGATTCGTCAGACGATCCTCGATTGCCCCCATGCTTGCGTCGTCGGCAACGGCTACGCGGCCGTGCTGCCGATCATCGCCGAGCTCCTCGGCGATCAGGTCACGCTGGTGCATCTGCGCCGGCGCGACCGGGCGGCGTGCATCGCAAGCCTGGTGGAGAATGCCGAGCTGTCGCCGCAGAACCACCTCTACTACGCCGATTCGCCGGCCGCGCGTCGCAAGCGTCCGACCGCTTTCCACTTCGGAGAGATGTCGAGGCAGCAATGGATGGATCTGTCGCTGGCCGACAAGTTCGGCTGGTACTACGACAAGACCCACGCCTTGATCGAACGCTACAAGAGCCTGTTCCCGAACACGCTCTCCGTCGATACCGAGGATCTCAACGCGGACAACGTGCGCCTCGCGCTGGCCCAAGCGGCCGGCAGTGCCGAGGCGCCGCGAGCCTTCCACGTCAACCGGTTCGTCGATCTGCGCCATGTGCCGCCCGATCGGCGCAGCTTCGTGCAGCGGTTGCTCGGCCAGCTCGATGTCCAGAAGCTCGCCCATGACGACCTGTACGGGCTGCGGCAGGTCCTCAACGAGATGGTCTATCATCTCTCGCATTTTCCCGACGCGGCGCCGGGCGCGCTGGATGAGCTGCGTTGGACGCTCAGCGAGATGCACGGCCTTCTCGACAACCGCATCCGCGACGTTCGCGAACTGATGGAGCGGGTCGGCGTGCCCTCCGAGACCGCCGGCGCCGTGAACGGCCACCGCGCGCCGCAGGCAAGCCATGGCGCGCACCCTGGTCGTTGACCGGACGCGCAGCTCTGAGCAGGGGGGCTGCGGGCGCGCTCGCCAGCGTTGTGCGCGGCCAGCCGATCCATCGGGTCCCGGATCAGCGGCAAGTTCGGGGACGTGGAAGGAGACTTGGCGGAAGGGGTGGGATTCGAACCCACGGTACCCTTGCGGGCACGCCGGTTTTCAAGACCGGTGCCTTAAACCACTCGGCCACCCTTCCATCCGGCGTCGTCTCCGGAACAGCGATACCCGCGCCATGACAGCGCGGTAGCGACGCGATCCTTGTTTAGGGTGCTGGCTTGCGGCTCGTCAACGGCGCATTCACGCCTGCCCGAACGGCATCAGCTCAAAGCCCGCGGCTTAGCGGAGTGCGAAAACCATCAGACTCGAGCACAACACTGCCGTGCTCAGCGCTGCCAGGGCGAGAAAGCTGCTCGAAAGCAAGTCCGGACGTCCAACGTCTTGACGTCGTAGGTATGGGTATCGCATGGGCCACCTTCTACAGCTGGGCTGCCGGTCCGACCTCACGTCGATCGGAAGAAGCGGAGGACCGGACGAAGAGCGGTCTGAAAGATCTGTTGGTCGAAACTGCCGGCTTCAGGGATGCTCCTGAAGTGTCGTTCTTGAAGCGGACGAAATCATTGAAGCGGACGAGAGCCGACCATGACGTCGGCTGTCCGATCCGTCCGGAATCAGGCCCGCGAGCGGACCCCTTCAAACGCATGAGCAAGGAAGATCCCGGCGCCAACCAAGCCCATCACTGCCGTCATTGCTTCGATCATAGCGAACACACCCTGTTGCGCCCCACGTGAAGCAAACGACGTGCAGCCCTGCACAGTCAAAATGATTCAGGTCCCGGGAAATGAGAACACTCTCAAGTGAGGATTTCACGCAACATATGTGTCCAAAAAGGTGCACTCGCAACGAGGAGGCGGAGCGGAGCGCACGCTTAGGCGGCTATCGTCCTCGTCACAACCGCCGGAAAGCTCCGGTTAACCACGGCGGGGCCTACCCCATTTCCGCCGTGTTCGGGTTGCGTTATCCTTGTGCGTTGAGTTGCGGGGGACGCGACTCGCGGGGACAAGCGCGCGGCGCGCGGGGCTGATGGGATGGCCCAGCTGCGACCGGCACATTGGTAATTGGGGTCGATGGGGATTGGTCAAACAGATCCGGTCGAGAGAGCGGTGCGCAGTGCCGTCGCCGTCCTCGCCTGCCTGATGGTCGCGAACTGCGCCTCGTCCAACAAGTTCGCCAGCAAGGTCGATCCGAAATACGGCGTGTCGTCGAGCCCGCGCGTCGTCGGATTCGGCGAGCCGGTGCCGAAGGGCGGCGGCGTCTACCGCATCGGCAAGCCCTACACCGTGGCCGGCAAGACCTACGTCCCGGAAGAGGACGCCAACTACCGCGCCGAGGGCATGGCGTCCTGGTATGGCGATGATTTTCACGGCCGCCTGACTGCCAATGGCGAGGTCTTCGACATGACGTCGCTGACGGCCGCCCATCCGACATTGCCGCTGCCGAGCTACGCCCGCGTCACCAATCTCGCCAACGGCAAATCGCTCATTGTCCGCATCAATGATCGCGGGCCATACCACGGCAACCGGCTGATCGACGTCTCCAACAAGGCGGCCGATCTGCTCGAGTTCAAGGGCAACGGTATCGCCAAGGTGCGGGTGGAGTATGTCGGCCGCGCCCCGCTGGAGGGCTCCGACGACGTCCAGTTGATGGCGACCTTGCGCACGGGCATCCCGGCGCCGGCACCGTCCCTGGTGCGCGTCGCCTCGGCCAGGCCGTTCGTGCCCGAGATGGGCACAGGCCGTCCGATTCGCGGCGAGATCCCGCTGCCCGAAGGGCGCCCCTATACGCTCGGCAACGGCTCGGCTGATCTCGCCTCGATCGGCGCGACCTCGGAAATGTCGGCGTCCAGCAGGACGCGGGGCCGCAACCTCGAGAACCCGCGCGCTGTGTCCTACGACCAGGACGGCCGCTACGTCTCGCAGGGCAGGGCAGAGCCGAACGACGGCGCCAACGAGGCGCGCGACATCATGAGCGGCCGCGGCCTGTACTGAACTCCGCCAAGCACGGCTTGTTCACGTGAACCGCCCCATGCCGGGGCGGTTTTGATTCCGGCGATCAGCAAAGCTTTATTGGGCCGAGAACGGCACGCGCGCTCTCGCCGAGTAGGTCCAGACGCGGGTGGTGCTGCCGATGCCGCCCAACTCGGCGCCGAGCCCGACGCTGGCGCCGCCCTGAGTCCTGATGCCGAGACCGCCCGTGGCGCGCGCCGACCAGCCCTGCAGCAGCGGGGTCGAGGCCAGACCGGTGCCGCCGTTGGCGAGCGTGTCGGCATCCTCCTTGTTGAAGTAATAGTCGCCATACATACCGACGAACGGCGTCAGCACGATGCCGCTGTCGAACCAGGCCACCGGGTAGGCGGCTCTCAGGCCACCGGAGGCGCGGCCGCTGGCGAAGTCATTGGTGACCTGCCGGGTGCCGAGCGAATCGGTATAGGCATTCTGGTGCTCCCACAGCGCGTAGACCTTGGCCGAGGGCTCGAGCAGGAAGCCATAGGCCTTGTACATGCCCGTCAGTCCCGTCGACGCCATCCAGCGCTCGCCGTTGAAATTGCCCTGCGCCGTCCCGGCCGTGCCGTTATAGCCAATGCCGGAATAGGCGACCGTCGCATCGTAGCGGAGTGTCGGCAAGATCTTCCAGCCGAGATAGGCGCCAACCGTCCAGCCGTCTCCCTTGAGCTTCCCGTTGATATCCTGCTCGGTATAGCTGAAGGTCTCATACCCGCCGAGCACGCCGATCAGGACATTCGGCGTCGCCTTGTAGGTCAACCCCATCAGCGCGTTGATCTGCTGGCCGTAGAGCGAGGTTTGGCTTGCCTGAGTGACACCGAACGCGCTGGTCGTGCTCCAACGGTCGATGTTGGTGCCACGCACATCGGCCCAGAGCAGCCACTGCTTGTCCTCGTGCCATTTTGGCAACGCCTTCTCCGGCGTCTGCTGGTCGATCGCTGCGAAGGCATTGTCGATGCGCGACCGGCCACGGGCGGATCTGCCGCCCGGGCCGGGGTTTCCGCCACGGTCTGTAAAGGCGCTGCTGCCCGAATTGGCCGAGCTCGGGACCGCCGCGGCGTCGTCCTGGTCCCGCGGGTCAGCCGAGAAATTGAAGCGCATGCGGCCGTTGCTGGGCGTCACGAACGCGCCGCCATCGTTGAAGCCATCAGCGATGGCATCGTCGATCGCCCCGGAAATGGCCTGGCCTGAGTTCTGCGCCACCATCTTGGTGACGTTGAGCTGCAACGCGCGAAGCCTGACGCTGTCGAGCGGAACGTTCACGGTCTGCGCAAGGCCGGGTGAGGTGCTCGCCGCAAAGGTTGGGCTGCCGGTATAGCTTGCGATGATGGTGTGGCTGCCGACCGCCAGCGCGGATGTGGTGAAGGCCGCAACGCCGCCGCTCAGCGTCGCTGTTCCGATCGGTGTGCCGTTGTCGCTGAACGTCACCGTGCCCGTCGGCGTTCCACCCGACCCTGTGACCGTTGCCGTGAACGTCACGGGTTGACCGCCCTGGCTCGGGTTCTGCGACGAGCTCAGGGTTGTCTGCGTCGTCGCCGACAAATAGGTGAACCGGTCCGCGACTGAGGTCGCGGACGTCTGCCCGTTGTTGGTCACAGTCACATCGACCGCCCCGGTGCCGGGGGGCGAGGTGGCCGTAATCGAGGTCGCGGAATTGACGGTGTAGCTCGCCGCATTGACGGCGCCGAACTTCACGCCTCCCGCACCGGTGGTGCCGGCGAGGCCGGTGCCGGTGATGGTGACCGTGGCGCCGCCGGCCGCGGGGCCTGACGTCGGCGAGATCGATGTCACGGTGGGCGCGCCGATATAGGTGAACTGGTCAGCCGCCGAGGTCGGCGAGGTGCCGCCGGCGGTGGTGACCCTGACGTCGACCGTACCGGTCCCCGCTGGCGAGGTCGCGGTGATCGAGGTGGCCGAGTTGACCGTGAAGCCGGTCGCGGCGGTGGCGCCGAAATTCACCGCGGTCGCCCCCGTGAAGCCGGTGCCGGTGATGGTGACCGAGGTGCCGCCGATCCCAGGTCCGGAGGTTGGTGCGACCGAGGTGACGGTCGGAGCTGTCGTATAAGTGAATTGATCGGCCGCAGAGGTGGCCGAAGTGCCGCCCGCGGTGGTCACCCTCACATCGATCGTGCCGGTGCCGGCGGGCGCGGTCGCGGTGATCGAGGTGGCCGAGTTGACCGTAAAGCCTGTCGCCGGCGTCGCACCGAAATTCACCGCTGTGGTGCCCGTGAAGCCGGTGCCCGTAATGGTCACCGACGTGCCCCCCGCCAACGGCCCGGCAGTCGGCGCGATCGACGTCACGGTCGGTACCGGCGAGTAGGTGAACTGATCGGCGGCCGACGTCGCCGAGGTGCCGCTCGGGGTGGTCACGCGGACGTCGACGGTGCCGGTCCCCGCCGGTGAGGTCGCCGTGATCGAGGTGGCCGAATTGACCGTGAAGCCGGTCGCCGGTGTGGCGCCGAAATTGACCGCGGTCGCCCCTGTGAAACTGGTGCCGGTGATGGTCACCGAGGTGCCGCCGGCGACAGGCCCGGATGTCGGCGAAAGCGAGGTCACGGTCGGCGGGCCGATATAGGTGAACTGGTCGGCCGCCGAAGTCGCCGAGGTCCCGCCCGCGGTGGTGACGCGGACGTCCACGGTGCCGGTCCCAGCGGGCGAGGTCGCGGTGATCGAGGTGGCCGAGTTGACGGTGAAGCCGGTCGCAGGCGTCGCGCCGAAATTGACAGCGGTGGCGCCGGTGAAGTTCGTGCCTGTGACGGTCACCGTGGTGCCGCCGGCCGCCGGGCCTGACGTCGGCGAGATCGAGGTGACGGTCGGTGCGGGGATGTAGGTGAACTGGTCGGCCGCAGAGGTCGCCGAGGTGCCGCCGGCAGTGGTGACGCGCACGTCGACGGTGCCGGTGCCGGCCGGCGAGGTCGCGGTGATCGAGGTCGCCGAGTTGACTGTGAAGCCGGTCGCCGGCGTGGCGCCGAAATTCACTGCCGTTGCGCCGCTGAAGCCGGTGCCGGTGATCGTCACCGAGGTGCCGCCGGCACCAGCGCCCGATGTCGGAGAGATCGAGGTCACCGTCGGTGCTGCGACATAGGTGAACTGGTCAGCGGCACTGGTTGCCGACGTTCCACCGGCGGTCGTGACGGTCACGTCGACCGTGCCGGTGCCGGCCGGTGAGGTTGCCGTGATCTGGGTGGCCGAGTTGACCGTGAAGCCGGTTGCAGGCGTCGCGCCGAAATTGACCGCCGTCGCCCCGCTGAAGCCGGTGCCGGTGATCGTGACTGACGTGCCACCGGTTGTCGGACCTGCGGTCGGCGAGATCGAGGTCACGGTCGGCACGGCGGCATAGGTGAATTGATCCGCCGCCGAGGTCGCCGAGGTGCCGCCTATCGGAATCGTCACCCGGACATCGACCGTACCGGTCCCAGCGGGCGAGGTCGCGGTGATCGAGGTGGCGGAATTGACCGTGAAGCCGGTGGCAGGCGTGGCGCCGAAATTGACCGCGGTGGCGCCGGTGAAGTTCGTGCCGGTGATGGTGACCGTCGTGCCGCCGGCCACCGGCCCCGAGGTCGGCGAGATCGAGGTGACGGTCGGTGCGGGGATGTAGGTGAACTGGTCGGCAGCCGAAGTGGCCGAGGTGCCACCGGCGGTCGTGATGCGGACGTCGACTGTGCCCGTTCCCGCTGGCGAGGTCGCGGTGATCGAGGTCGCCGAGTCGACCGTGAAGCCGGTCGCCGGCGTGGCGCCGAAATTCACTGCCGTGGCGCCGGTGAAGTTCGTGCCGGTGATGGTCACCGTGGTGCCGCCGGCGCCGGGGCCCGAGGTCGGCGAGATCGAGGTCACGGTCGGTGCGGGAATGTAGGTGAACTGATCGGCGGCAGACGTGGCCGATGTTCCGCCCACAGTGGTGACGGTCACATCGACGGTGCCGGTGCCGGCCGGCGACGTCGCGGTGATCTGGGTGGCCGAGTTGACCGTGAATCCGGTCGCAGACGTGGCGCCGAAATTGACCGCGGTCGCGCCGGTGAAGCCGGTGCCGGTGATGACGACAGATGTACCGCCGGAGCCGGGGCCCGATGTCGGCGCGATCGACGATACCGTGGGCGCGGCCACATAGGTGTATTGATTCGCCGGCGCCGCCTGGGATGGGGCGCCATTGGTGACCGTCACATTGACGGTGCCCGCCGACCCGGCCGGCGCGACCGCCGTGATCTGGGTGTTGGAGTTGACCACGTAGCTCGTCGCATTGTTCGAACCGAACTTCACGCCGCCGGCGCCGGTGGTCCCCGTGAATCCGGTGCCGGTGATGATGACCGAGTTGCCGCCCGCGGTCGGGCCGGAACTCGGTGACAATGCGGTGACGGAGAGGCTGGGCGTGACGTTCGAGAGCGAGATGGTCAGGCCACTATCGGTGGTGCCGAACGTGCCAGTGCCAACATCAGTCGTCGACGAATAGTTCAGAATGATCGTGTCGGAGGTCGTCGGCGGCGCCGTCGTCATCGTCAGATTATAAGTTACGTAGTAGGCATTGCCGTTATTGGGATCAATCGTCTCTATCGGCGTGATCGTGTAGACGCCCCCATTCGAACCAGCGATCGATGCGGACGTGTCGGATCCGGCCCCTGTAATCGGGAAACCAGTATTTGTGTCAGTTCCGCACGCATTGTACAGGCCGCTGTTGGCGATTCGATTGTATTGTGTGCCCGTTTTCGGCACGAGCGTCGCGCCGGGACCGGTGGCGCCATTGACGCTGAATGTGATCTGCGAGTTCAGCTGAATGCTCGTCGAAACCGTCAATGCGGACACTGCCGTGCAATTGGCAGCCCAGGCGTCACTTGCAGCAAAGGATACGAGGCCCACGACTGCCGAGACGACGGCGTAGCGCCGCGCGCCGGCTTTGCCGGGCCGGGAGGCAGAGGCTGTCGCATGGGAGGACGGGCGTGCCGGCGGTCTGTCGAGCGAGAAGCCGAAAGCGTGGGCGAATGCGTACCCCATGGCACGGACCACCATCCAGATCCCGGCAGTGAGATTCACGACGCCCCCTCGCGGCCCGTCCTCGAGCTGGATGATGCCGCTGCAAATTCTTTGATAAAAAATTCGACTGTTATTGTGTGTATTAGGTCGTTTGCGTGCATTAGGCCGTGACGGTGCGCGGCGAGCAAGCAGGCAGACGATTGTTCCCGGCAAAACCCAGCCATCGCGAGCACTTTTCGACCGTCAGTTGCGGCTCGGCAACAGGGCAGTGTGTGGTGGAACCGCCTGGGCCCGCCGCGCCCTCCCGCAGCAGCGCCGGTTGCGTGGCAGCCGACTGAGCGGCGCTCGCTGCGCGAGCGACACCGCCAGAAGTTGTTGCTCGTGATGACTGCGCGTGCGGGCTTGACTGTGCCGGTTCCGCCCACTAACAATCTTTGCGAGCATATGCGTCGTGGCGCACTGCGTTTTTGACCCATCGCGCGTCGATATTCCGCGCTTCAATGACAAGGCGATCCATCGCCTGATGGAAGAGGGGGGAGCATGCCGTTACAGCCCATCCTGGGTCAGATCATGCCCTTTGCCGGCACGACGGTGCCGAGAGGGTGGGCGCTGTGCAACGGCGCGCTCCTGGCAATCCCGACCAATCAGGCGCTGTTTTCATTGCTCGGGACCTACTACGGTGGTGACGGCGTCAGGACGTTCGCGCTGCCCGACTTGCGCGGCCGTGCGATTCTCGGATCCACCGGCGGCAGCGGCACCTTTCCTGCCGGCATGACCAGCGGCACGGTTTCGGTGACCCTGAACGCACAGCAGCTTCCAAGCCATAACCACATCGTTTTGGCATCGACAGCGCAGGGAGCCGGACGAGGCGCTTCGGCGACCAACAATCTGTTCGGCACCAACACCATTCCGCCAGCCGGCCCAAAGTCTATTTTCGTGACCGCAGGCAGCGGCGAGGTGCCGCTGGCGCCGGGCACGAATGTCCTCAACGAAGGCGGCAATCAAGCTCATAACAACATGCAGCCGTACCTGGTCATCAACTACATGATTGCGCTCAACGGCGTCTTTCCGTCTCGCGACTGAGACTTCGACCGCGAAGCGTTCAGCTCCAGCAAACCGCTTCCATGATTGAGCTTTCCCGAACTGCGCTTCGTGAGAGGCGACACGTTCCCGACATTGATTTGCAGTCGATACTTGAAAGGGACTTCGGCGATGTCAGACCCCTTTATCGGCGAAATCCGGCTGTTCGGGTTTCCACGGGTGCCGGATGGCTGGCTGGCCTGCAATGGACAAAGCCTGGCGATCGCACAATACGATACGCTCTATGCCATCATCGGCACCACCTATGGCGGCGATGGCGTGCAGACCTTCAATGCGCCCGATCTGCGCGGCCGGGTGCCGATTGGCCAGGGGCAGGGACCGGCTCTGCCGCTCTATGTGCTCGGCGAGATCGCCGGAGAGGACGGACACGTCCTGATCGAGAACGAGATGCCCGCGCATAGCCACGCGCTGATGTCGTCGACCGTCACGGCGGAAACGCAGACGCCGGGTGCGACCGTTCACCTGGCGACGGCGTCAGCGGGAAATCTGTACGCGCCGGCAGCAGACGCCGCGCCGTATGAGACGATGGCGGCTGGCGTCGCGCTTGCAGGCAACAGTTTGCCGCACAACAACATCATGCCGACGGTCGTGGGCAACTACTGCATCTGCTTCGCCGGCATCTTTCCGTCATCGGGCTGATCGCGCCTCGTCCTACGCGCGTCGGCAGATTTCACGCTTCACTGGATTTGAGGAGAGACCACGTGTCGGACCCGTATATCGGCGAAATCCAGGCCTTCCCGTTTACCTTTGCTGCTCAGGGCTTCAACCAGGCTTGGCTGCCATGCTTCGGCCAGTTGGTGCCGATCCAGCGATTCACGCCACTGTTCGCGTTGATCGGCACCGCCTTCGGCGGCAATGGGACCAGCAATTTTCAACTGCCCAACCTCAGCGGCTGCATCACCAACAGTCAAGGCGACGGTCCGGGCCTTCAGCCACGCGTGATCGGCGAATCGATCGGGAGCAGCACGGTCGGCCTGATCACCAGTGAGATGGCGGCGCACACCCACGGTCTGCAGTTGGGGAGCAAGACGGCCGCAAATGCGGCGCCTGGTCCGGGAACGGCCGGGACCATGGCCGCCGTCGATCCCATCTTCAATGGTTTCGTGCCGCTGCCGAGCACCACCACGCTCGCACCGAACGCCATGACGTTGACCGGGCAGGGCATTCCACATGACAACACGCAGCCGACCCAGGCGCTGATCTGGTGCATCGCCTATGCCGGCATCTACCCGTCGTTCAACAACTCCTGACCGGTGAGCTCGGTCGGCGTGACGACGATCGAATCCGAGATAGTCTCACGCGACGCCCGATTGCGGCTGCGGCTTGCCGAGGCCGCCGACGAGCCGTTCCTGCACAATCTGTTCAAATCCGTGAAAGGCGCGCAACTTGCCGCAGCCGGCTTGCCGCCTGCGATGCTCGACCTCGTGCTGGCGCAGCAATTTCGCGCACAGGTCGAGGGCCATGCGGCGCAGTGTCCTGCGGCGCAATCGCTGATTATCCTCCGTGACGGCGCGCCGGTCGGGCGGCTGCTGCTCGACCGCGCGGCGCAGAGATGGCACGTGGTCGATCTCGCGCTGCTGCCGGGCGCGCGCAACGCGGGTGTCGGACGCGAGATCATGCAGGCGGTCGCCACGGCGGCACGGGAACAGGGCGCCGAGGTGCTCTCGCTCGCGGTCGCGACGACGAATGAGGACGCGATAAGGTTCTACGTCCGGCTTGGCTTCCGCGACGTCGCGGACGAGGCGACGGCGTCGCATCGCACGATGGAGCGGTCGCTCGCGTGCTAGCGAGCAGGAGCCACCTCGCGCAGGAACGCAATCAGCGCCGCATTCACCTCGGCGGCGCATTCCTGCTGGATCCAGTGGCCGGCGCCGTCGATGATCAGCTTGCGCCGGAGATCCGGCAGCACGCGCGCCATCTCCTGAACGCGCTTCGCACCGATGATCCCGGTCACGACCGCGTCCGCGCTGCCGGCGATGAACAGCGCCGGCTGGCGGATCTGCGCGTCCTGCCACGGCGCGGTGAGCTCCCAGTTGCGATCGATGTTGCGGTACCAGTTCAGGCCGCCGTGAAAGCCGGAGGACCGATAGGCCGCGACGAACTCGGCGAGGTCGGCCTCGCTCAGCCACGCCGGCAGAGCGAGATCCGGCGTCACGTCGCCGAGAAAGCCTTTGTCCGGTGCAACGAACAGCGACTGCGGATCGGAGAAGCCGCGCGCCAGCATCGTGCGCATCGTCAGCGCCACGTCGCGCTCGAGCTCGGCCGCGCCGGGCGTTTGAAAATACTGCCAGTAGAAATTCTCGATGCCGCCGGCGCGGAGCGTCTCGAGCGGCCGGCTGCGGCCGCGGAACGGCGGCGGCACGCTCAGTCCGGCAACGGCCCTGAACAGGTCCGGTCGGAACAGCGCCGCATGCCAGGCGACCGGCGCGCCCCAGTCGTGGCCGATGATGACGGCCTGGCGCTCGCCGAGCGCCCCGACCAGTCCGACCACGTCTCCGACCGTGTCGAAGATGGTGTAGGCGCCGATGTGGTCAGGCGCCTGCGAGCGGCCGAACCCGCGCATGTCGGGCGCCACGACCCGATAGCCCGCAGCGGCAAGGGCAGGGATCTGGTGCCGCCACGAATATGACAGTTCGGGCCAGCCGTGGCACAGCACGACAAGCGGGCCTTCGCCCTGTTCGCGCACGAACAGCTCGATTCCGTTGGCCTTGATGATCCGCGTCGATGACACCGTTTCCCCCTTGATTGCCCGACTTTTGATTGCCGGCCCAGGACGTATCGCACCGCGCCAAAGGCCGTGCAAATCCACGGGAGAGCGGTCTGATCCGCGGGATTGCCGAGTTGTTTGCGCCCCCCGCAGCTGCTAGATTCCCAGTGCGCTCCAGAGCTTAGCCGATGGATTTCATGACCTTACCGCTGCGTCGCGCCGGTTTCACGTCCGGACGGACGACGCGTGCGCTCATCGCCTTGGCCGTGGCGGTTGCCGTCGGCTGGAGCGGTGCGCTTTTCGCTGCCAACCAGAGCGTCCAGGGCGCGCGCAAGGAGGATGGCGGCTTCGACGGCGATGCGCCGACCGCGATCCTGATCGAGGCCAACAGCGGCAGTGTTCTGTTCGAGAAGAACGCGGACGAGCTGCGCGCACCCTCCAGCATGATGAAGCTGATGACCGCCGAGGTGGTGTTCAACGCCGTCAAGGAGGGCACGATCAAGCTCAATGACGAATACCGCATCAGCGAGAATGCCTGGCGCCGGGGCGGAGCGCCCTCCGGCACCTCGACGATGTTCGCCGCGCTCAACAGCAAGGTGTCGGTGAGCGACCTCCTGCACGGCGCCATCATCCAGAGCGGCAACGACGCCTGCATCGCGCTCGCCGAGGGCATGGCCGGCAACGAGAAGATCTTCGCCGCCGACTACATGACCAAGCGGGCGCGCGAGCTCGGCCTCACCAAATCGACCTTCGCCAATTCCAACGGGCTGCCGGATCCCGGCAACAAGATGACGGTTCGTGAGCTTGCCATGCTCGCCCGGCACATCATCCTGGATTTCCCGGAGTTCTATAAGATCTTCGGCGAGAAGGAGTTCACCTGGAACAAGATCCGGCAGCAGAACCGCAACCCGCTGCTGAACGCGATGGAGGGCGCCGACGGCCTCAAGACCGGCTACACCAAGGAAGGCGGCTACGGCATGGTCGGCTCGGCCGTGCAGAACGGCACGCGGCTGATCGTGGTCGTCAATGGCCTGGAGGATTCCGAGGACCGCGCCACCGAGGCCAAGAAGATGCTGGAATGGGGCTTCCGCAATTTCGAGACCCGCACCCTGTTCGCCGCGGAGCAGCCGATCGGCTACGCCAAGGTGTTCGGCGGCGAGAGCCGCTCGGTCAAGCTGTCGAGCCCGGTGCCGGTCAAGGTCATGGTGCAGAAGAACGGCGGCGACAAGCTGATCGCCCGCATCGTCTACAGTGGCCCGGTCAGGGCTCCCGTCGAGCCCCGGCAGAAGGTCGGGGTTGTCAGGGTTTGGCGCGGCCCCAATATCGCCATGGAGGCCCCTGTCTATGCTGCGGAAGCGGTGGGCAAGGGGTCCACGATGCGGCGTGCGATCGATGGGGTCAGCGAGCTCGTGATCGGGATGTTCCGCGCCGGGGCCGAGAAGCTCTAGAGACATGGCGGAAGCAGCTTTGAAACGTGGTCCTGGCCGCGGCCGATTCGTCACCTTCGAGGGCGGCGAGGGCGCCGGAAAATCGACGCAGATCAAGATGCTGGCGGACCATCTGCAGAAAGAGGGTGTGCGCCTGGTCCTGACCCGCGAGCCCGGGGGCTCACCGGGCGCGGAGATCATGCGCCACCTCGTGCTGTCGGGCATGGGCAGGCTGCTGGGCCCGGAGGCCGAGACGCTGCTGTTCGCGGCCGCGCGCGACGACCATGTGCGCAACGTGATTCTGCCGGCCCTGAACCAGGGCAGCTGGGTGCTGTGCGATCGCTTCTTCGATTCGACCCGGGCCTACCAGGGCAGCCAAGGCAAGGTCGCGCCGGACGTGCTCAATGCGATGCAGCGGGTGACGATCGGCGACCTCAAGCCGGATCTGACCCTCATCCTCGATGTTCCCGTCGAGATCGGCCTGCAGCGTGCCGGGGCGCGGCGCGGCGCCGGAACCCCGGACCGGTTCGAAGGCGAAGACATCAAGTTCCACAAGGGGCTGCGCGAGGCCTTTCACAAGATCGCCGCCGAGGATCCCCGGCGCTGCGTGCTGATCGACGCGACGGCGAGCGCGGAGACCGTCTCGCAGCTCGTTTGGGACGCCGTGCGCGAGCGCCTGTTCACGGAAGTGGCGGCGGCGTCATGAGCGCACGCAAGGTCGAGCCGGAGATCGCGGTCCGCCATCCACGCGAAACCACCGCCTTGTTCGGGCATCGCGACGCCGAGGCGGCGCTGCTTTCCGCCTACCGCAGCGGACGGATGGCGCATGCCTGGCTGATCGGCGGCCCACAAGGCATCGGCAAGGCCACCTTGGCCTACCGCATGGCGCGCTTCGTGCTGGCCCACCGCGATCCCACCACCGCCGAGGTGCGTGCTGCCGATTCGTTGTACGTCGATGCGGAGGACCACGTCGCGCGCCTGATCGCCTCCGAGGCTCATGGCGGGCTGCTCACCTTGGAGCGCTCGGCCAACGACAAGGGCGTGCTGCGCACCGTCATCACCGTGGACGAGACCCGCGAGACGATCTCGTTCTTCGGCTCGACGGCGGCGGTCGAGGGCTGGCGGGTGTGCATCGTCGACACCGTCGACGAACTCAATCCCAACGCGGCCAACGCGCTCCTCAAGATCCTCGAGGAGCCGCCGCAGCAGTCGCTGTTCCTGCTGGTCAGCCACGCGCCGGCACGGGTGCTCGCCACCATCAAATCGCGCTGCCGCCGGCTGGCGCTGCGGGCGTTGTCGACCGACGACGTCGTCAGCGCCGCGGCCGAGGCCACCGGAATGGACGGAGCCGATCCGGCGCTGCGCGAGGCCGCCAGGGCTTCCGAGGGCAGCGTCGCGCGGACCCTGATGCTGTTGGGCGGCGACGGGCTGCAGCTGCAGACCCGGACCGCCGCGCTGCTCGCGAGCCTGCCCCGGATCGACCCGGGCGAGCTGCATGCCCTGGGCGATGCGCTCGGCACCAGCGACCGCGTCGCGCTGGCAAGCTTCCTCGACAGCATCGAGCGCTGGGTGGCGGAGCGGCTGCGCGCCGCAGATCCCAACGCGGAACTGCCGCGCCTTGCACGGCTGGCGGAGGTATGGGAAAAGATCGTCCGCGCCGCGCGCGACACCGAATCCTATAATCTGGAGCGAAAACCGCTGGTTTTCTCGGTGTTCGGGATGCTCGCCGAAGCCACGCGGTAACCGCGCCGACCATCATCCCGGGATCATCAGGATCAATCCGTCGACCGACGTCGTCAAAGAGGAATTTGCCGTGGCGAAGGCCAACAAGACCACCGTGAAGAAGGGCAAGCCCGCGGGCAAGAGCGCCGCGAAGAAGGCTGCCGCCAAGGCGCCCGCGAAGGGCAAGACCAGCGCGTCCAAAGCGAAGGCAGCGAAGGACAAGGGCGCCAAGAAAAAGACCGCCAAATCCAAGACGGCGCCCGCGAAAGCCAAGAGCAAAGCCCCGGCGGCGAGCGCGGCCAAGAAAGCCGCGACGAGCGCCGCCAAGAAAGCTGTCAAGAAAGCTGTGAAGGCGCCAGCCAAGAAGGCCGCGGCAAAGCCTGCCACACCGCCGGTCAAGAAGACCGCGCCCAAGCCCGCGGCAGCAACGAACAAGCCATCGGCAGCGAAGCAGCCCGCCGCTCCGAAGCAGCCGACCGCACCGAGGAAGGCCGCGCCGGCCATCGTTGAAGCGCCGAAGCCGCCACGCGCCGCGAAGCCGAAGGCACCGCGCAAGCCGAAGGTCGATGCCGTCGTGGTCGTCGAGATCGACGAGGTCGTAGCGCAGGTCGCCGCAGCTCCCGTCGACAAGAACACCTTCTACGTCACGACAGCGATCGCCTATCCCAACGGCAACCCTCATATCGGCCACGCCTATGAGGCGATCGCGACCGACGCCATCGCGCGCTTTGCGCGGCTCGACGGCAAGGACGTGTACTTCCTGACCGGCACCGACGAGCACGGGCTGAAGATGGTGCAGACCGCGCAGAACGAGGGGCTGACGCCATCGGAGCTGGCGACCCGCAACGCCGGCCGCTTCCGCGACATGGACGAGCGGCTGAACGTCTCGTTCGACCGCTTCATCCGCACCACCGAGCCCGCGCATCATCGCTCCGTCCAGGCGATCTGGAACCGCATGCGCGAGAATGGCGACATCTATGCCGACAGCTATGCGGGTTGGTACTCGGTACGCGACGAGGCCTATTACGCCGAGGATGAGACCGTCGTCGGCGAGGACAACGTCCGCCGCGGACCGCAGGGCACGCCGGTCGAATGGGTCGAGGAGAAGAGCTATTTCTTCCGCCTGTCGGCCTATCAGGGGAAGCTGCTGGCGCTGTATGACAGCCAGCCCGATTTCATCGGGCCGGACGCGCGGCGCAACGAGATCATCAGCTTCGTCAAGGGCGGGCTGAAGGACCTGTCGATCTCGCGCACGACGTTCGATTGGGGCGTCCGGGTGCCGCATGACGACGAGCACGTGATGTATGTGTGGGTCGACGCGCTGACCAACTACATCACCGGCGTCGGCTTTCCCGACGAGAGCGATGCGAACTGGAAATACTGGCCGGCCGACGTGCACGTCATCGGCAAGGACATCATCCGCTTCCATGCGGTGTACTGGCCGGCGTTCCTGATGTCGGCCGGCGTGCCGGTGCCGAAGCGGGTCTATGCGCACGGCTTCCTGTTCAACAGGGGCGAGAAGATGTCGAAATCGGTCGGCAACGTCGTCGACCCGTTCAACCTCGCCGACCAGTATGGCGTCGACCAGCTCCGCTACTTCTTCCTGCGCGAGGTGCCGTTCGGCCAGGACGGCAACTACAATCACGAGGCGATCGTCGCGCGCATCAACGCCGATCTCGCCAACGACCTCGGCAACCTCGCGCAGCGCTCGCTGTCGATGATCGCAAAGCAGCTCGGAGGCCAGCTGCCGGAGCCCGGCGAGTTCTCGGCCAACGACAAGGCGATCCTGGCGGAGGCCGACGCGATGATCGGCGCCGCACGGAAAGCCATGGCGACGCAGCAGATCCACCAATGGCTCAATGCGGTCTGGTCGGTCGTGGCCGAGGCCAACCGCTATTTCGCGGGTGAGGCGCCCTGGGCACTGGCGAAGACCGATCCGCCGCGCCAGCACACGGTGCTCTATGTCACCGCCGAGGTGATCCGTCAGGTCGCGATCCTGACCCAGCCGGTCATGCCGGCAGCTTCGGCAAAGCTGCTCGACAGCCTCGGCATCCCCGAGGACGAACGGAATTTCGCGCAGCTCGGCGGCGAGGTCAGGATTGCGGCCGGCACGCAGCTGCCGGCGCCCCAGGCGGTGTTCCCGCGCTACATCGAGCCGACGGCCGCGTGATGCTGGTCGACAGCCATTGCCATCTGGACTTTCCGGATTTCGCCGAGGATCTGGATGGCATCGTCACGCGTGCCGCCGCCGCCGGCGTTGGCCGCATGGTGACGATCTCGACGCGGGTGCGGCGGCTTCCTGAGCTGCTCGCCATCGCCGAGCGGTTCGACAACGTCTTCTGCTCGGTTGGCACCCATCCGCACAACGCGGACGAGGAGGACGGCATTCCGGCCGAGGAGCTGATCGCGCTGACGCGCCATCCCAAGGTGGTCGCGCTCGGCGAGGCCGGACTCGACAATTTCTACGACCACGGCTCTAAGGACGCCCAGGAGCGCGGTTTTCGCGCGCACATCGCGGCGGCGCGCGCCACCGGCCTGCCGCTGGTGATCCACACCCGGGAGGCCGACGAGCAGTGCGGCCGCATCCTCGACGAGGAAATGGCGCGCGGACCTTTCAAGGCCGTGCTGCATTGCTACACCGGCGGGCGTGAGCTGGCGATGAAGGCGATCGATCTCGGACTGCACATCTCGTTCACGGGCATCGTGACGTTCAAGAAGTCCGAGGCATTGCGCGCGCTCGCCGCCGAGGTGCCCGCCGACCGCATCATGGTCGAGACCGACGCGCCGTATCTGGCGCCCGGCAAGTTTCGCGGCAAGCGCAACGAGCCCGCCTACGTCGTCGAGACCGCGAAGGTGCTGGCAGAAGCGCGCGGCGTCTCGCTCGAGGAGTTCTCGCGCCAGACCACCGAGACCTTCTTCAAGCTGTTCTCGAAGGTGCCGCGGCCAAAGGAGGCTGCATGACGCTGACGCTCACCATTCTCGGCTGCGGCTCCTCGGCCGGCGTGCCGCGCCCGGCGCTGGGGTGGGGCGCCTGCGATCCCAACAACCCGAAGAACCGCCGCAGGCGCTGCTCCCTTCTGGCTGAGCGCCGCGGAGCGCATGGCGTGACGCGCGTGGTCATCGACACCTCGCCGGATCTGCGCGAGCAGTTGATCGATACGCAAGTCGATCACATCGACGCGGTGTTTCTCACGCACGAGCATGCCGACCAGACTCATGGCATCGACGATCTGCGTTCGGTGGTGATGCATCAGCGGCGGCGGATTCCGGTCTACCTGAACCAGTCGACCGCCAAGGACATCATGCACCGGTTCTCCTATTGCTTCATCTCGCCACCGGGAAGCGACTATCCGCCGATCCTGACCCAGCACGCGATCGAGGCGGGCGAGACCCAGGCGGTGGAAGGCAAGGGCGGCGAGCTGAAGCTGACGGCGTTCCTGGTCCAGCACGGCAACATCCCCGCGCTCGGCTATCGCATCGGCGATGCCGCCTACACGCCGGACCTCAACGACATCCCCGAGGAGAGCTGGGCCGCGCTGGAGGATCTCGACCTCTGGATCGTCGACGGCCTGCGCCCTGCCTCGCATCCGAGCCATTTCTCGGTCAACGACGCTCTGGCCTGGATCGAGCGCTTCAAGCCGAAGCGCGCCGTCATCACCAACATGACCGCCGATCTCGACTACGAGGTGCTGCGCCAGAGCCTACCCGATGGCGTGGTACCGGCGTATGACGGCATGCGACTGGAGCTGGATTCGTAGGGTGGGCAAAGGCGCGGCCGCGCTCTCTCCCCATGCGGGATTGCGATGGCGCCGTGCCCACCATCTTGCTTCTTGAGTCCGCCGCCCGACGGTGGGCACGCGGCGCCTAACGGCGCCGCTTTGCCCACCCTACGCAGCGACTATCATGTTCGCGAACTAACAAGGAGCAGCCTTGCCATGCTGTCGCTGTTCTTCGAGGTCGAGGTCAAGCCAGGTCGGCTCGACCAATATCTGCAACTCGCCGCGGCGCTGCGGCCCGAGCTCGATGCGCTCGGCGGCTGCCTGTTCCTTGACCGCTTCAGGAGCCTGTCGCGTGACAATCTTATCCTCTCCTATCAGATCTGGCAGGACGAGGGCGCCATGACCGCCTGGCGCGTCCACGCCCATCATCACGACATCCAGACCCTCGGCCGCGACAAGGTGTTCTCGGACTATCGCCTGCGTATCGCCGAGTTGGTCCACGAGGTGAAGCCAGGGCAGGCGGCCTGGCAGCCGGAGCGGCGAGGCACCTACAATGATCCGAAGCGGCGTGCGCCGACGTATGTGCTGGCCGTCGAGACGGCGAGGCCGCAGTTGGGCAGCGTGACCGACCTGCCGGTCGCGAGCTTCTCGAGCGTCTATCGCGAGGGCCGCTTCGCGCATCTCGTCGAGCTGCCGGACGAGGCCACCGGCCTTGCGCTGAGCAAACAATTACTCACCGAGCCGGGTGCCGACAACATCCGTATCGTCGAGGTCACCCGCGACTACGGCATGTACGACCGCCGCGAGGCGCCGCAATATTACGCGGAGAAGACACGAGACGCGTAGCGAGCTCAGGTGGGGCAGCGCGGAATGCCATCGACCACGGCCTGATCAGGAGCAATCGAGCGCAGATCGACGTCACGTGCCAGCGTAACATAGTCGATGGTCTCCGATGTCCTCAGATAGGTCGTGAAGTTGATGGGGCCAGCCGGCAGCGCTACGGTGGTGCAGGCCTTCGGCGCGACCGAGATCGTGATCGATCCGCCACCGGCAGAGTTCTTTTCCGCCATCAGCTCGGCGCGAAAAGACTGTAGACGCGCCGTGTCGGCCTCCTCGAGGCGGTAGGCGTAGATGCGCGTGCCGGCTCCGGCCTCCTGCGCCAGAGCCGGGGGATCCGGAATTTCCCGCAGCACGAAGTCCCGCTGCTGTTCCGCGCCGCGCCCGCGTTTCACGGCAATCCTCAGCACCACGCCACCTGGCAGCGGCCGCAGACTCGTGGGCAGTCTCACGGCCGCGCGCAGCTGTGCGGGGTCGCTGGTCTGGAAATCGACCCGGGCCAGCTTGACCATTGAGGTCACCGGCATATGGCCACAACCAACAGCGCTCAACGTTAGTCCGATGGCCAGAACGAGCCGCTGGAAGGGATGCATGGGCATGAGGAGGAGCCTTCGTTTGACAGTCATAAATTATCGTAATACGATAAATTATTCACTGGTCAATAGGAGGCTCGTCATGGTGGACCGTGCGGATCAATCCCGTCGCCTGCGCCACTTCTCCCGGGTAATGGCCTGGATCACGGGGCTCGGCATCGTCTTGATCGCCGCCGCGACGTGTCTCGTCTTTTTGATTCCGGAGTGGACGAGAGGTCTGCTCCTGGCGCGCCTCGGCACGGCTGGCGCGGAGCTGCAAACCACGCCGGATCGCGTGCTTTTGGGCGCGGCGGTGACTGCGATCCCGGTCGGCGTGATGCTGTACGGGTTGTGGCGGGTGAGAGCCCTGTTCCTGGATTTTGCGGAAGGGATGGTTTTCACGCTGGCGACAGCGCGCCGCTTGCGCGATTTCGCCGTCACAATCCTGGCGCAGGCCTTGCTTGGTCCGCTGTCGTCGACGGCCCTGCTGATCGCCTTCACCATCAGCAATCCGCCTGGCAGCCGGCAACTCGGTATCGCGCTCTCGGTCAACGACTACATCGCGCTGATCGTTGGCAGCGTGCTGCTCGCCGTCGCCTGGGTCATGGCTGAGGCGACCCGGATCGCCGAAGAGAACGCCAGCATCGTGTGAGACGTGATGCCGATCATCGTCAATCTCGACGTCATGCTGGCGCGCCGCAAGATGCGATCCAAGGAGCTCGCCGAACGCATCGGTATCACCGAGCAGAACGTCTCGCTCTTGAAATCGGGCCGGGTGAAGGGCGTGCGTTTCGACACCCTTGCGCGGATCTGTGAGGTGCTGCGCTGCCAGCCCGGTGACATTCTCGAGTATCGCAGAGGCAACGAAGACACCACCATGCCGGAGACCGCATGAGCGAGGCGCACGCGCGCGCCTCGATCATGCGCATGTCCTTGGCTTACGCCGAGATCGCCTTGGCCGAGTCGATCTGATTGCGCAGCAGGAATTTCTGGATCTTGCCCGTCGACGTCTTCGGGATCGGGCCGAACACCACGACCTTGGGCGTCTTGAAGCCGGACATGTGGCTGCGGCAATAGGCGATGATCTCGGCTTCGGTCGCCTCGGCGCCAACCTTCAGCTCGACGAAGGCGCAGGGCACTTCGCCCCATTTCGGATCGGGCTTGGCGACGACGGCGGCGAACAGCACGGCGGGGTGCTTGTAGAGGATGTCCTCGACCTCGACGGAGGAGATGTTCTCGCCGCCGGAGATGATGATGTCCTTGGAGCGGTCCTTGATGATGACGTAGCCGTGCTCGTCGAGCACGCCGAGATCGCCGGTGTGAAACCAGCCGCCGGCGAAAGCTTCCTGCGTCGCCTTCTCGTTCTTGAGATAGCCCTTCATGACGATGTTGCCGCGGAACATGACCTCGCCGATGGTCTCGCCATCGCGCGGCACCTCCTGCATCGTCTCCGGATTGAGCACGGTGACGGCTTCCTGCAACGGATAGGGCACGCCCTGGCGCCGCTTCAGCCGCGCGCGCTCGGGCGCGGGCAGGTCGTCCCAGCCGGGCTGCTCGGCGCAGACCGAGGCGGGGCCGTAGACCTCGGTCAGGCCGTAGACATGCGTCAGCTTGATGCCGATGCTCTCGGCACCTTCGAGCACCGCGACCGGCGGCGCGGCGCCCGCGATCAGCCCCACCACCGGCTTGTCGCGCTTGCCCTTGGGCGCGTCGGGCGCATTGATCAGCACGTTGTAGACGATCGGCGCGCCGCACATGTGGGTGACGCCGTGGGTCTTGATCAGCTCGAATATCTTCGTCGGCTCCACCTTGCGCAGGCAGACATTGACGCCGGCCGCCGCCGCCATGGTCCAGGGGAAGCACCAGCCGTTGCAGTGGAACATCGGCAGCGTCCACAGATAGACCGGATGCTGGCCGAGCCCGCCGGCGAGAATGTTGCTGACGGCGTTCAGATAGGCACCGCGGTGATGGGTGACGACGCCCTTGGGATTGCCTGTGGTGCCCGAGGTGTAGCTCATCGCGATCGCGTCCCATTCGTCCGCCGGACGGCGCGGCTCGAACAGCGGATCGCCCGAGGCGACGGCGGCTTCGTACTCGATCTCGCCGATGCGGCTGCCGCCGGCATAGGAGGCGTCGTCGACGTCGATCACGAACGGCTTTGCGCCGCTCATCAGCTTCAGCGCTTCGCTGATCACACCTGAGAATTCCGGATCGACCAGGATGATCTTCGCCTGCCCGTGATCGAGCTGGAACGCGATCGCCGCCGCATCGAGGCGGATGTTGAGCGTGTTGAGCACGGCGCCGGCCATCGGCACGGCGAAATGGACCTCGTTCATCGCCGGGATGTTCGGCAGCATCGCCGCCACCGTGTCGCCAACGCCGATGCCGCGGCCCTCGAGGTACGACGCGAAGCGCCGGCAGCGGTCATAGGTCTGGCGCCAGGTGAAGCTGCGGCCTTCATAGACCGTGCTGACGTGGTCGGGATAGACGGCCGCGCTGCGGGCCAGGAAGCTGAGCGGGGTCAGCGGCACGTAGTTGGCCGGCGTCTTGTCCAGACCGAGCTGATACTGGTTCGTGCTCATCACCACCCTCCCTCGTCATCTGAAGAGTTTACAGGAACCCGATCGAAATCCACGGAAAAATCGCAACGATGATGAGGCCGATGAGAAGCGCCAGCAGGTAGCCCCAGATCGGACGGATGCCCTCGGCGGGATCGACCCGGCCGATCGCGCAGGCGGCGTAATATCCGACTCCGAACGGCGGTGCGAACAGGCCAATTCCCATCGCCAGGATGATCACCATGGCATAATGCACCTCGTGCACGCCGACGGCACGCGCGATCGGAAACAGCAGCGGGCCGAACAGCACGATCGCCGGAATGCCCTCGAGCACGCTGCCCAGGATCGTGAAGGCGACGATCGAGACCGCGATGAACGTCGCCGGGCCGCCCGGCAGCCCGGTCATGGCCGCCGCCAGCGCGCGCGAGAAGCCGGACTGCGTCAGGCCCCAGGCCATGCCGGTCGCAGTCCCGATGATCAGCAGGATGGCGCCGGAGAGAGCGGCCGTCTCAATCAGCATCGGCATCAGGCGGCGCCAGTCGAAGCGGCGATAGACCAGCAGGCCCGCCAGCACGCCATAGACGATGCCGATGGTAGAGACCTCCGTCGCCGTCGCGACGCCCTCGACGACGGCAGCGCGGATCACGAAGGGCAGGGCCAGGGCAGGGAGCGAGACGATGAAGGCCTTGCTGATCTCGGCTCCCGTCGCGCGGCGGACGCCGCTCATGTCCTCGTTGCGGTAGCGCCACCACACCAGCGCGCACAGCGTGATTGCGAGCACGACGCCCGGCAGCAGGCCGCCGGTGAACAGCGCCGCGATCGACACGCCGGTGACGGAGCCGATCGTGATCAGAACCAGGCTCGGCGGAATGGTCTCGGTCTGCGCGCCGGTGGCGGCGAGCAGGGCGACGAGATCGCCGGGACGGGCGCCGCGCGCCTTCATCTCCGGAAACAGCACGGGCGCGACCGCGGCCATGTCGGCCGCCTTGGCGCCGGAAATGCCCGAGACGAGATACATCGCGCCGACCAGCACGTAATGCAGCCCGCCGCGGACGTGACCCAAGAGGCTCGCCAGGAACGCGACCATGGCGCGGGCCATGCCGGTCATCTCGATCAGCAATCCGAGAAAGACGAACAGCGGCACCGACAGCAGGATGAGATGGCTCATGCCCTCGTCCATGCGCCCGACCAGCACCATCAGCGGCGTGCGCGTCGTCAGCGCCAGATAGCCGAAGATCGCGAGCCCGAAGGCGAACGCGATCGGCACGCCGGCGAAGACGCACAAGCCGACCACGCCGACGAAGAAGATCACGAGGTTGATGTTGCCGAGCGGCTTCAGCAGCGGCTGCGCCACCCAGAACAGCGCGATGATGGCTGCGATAGAGACGACAGCCAGCAGCATCATCTTGAGGCTGGCCGCGCGGGCGAGACGGATGAGGGCGAACAGCGCCATCAGTCCGATGCCGACCGGCAGCGCGGCGGCGCGCCAGATGTTTTCGATCTGCAGCGCCGGCGTCGTGATGAAGCTTTCCTCGTAGGCGTACTCCCAGGACGGCCAGGCGATCATGACAAGGAACGCTAGCGCCGCGGCAGTGGCGACCAGATCGAGATAGGCGCGCAAGCCGGGGCTGGCGCGCGCCACCATTGCCGTCATCCGCATGTGCTCGCCGCGGCGGAACGCCACCGCGGCGCCGAGCATCGCGAGCCACAGGAACAGGATCGAAGCCAGCTCGTCCGACCAGATCAGCGGCCGGTGCAGGCCGTAGCGCGCCACGACGCCCGCGAACAGGATGACGATCTCGGCCACGACCAGCAGCGCGGTTGGGATCTCGACCAGGAGACCCAGCAAGGCATCCAAGCCATCGAGCCAGGACCGGCGGCGAGGGGTCTCGATGACCACCTCGCTGATCGCGATTTCCGTGAACTCGGCATGCGCCATGACGTCACCCGAACGCGCCTTCAGCCATCAACCCGTCAGGACAGCTTGCCGACGGCCTTTTCCAAGAGCGCCCAGGCTTCATCGCCGTATTTGCCCTTCCACTCGGCATAGAAGCCGGCGGAGCGCAGCTTGTCGCGGAACGGCGCGACGTTGGGCTGATTGAACGTCAAGCCTTTCGACGCGAGCTCCTGCTGCAGGCCGGCATTGAGCTTGGCGACGTCCTCACGCTCCTTCACGGCGGCCGCATTGATGTGCTTGGCAACGATGGCTCGCATGTCGGCCGGCACGGCCTCCCAGGCGCGGCGGTTCGCCAGGAACCAGAAGCCGTCCCACATGTGGTTGGTCAGCGAGCAGTATTTCTGCACCTCGTAGAGCTTGGCGGTCGAGATGATCGCCAGCGGGTTTTCCTGGCCCTCGACGACCTTGGTCTGCAGCGCCGAATAGACCTCGCTGAAATTGATCGAGGCGGGCGCCGCCTCGAATGCCTTGAACATCGAGGTCCACAGCGGCGACACCGGCACGCGGATCTTGAAGCCCTTGAGGTCGTCGGGCCCATTGATCGGCTTGGTCGACGACGTCGTCTGGCGGAAGCCGTTGTCCCAGATCTTGTCCATGACCACCAGGCCGGCCTTGTTGATCTGGCCGCGCACGTAAGCGCCGAGATCGCCGTCCATGGCCTTCCAGACCGTGTCGTAGTCTGGGAACGCGAAGCCGATGCCGTTGATCGAGGCCGCCGGCACCAGGGTCGCCAGGATCAGCCCGGACAGCGTGAAGAACTCGACGCCGCCGGAGCGGATCTGGCTCAGCATGTCCGTGTCGGATCCGAGCTGGTTGTTCGGGAAGATCTGCAAGTCGAACTTGCCGTTGGTCTCGGCCTTGATCGCCGCCGCCATCTCCTTGGCACGAACGTTGAGCGGATGGGTGTCGGGCAGGTTGTTGGCGTACTTGTAGGTGAATTCGGCGCTCTGGGCGCGCGCCACATGCGGCGCCGCGATCCCACCCAGTACGGCTGACGCTGCGGAGGCCTTCAGCAGCGCGCGTCGTGACAGGCTCATGCTCGTTTCTCCCTGAGAAGCTTCTTCTTGTTGCATCCAGTCGCCGCATGATGGCGCGGTCCGAATCCCGCGACGTCAGCAGCGTCATCAGCGCTTATTGCAGCGATGAGCCGCAGCAGCAATATGCGGCGTTCGCTGCGGGCGCCTTGGCGCGGGTTTCAGGCGCCAATGGCGAGCGGCGATGGTCGTGCTCGCGACGCGGGCTGCAGGCTCGGTGCTACGGCAGAGTTTGAGGTGTTGGCCGCAAGTCTATGAATTCCCTAATCATATAAATATTCCATAATATACCTTATGCGAATTGGCTATGGGTGGCTCCTGACGTGAGAAGCCGCACAACGGCCCGCCCAGCGCACGTCGGCGCCTGTGCGAAATCGCCCCCGCCTTGTCACCCCGCAGTCTTCGTTTGGTCAAAGCCCAGAGGTCAAAAGCGCATCCTTCAGGATTGGGCACGGGCGTATCGCGAATGGGACCCGAAGACATGCCAGTTCAGTCGACGCCGAAGGAAGTTGATCCGGGTGATGTCGCGCTGCCGCCCGACGACGATATCTGCGAGGAGATCTATCAGCGGGTGCTGGCCGAGGTGCGCGCACGTATCGACCAGCGGATCGCCGCCATCGAGGCCCAGGCCGCCGCTGATGCAGTCGAGGCTGCCGACCCCGCTGCAGGCAGCGAGCCCGTGGAAACGCCTCCTCCGGCCCGGCGCCGGCCCGTATTGCGGGCGATGATCACGCTGATAGCGTCAGCCGGGCTCGTCGGCGCTGCCGTCACCCTGGCGCGGGACCATACCGAGACCATCACCTCCGTCACCGACCGGATCGAAGCGGCGGTTCAATCCATCCGGCGTGAGAACGCTCAGACGGCGAATCCGGCCGGGTCACCGGAGACGGCGGCGAGCGGATCGAGCGCGGCCGAGACGGCCCCTTCCTCGCCATCACCATCCGTTTCGCCGACACCCGAGACATCATCAGCATCAGTATCAACGCGCTCCAGCGATCCATCCTCCGCGATGGCGGAGGCAACGCCGGAGCATGACATGCCGCCCGCTCCCGACCGGGACGTCGCGCCGCTGATCGAGAAGATCGCGCATGATGTCGCCGAACTGCAGAGCGGGTTTCAGGAGCTCAAGGCCAGCCAGGAGCAGGCCAACCGCGATCACGCCAGGGCGATCGAACAGCTGCAGGCGAGCCAGGACCAGCTCGCGCGCGCGTTCCGCGCAGCGAAGACCGAGCCGACGACCGTCGGCGCCGCGGCGCGCCTCGCGCCCCGGCCGCCCCAGGCGCGCCCGCCCCGTTTCCCGTAGCTCCGAACTCATGAGATCCGGGCAGGGAGCTGGGCACCCCTGCTCCTGTCCCTCAGAGATAGTTCGCCGCAGCCTCCGCCTCGAAGCGTTCAGGCGGACCTTCCCAGACGATCTTGGCATGATCCAGCACGTAGACGCGGTCGGCGTGCGGGAGCGCGAAGGTGACGTTCTGTTCGCCGAGCAGCACCGTGATCTTGGTGGTCTCGCGCAGTCGATCGAGCGCCTTCGACAAGGTCTCCAGGATGACCGGCGCAAGTCCGAGCGTCGGCTCGTCGAGGATCAGGAGCTTCGGCTTCATCATCAGCGCGCGCGCGATCGCCAGCATCTGCTGCTCGCCGCCGGACAGCGTGCGCGCCAGCTGCGGCTGCCTCGACTTGAGGATCGGAAACAGCCCGAACAGCCATTCGAGCCGCTCGGCACGCTCGGTGTCGGGCAGCGCATTGCCGCCGAGCTCGAGATTTTCGCGCACGCTCATGTCGCCGAACAATTCGCGCGTTTCCGGACACTGCACGATGCCGGATCGCGCGATTTGCGCCGCCGTGCCGCCGGCAAGGCTGCGCCCTGCCCACTTCACCTCGCCCGAATACGGCACCAGGCCAGAGATCGCGTTGAACAGCGTCGTCTTGCCGGCACCGTTGAGGCCGACGACCGAGACGAACTCGCCCTCGTGGACGTGCAGCGAGACGTCCTGCAGCGCCTGCGCCTTGCCATAGAGCACGCCGACCTGATCGACCTGCAGCGCCGGCGTGACGTCCCTGAAGCTCGCCTCGGGCCGCGCGGTCGAGACCAGGGCGCCACCGAGATAGACCCGGCGCACGGTCTCGTCCTGCATGACGTCGGTCGCCCTGCCCTCGGCGATCCTCTCGCCGAGATACATCGCGAGCACGCGGTCGACCAGCGCCGATACGCTCTTGACGTTGTGGTCGACCAGCAGCACCGCGTGGCCTTCGTCGCGAAATTCACGGATCAGGTTGGAGAAGTCGGCAACCTCCGAAGCAGTCAGACCGGCGAAGGGCTCGTCGACCAGCACGAGCTTCGGGCTGCGCGCCACGGCCTTGGCGAGCTCGAGCCGGCGCAGATCGGCGAAAGCGAGCGTCGGCGGCCGGCGCTCGATCACGCCGCCCAGTCCGACGCGCTCGGCGATGGCGCGCGCCCTGCTGTCGACGTCCTTGTCGGCGAACAGCCGCGTCAGCTTGTCCGGCAGCAGCGCGACCTTGATGTTCTCCAGCACCGTCTGGCGCGCCAGCGGCCGCGAATGCTGAAACACCAGGCCCACGCCCATGCGCGCGATCCGATGCGACGGCAGCCCCGCAATCTCGACACCGTCGAGCCTGACCGAGCCGGCCGTTGGCCGCTCGACGCCCATGACGCACTTCATCGCGGTCGACTTGCCGGAGCCGTTCGGCCCGATCAGGCCGAGAATCTCGCCGGGCCGGATCGAGAAGCTCAGGTCCTTGACTGCGACAAGGCCGCCGAACCGCTTGGTGAGGCCGCTGACCTCCAGCATCGGAGCGCTGCTCATGCCTTGGCCCCTCCCCTGATCATGCCGAGGAAGCCATCGGGGAAGAACAGGATCACCACGAGTGCGATGACCGAGACGAGCAGGGTCGCGAGCTCGCCGAGTGGCCGCAGCAGCTCGCCCATGCCGATCAGGAAGATCGCGCCGATCGCGGCGCCGATGACGGTACGGCGGCCGCCGAGCACGGCGGCAATGATGATCTGCACGCCGACGCCGACGTCGACGAAGGTCGAGACCGACGCCGTGCCCATGTAGAACACCATCAGCGCGCCGGCGAGCCCGGAGAAGAACGCGCTGACGACGAAGGCGGCGAGCTTGTGCTTGGTGACGTTGAAGCCGAGCGCGCCGGCCTGGATCTTGTCCTGCCCGCTCGCCTGCAGGATCAGCCCGATCGCGCTGCGCGACAGGCCAAAGAGGATGGCGCCGCTGACCAGCATGAAGCCGAGTGCGATCCAGTAGTTGGTCTTGGCGTCGATCGAGATGACGTCGGGAACGGCGAGACCGATCTCGCCGCCGGTCAGCCCGGCCGCGACGACGATGAAGTTCTGCAGCATGAGCACGGCCACGAGCGTCGTGAGGCCGAAATAGGGTCCGCTGACGCGTAAGGCCGGAAGGGCCAGGACGACGCCGCCAACCACGGCCGCCAGCGCGCCGGCGGCGATGCACAGCCACACCGACAGACCCGGTGAGAAATGCGCGTCGAGAATGCCGGCCGTGTAGGCGCCGACGCCAATCAGGAAGGTCGGGCCGAAATTGACCTCGCCGGCGAATCCGAACAGCAGATCCCAGGACATGGCGAAGACGGCCGTATAGTACGCCACCGTCAGCAGCCCGAGGACGTAGCCGGAGACATAGGTCGGCAGCACGAGCGCCACGATGACGGTCAAGAGCCCGATCCAGAACAGCCGGGACGAAACGAATGCCGGCATGCTCACCTCCGTCCGAACAGCCCTTGCGGGCGCAGATACATGACGACGACGAGCAGCAGCAGCGCCGGGATCGTCCGGTAGGCCGGCGAGATCAGATAGGCCGTGCCGGTCTCGAGATAGCCGACGACATAGGCCGCGATCAGCGAGCCGGACACGCTGCCGAGGCCGCCGAGCACCACGATCGAGAACGCGCTCGCCGTCAGCGGTCCGACGCTGTAGGAGCTGACGCCCAGGAACATGCCGAGCAGGATGCCCGCGACGCCTGCCAGCAGCCCGTAGATGGCCCAGACGGTGAGGTAGACCGACGACAGCTCGATACCCAGCAAGGTGACGCCGCGCGGATTCATCGACGCGGCCATGACCGCCTTGCCCCGCCGGGTGCGGTTGACCAGGAACCACAACAGCCCGATCGCGACCCAGCAGATCACGGCGGTGAAGTATTCGTTGCGCGGCGTACGCACGCCGAACACGGTGGTCACGCCCTCCACGATCGGCAGGACCGTCTTGGCATTGTTGGTGAAGAGATACGCGATCGCTTCCTGGATGATGATGCCCCAGAGCAGCGTCGCCGTCAGGATGAAGATCTCCTTCTCCGATTCCGCGATCACCCTGGAGCGCTGGATCGGCCTGACGGCGATGAAGTAGGTGGCGAAGGCCAATATGAAGCCGGCGAAGATGCCGATCAGCGCGCCGGTGTATGGGCCGACGCCGAATTCGCTGGCAGCAGCCCAGGCTGCGACCGCGGCGCCGACCATGATGGCGCCGTGCGAGAGGTTGAGCACGCCCGAGACGCCGAAGATGAGCGTGAAGCCGGTCGCGCCGAGTGCATACAGCGCGCTGATGGCGAAGCCATCAATCAAGATCTGCCAGAAAAGCATTGAAAATCGACCTGCAACGTCAGACTGAGGCACCAAGAAAATGGGCCGCCCCTTGAAGGAGCGGCCCCGCGATGCGTCAGTTGCTGGCCGCCTTGAGCTTGATGAAGGACGGCCAGGTGGCGGTGCCGGCGGCGAGCTCCTTGGGCCAGACGTTGACCTGCTTGCCATTCTGCCACTGCAGCATCAGCCCGGTGATGTAGCCCTTTCCGGTCCGCAGTGCGTGCGGGTTCGGGTCGCCCTTCGGCTTGAAGGCGACGCGGCCGATCGTGCCGACATAGTCGGTCGCTTCCATCGCCTCGACCATCTTGTCGGGATCGGTGCCGCCGGCCCGATGGATCGCATCCGCGATCATGTAGACGTCGTCATAGGAGGTGTAGCCGGCATAGGACGGGAAGTTTCCGAACTTCTTCTGATAGGCCTCCACGAACGGCAGCGTCTTCGGCGTCACCGCGACGCCCGGTCCCGACACGGCATTGTACATGACGCCCTCGACGGCGCCGTTGGTGTCCTTCCAGAAGGTCGAGTTGGTCGCCTGCGAGGAGATGCCGAACATCGGAATCGGCACCTGCTGGCTCTTCCACTGCACCGTTGGCTGGGTGCCGACATGTGAGATGCCGGTGATCATGACGTCCGGCTTCAGGGCTTCGATCTTGTTGAAGATCGGCGTGAAGTCCGTGGTATCAGGCGACATGCGGATATGGTCGACGACCTTGAGCCCGATCTCCGGCAGGCACTTCTCGTAGCCGGCGTCGAGCGGCGTCGTCCACGCCGCATCCTCGCTCATGATCACCGCGGTCTTCATCTTATAGGGCTCGACCAGCAGATCCTTGGCCGCGTCGCAGACGAGGCCGGCCAACGAGGTCGATGTCAGATAGCCGTGGAAGGTGTATTTGAGCTGGTCGTAGTTCTTGGCGATGTTCTGGGTGATGACGTCGGAAGCGGCACCAGGCGTGATCATCAGCGTCTTGAGGCGCCCTGCCCAGGGCTCCAGCGCCAGCACGACCTCTGAGATGTAGCTCGCGATGACCGCGTTGACCTTGTCCTCGCTGACGGCGCGCTGGAAGGCACGCACCGATTCCGCCGAGGAGGAATGATTGTCGTAGACGACGATCTCGATCTTGCGCCCGTCGACGCCGCCCTTGGCGTTGATCTCCTCGGCGGCCAATTGCGCTGCGGGTGCGATCGACGAGCCGGCGACGGCCTGCGCTTCGGAGATGACGCCGATCCTGATCGGGTCTGCGGCCCAGGCGGCCGAGGAGACGAGCGCAGTTGCGCAGCTCGCAAGCAAGATGGACTTGAGCGAAATCATGAAACCTCCCGAATCCTTATGCCTCTCACGGGCAGGCTCAACTTTGGTCTCCGATATGCCAGTGAGCAAGGGAACATCCCGAGACGTGCTCTGCGCTCAGCGCATTGTGACAGCGCGCGCCGCTCATGGCTCACTGTATGTCTTACAAGACGACTTGGTTCCTGCTGCCGCGCCCAAATGTCCGCTGCATTGCAGCAGCGAATATTCCCAAGCTGAGGAAGGCCCATGTCCTCACGACGAGGCGGCGCCTTGACCTACATGAAGCTTCTCAACTGAAGCGGCGACCTCAACAGCACTCAGCCAAGCTGACGCAAGTGCCCAAGCATCTCGTGCACGTCGTAGGTCATGACGGCGAGAAGCGCCGCCAGCGCCAGATAAGTCCCGGCATATTCGAGCTTCGTCTGCAGCGTCGTGCCGTAATAGGCGACGTTCTCGGGCGCGCCGGGATCGTAGCGCCAGGCCTTCATCAGTTGCGGGGCTGCGAGGATGGCGATGATGATCAGCATCGGGCTCGGCCGATAGAGCATCAAAGTCAGCAGCATGGGAACGCCAAGCAGCCAGATGCGCGGACTCAGCACGCTGGTGACGCGGCCGCCGTCCAGCGGCGAGATCGGCAGCAGGTTGAACAGGTTGAGGAACAGACCGGAATAGGCGATCGCAAGCAGCAGATTGCTGTCGTCCGATCGCGCCCACAGATAGACCGCAAAGCGCGGCGGCGGTCCCGACCAGCGGACCGGCGAGTGCCACATAGGCCTCCGTCTCGACGTCGACCGGCTGCTCCTTGAGCGCGATCCAAGCGCCAACGAACGGGATGAAGGCGGGAGCCCCGACGTCGAGGCCGCGCTGGCGTGCGGCGATATAGTGTCCCATCTCATGGGCAAACAGGAGCGCAATGAAGCCGGCCGCATAGCGCCAGCCCCAGATGCCGGCATAGACGACCAGCGACAGCAGCATCGTGCCGCCGCTCATGGCGAGCTTCCCCCATTTCAGGCCGGAGAACAGGATCAGCAGGAGAGCCTTCACGCCGGCCCGCCCGCGTTGTCGCCGCGCCGCTTGCGGCGCAAGAAGTTCATGACCGCAGCCGCGGCGCCGACGACGGCGAAGATGATGATCTTGGCGAACTTCAGGACGAACGCACCGGCCAGCGCCAGCAGCCCGAGCTTCTTCGCGGCAACGCCGCCGACCAGCGCAAGCAATCCATATTCGGCGATCCGATCCGTGCTCGCGCTGAAATCCTCATAGCGCTTGCCGGCATTGTAGGAGAGATCGGACAGCAGTTCGTGCGCCACCGCCTTGTCCCCCGCGATCCGCTCCGAGCCGGACAGGAGGTTCAGGCTGAAATAGCCGTCACGCCCGAGCGCGTAGGTGTTGTAGTTGACGTTCTTCGGCGCATCGTCGGGCTGGCCCTTCTCCTTCGCGAGCAGCGACCAGACGAGACGATGCGTCGTGGCATCGTAGGCCGGCGGCTCGACCCAGCCGACGACGGCCATTTCCGGAAATCCGCGCGCCGCACGGTCCTTGTTCGCCTCCTCGGCGCCGGCGCGAAGGTTGCTCAGCAGATCGTCCGCGTTCCAGTTCTTGGCGTCGTCGTCTTTGATGTAGCCGTCCTTGATGTGCTTGATGACCACCATCCAATCGTCGTTCTGGCGTCTGCCGACGACCAGCCCGACGAAGGTCGCGTCGTTGACGACGTTGCCGAGCGCGCGTAGGACCCGCAGGCCTTCGCTCTTCGGCACGTAGAAGTAGTCGGCCGGCAGCTTCAGCGTGCCCTGATCGATCAGCACGATGTCGCTTGGTCCGTCGCTGCCCGCCTGGCTCGCCGCCTGCCAGGCCGCCATCAATTCAGCCTTGCGCGTGGCCTCATCCGCTGGCGCGGCCTGCACGTGAGCGGCAAGGACTACGAACGCTGCGCACACCACTGCGCGCGCAATGACAATCAAGCTTTGCACCGGCCCCAATCCCCAAAAACATCGGTCGGATAGTACCTCGAAGGCTCGGCGGTGCGCAACCAAAGGCGGATTCAGGCCTCTCGAAGCGATCTGCTGGCGCTGCAGCGAGGGAGAGATGGTCCGAAAAGGCCCCCTCCTCGTCACGACGCTGTCTTGCTTTCGGCCAAAGCGGCGGGTCGAGTCACGTTTGAAAATTCAAAGAGAACAGCGGCGTCGGCGGCGGGCTAAGGGGTTTGGGGATCAGCAATGCAGTCCACACAGAACGTGCAACAGATTGATCAGAGCGAGATCGGCCTCGCCCCGGAGAAGCCCGAGAAGGCAAGCTACGATCAACTGTACCGACGGGTGCTGCGCGAGGTGCTGACCCGGATCGATACGCGGCTCGCGGCGATCGAGAAGCCGGGTGTGGCGGCGGATGCTGCTGCGGCGGCGAGCACGAGCGAGGCGACGGGCAGCGGGGCCGGCCGCTGGGCGCGGATGAAGGCGCCGCTCGGCAAGCTGCGCGGGCGCAACGCCGTTGGTCTCGCTCTGTTGGTCGTGCTGGTCGGTGGCTCCGTCGCCTGGTCGCAGCGCGACGCCGGCACCTCGCTGATGGACCGCTGGATGCCGGGCGCCAGCGAAGCGTCGCAGGATGAGGCGTCGGTCCAGCAGGGCAGCGAGGATGCCATGATGTCGAATGCCTCACTGAGGGGAGCGGAAGACACCACCGGCGCCCGTGAGCCGGGAACGTTGATGCAGAGGATGGCGCGCGACATCGCCGAGCTGCAGCAGGGCATCGAGCAGATCAAGTCGACGCAGGATCAGGCCAGCCGCGATCACACCCGCGCCATCGAGCAACTGCAGGCCGGCCAGGATCAGCTGATGCGACTGGTGTCGCGGATGACGAACCAGGCGGTGCAGGCACGCGGCACTGCGGTCCCCCCGGGCCCGCCCCAGCAGATCATCGTGACGCCGCAGCAGCGGACCACGACGGGAATGGCCCGTCCGCAGCCGGCGCAGCCGCAGGGCTCGACGTTCGGGACACTCTTTACCCGCAACACCTCGGGCATTCAGCCGCCGATGCCGCGTTGATGGTGTGATCGGCAGCGGCGATCGGTGGCGGTCTTGGCCGCCGCCGATGAGCGCACTCGCCGATCGGTCCTTACGAGCAGGTGTGAACGCGCCCGTCGTAGCCCCGATAGGTGCCCTTCTCCGCGTCATAGGTGCGGAAGCTCCTGCAGTTCACGCCCCGCCTCTTCGCCTCCCGCTTCATGTCGCTCTTCGGTTCGCTCTTGGGCTTGCGGGCGCGGTGCTCGCGCTTGGCGGGCTTGGCGTCGTCCTCGGCATGTTGATGCGCTTGGCCGTGCCGTTCGGGCTTGGCTGACGTGGTTGCGGTGTTCTGCTTCGCAGCCGCCTTCTCCGGCGTGGCCGCGGGCGAAGCTGCGGCCGGCGGCTCGGATTTCTTGGGCTCGGCCGGCGCCGCCGCGGGCTTGCTCTCGGCGGCCTTCTCCTCGACCTTCTCCGATGCGGGCGCGTCCTTGGCGACGGCAGCGGGCTGAACGGCCGGAGTGGGCTCTGCCGGTTTCGACTCGGTCACGGCCGGCTTCTGGCCGACGTCGGTGCCGGAGTTCGGTTCGACCTTGGTCTCGGATTTGGCCTCGGCCGGCTTGCTCTCGGCCGCAGCATCCGTCGCGGTTTTTTCAGTCGATGCCTTGTCCGCCGGCGGCTGGCTCGCGCTGTCTGTGGCCTGAACGGGCTTGGCGTCCGCAGCGGCTGGCTCGCCGGGCTTCTCGGCCGTCTTCTCAGGCTCGGCCGCAGGCTTGCCGGCGGCATCCGAGGGCTGCTCGGCGGGCCTGGTTTCAGCGACCGCGGGTTTCGGCTCGGACTCTGCGGGCTTGTCGGCCGTCGGCGCGGCAGACTGCTCCGTGGCGGGCTTGGCCGCATCGTTCGCGGCTCCCTGAGCCCAGGCGCTGGAGCCAGCGATCACTCCGAGGACGCAGAACAGAACGCCGGCGCGGACGGCTGGCGGACAAACAACGGAAACTTGCATGCTGGAAAACTCGCTTGAGGGGCCGGCAGATTGCCGGTTTACGTCATCTGCAGCCAGCTTTCGCCACGAAAACGGCATGCGCGCAAAAGAGTCGCACAAGGTGTGACTTCCGCATCATGAATTTGCAATCGCGGCGTGAAGGCCGGCGTGCCGACACTCAATGCGCCGGATGCCGACGGCACATTGGCCGCCTGAATGGCGCGGACTGCGTCCGGCTGGACCCCGGGTGGCGTCGCGGCGCTTCACGCGCTCACGGCGTTGCGGCTGATCACGTGATGGTAGTACGACGCGCTGAGCTTGGGCGTGCGCACCTGGGTGTCGAAGTCGACGTGATAGATGCCGAAGCGCTGCTTGTAGCCGAACACCCACTCGAAATTGTCCAGCAGGCTCCACAGGAAGTAGCCCTTCACGGGCACGCCCTCGGACGTAGCGCGCTGCAGCTGGGCGAGATAGTTGCGCAGATACATCACGCGGTCGAGGTCGTGGACCTTGCCATCGGCGGTCAGCTTGTCGTCCGAGGAGGTGCCGTTCTCGGTGATGTAGATGGTCTGGAGATTCCAGATCTTGGCGGCGAGCTTCGGCACCCAATAGGCCGTCTCCGGACCGACCAGCAGCCAGGGTGAGCTCATGTGCGGGAACGAGGACGGCATCGGCAGCACGTCGAATCCGGCCGCGCGGTCCGACGCGACGACATAGGCTTGCGGCGCGTAGATATTGAGGCCGACGAAATCGACCGGCGCCGAAATGATCTTCAGTTCGTCGGCGGTGAATTTCGGCGCATCCTTGCCGGACCACGCCAGGAAACCCTCCGTGTAGCGCCCCTCGAGGATGACGTTGAGGAAGCCGGCATTCAATTCGCGCGTCGCGATCTCGGCGGCGCGGATGTTCTCCGGCGTGTCGATCGCCGGCAGGCAGGCCGTGATGTTCTCGGCCATGCCGACGCGCATGCCGGCGCGCCCGCCGGAGCGGATGGCCCGGACGGCGAGACCGTGCGCCAGCGCCACGTGATGGCGCGCCTGGTTGACCTGCTGCTGCGGCAGCTTCAGCCCGGGCGCGTCGACGCCGAGGCCATAGCCGAACGGGACGAAGCGGCCGCATTCGTTGATGGTGAAGATGGTCTTGACACGGTCGCCGAGATGCTGCGCGACGTAGCCCGCATAATGCGCAAAGGCCTTGGCCGTGTCGGCCGAGAGCCAGCCGCCGACACGGTCCTGCAGCGCCTGCGGCAGATCCCAATGATACAGCGTTGCGTACGGCGTGATGCCGTTCGCCAGGAGCTCGTCGACGAGCCGGTTGTAGAAGTCGAGGCCCTTCGGATTGGGCGTCAGCCCGCCGTCGGGAAACAGCCGGGGCCAGGCGATCGAGAACCGATAGGCCCGGCAGCCGAGCTCCTTGATCAGCCGCACGTCGTCCTTGTAGCGGTTGTAGTGATCACAGGCGACGTCGCCAGTGCTGCCGTCCTCGATGTTGCCCTGCAAATGCGTGAACACGTCCCAGATCGACGGCCCGCGGCCATCGGCCGTAGCCCCGCCCTCGATCTGGTACGACGACGTCGCCGTCCCCCACACGAAATCGGCGGGAAACCGCCGCCCGATGTCCTCCTTCACCGCGCCCTCCTCCGCTTGCGCCGGGCCATTGGCCGCCCCGAGGGCGGCCAGCCCGGCCAGCTTCGCAAGATCACGGCGGGAAACGTCGTTCGGCATTGATGAACCTCAAACCTCTGTTGCTATCGTGCCCGATCGGAACGGCGAAAGCACTACGAACCATATCTGCGCTCCGATTTGAACAGCCCGAGGTGGCGGCAATGGAGCGGCCCCGATCACATCTGCGTCCGGAATCGGCGCGTCAATGACCGATGACGCCGCGCTCGGCATTGTGACCGCCGCACGGCTGCGGCGGCAGTGAAACGCGACGGCTCGCACCGTGGGTTCGTAGTGGCCCCGGCTCGACAGCGGTGCCCGATTACGCCTATGGTTGAGTCATGACGGATCACGATCACCATCACGACCATCAGCACGATCACTCGGACCTGTCCGAGACCGATCTGCGCGTCCGCGCGCTCGAAAGCATCCTGACCGAGAAGGGGTATATCGATCCCGCCGCGCTCGACGTGCTCATCGAGACCTATGAGAGCAAGGTCGGTCCCCGCAACGGCGCGCAGGTCGTGGCGCGGGCCTGGAGCGATCCGGCCTATCGGGCGCGCCTTCTTGCCGACGCCACGCCGGCGATCGGCGAGCTCGGCTATGCCGGCCGCCAGGGCGAGCACATCGTGGCGGTCGAGAACACGCCGGATCTGCACAACATGGTCGTATGCACGCTGTGCTCCTGCTATCCGTGGCCCGTGCTCGGCCTGCCGCCGGTCTGGTACAAATCGGCGCCCTATCGCGCCAAGGCGGTGAAGGATCCGCGCGGCGTCCTGAAGGATTTCGGCTTCGAGCTGCCGCCGACGACGAAGATTCGGGTGTGGGATTCGACGGCCGAGGTCCGCTACTTCGTGCTGCCGATCCGCCCCGCCGGGACCGATGGCTGGAGCGAGGATCAGCTCGCCGCGCTCGTCACGCGCGACAGCATGATCGGCACCGGCCTGCCGAAGCAACCGCACGAGGTTGGCCGCTGATGGATGGTGCGCATGACATGGGCGGCGTGGCCGGCTTTGGTCCGGTCCGCCCCGAGCCGAACGAGCCGGTGTTCCACGCCGAATGGGAGCGTCGCGCCTTTGCCATGACGCTGGCGATGGCGACGCCCGGCGGCTGGAACATCGACATGTCGCGCTTCGCGCGCGAGAACCGTCCGCCGGACGACTACCTCGGCATGAGCTACTACCAGATCTGGCTCGCGGGCATCGAACGGCTGATGCAGGAGCGGCATCTGGTCGACGCCGATGAGATCGTCGCCGGCAAGGTGCTGCATCCGGCCAAGCCCGTCACCAAGATCCTCACCGCCGATGCCGTCGCGCCGACCTTGCGTCGCGGCGGCCCGACCGAGCGCGCGGCGACGAAGCCGGCGCTGTTCGCGGTCGGCGACCGCGTCCGCGCCAAGGACATCCATCCGACGACGCATACGCGGCTGCCGCGCTACGTGCGCGGCCATCTCGGCCGCGTCGAGGCGGTCAGAGGCGTGCACGTGTTTCCGGACAGCAACGCCCATGGCAGCGGCGAAGACCCGCAATGGCTCTACACGGTGTCGTTCAGCGGCGCCGAGCTGTGGGCCGATGCGCCCGATCCGCTGCTGGAGGTCACGGTCGACGCCTTCGAGCCCTATCTGGAGCCGGCCCGATGACACCCGACCGCGAGGCGGCGGCCGCGGCGACGCGCGCCCTGCCCGGCATTCCCGTCGACGACAGCGGGCCCGTGTTTCGCGAGCCGTGGGAAGCCCACGCCTTCGCGATGGCCGTCACGCTGCACGCCCGCGGCCTCTTTACCTGGCCCGAATGGGCGGCTGCGCTCGCCGAGGAGATTTCGCGCGCGCAAGCGTCTGGCGATCCCGATTGCGGCGATACCTATTACCGGCACTGGCTCGCGACGCTCGAGCGGCTCGTCGCCGAGAAGGGCGTCACCTCCGCCGGCGCGCTCGCGCGCTACCGCGACGCCTGGGATCACGCGGCCGATCGCACCCCGCATGGCAAGCCGATCGAGCTCAGGCCCGAGGATTTTGTCGGCTGAGCCCTTCGCGCGCGCGTCTGGCGGATGCTTAATGCCCGGTGTGCGGACGATCCTGCTTTTGACGGTCCGGTCTTAACGGCCGGCTATTCATGCCGCGAACAGCGGTATTCGTTCGAAATTGAACGTTCATCAGTGCGTCCGTAGCGTCCCGCGCATCTTCTTTGCTGAAGTTGAGGGGGACGTCGAAATGCCCGCGCCAGAGTTCGCCACCATCGTCGACACGCTCGCCGGCGTGCGTCAGGATTATCACGAGAAGCTCAAATCGATTCCGCAATACGAGGCCTTCCTGCTGATCGAGAGCTCGACCGAGAAGGCTGCGGGAGCCCTGCACGGCACCGAGGCGTCGGGCTCCTCCATCGCCACCGACGTGATCGATTCGCTGCAATATGCGCGCAACCGGTTCGAGCAGCACATGGCCTCGATCCCGGAATATCGCGTGCTGGTGGCGATCGACCGCGTGATCAAGGAGATCTCGCAGCATCTCGGCCTCGCGCCGCATGATGATGCGCCGGCCACAGAGAGCCTTGCCGCGGCCGCCGAACAGCCCGCCGAAGCTGTGGCCCGCGCTGCGAGCGCCGACACCGATGCCCCCGCCGAAGAGGCCGTGGACCCGGCGCCGGAGCAGGCGGAAATGGCCGAGGACGAGCCGGCCGCAGCCGCAGCGGAGCCGGTCGAAGCCGAGGCCCCCACCCTGCGTATCGTCGACACCCCAGTGAAGTCGCCGTCGATCGTGCCCGCCGATCACGACGGTGCCGCCCACGACGACGACATCGTGGTGCTGAACGCGCCTGCCTGGGAGAAGAGCGGCAGGGACGCCAATCACGACATCACCGCGCGCCTCGTCGCGCAGGCGGCATCCGCTGCAGCCAATGCGGCCGATGACGGCCACGACCTCGCCGATGCGGATCTCGTCATCGTCGGCCAGCGTGAGCCGTCCGACAACGAAGCCGCCTGAGCGCTCGTCTGTCGCGCAACTCTCCGCGGGGCCCGAGGGCCCCGCTTCCGATTCAGGATGGCCCGCCCGCCGCGATGTACGCGCGCCATCCTTTGGCGCGCAGCTCGCAGGCGGGACAGTGACCGCAGCCGTGACCCCAGTCATGCCGCGCGCCGCGCTCGCCGAGATAGCAGGTGTGCGACTGGTCGCGGATCAGGTCGACGAGGCCGGCGCCGCCGAGGTCATGCGCCAGCTGCCAGGTCGCGGCCTTCGACAGCCACATCAGCGGCGTGTGCAGCTCGAACGCGCGCGCCATGCCCAGGCTCAGCGCATTCTGCAGCGCCTTGATGGTCTCGTCGCGGCAGTCCGGATAGCCCGAATAGTCCGTCTCGCACATGCCGCCGACGATATGGCGGATGCCGCGGCGATAGGCGAGCGCCGCCGCAAAGGTCAGGAACACCAGGTTGCGGCCCGGCACGAAGGTGTTGGGCAGGCCGTCGGCGCCCATCTCGATCGCGACGTCGCGCGTCAGCGCGGTCTCGGAGATCGCAGCCAGCGTTGGAATGTCCAACGTGTGGCTGTCACCGAGCTTGGCTGCCCAGTCGGGGCGCAGGCGCGCGATGCCCTCGACCAGCCGGTCGCGGCAGGCGAGCTCGATCGCATGGCGCTGGCCGTAGGCGAATCCGATCGTCTCGACGCGCGCGAAGCGGTCGAGCGCCCAGGCCAGGCACGTCGTGGAATCCTGCCCGCCCGAGAACAGCACCAGGGCCGTCGTGTCCTGCTCACTCATGGCCCCCGCTTAGCATCATCGACGGGTCGGGCCAACCCGCCGGGCGCATCCCGTGCAGTCGCCCTTTTCGCTGGGAGCCGCGCGCGGCTTGGGGCATACAGGACCCGATCGAACGATGCTGTCAGGACCTGCCCATGATCCCCTCCCGCGACATCTCACGCCTGATCGAGATCATGGCGGCGCTGCGCACGCCGGTCACCGGCTGCCCGTGGGATATCGAGCAGACGTTCCGGACCATCGCGCCCTACACCATCGAGGAAGCCTATGAGGTGGCGGACGCGATCACGCGCGACGACCTCGACGATCTGCGCGAGGAGCTCGGCGATCTCCTGCTGCAGGTGGTCTATCACGCCCGCATCGCCGAGGAACAAGGCGCGTTTGCATTCGGCGACGTCGTCGAGGGCATCACGAAGAAGATGGTCCGCCGCCATCCGCATGTGTTCCCGGACAAGGACGGCAACGTCACCCAGCCCACCAAAGGCACCTGGGACCGCATCAAGGCCGAGGAGAAGGCCGAGCGCGCCGCACGGCGGCCGCCCGAGGCGCAGACGAGCAAGTCCTCGCTGCTATCAGGCATCAAGGCCGGACAGCCGGCGCTGGTTCGCGCCATGGAGCTGCAGCGCAAGGCCGCGACCGTCGGATTCGATTGGAACGACCCGCGCGCGGTGTTGCAGAAGATCCGCGAGGAGGCCGACGAGATCGAGGCCGCGCTCGACAACAAGGATGCGACCGAGCTGACCGAAGAGACCGGCGATCTCCTGTTCGCGCTGGTCAATCTTGCCCGCCACGCCGAGGTTGATCCGGAGACCGCATTGCGCGGCACCAACGCCAAGTTCGAGCGCCGTTTCGCGCACATCGAACAGGCGTTGACGGCGAAGGGCCGCACACTCGAAGAAGCGTCGCTCGACGAGATGGACGAATTGTGGAACGAGGCGAAGCGGCTGGAGAAGTAGCGTCCCCGGCTCCGAGGTCGTGATCAGCCGCCCTTGCGCGACAGCTCGGCCCTTGCGATCTCGACGAAGCGCTGGGCGGCCGGCGACAATCCAAAGTCGGCGCGGCTCAGCAGCGAGACGTGCCGATGAATCGTCGGCTGCGACAGCGGGATCGCGGCCAAGGTCGGAAATTGTGCCTTGGGCAACATGTGCGCGGGCAGGATGCTGATGCCGGCGCCCTCCGCCGTGAGCGCCAGCGCGGTCGTGATCAGCGACACTTCCCAGGCAGGCTTCAGCGACCGCCCGGTCTCCGCCAGCGCCTCGTCGATCTGGCGGCGGATGCGCGTGCCGTGACGCATCGTGATCAGGTCGGAACTCATGATGCCGTCCCACGTCAGACGGCGGTGCCTCTCGAACCGGCCGTCCTTGATGCCGATCGCCGAGAGCGGACTTTGCATCAGCGTCTCAATCCTGACCTCCGGTACGCCCTCGTCCTCCACGCTGCCGAGGCCGAACTCCGCATGCCCGGCCATCACGATCGCGAGCAGCTCGTCGGGCGCGACATCACGCAGATCGATGCGCACCTCGGGATGGCGCGATCGAAACGTCGCAAACACGCGTGGAAGCAGCGCCGACGCGACGCCCGCTGAGACCGCGATGGAAATTCGGCCGGCCTTGATCTCGGCCAGGTCGCGCATCCGCTGCGACAGCCCCTGCGTCCCCGCCAGGATGCGTTCCGCCGCGGTGATCGCCTCGCGGCAGGCCGCCGTCGGGTGCAGCGCCCGCGTCGTGCGATCGAACAGCTTGAGCTGAAAGTTCTCCTCGATCTGCCGGATCAGCAGGCTGATCGCCGACTGCGTGACGCGCAGCTCGGCGGCCGCCTTGGTGATGCTGCCGAGCCGATACACCAGGACCAGGGCCTCCAATTGCCGCAAGGTCGGGGGCATTAGCTTTCCTCATGAATGAATGAGATTTTTGTGGCTAATCGAAAGAGTTTGATCATGCAACATATTTGCAAACAGCCGGCGGCTGCGGTGAAGCGGCCAGGCAACAACAAGCACATGGGGAGGGACATTTGACGCAAGCGATCAATCTCACGCGCTACGTCGACGAGCGGCCGCTGTCGGGATTCCAGATCAGGGTGATCTGCCTGTGCGCGCTGGTCGTCGGGCTCGACGGCTTCGATGCCCAGGCGCTCGGCTTCGTCGCCCCTGCCCTCAGCAAGGACCTGCACCTGGCGCCGGGCGCCCTGGGACCGGTGTTTGGCGCGTCCCTGTTCGGCGTGATGATCGGCTCGCTGGTGTTCGGCGCCCTGGCCGACTATCTCGGGCGCAAATGGCTCGTCGTCGCCGGGGTTCTCGTGTTCGCGCTTGGATCGCTGGCGACCACCCAGGCCACGAGCGTGTCCGACCTCGTCATCATTCGGTTCCTCACCGGCCTCGGGCTCGGCGGCGTCCTGCCCAACACGATCGCTCTGACCGGCGAATATTCGCCGCAGCGTCGCAGGACTCTGTTGATCATGCTGATGTTCATGACGGTGTCGCTGGGATCGGCGATCGGCGGAGCGGTCGCGGCAAAGCTCATCACCGCCTATGGCTGGCAGATCATCTTTCTCATCGGCGGCATTCTGCCGCTCATCCTCTGTCCGGTCCTCATTATCTGGCTGCCGGAATCGCTCTCGCTGCTGGCCCTCGACGACAGCAAGAATGATCGCGTGCGCGCGCTGCTGACGCGGATCGATCCGTCGGACCGCCTCCCCGCCGACGCGCGCTTTACGATCATCGAGGAGAGCGGCAAGGGCTTTCTGCTGCCACAGCTGTTCACCAAGCGGCGTCTGCTGCCGACCTTGCTGCTGTGGGTCATGTTCTTCATGAACATGATGGACATCTATTTCCTCAACAGCTGGCTGCCGACGCTCACACATGGTGTCGGGCTCGACGTCCAGGCGGCGATCGCCGTCGGCATCGCCTTCCAGCTCGGCGGCATGCTCGGCACCGTCGGGCTCGGCCTGCTGATCGAAAAGTTCGGCTTCGATCGCGTCCTGTTCGCGACCTACGTTGCCGGCTTCCTCTCGATCATCACCATCGGTATCGCGGGAGCCTCGTTGCCGATTCTCGTGCCGGCCGTCTTCATTGCCGGCGTCGCGGTGATCGGCGGACAGATCGGCTGCAACGCCTATGCGGCGCGCATCTATCCGACCTACATCCGCGGCACCGGCATCGGCTGGGCACTGGGCATCGGCCGCTTCGGCTCGATCCTCGGCGTCACGATCGGCGGGTTGATGCTCGCGGCGAAATGGGACGTCTCCTCGCTGTTTCAGGCCAGCGCGGTACCGCAACTGTTCTCGGCGCTGGTGATCCTCGGCCTCGCTGTCCTCGGCATGCGCGGCAGTCTTCCGAGCGCCGACGATGCGCAACGCAGTGCGCTCTCCACGCCCGAGCGCGCGTAGATCAAAGCAAGAGAACCGACATGAAGACGATACGAACCCAGGTGCTCATCGTGGGCGCCGGCCCGGTCGGACTGACCGCCGCCATGGATCTCGCCTCGCGCGGCATCGACGTCGTGGTCGCGGAGATCAGGCGCGCCGGAGAGCCGCCCAACGTGAAATGCAACCACGTCTCCGCGCGCTCGATGGAGGTGTTCCGCCGCCTCGGCATCGTCCGCGAGGTGCGCGAAGGCGGCCTGCCGGCTGATTTTCCAAACGACTGCGCCTATCGCACCGCCGTCGTCGGCCGCGAGCTGACGCGCATCCCGATCCCATGCCGCCAGGACCGCTACACGGCAACCGGTGGGCCGGACACCGATTGGCCGACGCCCGAGCCGCCGCATCGCATCAATCAGATCTATCTCGAGCCGATCCTGTTCGCTTGCGCAGAGGCGCAGCGCGGCATCACGATTCTCAACCGCGTCCAGGTCGATCGGTTCGACCAGGATGAAAACGGCGTGATCGCGCGGGCGCGCGATCTCGACGCCGGCCGGGACATCACCATCTCAGCCGACTATCTGATTGGCTGCGACGGCGGCCGCTCCACGGTGCGCAAGCTCATCGGCTCACGGCTCAGCGGCACCGATGTCGTGCAGCGGGTGCAGTCGACCTACATCCACGCTCCCGCGCTGAAGGAGCTGATCACCCAGAAGCCGGCCTGGATGACGATGTCGCTCAACCCGCGGCGCTGCGGCACCACCGTCTCCATCGACGGCCGCGACAACTGGCTGATCCACAACCACCTCGCGGCCGAGGAGCTCGAGTTCGACAGTGTCGATCGCGATTGGGCACTGCGCACCATTCTCGGTGTCGACGACCGTTTCCAGTATGAGATCATCAGCAAGGAGGACTGGATCGGACGTCGCCTGGTGGCGGATCGCTTCCGCGATCGCCGCGCCTTCATCTGCGGTGATGCGGCGCATCTGTGGATCCCCTATGCCGGCTACGGCATGAATGCAGGGATCGCCGATGCGGTCGACCTGTGCTGGATGCTTGCCGGCGTCCTCCACGGCTGGGCCACCCCTGCCCTGCTCGACGCGTACGAAGCGGAGCGGCAGCCGATCACCGAGCAGGTGTCGCACTTCGCGATGAACCACGCGCTCGCGGTGATGAGCCAGAGACGCGCCGTGCCTGCGGAGGTGGAGATCGATGGCCCCGTCGGCGACGCGGCGCGCAGCAAGGTCGGCAAGGCCGCCTATGATCTCAACGTGCAGCAATATTGCTGCGCCGGCTTGAATTTCGGCTATTACTACGACCGGTCTCCGGCGATCTCATACGATGGCGAGACGCCGCCGCCCTACGGCATGGGCCATTTCAGCGCGTCCACAGTGCCCGGCGCACGCGCGCCGCACGTCTGGCTGGCCGATGGCCGATCGCTGCTGGATGCGCTTGGCCCGGCCTACACGCTGGTGCGGTTCGATCCGGCCGTCGATGTCATGCCACTGGTCGACGCCGCGGCCCACCAGGGCCTTCCCTTGACGCTCGTCGACGTCGAGCGCGCAAAGGCCGGCTATGGCTTCCCGGACAGCCTGCTCGTGTTGCGGCCGGACTCGCACATTGCCTGGCGCGGCTTGGCCGCACCGCTCGAGCCCAACGACCTGTTCGATCGCCTGCGTGGACAGGCAAGTCAGAGCATGCGCCGTGACGATGCCGTCGTCGCCCTGACCCGCGTCATCGCGCCATGACCCGCCACACCACCGCGCATTACTTCCTCGAGGCGCTCGTCGAGATCGGCATCGATTACATCTTCGCCAATCTCGGCACCGATCATGTCTCGCTGATCGAGGAGATTGCACGCTGGGACAGCGAAGGTCGACGGCACCCCGAGGTGATCCTGTGTCCCCACGAGGTGGTCGCGGTGCACATGGCAATGGGCTATGCGAGCGCGACCGGCCGCGGCCAGGCCGTGTTCGTCCATGTCGATGCCGGCACGGCGAATGCGTGCATGGCGATTCAGAACGCCTTTCGCTACCGGCTGCCGGTGCTGCTGTTTGCAGGGCGGGCTCCGTTCGCGATGCATGGCGAGCTGCCGGGAGGACGTGACACCTACGTCCACTTCGTGCAGGAGAGTTTCGATCAGGGCAGCATCGTGCGTCCTTATGTCAAATGGGAATACACGCTGCCGTCGGGTGTCGTCGTCAAGGAGGCGGTCGCCCGCGCTGCCGCGTTCATGCACAGCGATCCGCCCGGCCCGGTCTACATGATGCTGCCGCGCGAGACCCTCGCCGAGACCTGGGACGAGGCGGCGATGCCGGCCTACCCGCCCGCGCGCCGTGGCAGCGTCAAGGCGGGAGGGATCGAGCCGGAGCGCGCGCGTGCCATCGCGGACGCGCTGATGAAGGCGGAGAATCCGATCGCGCTGACCGCTTATCTCGGACGCAGCGCCGAGGCCGTCTCTGTGCTGGAGCGGCTGGCGCTGGTCTGCGGAATCCGTGTCGCGGAGTTCAACCCCGTCACGATGAACATCTGCCAGGACTCCCCTTGCTTTGCCGGCTCCGACCCGGCCGCGCTGGTCGCCGGCGCCGATCTCGGGCTGCTCATCGACATCGACGTGCCATTCATTCCGCAGATGCTGAAGGCCGCCGATCGGCTGCGCTGGATCCAGATCGATATCGACGCCCTGAAGGCGGACATCCCGATGTGGGGATTTGCCACCGACCTCCGTATTCAGGGCGATTCGGCCGTCATTCTTCGTCAGGTGCTGGAGATCATCGTTGCCCGTGGCGACGACGCCTATCTCACGAGAGTGCGCGACCGGATCGCGAGCTGGCAGCCGGCACGCGAGGCCGCGCAGGCGAAACGGATATCCGCGGCGGCACAGAAGGGCCGGATCGGAGCGATCAACCCGGCCTATTTGTTTGCGCGGTTGCAGGCGCTGCTGTCGGAGGACGACATCGTCCTCAACGAGGCGGTCCGCAACGCGCCAATCCTGCAACAGCAGCTTCGCCGCACCAAGCCGATGACCTATGTGGGCCTGGCCGGCGGCGGCCTCGGCTTCAGCGGCGGCATGGCGCTCGGACTCAAGCTCGCCAATCCCTCAGCGCGAGTGGTGCAGATCGTCGGCGACGGCGCCTATCATTTCGCCGCGCCGGACTCCGTCTACGCCTTATCGCAGCAGTGCCAGCTCCCGATCCTGACCGTGATCCTCGACAACAACGGATGGCAGGCGGTGAAGGCATCGGTGCAGCGCGTCTATCCGGACGGCGCCGCACAGCGCACGGACTCCTTCCTCTCTAGGCTCAGCACCGGGCGCCAGGGCGAGCAGCGTCGTCTCGCCGACATCGCCTGCGCATTCGGCGCCCATGGCGAGCGGGTCGACGATCCCGACAAGCTCGATGCGGCGATCGAGCGCTGCCTCGCCGCCCTCGGTGACGGCCGAGCCGCCGTGCTGCACGTCGACATCACGCCCTTGTAGCCAGATGGATAGGCGCAGCGATGCATGTCATCCTGCACGAGAGGCAAACGACGTCGCGCGAGGCTCACGCCACGCGGGGCACGCCGTGATAGCGCTCGACCACGATGTCGCGCTTGGTGGCATCGACGCGCACGGTCATGTCGTAGTGGCCCTCGTGCAGCTCCTTGGCCAGCACTTCGGCGTTGCGATGCAGCCAGGAGATGCCGGCGCCGTCGGCCGCATCGATGGTGAGATCGAGCGTCGTCCGCGCCGCCGCGAGCCGGTCCTCGATCGTCTGCAGGAGCGCGTCGACGCCCTCCCCGGTCTGGGCCGAGACCAGCAGGCACGGGCGCTCCGGTGGCCGCCGTGCGGCGATGTTGGCGAGGTTCTCGCGCGCCGCCTCGTCGAGGCGATCGATCTTGTTCCAGACCTCGATGATGGTGTCGGTGGCCTCGGGATCGATGCCGAGCTGGCTGAGCACCAGCTCGACATCGTGCTGCTGCGCCTCGGCATCCTCGTGCGACATGTCGCGGACGTGCAGGATCACGTCGGCCTCCAGCACCTCCTCGAGCGTGGCGCGGAAGGCGGCGACGAGCTGCGTCGGCAGGTTGGAGATGAAGCCCACGGTGTCCGACAGCATCGCCTTGCCGCCATGCGGCAGCGTGATCGCGCGCAAGGTCGGATCGAGCGTCGCGAACAGCATGTCGGCGGCCTGGACGTCGGCGCGCGTCAGGCGATTGAACAGCGTCGACTTGCCGGCATTGGTGTAGCCGACCAGCGCCACGACGCGATACGGCACGCGCTGGCGTCCGGCGCGATGCAGCCGCCGCGTCGCCTGGACCTTCTTCAGCTCGTTCTCGAGCCGCGTGATGCGGTCGCCGATCAGCCGGCGGTCGGCCTCGATCTGGGTCTCGCCGGGACCGCCCATGAAGCCGAAACCGCCGCGCTGGCGTTCGAGATGGGTCCAGGACCGCACCAGGCGGCTGCGCTGATAGTTGAGATGCGCGAGCTCGACCTGCAGCGCACCCTCCTTCGTCTTGGCGCGGCGGCCGAAGATCTCCAGGATCAAGCCGGTGCGGTCGAGCACCTTGGTGTTCCAGGCCTTCTCGAGGTTTCGCTGCTGGATCGGCGAGAGCGCGCAATCCATCACCACCAGCTCGACGCCATGGCCGGCGATCACGCCGGCAATCTCTTCGACCTTGCCCTTGCCGAGATAGGTCGCGGGGCGGATCTGCCCGATCGGCGTGAGAATGGCCTCGGCCACGGTCAGGTCGATGGCCCGCGCGAGGCCCGCCGCCTCGTCGATCCGCGCCTCGAAATCACGCATGTCGGATTGGCCTGCTTGCGCGCCATCGTCGCCGCGGCGCGCTCGCAAGTAGGGGCCGACCACGATGACGAGCCCGGTCCCCTTATTGTCATCCGGCCTCGACAGGCCGATGGTCCCTTCGCGATCGCGGGGTTCCAATCAGGTCACTCTCACGTCAGGTCACACTCACGCAGACGCGTCCTCGCCGCCTTCGAACAACTGGATCGGCGCGCCTGGCATGATGGTGGAGATCGCATGCTTGTAGACGAGCTGCGAGTGACCGTCGCGCCGGAGCAGCAGGCAGAAATTGTCGAACCATGTGACAATCCCCTGCAGCTTCACGCCATTGACCAGGAAGATCGTGAGCGGCGTCTTGGTTTTGCGGACATGGTTTAGAAAGGTGTCTTGTAGGTTTTGTGCGCGGTCTGCCGCCATTGTTATTGTCTCGCAGTCTTGTGCTTTTTCTTATTGAACCTTCGATGTCCCGATCGCAGGCCCCGGATTCATCGAGGTGGCCCATGGTCCATTGAGATCCCCCTCGAGGGACCACGGGATGCCGGATTAGAAGACAGGCGAGCATATTAGGCAAGCCGCTTGCAAGGAAGCCGGTTCCAAAAGAGCCGGATTCATCCGTAAAATTCCGGAAATGGACGAATTTTCCAATGTAAATTCGTCCAGTCGGCAGGTTTGGCCGAGCTGGAGCCTCAGCCGACGCCGAGCGCCTTCAGCTTGCGATGCAGGGCCGACCGCTCCATGCCCACGAACTCGGCCGTGCGCGAGATGTTGCCCGAGAAGCGGCTGATCTGGGCGATCAGATAGTCGCGCTCGAACACCTCGCGTGCCTCGCGCAGCGGCAGGCCCATGATGTGCTCGCCATTGTTGCTGGTCGGCATCGCCGGCACCATCGATCCCACATCCGGCGGCAGCATGTCGGCGGTGATGATCACCTCCGGTCCACCGGCGGCCAGAATCATGACACGCTCGACGTTGTTGCGAAGCTGACGGACGTTGCCGGGCCACACATGCGACTGCAGCACGGCCATGGCGTCCTGGCCGATCTGGCGCTTTGGCAGGCCGGTCGTGGCCGAAATCTGCTCCATGAAATAGTCGATCAGCTCGGGAATGTCCTCGCGGCGCTCCGACAGCGGCGGAACCCGGATCGGCACCACCGACAGCCGGTGATAGAGGTCCTCGCGGAAACGCCCGGCGGCAATCTCCTCCTCGAGATTCCGTGCGGTCGAGGAGATGATGCGCACGTCGACGTGCACCTTGGTGGTCCCGCCCGCGCGCTGGAACGTCTGATCGACCAGCACGCGCAGGATCTTGTTCTGCGTCTCGCGCGGCATGTCGGCGATCTCGTCGACAAACAGCGTGCCGCCATGGGCCTCCTCGAGCGCGCCGGTCTTGCGCGACTGCTCGCCGTTCGACTGCTCGATGCCGAACAGCTCCTCCTCCATCCGCTCCGGCGTGATCGCGGCGGCGTTGATGACGACGAACGGGCCCTCGGAGCGCGGCGACTGAGCGTGCAGCGAACGCGCGGCAAGCTCCTTGCCCGAGCCCGGCGGGCCGACGATCAGGATGCGGCTGTTGGCCTTGGCGGCGCGCTCGATGGTCTGGCGCAACTGGTTCATCGATGGCGAGCGGCCGGTCATGCTGCTCGCGGTCGGCGCCAGCTGCTTGAGCTCACGAACCTCGCGCTTCAGCCGGGAATTCTCCAGCGCACGCGTCGCTACCAGAATCAGCCGGTCGGACTTGAACGGCTTCTCGATGAAGTCATAGGCGCCGCGCTTGATCGCGGCGACCGCCGTTTCGATGTTGCCGTGGCCGGAGATCATCACGACCGGAAGGTCGGGATGGTCCTTCTTGATCTGCTCGAGGAGCTGCAAACCGTCGAGCTTGGAGCCCTGCAGCCAGATGTCCAGGAACACCAGGTTGGGACGGCGGCTCGTGATCTCCGCGAGCGCCGAATCGCTGTCGCGCGCGGTTCGCGTCGTGAAGCCTTCGTCATCCAGGATGCCGGCGACCAGCTCCCGGATATCGGCTTCATCGTCGACAATCAGAATATCACTCGCCATGGGTCACGCCTGTCTCGTCAGCTGCCGGTTGCGGCTTGGATTTTTGGTTCATCATTGGTCGTTTGAACTGTGTCAGCGGTTTCGCCGCCGGCCTCGGTCTTCTGCGCATTGTCAGACGCCCCCGCCTGCTCCTTCGCTCCCGTCTTCGCGGCCTGGCCGGAGACGGCAAAGCGCAGCCGCATCCAGGCGCCGCGCTGGCCGGGACGGAAATCGGACGCGTCCTTCAGCTCGAGCTTGCCGCCATGGTCTTCCAGCACGCGGCCGACGATGGCGAGCCCGAGGCCGGTGCCCTTGGCGCGCGTCGTGACGTAGGGCTCGAGCAGCCGCTGCCGCGCCACCTTCGGCAGACCGATGCCGTTGTCGATGACGTCGATCAGCACGTCCTCACCCTCGCGCGAGGCGACGACATCGATTCGGCCCTTGCCGAGCTCCGCCTCGGGCACCACCTCGATCGCCTCGGTGGCGTTCTTGATGATGTTGGTCAGCGCCTGCGAGATCAGGCGGCGGTCGAACTGCGCGCGCAACGGGTCCTGCTTGATCTCGGTCTCGATGTCGATCTCGGGATGCGCGACCTTCATCAGGAACACGGCCTGCCGCACGGTGTCGGCGACGTCCTCGCCTTCCATCACCGGCTTCGGCATCCGCGCGAATCGCGAGAACTCGTCGACCATTCGCCTGATGTCGTCGACCTGCCGCACGATCGTCTCGGTACATTGCTCAAATACCGCCTTGTCCTCGGTGATGACCTTGCCGAATTTGCGGCGGATGCGCTCAGCCGAGAGTTGAATCGGCGTCAGCGGATTCTTGATCTCGTGCGCGATGCGGCGCGCGACGTCGCCCCAGGCGGACGTGCGCTGCGCCGAGACCAGCTCGGTGATGTCGTCCAGCGTGATGATGTAGCTGTCGCGCGCCTGGTTGGTCTGCTCGGCGGTGACGCGCACCGACAGATTGCGCTCGTGGCCGTCGCGCTGGATCGTGATCTGCCCCTGCACCAGCCGCTGCTTGCCCTCGCGCGCCGTCTTCATCATGTCGTCGAGCTCGGGCAGCACGTCGGAGAGCGGATGATCCAGCACCTCCTGCTCGGCATGTCCGATCAGCTTCTCGGCCGAGCGGTTGAGGATGCCGACGCTGCCCGAGGCATCGACGCCGATGATGCCGGCGGAGGCCGACGACAGCACCGCCTCGATGAAGCGGCGGCGGCTGTCGATCAATTCGCTGGCGCTGACCAGCTCGTCGCGCTGCGTGCGCAGCTCCTGCGTCATCTTGTTGAAGGTCTGGCCGAGCTGGGCGAGATCGCCCTCCGAGCGATGCACCGGGACCTGGACGTTGAGATCGCCGGTCGAGACGGTGTTGGCGGCATTCATCAATTGCCGGATCGGCGCCACCAGCCAGTTGGCGAAGTTCAGCCCGATCAGCACCGAGGCCATCAGGATGGTCAGCGCGATCACCGCGAACATCAGCGCGAAGGCGATCTGGATGCCGAAGCGCCGCGCCTCGACCTGGGCGTATTCGGCGACCGACAGCTCGGTCTGCTTGAGCTGCTCGACGACCTGCGGATCGAGCGGGCGCGCGACGTAGAGGAAGGTGTCGTTGAACGCGCGCAGCCGGATCACCGCGGCGACGTAGTTCGATTCCGGCAGGACCGCGATCTCGGGCTCCTCCTCCCGGACATTGTTGAGGAACTCGGGCGCTGGCGGCGAATAGGCCAGTTGCACCCCACCGGTCTCGGCCCAGACGATCGGATTGGTGTTCTTGTCGATGATCATCGCGCCCGGCAGGTTGCGTGAGGCGGCGCTGGTGGTGAGCAGCTCGCGGAAGCTGGCGCGGTCCTGGTCGAACAGCGGCCGCGCGCGTGCGATGTCGGTCGCCATGCCGATGATGTCACCGCGGATGAATTGCGCGTGCTCCTGCATGTAGGCGCGCGCGATGGTCAGCGAGTTCTGGATCGCGACCTTGGCCGGTCCGGAGAACAGCCGGTCGAGGCCGCGATCGATGGTGACGTTGGCCGCCACGGCGACCAGCACCGCCGGCAATACCGCGATCACCGAGAACAGGCTGACGATCTGCACGTGCAGCCGCGCCGCCGCCCGGCCGCGCCGGCGGGCCTGCACCACCTGCCAGACCTCGCGGATGATGATCCCGACCAGGACCAGGATCGTTCCGGCGTCGATCAGGTAGAAGGTCTTGACGACGTCGGTCGTCGGCTCGACCGGGGTCAACCCGACCAGCACGATGAAGGTCAGGAAGGCCGACAGCAGCGCGAGCGCCACCGCCACCGGCGCCAGCCAGGTGCGCCAGGTCCAGCGCCGGCCGTCGGTGGACGACGAATCGAAGGGGGTGGCCGAGGTCTCTGCGCTGGTCATTCCGGCAAGGCAAGGTGGGTGATGCTGAACGCGGCATGTCCGGGAATCGGACTGATGCATTCCTACCACGCTGTTGCCAAATTGCGACAAATCCGCGGCGCCGGAGCGCGTCGCGGATTTGTCTACATTAATTCTCACCTGAGGCGGGCCTGAGCCCGCCGGAAAGGTATCAAATCACCATCAAGCGCCGCTGCGGTACACCTGAATGTCGAGGTCGCGAATCTTCTTCCGCAGCGTGTTGCGGTTGAGGCCGAGCAGATCGGCCGCGCGGATCTGGTTGCCGCGGGTCGCCGCCAGCGCTGCCGTCAGCAGCGGAATCTCGATCTCCTTGAGAATGCGGTGGTACAGCCCCGGCGGCGGCACGCCGTTGGGAAATCCCTGGAAGTGCGACGACAGATAGGCCTCCACGGCGCCACCGAGATTGTCGATCGAGGTCGGCGTGTTCGAGCCGGTCGTGACTGCCGGCGGCGCCAGCTCGCCATCGATCACCGAGGCAGTGATCACGTCCTGCGGATACAGCGCGGCCAAACGCCGGGCGAGATTCTCCAGCTCGCGGACGTTGCCCGGCCAGCGGTGCTGCTTGAGCCGCTCCAGCGCCGCAGCATCGAGCTTCTTCGGCGGCAGCCCGTCCTTCTCGGCCAGCGCGAAGAAGTGGCGGACGAGGTCCGGCAGGTCCTCGATGCGCTCGCGCAGCGGCGGCAGCCGCAGCGGCACGACGTTGAGGCGGAAGAACAGATCCTCGCGGAACAGCCCCTGCTGGATCAGGATGCGCAGGTCCTTGTTGGAGGCGGCGACGATGCGCACGTCGGTCTTGATCGGGGTGCGGCCGCCGACGGTGGTGTACTCGCCCTGCTGCAGCACGCGTAAGAGCCGCGTCTGCGCCTCCATCGGCATGTCGCCGATCTCGTCCAGGAACAGCGTGCCGCCCTCGGCCTGCTCGAAACGGCCGGAGGCGCGGGTGTTAGCGCCAGTGAAGGCGCCGCGCTCATGGCCGAACAGTTCCGACTCGATCAGGTCGCGTGGGATCGCCGCCATGTTGACCGCGACGAACGGGCCGTTCCGCCGTTTGCCGTAATCGTGCAGCGCGCGCGCCACCAGCTCCTTGCCGGTGCCGCTCTCGCCGGAGATCATCACCGTGAGGTCGGTCTGCATCAGTCGCGCCAGCACGCGGTAGATGTCCTGCATCGCCGGCGAGCGGCCGACCAGAGGGATCGATTCGAACTCGCCGTCGTCGGGCTGGCTCGCCGCACGCTCCTTCGGCTCGGCCAAGGCACGGCCGACGATCGCAATCAGCTCCTTCAGGTCGAACGGCTTCGGCAGATACTCATAGGCGCCGCGCTCCGACGCCTTGATGGCGGTCATGAAGGTGTTCTGCGCGCTCATCACGATGACCGGCAGGTTGGGCCGCATCTTCTTGATCCGCGGCAGCAGGTCGAACGCGTTCTCGTCCGGCATCACCACGTCGGTGATGACGAGATCGCCCTCGCCCTGGCTCACCCAGCGCCACAGCGTCGCGGCATTGCCGGTCAGCCGCACCTCATAGCCGGCGCGTGACAGCGCCTGGTTCAGGACCGTGCGGATGGCCGTATCGTCGTCGGCAACGAGAATGCTACCTGCAGGCATAGGTGGTCCTCAATTTGATCCCTGTGAGGCATGCAACGGCGTCCCCGAAACGTCATCGCGATGGCCGTGGTCTGGTTGTCTGGTTGCGCTGTACATCGGCATCAGCACCCGGAAGGTCGTCTTGCGCGGCTGCGACTCGCACTCGATGATCCCGCCATGGTCGCCGACGATCTTCGCGACCAATGCAAGTCCGAGGCCGCTTCCGGTCGGCTTGGTGGTCACGAACGGATCGAACAGATTGGGCATCAGGTCTTCCGGCACGCCGGGGCCGTTGTCCCTGACGCAGAACTCCAGCGGCAGCGACACCCGCGATTTCTTGCCGGGCACCGACAGACGCACGCCCGGGCGGAAGGCCGTGGTGAGCTGGATCTCGGCATCCGAGCCGAGATCGACGACCGCTTCCGCGGCATTCTTGACCAGGTTCAGGAACACCTGGATCAGTTGATCCTGGTTGGCGAGCACCGGCGGCAGCGACGGATCGTAATCCTCGACGAAGCGGATGTTGCGGGCAAAGCCCGACTGCGCCAGCCGCTTCACGTGATCGAGCACGGAATGGATGTTCACGGGCCCGCGCGCCACCGGGCGGTCGTCGCCGAACACCTCCATGCGGTCGACCAAAGTGACGATGCGGTCGGCCTCGTCGCAGATCAGGCGGGTCAGCATGCGGTCCTCGGAGGAGGCCTGCTGCTCCAAAAGCTGCGCGGCGCCGCGGATGCCCGACAGCGGGTTCTTGATCTCGTGCGCCAGCATCGCGGCCAGCGCGATCACCGAGCGCGCGGCGCTGCGATGGGTGAGCTGGCGGTCCATCTTGTCGGCGATGGTGCGCTCCTGCAGCATCACCACGATATGGCCGGGCCGCTCCGGCAGCGGCGCGACGTGCAGGTCGACGAGCCGATCGGCGCCGGTGCGCGGCGTGCCCAGATCGACCTTGTACTCGTTGACCGGCGCGCTGGTGGTACGGACCTGGTCGATCAGCGCCAGCAAGGGGCTGCCGAACGGCACCAGCTTCTTCAGCGACTGCCGCTGCAAAAACTGCGTCGAGGAATCGAAGAACGATTCCGCCGCCATGTTGGCGTCCATGATCATGCCGTCCGGGCCGATGACGAGGACCGGATTCGGCAAAGCGTTGAGGATGGCGTCGCCATCCGACGGAAGTCGCTTGCGCTGTTCTGCGGCTGAGCTCATGCGGCTGCACTCCAGGCAAAATCGTCGAAAGCCTCACGCAGCGCCCGATGCACCAAGGACGGCTGCTCGGACGTCAGGATACGGTCGCGCCACGCCTTCAGTTTTTCGGCCGGCGCCTGGGCGTGCTGGGCGGCGACGTCGAGCCCCCAGCTGAGATGCTTGCGGGCGTGGCGCAGGCCGACACGCGCGCCATAGTGACGGCAGATCTCGTCATAGAGCGCTGCGAGAAGACTGAGCTGCTGAGCCAGTTCGGGCGCGCCCTCTTCCGCACCGCCGTCGAGCCGGCGGCCGATCTGGCCGGGAAGCCACGGCTGTCCTTGCGCGCCGCGCCCGATCATCACGGCATCGGCGCCGGACGTATCGAGCGCCTCGCGCGCGTCTTCGTAGGTGGTGATGTCTCCGTTGACGACGACCGGCAGATCGACGGCGTCCTTCACCGCGCGCACCGCGCTCCAGTCGGCCTCGCCCTTGTAGAACTGCTGCCGCGTGCGGCCGTGCACGGTGATCAACTGCACGCCCGCGGCTTCGGCGCGGCGCGCCAGCTCCGGTGCATTGAGGCTGCCCTCGTCCCAGCCGAGCCGCATCTTCAAGGTCACGGGCACGTCGACCGCCTCGACCGTCGCCTCGATCAAGGTCAGCGCGTGATCGAGATCGCGCATCAGGGCCGAGCCGGACTGGCCGCCGGTGACGTGGCGCGCCGGGCAGCCCATGTTGATGTCGATGATATCAGCGCCGCCCTCCTCGGCGACCCTCGCGCCCTCGGCCATCCAATGCGCCTCGCAGCCGGCGAGCTGCACCACATGCGGCCCGACGCCGCTCGCCTCGCAGCGCAACCGGGATATCCACCGCCCGTGCACGAGATCGTCGCTCGCGGTCATCTCGGACACCACCAGCCCGGCGCCGAGCTCGGCCGCGAGTCGGCGGAACGGCGCGTCGGTGATGCCCGACATCGGCGCGAGAATGGCCCGGTTGGCGAGTGAAACGTCGCCTATCTTCAAGGCTTTGGCGTGTGTATTGGCCGGACCGGTCACGAACGACTCTTAAAGCTCTTCGGACGCATCATCGCGTCTGCGCTGTACTCTCAAGCACAAATCTTGGGCAGTCAAGCGTCATGCCTACACTTTAGCCAAGACAATCAGCATTTCAAGTGCAGTGCAGCAAAATATGCTTGTTCGGCAGTCATGGTAAACCCGTGAGCCGCCGGATTTTTGCATGGCTCACCGAGGATGCCCACAGGCGGCAGGGCAATCGGCCCGCTCGAGGCCACGGCGCATCCCGGCACATGCAGCGCGATCGCAGTTGCCGCTCAGGCAACGTGTGATCCTGCTCGCTTAACATGTTCTGCAGATGTAAGAAGCCGCGAACCCATCATCTCCCTTTGCATCGATACCCTGTTCCCATGACGACTTCTCAGCGGACTGCAGCCATTCTCGTCGCGGCCGGACGTGGCCTGCGCGCCGGCGCCGGCGGTCCGAAGCAATACCGCATGATCGGCGGCCGCACGGTCATCCATCGCGCGCTCGCCGCCTTCGCCGATCACCCCGAGGTGGCGGTGGTCCAGCCGGTGGTGAACCCCGACGACATCGACATCTTCAACGCAGCCGTCTTCGGCCTGCGCCACGAGGTCCCGGCGCATGGCGGTGCGACGCGCCAGGCCTCGGTGCTCGCAGGCCTGGAAGCGCTGGCGCCGCACAAGCCCGACATCGTGCTGATCCACGATGCCGCGCGTCCGTTCGTCACGCCCGCCGTGATCTCGCGCGCGATTCGAGCGGCCGGCAAGACTGGTGCGGCGATTCCCGTGGTGCCGGTCACCGACACCATCAAGGAAGTCGGCACGGGCGGCGACATCACCGCGACACCGGAGCGCGCGAAGCTGCGCATCGCCCAGACGCCGCAGACCTTCAAGTTCGACACGATCCTGGAGGCACACCGCCGCGCCGCGCGCGACGGCCTCACCGAGTTCACAGATGATGCGGCGATCGCCGAATGGGCGGGATTGACCGTCGCGACCTTTGAGGGCGATGTTGCCAACATGAAGCTCACCACACCGGAAGATTTCGTGCGCGAGGAAGCGCGCCTTGCCGCGCAGCTCGGCGACATCCGGACCGGCACCGGCTACGACGTCCACGCCTTCGGCGAAGGCGACCATGTCTGGCTGTGCGGCCTGCGTGTGCCGCATAGCAAGGGGTTCCTTGCCCACTCCGACGGTGACGTCGGTCTGCACGCTCTGGTTGATGCAATTTTGGGCGCCCTGGCCGATGGCGACATCGGCTCGCACTTCCCGCCCTCCGACATGAAGTGGAAAGGCGCCGCCTCCGACCAGTTCTTGAAATACGCCATCGAGCGCGTGACCGCGCGCGGCGGCCGGGTCGCCAATCTCGAGGTCACGATGATCTGCGAGCGCCCGAAGATCGGCCCCCTGCGCGACCAGATGCGCGCCCGCATCGCCGAGATCACCGGCGTCGACATCTCGCGCATCGCGGTGAAGGCCACCACCAGCGAGCGGCTCGGCTTCACCGGCCGCGAGGAAGGCATCGCAGCGACCGCGAGCGCGACGATTCGTCTGCCGTGGAGCGCCTAGAGGCGCACCACCACCCTGTCACCGCTCGTGGAGCTTTCGATCTGACGGTCGGATGAGGACAACGCAGCCATGGCCAGCGAACGTCAAATCGGCTCTACCAGCGCGCTGGCCCGCTCGCTGCTCGACCTCTGCCGGTCGCGCAAGCTGATGATCGCGACCGCCGAGTCCTGCACCGGCGGCCTGGTCGCCGCAGCGCTGACCGACATCCCCGGCTCGTCCGACGTCATCGACCGCGGCTTCGTCACCTACTCCAACGAGGCCAAGCGCGCGATGCTCGGCGTCGAGGCCTCCACCTTGCAGACCTTCGGCGCCGTCTCCAAGGAGACCGCGATTCAGATGGCGGTCGGCGCCCTGGAGCGCGCCGACGTCGACCTCGCGGTGGCCATTACCGGCATTGCCGGCCCCGGCGGCGCCACCCCCGGCAAGCCGGTCGGCCTGGTCCATTTCGCCGTCGCCGCCCGCGACGGCCGCATCACCCACCGCGAGCACCGCTTCGGCGCCATCGGCCGCAGCGCCGTGCGCACGCGCTCCGTCATCGAGGCCCTGCGCCTGCTGATGGAGCTGGCCCGGCCACAGGTCCCCGCCAAGCCGAAACGCGCGGCGGCGACGCGACTACGTCCGCGCGTCGCCCGCACGCCGCGGCTGCATCCGGTCAAGCGGCCGAGGCGGCCCCGGACGTAGTTGGAAGTGACGCGCGCGGCTCTCGCCGCATCGTCATCGCGAGCGCAGCGACGCAATCCAGTTTTTGCCAAGGCATCCGTACTAGATTGCATCGACCAAATCGCGCTTGGCAATAATGATTGAGGAGCTCTGCCGAAGTTACTGATCGGAAAACTATCCATGGGTCAACGCAACTACTACCTCTGTCAATTTCTATTTGACGGGCAACGCCCCTACGTCATTTGGGCGTCGAACAATACGGACGAGTTGATACGTCTGTCGAATGGAAAGATCGCTACTTTCCGAGACGAAAGCGGGGCCGCCGAATTCTGTCGCGTAGCTGGCATATCGCTCATGGCAGAGCCAGCCGTGGTCTATGACTTCGATCGTATTGCAGCGTGGTGTACGAATGCTGCGATTCGGGATATTGATCCCGCGGCATTCCTCAATGCCTGGAACATGCTCGATGACGCGCACAGCTTTAAATCAGGTGTGCGTAGCCTTCATGAGCACAGTTTGAGTGAGGCAGGATACGTTTACGACAAGTTGTTCTGGGCCAATAATCTCCCCTCCGTAACGCCGATCGGCACGCACTATGATCCAGCTTGGTCCGAAGAAGACATGAAGCAGATGTCCCACATATTTCGTTTGGGTCTTGCGGAGTTGCGCGCCAGCATCGCCATGTCGTAGCTCGTCGGCGGGGTAGCCGCAGCAAACGCGTAGTCCGTAGGGTTGGCAAAGCGTCCGCCGCAAGGTGGACGCGCGCCCACCAGCGGCAACGGTGCACCGGAATGGTGGGCACGGCGCGCTCATACGGTCGCGGACAAGAGCAAAAGAATTGGGGCGCCTTTGCCCACCCTACACATCTCTCACGCATGCCAGAACGGACGGCGACGCTGGGCTCATCCAATCCGTCCGTCGTTAGCAACCTCGCGTGATACAAGGCTCTCGATCCAATGAGCGAGTCGAAGATAGACAAATTCCATGCGCTGCGGCCATGGGCGTTTCACGAGATTCGCCGGCTGACGGTCGAGCATCTGTATTCTGGACAACCGACTTGCATCGTCGAGCTGGTGCTCCTGACGGATCGATCGCGAACCGAACCGCGGCTGGAATTGCGCTTCATCGGCGCGGTCGAGGTCAGGATCGGACACCTGGACCGCATGGACGGTTTCCGTCTGGACGTCAGGGACATCGGTCATTGGCAGCGGGAGGGAATACGCTTCGAGGTGGTCGATGACGAATCGCAGTTGCTATCTCTGCAATGTGCCGATTTTGAATTCCTCCTGATCGGTTACGCTGAAGGCACGATCAATTGAGCATCGAAAGTGCGCCTCGCAATGATGATAAACGGAGAGTTGCCGCACGATCTCGAAAGCGTGATTTAACAATGTTGTCATGAATCAAGCTTGGGCTGGCGTTGAACCGTCAAGGACATCGCGACGACGGACGCGAAGCGCTCCTGACAGCATGACAAGCTCGCTAGACCATTGCGCACCGCGAACTTGATCGACGCAACCCTCGCGAGAGCGCGCCGAGCTACATGTCAGGAGGAGATCATATTGCTAGACCGCACATTCGCTGCCCTCTCGTTCGTCCTCCTACTCCTGACCTCCTCCGCCCACGCCGCTGGCTTGCAGCTCTTAGAGGTCGATCATGGATTCCACGGCATCATCTGGACGCCTTGCGCCGCAGACGCCGGTAGGGTGCCGGTTGGAAGCCTCGCGATCCCAGGGCTGGAGACACTGCCCGGGGTAAAGAATTGTCCAATCAAGGGCACGAAGCTGCCATTGGTCGTCATGTCCCACGGGCGCGGCGGCTGGATCGGTGGAAACCACGATGTTGCGGAAGCGCTGGCGGACGCGGGATTCATCGTCGCGGCGATCAACCATCCCGGCGACAGTGTCGGCGACCTGGCGCTGCGCGACAGCCTGTCGGTCTGGCTCTCACGGCCGCAGGACATGATGCATCTGATCGATTTCATGTTGAACGATTGGACAAGCAGAGCCGCGATTGATCCGGACCGTATCGGCTTCTTCGGCTTTTCGCGCGGTGGCTACACCGGAACCGTTCTCGCCGGCGTCGACCCGGACTTTCAAAGGGTGGCGCACTACTGCACGCAACAGAACCCGTTCTGCGAGCAGGTCCGCAATGGCGAGTTTCCCAGAAGCTGGCCGCACGACGAGAGGATCAAGGCGGCCGTGCTGGCCGACGCCGCCCACACGGTCGGATTCACGCGAGCAAATCTCGCGAGCATCAAGATTCCCCTCCAGGTCTGGCGCTCGGAGCTCGGCGGCAACGGGGTCGATCCGGAAGGGACCGCCCGCGTAACCGCGAGCCTTCCCGGCACGCCCGAGGTCCACACCGTGCCCGCCGCGCATTTTGCTTTCCTCGCGCCGTGCTCCGCGGAGCTCGCGGCCGCCGTCCCGCGCATCTGTGCTGATACGCCTGCGGATTTCGACCGCGCGGCGTTTCACCGAGAGTTTGACGCCCAGGTCGTCAGGTTCTTCTCCGAGAAGCTGGGCAAGTAGGATCCGTGGCAGAACCTGCGTTCCGCCGCGTCGCTCTCATGCGCGCCAGAACGGGCGCCGGCACAGCCGCCGCGCCTCGTCGCGTGTCAGGCCGTAGTCCTGCAGCACCTCGTCGGCGATCCACGGCAACTCCCGGGCGAAGCGACCGCGCTCGCGCCAGCGCTTCCACCAGAGCCGCAGCAATGACACTGGCTGCAGCTCGGCGCAGCTTTGATCAGGCGCCGGTCGCGCCAAGTAGTAGATCTCGGCGCCGGGCTTGGGCGAGATGGGATGGCTCGCCGAGGGACCACGGCGCCGCTCGTCGAGTTCCTGGAAACGCAGCACATGATGGAGCGGAGTTCGCTCCTCGATGGCGCTGCCCCTCGGATCGTCGGTCGTGCTCGGCATGGCGGGCTCCCCTTCAAATGAAGAACCTGCCGGCAACAAAAAAAGCCGCCAGGTTCTGGCGGCTGATCGGATCATTTGCTGCAAATCGTCAGATTGAGCGCGATCCTCCCGCCGCCAGCGAGCTACGGTGCGTGATGCGACCAAAACGATGGGAAGCGACGGTGATCATGGCCGGCTCTATAGCTGATCGCCCTGAGGTTGTCATCATCGAATCCGGTGCGAGGCGGGCAAGCGCCTTGCCCGATCTGGTCAGGAGGGAAAAGCACCGACGGTCCGCGCAAGTTGCCGCGCCAACGGTCCGGGCAGAGCCTCATCGAAAATCCGGCTCAGCGTGCGGTAATACCAGATCGTCCCATCCCTTCCACCGGTGAAGCGTTGCCACACGACGTCGCCCACCTCATCAAGGTCGCTCGCGATCGCTTCCGCGTTGTCAACCTTGTCAGCGAGCGAGACCAGCAGCGATGACGCCGGCTTGAGCGGCAGCCGGGCGAGATAGGCTTCCTTCCGCGGGCGCCAGGCCGGCCTCGGATCGCCCCAGGAATCCGTGCAGTCCGCGACGATCCCGGCGACGCGATCGCCAAAACGCCGGCGGATCTCATCCAGCGTGGCCTGCCCGCCCTGGTCCTCGGCGGCGTCATGCAACAGTCCCGCGATAGCCTGCACCTCGCTGCCGCCCGCCGACAGCACGCGGCTGGAGACGCTCAGCAGATGCGCGATGTAGGGCACGTTGCTGCCCTTTCTCAATTGGGTCCGGTGCAGCCTTGTCGCATAGACGAGCACTTCGTCGTAGAGATGGGAGAGTAACATTGCTTGCTTTCTTCTCTGGCTGACGCAGGGTCAGACCGATGGTTCGTCATTGGGGATTGTCGGCATTGTTCCAATCATTGGGCACCACGTCGAGCATCATCCTAGCCGACCCGTCGGGCGAATCAGCTGGCGTGCGGAATAGCGGAGAGCCCGCCTCCGGTGCCTTGCTGCGATCGAAGCGCATCGCGAGGGCGTGCGCCAAGACACTGATTTCCTCAATCCGTTCAATGTCCGACTCACTGTCCAGTCCTGCCGACGAAAATATTCTCGTTTCTATTTTCCAGAATTCATGCTTCCCTCTCGTCATCCCGCCTCGACACGAGGGGCGTATCGCGATCGTCACGACACGCGAGGTGGGGAGGCGATGGCCGCCGATGGGCCGCAGCACGTCTGATGACGTGCGGACGAACGGCTCTTGGCGGACGTGAAGTCGCAGCGTCCTGGCACCCCGATGCTGGTGTCACGCCGGTGGAGATGATGATCCGCCGGTCACGGGGGCAAGACAGCCCGGTCCCCGGGGAGACTGCGTATAAACGTGAAGACCATCGCGCAGGGAATGCCGGATGTCGGCTGGACCTGTGGTGACTGCCGCCTGCTTTTTGTTGCAGGCGGGCCATGGGTTGCGGCCAGCACCCGGCATTCCCTGCGCCCTCGTGATTTCAGAGGGTCGATCGAGATGCACAGCCCGGGCGTGATTGCGCCGCGGAGGATGCGGCTGCGTGCCCGCTGGATGCCGTCCCTCACCGTCCGGACCGCGATCGCCGACCATTATCGCTCGCCCCTCCACGGCCTAAAGGTTTTGGTTAATTTTGTCCTGCTACGTCTCGCGCATTCTTCTCTGACAGTGGATTCGGGACCCCATGGCTTTCTTCTCCGGCAAGTCGGCTGATCGCACGCATAACCTCCTGATGACGGAGCTGTTCGAACGCCATCGCGACGCCATCCTGGTGATGTCCGACGGCAAGATCATCGCCTGCAACGAGACCGCGGTTCGCTTCGGCGGCTTCCGCAGCAAGCAGGACTTGCTGTCGCGTTCGCCGGCGACCATGGCGCCGGAGTTTCAGCCCAGTGGCAAGCGCTCCGCCGACGTGGTGAAGGAGATGGATGCCAAGGCCAGGCGCGAGGGCCACGCGACGTTCGAGTGGACCACCAAGCGCGCCGACGGCAGCCCGGCCCTGGTGCAGATCACGCTGGTGCCGACCCAGGTCGAGGGCCAGACCTACGTCATGAGCTTCCGCCGCGATCTTTCCGACCTCGTCGCCGCACGCGAGGAGAAGAAGCGCGCGCTGGACCAGATCGCCAAGGATTTCGAGACCAGCGTCGGCGCCATCGCCAATGCGATCTCTGGCGCCTCGCGCGAAGTCGAGACGACGGCCGCGTCGCTGACGACCACGGCGGACCAGGCCGCGCAGCGCGTGGCGCTGGTCGCCTCCGCCTCGAACTCCGCATCGTCCAACGTGCAGTCGGTGGCCGGCGCCACCGAGGAGCTCTCGACCTCGGTCAGCGAGATCAACCGCCAGGTCGCGACCTCCTCAACCATCGCAGCCGAAGCGGTCGAGGCGTCCTCGCGCACCAACGATCTCGTCAACAGCCTCGCGGACGCCGCAGCCAAGATCGGCGCGGTCACCGACATGATCAATGCGATCGCGAGCCAGACCAACCTGCTGGCGCTGAACGCGACCATCGAGGCGGCGCGCGCCGGCGATGCCGGCCGCGGCTTCGCCGTGGTCGCCTCGGAGGTGAAGAGCCTGTCGAGCCAGACCGCAAAGGCGACTGACGAGATATCAGCCCACATCAGCGCGATGCAGCGCGCCACCAGCGACACGGTGGCCGCGATCCAGGGCATCGGCGGCACCATCGGCCAGATCAGCGAGATCGCCAAGACCATTGCGACCGCGGTCGACCAGCAGGGCCACGCGACGCAGGAGATCGCCCGCTCGGTCAGCCAGGCCGCCAGCGGCACCCGCGAGGTCGCCACCAACATCGGCTCGGTCAGCCAGACCGTGGAATCAGCTGGCGGCGCCGCGCGGCAGATGCTGGGCGCGGCCGGCCAGCTCGCCAAGCACGCGGACGAGCTGCGCGGCAAGGTGAAGGACTTTTTGAGCGCCGTGCAGGCGGCGTAGTTTCGATCGCCGGCGCGACGTGTCCGCGATCAGAACGACTCCGCGACGATGTCGCGGAGCAGCTGTTTGAAGACGTGGATAGGAAGGAAAGCGCTCGGGCTTCGCACTCGGAACGCGCGGGGTGAGATGACGAGGAGCGTCCTCACGCTGTCGTCCCGGGCAAGCCAGAGCGTCGCGGAGGCGCCGACCCGGGACCCATACTCCGCGGCGGCTATGGTGAGACGAGACTGGAACTTCGCGGGTGCAGCCACACCGCATCCTGTGGCCATGGATCCCCGCCTTCGCGGGGATGACAGCTGAGGTTGGGGCGCCGGCCGTGGTCTACCATCGGCAGGGATTGGCAAGGACTTACGTCGACGACACCGCCGGCTTGCGGCCGTAGATCGCATCCGCGCGCTTTTCGAACGCCGCCGACATGCGCGCGAAGATGGTGTCGAACATCGAGCCCATCAGCATCGCCAGCATGCGGCTCTTGAACTCGTAGGCGATGAAGAACGTCACCTCGCAGGCGCCCTGCTCGCGCGGCTCAAAGCTCCAGCGGTTCTCCAGGCTGGAGAACGGCCCGCTGACATATTCGACCAGGATGTTGCGCTTGGCCCGATCCAGCGTAACCCGGCTGGTGAAGGTCTCCTTCACCAGCTTGAACGACACCGTCATGTCGGCGACGACGACCTCGGTGCCATCGGGCTTCTGGCTACGCTGGCGCACCACCAGCTTCTCGCACAGCGGCACGAATTCGGGATAGCGCTCGACATCGGCGACGAGGTCGAACATCTGCTCGGCCGTATGCGCGACGCGGCGCTTGTTGGAAAATCTCGGCATCTGGTCTCGATCAGCGCGCGATCGCTTCGCGCGCGGCCTTCAGCTTGGCGAAGTCCTCGCCGGCATGGTGCGAGGAGCGCGTGAGCGGGCTCGCCGACACCATCAGGAAGCCCTTGGTATAGGCGACGGTCTCGTAGCCGGAGAATTCCTCCGGCGTGACGAAGCGCATCACGGCGTGGTGCTTCCTGGTCGGCTGCAGATACTGGCCGATGGTGAGGAAATCGACCTCCGCCGAGCGCAGGTCGTCCATCACCTGCAGCACCTCGTGGCGCTCCTCGCCCAGGCCGACCATGATGCCGGACTTGGTGAAGATGGTCGGATCGATCTCCTTGACCCGCTGCAGCAGCCGGATCGAGTGAAAGTAGCGCGCGCCGGGACGGACCGAGAGGTAGCGCGACGGCACGGTCTCGAGATTGTGGTTGAAGACGTCGGGCTTGGCCGCGACGACCTGCTCCAGCGCGCCGTCCTTGCGCAGGAAGTCCGGGGTCAGCACCTCGATCGTGGTGGTCGGACATTTCGCGCGGATGGCACGGATGGTCGCGGCGATATGGCCGGCTCCGCCGTCGGCGAGATCGTCGCGGTCGACGGAGGTGACGACGACATGGGCCAGGCCGAGCTTGAAGGTCGCTTCCGCGACATGCTCGGGCTCACCGGCGTCGAGCGCGGCGGGAAGGCCGGTCTTGACGTTGCAGAAGGCGCAGGCCCGCGTGCAGGTGTCGCCCATGATCATGAAGGTGGCGTGCTTCTTGTCCCAGCACTCGCCGATGTTCGGGCAGCCGGCCTCCTCGCAGACGGTGACGAGGCCGTTCTCGCGCACGATGTTGCGGGTGTCGGCATAGCCGCGGGTGGTCGGCGCCTTGACCCGGATCCAGGCAGGCTTGGCCGGCGAGATCGAGTCCGGCCGGTTCGCTTTTTCGGGGTGGCGCGGGCGCAGCGGCGTGTTCGAGAGCGTGTCGACGATGGTGACCATGGGATTCGCACAAACCTCTGTTGCGCCCTAGCTATTCCGTGCCGCGGCGCGCCGCAACCGGCTGGCCGACGATACCAGGGCATGGCAGATATGGGCAGCGCGGAACAGCGCTCATCACGGCGGATTTCCTCAAGAATGGCGCAAAAACCGGCAAAAGCCCCCGGGGTTTCACGGCCCCGGCGGCATGGCGCGGCCAAACGGCTGACGCGGGCGTTCTTCGCCCGCGAGGTGCTCGCGGTGGCGCCGGAGCTGATCGGGGCGACCTTTCTGGTCGACGGCGTCGGCGGAACCATCGTCGAGGTCGAGGCCTATCATCACACCGACCCGGCGGCGCATTCGTTCCGCGGCCCGACGCCGCGCAACCAGGTGATGTTTGGTCCGCCCGGCTTCGCCTATGTCTACCGCTCCTACGGCATTCACTGGTGCGTGAACTTCGTCTGCGAGGTGGAGGGCTCGGCGAGCGCGGTCCTGATCCGGGCGATCGAGCCGACGTTCGGGATCGACGAGATGCGGCAGCGGCGCGGGCTGGAGGATGTCAGGACACTGTGCTCGGGGCCGGGCAAGCTGACCGAGGCGATGGGGATCACGATCGCGCATAATGGCCTGGCGCTGGATGCTCTACCGATCGAGCTGTTCGCCCGGCCTGAGGATGTAGAGGTCGTCACCGGCGTCCGCATCGGCATCACCAAGGCCGTCGAGCTGCCCTGGCGGTTCGGACTGAAGGGCTCGCGGTTTTTGAGCAAGCCGTTCGCGCGCTAAGCCCATGGCAGTCATTCCGGGATGGCCCAAGGGACCAGACCCGGAATCTCGAGATTCCGGGTTCGATGCTTCGCATCGCCCCGGAATGGCGAAGGAGAGAGAACTACATCACGCGCCCTGAAGCCGCGACAACGCGTCTTGAAGCTTGGCCTTGCGGGCCAGTGCCGCCTCGCGCTTCTCCTTCTCCTCCTCGACGAGTTCCTCGGGCGCGTTGGCGACGAACTTCTCGTTGCCGAGCTTCTTGTCGACGCGCTCGATGTCGGCCTCGGCCTTGGCGATCTCCTTGCCCAGGCGGGTGCGCTCGGCGGCGAGATCGACCACGCCCTTGAGCGGCAGCGCCGCGACCTCGCCGCGCACGACGAGCTGGGCGGAGCCTTCGGGCGCCGTATCGGCGAAGGAGATGTCGGAGAGACGCGCAAGGCGCTTGATCACCTCGCTCCAGCGCGGCGCGCGCTCCCTCGTCTCGGCGGAGGCTGCGACGAGCGCGAGCGGCATCAGAGTCGCCGGCGGGATGTTCATCTCGGCGCGGACCGAGCGGATCGCGGTAACGAGATCGACCACCCAGCCGATCTCGGCCTCGGCGGCCTCGTCCTTGAAGCTGGCGGCGTCGAACGACACCAGCATCGGCGGCACCAGGGGATCGCCGAAGCTGGCGGCCGACAGCGCGGCGATCTCGGCGACCGTCGGCCGGTCGGTGCGGTGCGGCCAGGGCGACAGGGTCAGCAGACTGTCGCGCTTGGCGGTCGACTCCCACAGCGCCTCGGTGATGAAGGGCATGAAGGGATGCAGGAGCTTGAGGATCTCGTCGCGCGCCCAGGCGACCATGGCACGGGTCTCGGCTTTGGCCGGGCCGTCCTCGCCGAGCAACGTCGGCTTGGAGAGCTCGACATACCAGTCGCAATAGACATCCCAGACGAAGCGGTAGATCGCATTGGCCGCGTCGTTGAAGCGATACGCCTCCAGCGCCTCGGTGACCTCGCGCGTCGCGGCGGCGGCCTCGTGGGCGATCCAGCGGTTCAGCGTCTCCTTCGCAGCGGCCGGATCGAAGCCGTCCGGCACGGTGCAGCCGTTCATCTCGGCGAAGCGGCTCGCGTTCCAGAGCTTGTTGGCGAACTTGCGGTAGCCGTCGACGCGCTGGGTCGACAGCTTGATGTCGCGGCCCTGCGCCGCCATCGCGGCCAGCGTGAAGCGCAGCGCATCGGCGCCGTGCTCGTCGATCAGCGCGAGCGGATCGATGACGTTGCCTTTCGACTTCGACATCTTGGCGCCCTTCTCGTCGCGGACGAGCGCATGGATGTAGACGGTCGAGAACGGCACCTCCTTCATGAAATGGATGCCCATCATCATCATGCGGGCGACCCAGAAGAAGATGATGTCGAAGCCGGTGACCAGCACGTTGGTCGGGTAGTAGCGCTTCACCTCCGGCGTGGCGTCGGGCCAGCCGAGCGTCGAGAACGGCCACAGCGCCGAGGAGAACCAGGTGTCGAGCACGTCCTCGTCACGTGTGATGAAGCCGTCGCGCTTGTTGCGGTCGAGCGCCATCTCGCGGCCCTGCTCCGCCGTGATGACCTCCTGCTCGACGTAGTAGCCGAGTGCGTTGGACACCGCCTCTTCCTCGGTCTCGGCGACGAACACCTTGCCGTCGGGCCCGTACCAGGCCGGGATCTGGTGGCCCCACCACAGCTGGCGCGAGATGCACCACGGCTGGATGTTCTCCATCCAGTCGAAATAGGTCTTCTCCCAGTTGCGTGGCACGAACGTCGTCGCGCCCGACCTGACGGCTGCGATCGCCGGCTGCGCCAGGGTCTTTGCGTCGACGTACCACTGGTCCGTGAGGTACGGCTCGATGACGACACCGGAGCGGTCGCCATGCGGCACCATGTGCGTGTTCGGCTCGACGCGCTCGAGGAAGCCGAAGGACTCCAGCCGCTCCAGGATCTTCTTGCGCGCAGCAAAACGCTCGATGCCGTGGAACTCCCTGGCAAACTCCTCGGAGCCCTCAGGCAAGCCGCGCAGATAGTCCTCGTTGTCGACCAGCGCGATGCAGCCTTCGCGATCGAGAATGCTGATCTGCGGCAGGCCGTGGCGGCGGCCGACCTCGAAGTCGTTGAAGTCGTGCGCCGGCGTGATCTTGACCGCGCCGGTGCCCTTCTCAGGATCGGAATAGGTATCGGCGACGATCGGGATCTCACGCCCGACCAGCGGCAGGATCACGCGCTTGCCGACGAGATGCTGATAGCGTTCGTCGTCCGGATGCACCGCGACCGCGCTGTCGCCGAGCATGGTCTCGGGACGCGTGGTGGCGACCACGATGAAGCTCGTGGGATCCTCGGGGCTGAACGTCGTGCCCTCGATCGGATAGCGCAGGTACCAGAGATTGCCCTTGACCTCGATCTGCTGCACCTCGAGGTCGGAGATCGCGGTCAGGAGCTTCGGGTCCCAGTTGACCAGCCGTTTGTCCTTGTAGATCAGGCCGGCGCGGTGCAGCTCGACGAACACCTTCACGACGGCCTTGGACAGGCCCTCGTCCATGGTGAAGCGCTCGCGGCCCCAGTCGCAGGAGGCGCCTAGGCGCTTGAGCTGGTTGATGATGGTGCCGCCGCTCTCGTCCTTCCACTGCCAGACGCGCGCGAGGAACTTTTCGCGGCCCATCTCGCGGCGGCCGGGCTGCTGGCGCTCCATCAGCTGACGCTCGACCACCATCTGGGTCGCGATGCCCGCATGGTCGGTGCCCGGCTGCCACAGCACGTCGCGGCCGCGCATGCGCTCGAAACGGCACAGGATGTCCTGCAGCGTGTTGTTGAGCGCGTGCCCCATGTGCAGCGAGCCGGTCACGTTCGGCGGCGGGATCACGATGGTGAAGGGATCCGCATTGCGCCGATCGGGGCGACCGGCGGAGAACGCGCGGGCATCCTCCCAGACCAGGGACATGCGACCTTCGAGATCGGTGGGCTGATAATTCTTATCGATCATGGCATTTCCAGCGGCGCGGGGCCGGCTGTCCAATTCGGGATGTCGCGGAACTCGTCCGGGCCTTTTGTGACACGACCTGAAAAAGCTCGCGCAAGCTGTTGGTGCTTGGGCTGTTTTCGGACTGATGTCCGACCGCGGACCGCGCTCCCGGAAGAGCCCTCTCGATCCGTCCGGCAGGGATCAGCTTGACAGGGCTAGAAAGCCGCCGCGGCGCGCCAAGTCAACAGCAGCGGCGAACATTGACGGATAGCGTCTACCGCCTGCCGCGGCTCACTCCAGAACGGAACGGGAGATCGTGCCGTCTTGGCGTCAGCGGCCGCGCGAGACGCGCTCGATCTCCGCCTTGACGATGCGCTCCACCAGGGCCGGAAGATTGTCATCCAGCCACGATTTCAGCATCGGACGCAGCATCTCCTTGACGAGGTCCTCAAGCGTCCGGGCGTTGTTGCTCAGCACCGTATTGGCCAGCGCGTTGAACGCCGATTCGACGGCGTTCACCGTCGATGGGGCCAGGATCGGCTGCTTCGGCGTGACTTGCTCGAACGCGGACTCGAAGCTGGCAGCCTTCTGATTGAGCCGCCCGGCCTCGATGAACTCGATATCGTCCCGCGGATCCACCTTTCGGAAGGATGCCGCGGCGGGGGCTGGCGCTGGAGCGGGAGTCGGTGGGGCCACTGCCATGTCGTCCGTCAACTCGAGTACTTCAGGTTCGGGATCGGGCTCGGGTGCTACCGGCCGAACCTCTGCGACCGGAGTCGTTTCATCCAAACCCGCCAGCAATGCGTCAATGTCGTCCTGGTTGTTGCTCGCGGCGGCCGCAGGCGCTGGCGGCGGCGGTGCGGGCTTGGCGGGAGCCGCAGCGGCGATCTTCGAAGGTGGGATGTCGTTCATCGCCGACTTCGCTGCCGGGGCCGCCGGCTTCTCGGCCTTGACCGGCTCCGGCGCTGCGGCCTTGTCTGCCGCCGGCGGCTTACCCTCGTCGTCGGCAATGATACGCCGGATCGACGCCAGAATCTCCTCCATGGAGGGTTCTTGGACCTTCGCAGGCTGCGTCATTTCCGACTCCAAATCAGCAACGCTGCCGTACGAACCGGCTCAGCGCAAAAGTCCCGGGCGCCGGCCCCAAGTGGCTTGGACTTCTCAACGGACATGCCAACTTGTCTCCGGACAAGGCCTGATCGATGCAAAACAACAGAACGATACTGCCCATGTCGGAGTCTATTCTTGGAAGAACTTCCGACGCAGTCCGAATCGTTCGGCGGCCATTTTGAGGCTATGTCATGGCAACAAATGAATGCAAGCAACGCTGGCCGCGAACCCGGTGGAGCACGGAGGTCGCCCGTCAAGCGTCGCCCATTCGTCACAACCACAGCATGTGCCACAAAAAAATCCCCCGGCCAAGGACCGAGGGATCAGGGTCGATATTAAGAATGTACTAACGACCATCCGGCGTCCGTACACCTGCCCAGTTATCCCGGACCTGCTGGTAGTGCACGCTGGGATCGTAGGTGGTGGTCGGCAGGTTCAGCACCTGCGGTGACAGCCGCCCCACGGTCTGAAGCACCGTATAGGATGCCACCACGCGGTCATGCTGGGCGTTCACCAGCGAATTCCGCGCGTTGACCAGCGCCTGCTGAGCGTTGAGCACGTCGAGGGTGGTGCGCTGCCCGGCCTTGGCCTCTTCGCGGACACCATTGAGGGCGATCTCGGAGGCTGAGACCTGGGCCTGTGCCGACTGCACCTGTGCCTTGCCCGCAAGCAGCTTGCCCCAGGCAGATACTACGTCGGAGCGAGCCTGATCGCGCGTCTGCTCAAGGGTAAGACGCCGTTGAGCCAGCGTCTCCTTCGACTGCCGGATCAATGCATATTCGCCGCCACCCTGAAAGATCGGCACGTTCAGCGTTGCCGTCGCACCGGCATTGAACGTCTTATAGGCCTGAACCGACGTTTCGTACGATTCGGACGCCGAGGCCTGAAGCGTGACGGTCGGCAGCAAAGCACCTTCGTTGATTTTCAGCAGCAGGAATTGAACGTCGATGCCGTACATCGCGGACGTCACGCTCGGGCTTTGGGTCAAAGCCGTCTCGATCGCTTGCTGAAGCGTCGGTGGCAAGTACCGATCAACAGGCGAGCCCGGCATGAGATTGACGGGCTCGCTGCCGATGATGCGTCGGAAATTCGACCGTGTCGCAGTCAGATTCGCTTCGGCCGTGAGCTGCTGCGTGCGGCCTGCCGCCAGCTGCGCCTCGGACTGCGCAACGTCCGTGCGGGTGACTTCGCCGACATTGAAGCGGTCGCGCGTCTGTTTGAGCGTCTGCTCCAGCACCCGTGTATTGCTGCGCTGAACCTCGACGATCGCCGCATCGCGCAGGTAGTCCATGTAGATGGTGGCCGCCGACAACAGCACGTTCTGCTCCAGAACGCGCAGACCTTCCCGCTCACCAGAGACACTTGCTTCAGCCTTCCGGACACCATTGGCCGTCTGCTGACCGTTGTAGAGAGTCTGGTTCACCGTCAAACCGACACTGCGCGGCCGCTGCAGGCCGTTGGCAGCGGGGGCACCGGGAGCAGCCTGCAGATCCGTGTACGACACCCCGCCCGTCGCCGACAGATTTACTTTCGGCCGATACCCCGAGAGCGCCTGGGGGACACCTTCGTCGGTCGCGCGAACAAAGGCGCGCTGGGCATTGAGCTGAGGATTGTTCTGATAGGCGCGCACCAGCGCAGCCTCGATCGTGTCGGCCAGCGCTGGCGCCGGGCCCGCACAAGCCATCACGAGGACCGCAGCCGCCGCTGCAGTGACGAGCTTCACCCCAAACATCCCTGTTCCATTCATTTGTTACCGGCTCGAACGCCAGAGCCGGGCCGTAACCTGTTGAAGAGACTCCCGCGCACCTCGCACCTTATTCCCCATGCATGCGCAACGGAACTACCCAAGCCTGGAACCTGTGCCGAAAACTGTCAACGTGCAGCATCCGGGCCACACTTCTGATTTAAAACAGAATTTCGCCCGCCAGAGGGCGCGAAAACGACGCAGCAAACCCTGCTCGCCACGGGATGGCCCGCCAGTTCAGAGAAGCCGCGAAGAACTTCGTTGGGCGATTTAAAACACGAATTCCGGGAGCTGTTCGAGACCGGGAATGACCGGTGCCGCGGCATCGAACAGGACCCTGCTGCCGATATCACCATGCGATCGCGTAAAGATCATGGCGCGGGCGGGACGTACGGTGGCGAAGACACCGACCAGGCGGCCGCCCTCCTTCAATTGACGGCAAAGACCGTCGACAGGGACCTCGGTGGCCCCATTGAGGAGAATCACGTCGAAGCGGCCGTCCGCCGGATCACCCTGCGCGGCCGGCGCGACCCGAATCGTGACCGGGCAGCCATCGACGGCGGCAAGCAGCTGCTTGGCGCGCCCTTCGACCGCAGAATCGACCTCGGTCGCCGTCACGCTGCCCGCGAGTCGGGCGGTCAGCGCGGCGAGATAGCCCGTCGCACATCCAACCACCAGCACGTTGTCGGTCGGCTTGATCTCGGCAGCCTGCAGCAGCTTTCCGGTCAGCATCGGCTTGATCAGATACCGCTTGGCGGAAGCGGATTCGGAGACGTCGAGATCCAAGTCGAGATAGGCCAGCGCCTGCCGATCTGCGGGAACGTAGGCTTCCCGCGGCACGGTCAACAACGCATCCAGCACGCGGTGATCGGTGACGTCGCTGGTCCGAACCTGACCATCGACCATTTTCTGGCGCGCCGTCGCGAATGAAGACATGAGCAGACCTGCAAGCAAAGTGGATGGACCGCAGACGATCTGCGCAATCTTTTGGTACAAGGTCCCCGAAAAGGCAACATGCGGGTTTGAACGGATCCGCTGGGAAGCCGCGTCTGCGAGGGCGGTCGCCGGCTACTCGATCACCACGGCGAGTCGTCCGAGCAACTGCACGATCTCGTCAATATGTTCGGAATCACCGCGCGTCACCATGTCGGCCAGCCGCGTGAGGCATTCGTCGTCGCTGAGACGCTCGACCTGGTCGGGAATCAACGAGGGCGCGGAGACTGCTTCAGCGAATGGGATGACGGTGTTTGGCATCTACGACACTCCATGACCGCGGGCACTGGCCGGTTCCAGCAAACTATCGGGGCCGGTTTGCTCCCCTCCAAGTGAATTTCCTGTCATCGAACTGTGGGCGACCGCTGCCCAGCAAGCGTTCAAAATCAATCTAACCATCTGAAACTTCGGTATTTTATTCCTGAACCCGCAATCGTCGCAAAGATGCGATTTCGTTCTATGCAAGGCGAAACGGCTTTGTTATACGCAGCCGCATTCGCGAACATTGCTTCGCCTGTTCCTCGGTAGCTCAGCGGTAGAGCATTCGACTGTTAATCGAATGGTCGCTGGTTCGAATCCAGCCCGGGGAGCCATTCTGGCCAAGCCGAATGGTTCTTTATCCTCACATTCCCTCTTTCTTGTGACGCTGGGCACCCGCCGATTCGCGGCGAACGCGCGCCTCCTGACCGTCATCTGGCTGGGCGGCGTGGCTGTCCGCCTTGACGGCGCATGGGGCGTCGGGCAAGCGGGACGGATCTCTTGCAAGTGGCGACCAGCGATGCCGATTTCCGATCATCTGAGAGCCGTCCGCAGCAAGATCGGCCATGATCTGTTGGCGACCACGGCAGTTTCCATCTCCGTGTTCGACGACCAAGGACGCATTCTACTCGGACGCGACGCGGAGACGGGCCTCTGGACGTTGCCTGGCGGCGCCATCGATCCGAATGAGCACCCAGCCGACGCGGCCACCCGCGAATGCTTCGAGGAGACCGGACTGGTGGTCCGGCCAAAACGTCTGCTCGGGGTGTTCGGCGGCCCGGAGTTCCTCATCCGCTATCCCAACGGTGATCTGACCTACTATACGGTCATCGCGTTCGAGGCCGTCATCGAAGGCGGCGCGCTTGCGCCCGACGGCGAGGAGATGGCGAGCCTGCGATTTGTCGATCGCGCGGAATGGGAACAGCTCGCGGTGTCGCCATCGAGCCGAATCATCTCGCGGCAGGCGCTCCAGCACGACCCCGTCCCCTACTTCGCTGCCGCGAGCTGGCGGCCCGAGAGCTGATCCGGACACAAGACGTTGGATCCTGTCGCCGCAAGCCTCATGCTGATGGCCGGTCTGCTTCACGCGACTTGGCATGCCATCGTCAAGACCGGCAGCAGCCTCTCTCTCCTGGCTGGCATGGGGCTGGTGAGCAGCATCCTGATCCTGCCCTTCATGTTTCTCGTTCCCGTTCCGGCCCCCTCGACTTGGCCGCTCATCGTCGCTTCGCTCGTCTTGCACGCAGGCTACAAGGCGAGCCTCGCAACGGCCTACCGCTCGGCCGAGCTTGGACGCTCCTACCCGATCGCGCGCGGCGCCGTTCCGCTGTTCGCAACGCTGTTTGCCTCGCTGGGTCTACAGCAACCGCCACGGAGCGGGCAGTTGATCGGGATTGCCGTCATCGTCCTCGGCATCACCGGCCTGGCGCGCGACCGCATCCACGGTCCCGTCGATCGCCGTGCGTTCTGGGCTGCGATTTGCGCCGCCGCACTGGTCGCGGGCTATTCGGTCGTCGATGCGGCAGGCACCCGGCAGATCGAAGGCTGGGCTTCGTTCACGGTCTGGATGATCGTGCTCGACAGTGTCGCGTTCTTCCTCGTCGCGATGATGCTGCGAGGGCCTGCGCTGGTGTGGGAGATCCGCGACGCCTGGATTCCGGTGCTGATCGCAGGAACCCTGGGGCTGGCGTCATTCGTGGTATTCCTTTGGGCCTTGAGCCGCAATCCGATCGCCAATGTGGTGGCCTTCCGCGAATGCAGCGTCTTGTTTGCGACGCTGATCGGCGTGCTGTTCTTGAAGGAGCATGCGACGCCGCGGCGGCTCTGCTGCGCCGCACTGATCGCAGCCGGGCTGGTCGCCATCGCCTTGCTCAAGCCGGGCTGAGCTTCTCCAAACTGCCGAAGCGATTGGTCCGGAAAGCATGGTTCCATCTTCGTCGCTTCAACATACGCCGGCCCGCGGCCGGGAAGTTCCGTAAAACTCCTCGTTGCAGAATCGTAACAACTAATTCAGTGTTAACCACTTTGTCATTTTCGAGCTTCAACCCATTGTCCTTGTAGCGTGAGAGTCCTTCAGTCCCGCTGATACTGAGGTGGCCCATGCCTACTGTCCTCATTATTGACGATGACTATGCTACGCGCGCTGCGCTGGAAGCATCATTGAAGAAGAAGCGGTTCTGCGTGTTTCTCGCGCCGGACGGTCCGACCGGCATTCGATTGATCGGCAGCGTGTCCTTCGATGCCGTCGTGATCGACATGTTCATGCCGGGTATGGATGGGATCGCAACCATTCGTGAGCTCATCAAGATCGATCCCACGGTGCCGTTCATCGCGATCTCCGGCTACGCATTCACCGACAAGAAACAGGGCGCTCCGGACTTCCTCGGTATGGCAATCAAGCTCGGAGCGACGGCTGCGTTGCAGAAGCCGTTCGACATCCGCGATCTGCTCGAAGCGGTCGATCGTTCGATCGAGGTGCGTCAACGACTTCTGACCGAGGCGCGGCACGTGGCTCCTCGCTCACATCTGTCAGGAAGGCCTCATGATGAACATCCTGGTCGTTGATGACGAAGTCGGTGTTTGCTGTGTCATCCAGCACCTTCTGGTTCGCGAGGGCTACGCGGTCACTGCCGTCACCGACGGTCGGCTGGCGATGGATGCGGTGACCCGCGGTGACTTCGCCGCGGCTCTGATCGATCTCAACTTGGCCGACATGGACGGCAACGACGTGATCCGGGCTGCACGCGCGGCTCGGCCCACGATGCCGATCGTGATGATGTCGGGCATGGTGCTGGAATCAGGACGCGGCACGGCTGATTTGCTCGGCCCCTCCGCCAGAGTGGTCGGCCTTCATCGTTTGGCGAAGCCGTTCAAGCCGAAAGACCTGTCGCAGCTGATGCGTGACATTCTGGCGCAGGACACCGAACCTCTCGCCGTCGCGGTCTGACCGCCAGCGATTCGGTCGCACGCGTCGAGCCGGGAGCCGATCGCCTCTTCGACCTTTGCCGGAGAAGCAGCCTGCGACTCGCGGCAGGCGCGTCGATCTCTTGCTCACGGTCGGCTGCAGACCGGCTCGTCGTCGCTGTACGACATCACCTGGCGCTCAGGGAGACGGGTCAAGGGAAGACGAGAAGTCTCGAGGGGTGTGAGCCTGTTCACACCGGAACAGCGCGGACCGCGCTACCTTTTGGAACAACGGGCACCGGTAACGATTAGGTCCTTTGCGCCCGATCGTTAGAATTTGAGCGATCCGCTCAATTTGAACAAAGTGGAATTTTGCCATCGTGGCTCGCAGTTTGCGCGAGGGCAAGATGAGCGAAGCCGAATACGAGTTGTTGATGGACGTTGTGAGAACGGCTATTGCGCCCGAGACCGAGACCGATTCCATGGCCCGCTTGTTTTCGATCCTGCATTTCCCCACGGCAGCCAACGACAACCAGGGCGCCTGGCCGCTGATCCCGTTTCCAGACGGCTGGTTCGCGGCCTGCTGACGCGCGATCTTCTGTCGCCATGCAGGCCAGGCGATCGGCACGTCTTGGCCGGAACACTACTGCGGTCTTCGTTTCCTGGAATGGCGACGGCCGAGGCCGCCGCCATTCAGATCACCGGCGCTACTTCCTGACTGCGAACACCCAGACGACGCCGCCTTGCGGGACGTTGTCTTCGAGACCGATGTTGCCTTTCGAGAGCGCATCCTGGATGCGCTGCGCGTCGACGCCCCAGCCGGACTGCACGGCGATGTACTGGGTGCCATCGACCTCATAGGCGACCGGCATGCCCATGATGCCCGAATTCGTCTTCTGCTCCCACAGCAGCTCGCCGGTGTTGGCATGGAAAGCCCGGAACATCCGGTCATTGGTGCCGCCGACCAGGACGAGATCGCCCGCCGTCGCGGTCACAGACCCGAACAGCTGGGATTTCGGGAAATTGTGCGACCAGACCTTCTTGCCTGTCGCGGGATCCCAGGCCTGCAGCTCCCCGAAATGGTCGGCACCGGGCCGCACCGTGAGCCCGATGTCCTCGGCCTTGGTGCCGAGCCAGAGCTGGCCGGGAACGAGCGACAGCTTTTCCCCGGTGAAGCCGCCGCAGAAATTCTCGTTCGCCGGCACGTAGACGAAGCGCGTCTTCTGGCTGTAGGCCGCGGACGGCCAGTCCTTGCCGCCCCACAACGAGGGACAGAAGTCCACCCGCTTGCCGAGCGTCGGCTTGTGCGCGGGATCGACGATCGGCCGTCCCGTCTCGGGCTCGATCCCCTTCCAGACATCGGTGTGGACGAAGTTCCAGCCGTTGACGTAGTTGATGCGCTCCGGCGTGCGCTCGAGCACCCAAAAGATGGCGTCGCGTCCGGGATGGATCAGGCTCTTGAAGCTGCGGCCGTCGCGCTGCAGGTCGACCAGCATCGGTGCGTCGACCTCATCCCAGTCCCACGAGTCGTTCTGGTGATACTGGAAATGTGTCTTGACCTTTCCGGTCGCAGGATCCAGCGCGATCACCGAGCTGGTGTAGAGATTGTCGCCGGGGTGCAAGCCCCCCGGCCAGGGCGCGGCGTTGCCGACGCCCCAATACACCGTCTGGGTGTCCTTGTCGTAGGTGCCTGTCATCCAGGCGGACCCGCCGCCGTTCTTCCAGTCGTCGCCGCTCCAGGTGTCATGCCCGGCCTCGCCTTCGGCTGGAATCGTGAAGGTGCGCCAGAGCTCCTTGCCGTCCTCGGCGTCATAAGCGGCAACATAACCGCGGACGCCGAACTCGCCGCCGGAGCCGCCGACCATCACCTTGCCGTCGACGATGAGCGGCATCAGCGTGAGATATTGTCCCTTCTTGTAGTCCTGGACCTTCTTGTCCCAAAGCACCTTGCCGGTTTGGGCGTCGAGCGCGACCAGATGATCGTCCGTCGTGGCGAGGTAGAGCTTGTCCTGCCAGAGGCCGACGCCGCGATTGGTCGGATGCAGCTGGAACAGATCCTCGGGGAGCTCGCGCTTGTAGCGCCAGTACTGGTCGCCGGTCTTTGCGTTCAGCGCGATCACCTGCCCCATCGGCGTCGTGATGAACATGACGCCGTTGTTGACCAGAGGCGGCGCCTCGTGCCCTTCGACGACGCCGGTGGCAAAGGTCCAGACCGGCACCATGTCCTTGACGTTCGTGGTGTTGATCTGGTCGAGCGGACTATAGCCTTGGCCATCATAGGTCCGACGATAGAGCATCCAATTGCCTGGCTCGGGATTTTCGAGCCGTGCGGGCGTGACAGGACTGTAGTTGTCGATGGGGCCGGCCACGGCTACAGGTGCGGCGAGACAGGTGAACGCCACGGTGCTCGATAGCAGCCATTGCTTGATCGCGGTGGACGTGATGGACATGGACAAACCTCCCCTGCTTCGTTTTTGGATTCACTTGTTGTCGTGACGGGTGTCGAGACGATGCGAGTTCCGATCGGCACATGGGATTCTCATCAGCCCTGTTGGCCACCTACCCTTCCAATGAAGGGCGCAGCGATCATGAGCGCGCCGTCCTTGATCACGAGGGGAAGCGCGGCAAGCCGCCGCGGCGCGGGGCCGAACACGACCTGCGCCCCGCGCCTCGGGTCGTACTCGGAATTGTGGCACATGCATTTGAAGACATCGTCGTTGCCCTCGGTCGCCTTGATCCAGGCCGTGACCGGGCATCCCGCATGCGAGCAGATAGCCGAGTAGGCGACGATGCCCTCGGCCGCGCGCTGACGCGTGTCTTCGTCGAGTTCGGTTGGATCGAGCCTGACGAGCAGCACCTCGTTCAATCGCGATCCGTCACGCACGATCGCATTCGCAGGATCCTTCGGCCACGCATGAACCGGTGGCTCGCCGATCTTCAAGTCATCAGGCGTGATCGTCTGCCCTTCGCGTTCCCCTTCCGAGAACACGATCAGGTCGCCTTTTTGCGGCCGCTTCTCCTTGCGCGGATCGTCGTCATCGGCCGCTGCGCTGGTGACTGTTGCGCATGCGGCAAGCGTGCCGAAAACCACCGAGCGGCGCGTCGGGTGATCATCCATGACAGATCTTTGCGTGTGAAGTCGTGTGTGAGTCGTGGGAGTGCTGCTCTACAGCCCGGCGTCCCGCAACACAGCCCCACATAGAACAATTAGAACAACACAACCTTAAAAAATCAAGGCGCGCTGCGCGATTTCGCCACGATGTTTTCGACTATCGTCGCTGCTGCGCGTCATTGCCGGTGAAGCGGTTCGGCGAAAGGTCCTCGCGATCGAGACCGACGGTGTCGCCAGCGCCGTCTGGAATTGCGACAAAGCGAGATGTGGAGCAGGGTCGCGATGAGCGCGGCGCGACAACCCCCCTATGCGCTGCCGTGGCCCGATGCCGACCAGCTCGAAACGCGGCTCGGGGCATCGAACTTCCACTTGGCTAACGGTCCGGATCGATGGAGTCGGCTTCGCGACGAGAGTGGTTGCCTAAGCGCGAGATTGCCTATATTGCTCCGCCCACAGGGGCCACGTGGCGGAGTGGTTACGCAGCGGTCTGCAAAACCGTTTACACCAGTTCAATTCTGGTCGTGGCCTCCACTCAATCAAAATCAAGCGGTTGGACTACCCATTGGGGCCGCGAACCGGCCCTAGATGGGCAGATCGTCGATGCCGCCGGGATAGCTGACCTGCGCGCGCGGCCAGGTCAGAATTGCCCCTCGTTCACCGGCCGAGACGCCCGTCCGATCCGAGCCGGACCTGCCGGCCAGCCGGGGCGCGTAATCCCGGAACTGCACCACATTGGACTTTTCTGCTTCCTGCATGGCTCTCATCCTCGTTCCATGCTGCAATGCAAGAAGCGTACCCTTGGTTCCTAAACCCGCCGTTTGCGGCTGCGCCAATCCGGCTTGCGGGCCTTTGGGCGGGGCGTGAGCTCCGGATGCTCTTTCTCCACCTCCCGATACCGCGCAAGCATGCGCTCGAAGCTCGCGTCGAGGACCGTGGCGATCTCAGGCCGCCGTTCCAGCGCGGCCATCAGCTTCCCGGCCGCCTCGATGGTCGACAGCCCGTCGCGGCGCGGTTCGCGGCGCAGCCGACCGTAGCGCGACGGCTGCCGCGGCCCGAGGATCACACGCTGGCATTTCAGCATCCATGGATTGCGCCACCACAGCGCCTTGGCCTGGCTCCAGGTACCGTCGAGCAGGATCACGCCCTCGATCGACTTGAGGATGGTGCGCTGGTTGTCGGCCACCTCACCCTTGCGGGTCACCGCGACCACCTCGCTCTCGGGATCGAGCTCGGCCGCCTTCGCCGAGCCGAGATAGAGAATGGCCCAGCGCGAGGGATCGGCGACCGGCCGTCCCAGCGCCTTGGCGAGGCTCGGCCAGGACAGCCCGACCTTGACCACCGCAGTCTTGAAATGCTGCGCGGCGAGCCGCGCGGTGCCGAGGGCGCGGTCCTGCTCCTGCGGGTGCTGCAGGATCAGGAGCCCCAGCCGGCTATCCAGCGGTGTGACGCTGTCGCAGATGCACAGCGGCAGCGGCTTCTGGCAACGCGGGCAATCGGGCGGCGCCTCGGTGGCGAGCGGCGGATGGTCGTGTGGTTCTGGCATGCGGCGGCTATACGCGCCCGCGGACAGCGCCACAACGGCTCATTCGGCGGGCGCGGCAAGCGGCTCCGGCGCAGGCCGGCGGCGCAGCCGGTCGATCAGCAGATAGATCACCGGCGTCGTGTACAGCGTCAGGATCTGCGACACCAGGAGGCCGCCAATGATGGTGATGCCGAGGGGACGGCGCAGCTCGGTGCCGGGACCGGTCGCGATCACCAGCGGCAGACCGGCGAACAGCGCGGCGAGCGTCGTCATCAGGATCGGACGGAAGCGCACCCGGCAGGCCTCGAAGATCGCGTCGGCCGAGGACATGCCGCGCTGGCGCTCGGCCTCGAGCGCGAAATCGACCAGCATGATGCCGTTCTTCTTGACGATGCCGATCAGCAGGATGATGCCGACGAAGGCGATCACGGTCAGCGGCGTATTGGTGATCTGCAGCGCGAGCAGTGCGCCGAGCCCCGCCGACGGTAGCGTCGAGATGATGGTCAGCGGATGCGCCAGGCTCTCATAGAGCACGCCGAGCACGATATACATCGCGGCCAGGGCGAACAGGATCAAGAGCGGCTGGCGGCCGCTGCTCTTGTTGAAGTCTCCGGCATTGCCGTCGAAGCTGCCGCGGATGCCCTCCGGCATGTGCAGCTCATCGACGGCGCGCTGAATGTTGGCCGTCGCGGTCTGCAAGGGCACGTCCGGCAGCAGGTTGAACGACACGGTGGTCGAAGGGAACGATTGTGAGTGATACACCGCCAGCGGTGACAGGCCGCGCTCGGCCTTGACCAGTGCCGACAGCGGCACCTGCGCGTCCCCTGCCCCCGCCACATAGATGCGGTCGAGATTCGAGGGATCGGTCTGGAATTTCGGGTCGATCTCCAGCACGACCATGTACTGGTTGCGCTGGCTGTAGACGATCGAGATCTGCCGCTGCGCAAAGGCGTTGTTGAGCGCGTTGTCGATGTCCTGGACACGGACGCCGAGGCTCGCCGCCTTTTGGCGGTCGATCCGCAGCGCGAGCTGGAGGCCACCGGGATCGCGGTCGCTGGATATATCGGTGATGCCGTCGACCGTCTCCAGGCGCTTGGCGACAATCGGCGCCCATTTCTGCAGAAGGTCGAGATCGGGGCTGCTCAACGTGTACTGGTAGTCGGAATCGCTCTGACGACCGCCGGTGCGCACGTCCTGCGCGGCGAACATGAAGAGCCGAATGCCAGGGACCATCGCGAGGCTCCGCCTGAGGCGGTTGATCACGAGCTCAGTCGAGATGCCCTCGCGCTCCGCCGGGGGCTTGAGGTTGATGAACATGGTGCCGCGGTTGGACGTCGCGCCGCCCGGCCCGCCGCCGCCCCCGATGGTCGAGCCGATCCCGGCCACGGCGGGATCGGCCATCACGATGTCGGCGAGCCGCTGCTGCAGGCCCAGCATGGACTGGAACGAAATGTCGGCCGAGGCGCGCGTCGCACCGATGACGAAGCCGGAATCGTCGGTCGGGAAATAGCCCTTGGGCACCTTGATGTAGAGCGTCACCGTGAGCGCGATGGTGGCGAAGAACACGATCAAGGTGAGGAACGGATAAACCAGCACGCCGCGCAGCGTCCAGGCATAGAAGCGGACCATGCCGGACAGCGCGCCTTCGACGATACGGTCGAACCAGGTGGCACGATCGGACAGCGTCTCCTTGATGTAATGCGCGCAGATCATCGGCGTCACCGTCAGCGACACCAATGTCGAAACGACGATTGCGAAGGTCAGCGTCAGCGAGAACTCACGCAGGAGACGGCCGACGACGCCGTCCATGAAGATCAAGGGCACGAAGGCTGCAATCAAAGAAAGGCTGATCGACAACACGGTAAAGCCGATCTGGCGGGCGCCATCGAGCGCGGCGCGCATCGGCGACAGGCCATGCTCGAGATTGCGGTACATGTTCTCGATCATGACGATGGCGTCGTCGACGACGAAGCCGACGGAGATCGCGAGCGCCATCAGCGAGAGATTGTCGATCGAGAAGCCTGCGAGCCACATCGCCGCGCAGGTGCCGGCCAGCGCCAGCGGAACCGAGACGCCGGCCGCCACCGTCGGCACCAGGCGGCGCAGGAACAGGAACACGACGACCATCACCAGCACGGCGGTCGCGAGCAAGGTCCACTGCATGTCCTCGACCGAGGCGCGAATGGTCCCTGTGCGATCGACCAGAGTGGCGATCTCGATGCCAGCCGGCAGCCATTGCTTGAGCTCGGGGATCAGCGCCTTCACACGGTCGACGGTCTCGATCACGTTGGCGTCGCCCTGTTTCGCGATCTGGATCAGCACCGCCGGCTGCTTGTTGAACCAGGCGATCGAACGCACGTTGCGTACGGAATCCTCGACGTCGGCGACATCCGACAGCCGCACGAAGCTGCCATTGCTGCTCTTGATCAGGATGTCGCGGAATTCGGCCGCACTGCGCATCTGCCGGTTGATGGCAATGGTCTCGCTCTGCCGCGCGCCCTCGAAGATGCCGACCGGCCCGATCGGATTGGCATTGATGATCGCCGTCCGGACATCGTCGGTCGAAATCCCGGCATTGGCGAGCGAGACCGGATTGAGTGCGATGCGCACGGCAGGCTGATCGGCGCCGCTGACCGTGACATTGCCGACGCCGGGCACCTGGAACAGACGCTGCGCCAGAACGGTGTCGGCGACGTCGTACATCGCGCTCGGCGTCATCGTCTTCGAGGTCAGGGCCAGAACGAATACGGGAGCCGCGGCCGTGTTCGCCTTGCGGAAGCGCGGCAGCGCCGGCAGGTCGCTCGGAAGGTCCGACAGCGAGGCGTTGATGGCCGCCTGGACGTCACGCGCGGCCTTGTCGATGTCGCGGCCGATCGAGAACTGGATCTGGATGTTGGTGGTGCCGAGCGAGCTCGTCGATGTGATCTGGTCGACACCTGCGATTTCGCCGAGCCGCCGCTCCAACGGCGCCGCGACCGTCCCCGCCATGACGGACGGGTCCGCACCCGGGCGCGACGCGCTGACGAAGATCGCGGGGAAATCGACGTTCGGCACGGGCGCGACGGGAAGGAAGATATAGGCGACGATCCCGACCAGGAACAAGCCGATCGAGAGCAGCGTGGTGCCGACCGGCCGGCGAATGAACGGCTCGGAGATCGAGGCCATCACTGGATGCCTTCGGTCGCACCTGCGATCGGCGGCGACGGCAGGTTCGGCGCCGGCGGCAGCGCGCGCTCGAAGCGACGATTGATGCGGTCGAGCGCGAGATAGATGACCGGCGTCGTGTACAGCGTCAGCAATTGGCTGAGCAGCAGGCCGCCAATGATGGAGATGCCGAGCGGAAAGCGCAGCTCCGAGCCGGTGCCGCTCTCGATCGCCAGCGGCAGCGCGCCGAACAGCGCGGCCAGGGTCGTCATCATGATCGGGCGGAAGCGCAGGAGACACGCCTGCACGATCGCGTCGTAGGGTGTGCGGTTTTCGTGACGCTCCGCTTCGAGCGCGAAGTCGATCATCATGATCGCGTTCTTCTTGACGATGCCCATCAGCAGAATGATGCCGATCAAGCCGATGACCGAGAGATCCTGGCCGAACAGCATCAAGGCCAGGATGGCGCCGACGCCCGCCGACGGCAAGGTCGACAGGATCGTGATCGGATGAATGTAGCTCTCATAGAGCACGCCGAGCACGATGTAGATCGTGACCACGGCCGCCAGCAGCAACCAGGGCTGGCCGGCCAGCGACTTGGCGAACTCGGCGGCATCGCCCGAATAGACACCGATGATGCTGCCGGGCATGCCGATGCGGTTCTCGGTCGCATGGAGCGCCTCGACCGCCTCGCTCAGCGCCGCGCCGGACGCGAGATTGAAGCTCAGCGACACCGCCGGAAACTGCGCCTGGTGCGAGATGGCGAGCGGCGCGGTGGTGCGCTTCAGGCTCGCCACCGCCGAGAGCGGCACTTGGCCGCCGGCGCCAGGCAGATAGAGCTTCGATAGGATCGAGGGATCGCGCTGATACATCGGCAGCGCCTCCAGCACGACGCGGTACTGATTGGCCTGACCATAGATCGTCGAGATCTGCCGCTGCGCGAAGGCGTCGTTGAGCGTGTCGGTGACGCCCTGCAGACTGACGCCGAGCTGGCCGGCGCGCTGGCGGTCAATGGTCAGCTCCGCGCGCAGGCCGCCCTCCTGGGCTTCGGAGGAGGCGTCGCGGAATAGAGGGTCGCGGCGCATTTCTCCGACAAGCTGCCTCGCCCATTTCGACACCTCGGTGGCATCGGCGCCGGTCAGCGTGTACTGATATTGCGAGCGGCTCGCCTGGGTCGAGATCTGCACGTCCTGGACCGGCTGGAAGTACACGGTCATGCCGGGCACGCCCGAGGTCTTCTGCTTCAGCCGATCGATCACCTCGGCGACGCCATCCTGCCGCTCGCCAAGCGGCTTCAAGGTCATGACGAGACGGCCGACATTGGTGGTCGGGTTGACCGATCCGGCGCCGATCACCGAGACGACGCCGACGACGTCGGCGTCAGCCTGGATCGCGGCGGCGACGTCCGCCTGGCGTTTCGTCATTTCGGCGAACGACACGTCGGGGCCGGCCTCGGTCACCGCCGTGATCGAGCCGGTATCCTGCAGCGGCAGAAAGCCCTTGGGCGCGACGACGTAGAGCGCCAAGGTCGCCGCCAAGGTCGCGAAGGTCACGACCAGCGTCTCGGTCTGGCGATCCAGCACCCACAGCAGGCTGCGATGATAGACGGCCACGGTACGGTCGATGAAGCGGCTGACGGCGTTCAGCCCCGGCAGCACCCACTCCTCGCTGGCGTGCTTCAACAGCCGCGAGCACATCATCGGCGTCAAGGTCAACGACACCACCGCCGATGTCACCACTGCAATCGTCAGCGTCAGCGCAAATTCCCGAAACATGCGGCCGACCAGACCGGACATGAACAAGAGTGGAATGAACACTGCGATCAGCGATACCGTCAGCGAGATGACGGTGAAGCCGATCTCGCGCGCGCCTCGCAGCGAGGCGTTCATCGCGCTCTCGCCATTCTCCATGTGGCGCACGATGTTCTCGATCATCACGATGGCGTCGTCGACGACGAAGCCGGTGCCGATCGTGAGTGCCATCAGCGAGAGATTGTCGAGGCTGAAGCCGGCGAAGTACATCACGCCGAAGCTCGTGATCAGCGACAGCGGCAGCGCGACGCCGGCGATGATCGTGGCCCGCAACGAGCGCAGGAACAGCAGCACGACCAGCGTCACCAGCACCACGCTGAGCAGCAGCGTGAACTGCACGTCGTGCACCGAGGCGCGGATGGTCACGGTACGATCGCTGACGATAGCGAGCTTCACCCCGGCCGGAATCATGCGCTGCAGCTTCGGGATCTCGGCACGGATCTGCTTGACGACCTCGATGACGTTGGCACCCGGCTGGCGCTGGATGTCGAGGATGACCGCAGGGACACCCTGGTACCAGCCGCCGGTCCGATCGTTCTCCAGACCATCGAGAATCGTTGCGACATCGGCGATCGTGACCGGCGAGCCGTTGCGGTAGGCGATGATGATCGGCTTGTAAGCGTCTGCGGCCCCGATCTGGTCGTTGGCCGTGATCAGATAGGCCTGCTGCGCCCCGTCCAGCGATCCCTTGGGTCCGGAGACGTTGGCGCCTGCGATGGCGGCGCGCAGGTCCTCTATCGAGATGCCATAGGCCGCGAGCCGCGCCAGGTCGGCCTGCACGCGCACCGCGGGCTTCAGTCCACCGAGCACCGAGACGCGGCCGACGCCGGAGACCTGGCTCAGCCGCTGCGCCAGGATCGTGTCGGCCATGTCGCTCATCGCGCGTAGCGAGATCGTGTCCGAGGTCAGCGCGAGCGTCATGACCGGGGCATCCGCCGGATTGACCTTGGCGTAGGTCGGCGGATAGGGCAGCGACTTTGGCAAGACGCCGGCGGCGGCATTGATTGCCGCCTGGACGTCCTGCGTGGCGCCGTCGATGTCGCGTCCGAGATCGAACTGCAGCGAGATCTGGCTGACGCCGAACGAGCTCGTCGAGTTCATCGCGGACAACGACGGGATCTGGCCGAGCTGGCGCTCCAGTGGGGCCGTGATCAGCGAGGCGATCACATCAGGGCTGGCGCCCGGCAGTTGCGTCGTCACCTGGACAGTCGGGAAGTCGACCTGCGGCAGCGCCGAGACCGGCAGCGCGAGATAGCCGAGCAGGCCGCCGATCAGCAGGGCGACGCCGAGCAGCGAGGTCGCGATGGGACGGCGGATGAAGGGTTCGGAGACGCTCATCGCGACTGCTCGTCACTCTTGCGGTTGCGTCATGGCTGTGCCTTCGCACCGCGACCTGCCTCACTCCCTCCCTGGGGTGCTGCACCGCCGGCGTCGGTCTGCCCCCCAGCCTCAGGCCTGCGGCGCCGCTCGCCGTCCTTCGGCGCGCCTTCGGGTGGCGCTCCGCCCTCCTTCGCCTGCTCTTTTCCTTGCGGATTGCGGCTGCGCTTGCGCGGCGCCAGATCGGCCTGCGGCGTCTGCTCGGCGCGTCCGACCACGACTTTGACACCGTCGGCCAGATTGGCAAAGCCGGTCGTCACCACGCGGTCCGACGGGCTCAAGCCGCTGGCGATCACGGCCTCGCTCTCGTTCTGCTGCACGACCGTCACCGGATGCGCCGAGGCGATGTCGCCCTCGCCGATCACGTAGCTGAACGTGCCTGCCGGCCCGCGCTGCACCGCCGAGGTCGGCACCGTGATCGCCTGCGACAAGGTCTCGACCTTGAGGCGGACATTGACGAACTGTCCGGGCCAGAGCTGGAATTTGCCGTTGGGGAATTCTGCTTTCAGTTTCAGCGTGCCCGTCGTCTGATCGACCTGGTTGTCGATGCCCCGCAACGTGCCAGTGTCGATGACGGTGACGCCGTCATTGCCGAACACGTCGACAGCGAGCGGCCCCTTGGCAGCGGCCGCATTGACGCGCATGATCTGCTGCTGCGGCAGGCTGAACTGCACCGCGATCGGCTGAAGCTGCGTGATGACGACGAGACCGGTCGCGTCAGAGGCATGAACGATGTTGCCCTGGTCGACCTGGCGCAGGCCGGCGCGGCCGGAGAGCGGCGCCACGATCTTGGTGTAGCTCAAGGTCGTCGCCGCATTATCGATCGCGGCCTGATCCGCCTTGATCAGCGCCTGCTGCTGCGCCACCACCGCGCGCTGCGTGTCGGCCTGCTGCTTGGAGCCGGCATTGCTGGCGGCCAGCTGCTCGTAGCGGGCGAGGTCGAGCTTCTGGTTGGCGAGCTGCGCCTCGTCCTGCGCCTTCTTGGCGACGGCCTGGTCGTACTGCGCCTGGTAGATCGCCGGATCGATCTCGGCGAGCACGTCGCCCTTCTTGACGTCCTGCCCCTCGACGAAATTGACCGCGATCAGCTTGCCGTCGACCTGGGAGCGCACCGTGACGGTGTTGAGCGCGCGCACCGCGCCGACGCCGTCGAGATAGACCGGCACGTCCTTGATGACAGGCGAGGCGGCCAGGACCGGAACCGGAAGGTCGGGCCGCGCGAAGCGGTTATTGGCCTGCTGCTTCTGCTGCATCGCCGACCAGCCGATATAACCGAGGCCGCCCAGGATCAGCAGCGTGATCGTGATCGACACCAGCCGCCGTGCCACGCTGGACCGCGCGCGCTTCACTGCCGCTGCTCCCTTCTCGTCCGGTTTAAAGAGCATCGGCCGACTTCTCCATGCGCGGCTCCCAGCCGCCGCCGAGCGCCTGATAGAGGCTCACGAACGCCTGCAGGCGCGCCAGTTGCGCCTGCCATAGCGCGTCCTCGGCCTGGAACAGCGTCAATTGCGTATTCAAGACTGTCACGATGTCGGCAGTTCCCGCGCGCAGTTGCTGCTCGGAGAGCTGGAAGGCGCGGCGGGAGGCGGCAACGACTTCTCGCTGCAATTGCAACTTGATCGTGGTCTGCTTGATCGAGAACAGCGCATTGTTGACGTCGGTGAAAGACTGGATGACCGTCTTGCGGTAGGTTTGCAGCAGCTCGTCCTGCCGCGCCTTGGCGTTCTCGAAATTGCCCAGGATTCTGCCACCATCGAAGATCGGCTGGGTCAGGCTGCCGGCGAGGCTGAAGAACGCCGCATGCGGCTGAAACAGCGACATCAGTGCTGCGCTCTGGTAGCCGCCATTGCCGGTCAGCTGGATGCTGGGAAAGAACTGCGCCCGCGCGCTGCCGACATTGGCGGTGGCCGACGCCAGCTGCGCTTCCTGCCGGCGGATGTCCGGCCGTTGCGTCAAGAGTTCGGACGGCAGCCCGGGCGTGACCCGCGGCGTCCTGATCCGGTCGAGCGAGCCGCCGGCAATGCGAATGCCCTCGGGCGATCGCGCGACCAGCACGGCCAGCGCGTTGACGTTCTGATCGAGCGTCTGGCGCAGCGGCGGCACCGCCGCCTTCTGGTTGGCGAGCACGCTCTCCTGCTGCGCGACGTCGAGATCATTGCCGGTGCCTGCCTTCTGCCGTTCGCGGATGGCATCGAGCACACGCGTGGCGCTGGCGATGTTGCGCTCAGCCGTCCGAATCCGATCCTGCGCGGCCAGCACCTGGAAATAGGCATTGGCGACGGTGGCGAGCGTCGTCAACTGCGTGACGTCGCGGTCGAAGCGGTTGGCCACCGCGGTTTCCTCGGCCGCCTGCAGCGCGTCGCGATTCTGGCCGAAGAAGTCGAGCTGGTAGCTCGCAGAGAGCGAGGCTTGGTAATTGACGACCTCGCGGCCGCCATTGGTGAGCCCGCTGGAGCTCGACCCGGACGTGCGCGAATAGGTCTCCTGCCCCGTGCTCGACAGGCTTGGCAGCAGCGCCGCGCCGGCCTGCCGCGCCAGCGCATCGGCCTGCCGGAACCTTGCCACAGCAGCGGCAATATCAAGGTTGACGCTCTGCGCCTCCTCCATCAGCTGGGTCAGCTCGCGTGATCCGAAGCCGCGCCACCAATCCAGCGGCGGCGGCGCCGCCATATCGGAACCGGACGCCGCCTTGTAGCGCTGGGGCAAGTCGAGGGCCGGATCGGGAATATCCTGGGTCAGCAGGCAGCCGGCCGAGTTCGCCGCCAATCCGATCGCCGCCAGCCAGTGGACAAATCGCCGCAGGGCAGCCGGCACACGGCGCTCCCGCATCCCGGCGACGATCCGCGGGTCAGCGGACGCGCGGCAAGGCTCGTCGACGGCGATCGGCACGATGGACACTGGCGTGATGCTTCCCTGTAGTCTTGGGAATCATTCTAGCCGCAGCCCACGGCGCCGGACAGCCCTGCAGCCCCCCGTCCCCCCAGCAGCGATGGTGCCGATAAAGTCCACCGAATCGACGAATCTCCCGTAAATCAGCGGAGTTTCGTGCAGGCACGGCCACGGGCCACGGGCTGCCGCCTTACCAAGATTTCATCTGTCGAATGCCGTTTTGGACGGGGTGTGACGCGGGGAGCGCGCCCGTGAAACCCTTTGGCGGCGACTCCGTAACTTGCACGTGAACTTCAGGGGGGCATTCATGCGAGTTGCGGTGGTCGGAACGGGTATTGCGGGTAACGCCGCGGCCTGGTCCCTGGCGAAGCGTTATCCGATCACCGTCTACGAGCGCGATCTCCGTCCGGGCGGCCACAGCCACACCGTGACGATCGACTATGACGGCGCTCCGGTCTCTGTCGACATCGGCTTCATCGTCTACAACGAGCTGAACTATCCTGAGCTCACCGCCTTGTTCGACCATCTGGGGGTCGAGACGGTCGACAGCAGCATGAGCTTTGCCGTCACCGCGGATGCCGGCCGCTTCGAATGGAAGGGGGGCGGCAACACCTGGCTCGACACCGCCAAGGGGCTGTTCGCGCAGCCGAGCAATCTGCTGTCGACATCCTATCTCTGGATGCTCAGGGACATCCTGACCTTCAACGAGCAGAGTACAGCCGACTTCAAGGCCGGGCGCCTGCATGGCCTTACGCTCCGGGATTATTTCCGGCGCAACCATTTCGCCCCGCGACTGCTCACCGACTATCTGGCGCCAATGGGTGCCGCGATCTGGTCAGCCCCGGCGTCCGAGATGCTGGACTTTCCGGCCGAGAACTTCGTCGCGTTCTTCAGCAATCACAGGTTGCTGCAATATGACCGTCCGGTCTGGCGCACCGTCAAGGGCGGCAGCCGCCGCTATGTGGAGAAGCTGACGTCGAGCTTCCGCAAGCACATCCGGCTCGGCAGCGCCGTGACCAGCATCGAACGCACTGCCCACGGCGTCGTCGTTCAGGACAGCAGCGGCCGTCGCGACACCTACGATCATGTCGTGATCGCCGCACACAGCGACCAGGCGTTGTCGATGCTCACCGATGCGGACGAGCGGGAGCGCAGCATCCTCGGGGCGATCAAATATTCGCCCAACACGATCTATCTGCACCGTGACAGCAGGCTGATGCCGAAGCGTCGCCGCGCCTGGGCTTCGTGGAATTTCCTGCGCTGGCAGCGTGAGGGCGTTCCCATGAACGACGTCGCCGTCACCTATTGGATGAACAACCTCCAGGACATCGACAATGCCAAGCCGCTGTTCGTCAGCCTCAACCCACCCTTCGCTCCGGCTCCGGAGCTAACCTTTGGCAAGTATATCTGTGAGCACCCGCAATACACGGCTGCCGCCTTTGCGGCGCAGAAGCGTCTGGCAGCGATTCAGGGGCAGCGCCATACTTGGTTCTGTGGCGCCTGGACCGGCTATGGCTTTCATGAGGACGGGCTACGCTCGGGTCTCGCCGTGGCAGAGGCGCTCGGCGCGAACGTGCCGTGGCGCGGGCTTCCCACCGAGCTCGCCGAGGCTGCGGAATAGGCGCGATATGGACATGGATCACTCGGGACCAGATGACAGAACGGAAGCGGCCGCGCTCTATGTCGGACAGGTCATGCATGCCCGCATGCGCCCGACCACGCATCGCTTCCGCTATCGCGTGATGAGCCTGCTGATCGATCTCGGTCGGCTCGACCAGGCGGACCGGCAGGCTTCGCTGTTCGGGGTCAATCGGCGCGCGCTCTACAGCTTCCACGAGGCCGACCACGGTCCGGGCGACGGCTCGTCGCTACTGGCCTATGCGCAGACCTGTGCGGCGGATCAGGGGATCGATCTCAGCGGTGGGCGCGTGCTGCTGCTGTGCTATCCGCGGCTGCTCGGCTACGTGTTCAATCCGCTGTCGGTCTATTTCTGCTATCGCAGCGACGACACCCTGGCGCTGATGATCTACGAGGTCCGCAACACCTTCGGCGAGATCAAGCCCTATGTGCTGCCGGTCAGGCCGGATGAGCTATCGGCAGCAGGGCTCCGCCAGGCGCAGGACAAGACCTTCTACGTCTCGCCCTTCATCGACATGGCGATGCGTTACCATTTCCGGGTCATGCCGCCTGGCGACAATGTCAAGCTGCGGATTCTCGAAACTGGGGCCGACGGCCCCCTGCTTGCCGCAACCTTCTCCGGCCGCCGTCGCACGCTGACCTCTGGCTCCCTGCTCGCCGCCTTCGTCTCGCTCCCGCTGGTGACTGTCAAAATCTTTGCCGCGATCCATTGGGAGGCGCTGCGGCTGTGGGCCAAAGGCGTCCGCCTCGTCCCGCGCGGCGAAATCAGCGCAAGCCCTGGAACCAATACCGACTTGGCGGGGAACGGCAGCCACGCTTATATTTCACGACGCTGACCGGAAACGGCCGGCGCGCTCTGCGTCCGTGATTCCCTGCCCGCACAGGTGCCACACCGGCCAGCCGACGGGGACGTGGGCTCGAGCCGTTTGTGTGAATGGACCTGCCATGCCGAACGTCATCCCAGTCACCCCTGACACCATCGACAAGGTGCTTGCCGATCTTCCCCGCCTGCCCCGCCTTGCCCTCGGCTTCGGCTCGCGCTTGCGGAAAGGCACGCTCGATGTGACCCTGCCGGACGGACGGGTGATCCGGCTCGGCGGCGTTGAGCCCGGACCGGCCGCCGCAATGATCCTGGCCAATTACAGCTTCGCATCGCGCCTTCTCAATGGCGGCGACATCGGCATCGCCGAGGCCTATCTGAATGGCGACTGGGACACGCCGGACCTGACGCAGTTTCTCTATCTGTTCTGCGTCAACCAGCACCTGCTGCAGTCGATGCTGGAAGACAAGCCGCTGATCCGGTTTGCCCAGCTGGTCCGGCACTGGTTCAACCGCAACACCAAGCGTCAGGCAAAGCGCAACATCTACGCCCATTATGACATCGGGAATTCGTTCTACTCGGCGTGGCTCGATCCGAGCATGACCTACTCCTCGGCCCTGTTCGAGGAGGACACCACCGACCTCACCGCCGCGCAGACCAACAAGTACAAGCGGCTGGCCGAGGCGATCGATCTCCAGCCCGGGCAGAAGCTGCTCGAGATCGGCTGCGGCTGGGGCGGCTTTGCCGAATATGCCGCCAAGACGTTCGGCGCCCAGGTCGTTGGGCTGACGATCAGCCAACAGCAGCGCGACTTCGCGCAGCGCCGCATCCACGAGGCCGGGCTCGCCGAGAAAGTCGAAATCCGCCTGCAGGATTACCGCGACGAGCGTGACCGCTACGATCGCATCGCCTCGATCGAGATGATCGAGGCGGTCGGCGAACAGTTCTGGCCGAAATATTTCTCGCAACTGCGAGACCGTCTGCTGCCGGGCGGATTGGCCGGTGTCCAGGCAATTACCATCCAGGACAGCCTGTTCCAGCACTACCGCCGCGAGGTCGACTTCATCCAACGCTACGTCTTCCCGGGAGGCATGTTGCCGACGCCGCAGATCCTGAAGTCGCTCGGCGACCGCTTTGGCATACCCGTCATCCGCGAGCGCATCTTCGGGGAAGATTATGCCAGGACGCTCGCGATCTGGCGAAAGAACTTCCGGGAGGCCTGGCCGGACCTCACGCCCGCAGGATTCGATGAGCGCTTCAGGCGGCTCTGGGAATATTATCTGTCCTACTGCGAAGCAGGTTTCCTCTCTGGGAACATCGATGTTCGCCAGGTCGTCTTTGCGAAATCAGGGGGCTGATCCGGCCGGCTTACGCTGCCCTGGATATCAGGCTAGGGTCCTCTTAAGTGTGCTCGAGGAAACTCCTACGGTATCTGCAAAATGACCATTCACAACGACGTCGTCGCGGCGATCGGCAACACGCCCCTGATCAAGCTCAATCGCGCCTCGGAGGCGACGGGCTGCACCATTCTCGGCAAGGCCGAGTTCATGAACCCGGGCCAGTCGGTCAAGGACCGTGCCGGCAAGTGGATGATCCTGGAGGCCGAGAGGCGCGGCGATCTCAAGCCCGGCGGCCTCGTGGTGGAGGCCACAGCCGGCAACACCGGCATCGGTCTGGCCGTGGTCGCCAGCGCGCGCGGCTATCGCACGCTGATCGTGATCCCGGAGACGCAGAGCCAGGAAAAGAAGGACATGCTGCGGCTGTGCGGTGCGGAGCTGGTCGAGGTGCCGGCGTTGCCGTTCAGCAATCCCAACAACTATCAGCATGTCGGGCGCAGGCTCGCCGACGAATTGCGCAAGACCGAGCCGAACGGCGTGCTGTTCGCCGACCAGTGGAACAACCTCGACAACGCCAAGGCGCATTATGAGTCCACGGGACCCGAGATCTGGGAGCAGACCGGCGGCAAGGTCGACGGCTTCATCTGCGCGGTCGGCACCGGCGGCACCATCGCCGGCGCGAGCCGCTATTTGAAGGACAGAAACAAGAATATCGTCACCGCCTGTGCCGATCCGCACGGCTTCGCGATGTACGAATGGTTCAAGAACGGCGTCGTCAAATCGACGCCCGGCGATTCCATCACCGAAGGCATCGGCATCGGTCGTGTGACGCCCGTGATCGAGACCGCCAAGGTCGACGACGCGTTCCTGGTGTCCGACGAGGACGCCGTCAACACGATCTACGACCTCGTACAGCATGAAGGCTTATGCCTGGGCGGCTCGACCGGCGTCAACGTCGCCGGCGCGGTGCAACTCGCGCGGAAGCTCGGCCGCGGCCACACCATCGTGACCATCCTGTGCGACTCGGGCACGCGCTATCAGTCGAAGCTGTACAATCCGGAATTCATGCGTTCGAAGAACCTGCCGGTGCCGGCTTGGCTGGAGCGGCGCAGCGGCATCAAGCCGCCTTTCGTTTGAGGGCGAGTAGCGAGTAGCGAGTAGAACTTCTCGCCCTATTCGCTATTCGCAAGTCCCTATTCGCGTCCTCATCAATGCCGCAAAATCTGGCTCAGGAACAGCTTGCTGCGCGCATGCTGCGGGTTGGCGAAGAACTCCTGCGGCGTGTTCGATTCGATGATCTGGCCGGCGTCCATGAACACGACGCGGTTGGCGACCTCGCGCGCGAAGCCCATCTCGTGGGTCACGACCAGCATAGTCATGCCCTCCTTGGCGAGATCGACCATGGTGTCGAGCACCTCCTTCACCATCTCCGGATCGAGCGCCGATGTCGGCTCGTCGAACAGCATGACCTTCGGGTTCATCGCCAGCGCGCGCGCGATGGCGACGCGCTGCTGCTGACCACCCGACATCTGGCCCGGGTATTTCTGCGCCTGATGCGGGATCTTGACCCGCTCCAAGAACTTCATCGCAGTCGCCTCGGCTTCCTTCTGGGGGATGTTGCGCACCCAGATCGGCGCCAGGGTACAGTTCTCCAGCACGGTCAGGTGCGGAAACAGGTTGAAGCTCTGGAACACCATGCCGACCTCGCGGCGGACCTCGTCGACGCGCTTGAGGTTGGGCCCGAGATCGATGCCGTCGACATTGATCTCGCCCTCCTGGAATTCCTCGAGCGCGTTGATGCAGCGGATCAGGGTCGACTTGCCCGAGCCCGAGGGCCCGCAGATCACGATGCGCTCACCCTTCCCGACGGAGAGGTTGATGTCGCGCAGGACGTGGAATTCGCCGTACCATTTGTTGAGGGCGGAAATGCTGACGATCGAATTTGCAGTCATGGGTCTCTCGATGATCTCTGGCTCAATGGCGCCGGTGCGCATTGACGCGGCGCTCGACCAGCATGGAGTAGCGTGACATGCCGAAGCAGAAGGCGAAGTAGATCAGGCCGGTGAAGGCAAAGCCGGTGAAGGCCGTGGTCGGCGTCGCCCACACCGGATCGGCAAACGAGGCCTTGAGGCTGCCGAGCAGGTCGAACAGCGCCACGATCGACACCAGCGAGGTGTCCTTGAACAGCGAGATGAAGCTGTTGACGATGCCGGGGATGACGTGGCGCAGCGCCTGCGGCAGCACGATGAAGCTGGTCGTCTTCCACCAGGACAGCCCGAGCGCGCTCGATGCCTCCGCCTGACCACGCGGTATGGCCTGCAGGCCGCCACGGATGACCTCGGCCATGTAGGCGCCCGAGAACAGCGCGACGCCGATCAGCGCCCGAACCAGGCCGTCGACCCTGACATTGCCGGGCAGGAACAGCGGCAGCATGTAGGTGGCGAAGAACAGCACCGTGATCAGCGGCACGCCGCGCACCAGCTCGATGAAGGCAATCGAAAAGATGCGGATCAGTGGAATGGTTGAACGGCGGCCCAGCGCAAGCGCAATGCCGATCGGCATCGACGCGACGATGCCGATCACCGAGACGACCAGCGTCACCAGCATTCCGCCCCACAGCCTTGTATCGACGATGGGAAGGCCGCCGCGATCGAGGCCCATGATCGCAATGACGATGGCGATGCCGGCGAAGGACGCGGCCGTGGCGATCACGCTGCGCAGCGCCCTGCTCCCGCCACCGACGATGAAGACCAGCGCGGTGACAATGATCGCGGAGAGCACGAGATCATTCCACACGGGCTGGTGAGATTGCTGCAGCTCATTGCGGATCCAGACCAGCGGCCAGATCACGAGCGATGCAAGCGTACCGATCAGCACGACCAGCTTGCCGAGCAGCCACAGCAGCATGCCGACCACCGGCAAATTGTCGCCGGCGCGAACCAGCGCGTTACCGGCCGTATCGATGCTCTCGACGAACAGCTGGAGCGCGCCTGTGGTCCAGCTCACGCCGAAGCCCTCCAGCCCACCGCCATAGAGCAGGAAGAATGCGACCACCGGAAGCGCGAAGAAGAACAGGCCCGCGTTCAATCCTTTGGCCGGCAGGCGCGGGATCAGCAGCGGCGCCAGCAGCACCACCGCGAGCCCGTAGGTCAGATTGACCCGCCAGCGGTCGGCCTCCGGATAGAAGCCGTACATGAACTGGCCGAACTTCGCCGAAATGTAGGGCCAACAGGCGCCGACCGGATGGCCCGCGTTCTGCGCCAGACAAGCTTCGCGGTCCTTGCCGACCCACACCGCGTCGACCAGCAGGAACTTGACCGCCGGGATCACGGTGAACCAGATCAACAGCGCGCTCACCAGGGTGAGCAGGATATTGGTCGGCGAGTTCAACAGCCTCGTGCGGACGAAGCCGACGAACCCCGTCGTCTTGATGGGCGCCGGACGTTCTCCGGCCATGTCCTGACGGATGAAGGTTGAGGCCGTGATGTCGGTCATGCGCCAAGTCTCTTCCCAAGCCGCCAGCTGTAGAAGCTCATCATCGCGCTGGTGATCAGCGACAGCGCCAGATAGACGCCCATCGTGATTCCGATGATCTCGATGGCCTGACCCGTCTGGCTCATCGTCGTGCCCGCGAACACCGAAACGAGATCGGGATAACCGATGGCGACCGCGAGCGAGGAGTTCTTGGTCAGGTTCAAATACTGGTTCGTCAGCGGCGGCAGGATCACGCGGAGCGCCTGCGGCACGACGATCAGGCGCAGCACGGTGCCGCGGCTCAGTCCGAGCGAGAGCCCCGCTTCCATCTGCCCCTTGTGGACCGAGAGGATGCCGGCACGCACCACCTCGGCGATGAACGACGCCGTGTACATGGTCAGCGCCAGGGTCAGCGCGACGAGCTCGGGAATGATGCGCGAGCCGCCGGCGAAGTTGAATCCCTTGAGCGCCGGCACCTCGAACGAAATCGGCACGCCGAACACGAGCGTTGCAATCAGCGGCAGGCCGATCAGCAGCCCCAGCACGTAGGGCCAGATCCGCATCGCATGGCCGCGTACGAACAGCTCACGCCGAGCGTAATAGTGCAGACCGGCCGAGCCGACGATCGCGGCACCGAGCGCGATCAAGAACGGCATCAGGCCGGGCTCCTCGATCGGTCGCGGAACGATGAAGCCACGATTGTTGAGAAAGAACGTCGAGAAAAGAGAGATGCTCTGTCGCGGTCCGGGCAGAGCCGCCAACACCGCAAGATACCAGAACAGGATCTGGAACAGGAGCGGCAGGTTGCGGATCAGCTCGACATAGGCGCCGGAGACACGCGACAGCAGCACATTCGGTGATAGCCGGCCTAGAGCGACCAGGAAGCCCAGGATGGTCGCCAGCACGATGCCGATGACCGAGACCAGCAGGGTGTTCAGCACGCCGACGATCAGCACGCGGCTGTAGCTGTCGGAGCCGGAGTAGCTGATCAGGGTCTGGTTGACGTCGAAGCCGGCCGTGTTGTTGAGAAAGCCGAATCCCGACGTGATACGTTGGGCTGCGAGGTTGCTGCGTGCGTTGGCCACGATCTCGTAGCCAACCCACACTAGGACTGCGACGAACAGGATCTGCAGGATGATGCCGTTCCATCCTGCCTTTCCTCCGAGCATGCGCTTCAGCCGAAGCCCATATTGCGGAGGCGGTAGCCTCGCTTCGATGCTCATTCGCCGCAGCCCCGATCTCGTGCAGCGATCAGCGGATCGGCGGCGCGTACTGCAGACCGCCCTTGTTCCAGAGCTGGTTCAGACCGCGCGCAATCTGCAGCTTGGACCCTGCGCCGACGTTGCGGTCATACATCTCGCCATAATTCCCGACCGCTTTCACGATGCGCGAGAACCAGTCCTTGGTGAGGCCGAGCTGCTCGCCGAGATTGCCGTCGGTGCCGAAGGCGCGCTTGAACTCGGGCTTGTCCGACTTGGCCATCTCGTCGACGTTCGCCTGCGTCACGCCGAGCTCCTCGGCGGTGACCAGCCCGAACAGCGTCCACTTGACGATGTCGAACCACTGATCGTCACCGTGACGCACCATCGGGCCCAGCGGCTCCTTCGAGATCACTTCCGGCAGCACGACGTGATCGGCCGGATTGGACAGCTTCAGCCTCTCGGCGTAGAGGCCCGAGACGTCGGTGGTAAACACGTCGCAGCGGCCGGATTCATAGGCCTTCACAGTCTCGTCGGCGCCGGCGAACGCGATCACCTCGTACTTCATCTTGTTGGCCTTGAAGTAGTCGGCGAGGTTCTGCTCGGTGGTGGTGCCGGTCTGCACGCAGACCGAGGCGCTGTTGAGCTCGAGCGCAGAATTGACCTTGAGGGCCTTCTTCACCATGAAGCCCTGGCCGTCATAATAGGTCACGCCGGCGAAATTGGCGCCCAGCGAGGTGTCCCGCGACAGGGTCCAGGTGGTGTTGCGCGACAGCACGTCCACTTCGCCCGACTGCAGTGCGGTAAAGCGGTCCTTGGCGGACAGCGGGACGAACTTCACCTTGGTCGGATCATTGAAGATTGCGGCGGCGATGGCGCGGCAGACGTCGACGTCGATCCCGGTCCAGTTGCCCTTGTCGTCGGGCGACGAGAAACCAGGGAGGCCCTGGCTGACGCCGCAGGCGAGCATGCCACGATCCTTGACGGTCTTGAGCGTTTCGGCCTGGGCGCCGACGCTCGCCAGCACCGGGGCGAGAGCAAGAGTGAGAGCCAGAGTGACGCGTTTCATAAATACAGCCTTTCGCGGTCGTCCTTGGGGAGCGATGAAGTCTCAGCGCGCAGGGGGGCCCGACCTGAATCCGCGTTGCAAACGCCATACCAAGAATATGGCGTACACCATGCACGACGAAGCCGTGCAGGCGAGATGAAGCGGAAATCGCGGCAAGCCCCTCAACGTGCAGCGATCGAATTGCCCCGGCATCACAGAACGACTGGCGGTCCGGGTCAAGGGGTTGACGGGCCTGTTCTGCATTCTGTTATTAACGACCGCAGTGCTGCCCGATTTCGAGCTATCCCGGCAGGTTAAGAGAGAAAAGACACGCGAATGGCATCATCGAATGACCCCGCTGCGGCGGTGCGACAAAACGTCGAAACACGGCTGATCACGGCGGGGCGGGATACGAAGGCGCAGCACGGATTCGTGAATCCCCCCGTCGTTCATGGTTCGACGGTTCTGTATCCAACCGCCGAGGACCTGCACGCACACCGCGGCGAATTCCAGTATGGCCGCCACGGCACGCCGACGACGAAGGCCCTGCAGCAGGTCCTGATGACGCTGGAGGGACCGCAATGCGCCGGCGTCGGCATCGCACCATCCGGCCTTGGGGCAATCTCGACCACGCTGCTGTCGGTGCTCAAGGCCGGCGACCACGTGCTGGTGTGCGACAGCATCTATCGTCCGACCCGCAATTTCTGCAACGGCATGCTGGCACGCTACGGCGTCGAGACGACCTATTTCGACCCATTGATCGGCCCAGGAATTGAGCAACTGCTCAAACCAAATACACGCGCGGTGGTTGTCGAGGCGCCCGGCTCGCAGTCGTTCGAAATGCCGGACATCCCCGCCATTGCCGCGGTCGCACATGCGCACGGCGCACTGGTCATCGACGACAACACCTGGGCGACGCCGCTCTACCACCGCTCCCTCGACCAGGGCGTCGACATCAGTATGCAGGCGGCCACCAAATATATCGGCGGCCACTCCGACATCATGTTCGGCACGATTTCGGCCAATGCGAAGGCGTGGCCGCTGATCGCCGAGGGCATTCGCCTGCTCGGCGTCTGCGCCGGCCCGGACGACGTGTTCCTCGCCCTGCGCGGGGTGCGGACGCTGGGCGTGCGCCTGGCGCAGCATCATCGCTCGGGGCTGGAAATGGCCCGCTGGCTCGCCGCGCGTCCCGAGGTGATCGAGGTGCTGCATCCCGCGCTGGAGAGCCATCCGGGGCATGCGATCTGGAAGCGGGACTTCACCGGCGCCTCCGGCCTGTTCAGCATCGTGCTGCAACCAAAGCCACAAGCCGCGGTCGATGCGATGCTCGACACGCTGACGCTGTTCGGAATGGGCTATTCCTGGGGCGGCTTCGAGAGCCTTGCGATTCCGTTCGACTGCGCGAGCTACCGCACGGCCACCACCTGGGCGCCGGGGGGGCCCACGCTGCGTCTGCATATCGGCCTGGAGAACGTGGAGGATCTCAAGGAGGATCTCGACCGGGGCTTTGCGGCGTTCAACGCGGCTTAAGCACGCTCGCAGCCAGCGGAGCGCCGCGCGATCGGGCAGCCGGGGCCGACAAATTGGCGTTGATGTCCCGCCGATTGGGGGTAGCCTGCGCGGCAAGGAAAGCTCGAACGAACGGAAATCATGGTTCTGCTCGATCTGATGGGCGGCGTGGCGTTGCTGCTGTGGGGCCTTCACATGGTCCACAGCGGCATTCTCCGCGCCTTCGGCCCGGATCTCCGGCTGCTGCTGTCGCGGGCGCTGCGCAACCGCTTCAGCGCCCTCGCTGCCGGCCTCGGTCTGACCGCTCTGCTCCAGAGCAGCACGGCGACCGCGCTGATCACGACCTCCTTCGCAGCGGAAGGCCTGGTCGGCCTGATCCCGGCGCTCGCGATCATGCTCGGCGCCAATATCGGCACCACGCTGATCGTCCAGGTGCTCTCGTTCAACGTGGCGGCGGTCGCCCCCATCCTGTTCGTGCTCGGCCTGGTGGCGTTCCGCAGTGGGCCGCGATCGCGCATCAAGGATCTCGGCCGGGTAGCAATCGGCCTCGGCCTGATGCTGCTGTCGCTGCATATTCTGATCGATACGTTGGCACCCGCCGAAGAAGCGCCAGCGATGCGCGTGTTCATGCAGGCGATCACGGCCGATGTCACGCTGTGCATCATCTTAGGTGCGCTCGTCACCTGGGTCGTGCACTCCAGCGTCGCCAGCGTGCTGCTGGTGATGTCGCTGGCCTATGCGCATTTCGTTACGGCCGATGCGGCGCTGGCGCTCGTGCTCGGGGCCAATCTCGGCAGCGCCGTCAACCCGGTGTTCGAGGGCGCGCACCGCGACAATCCCGCGAGCTATCGCCTGCCCGTCGGCAATCTCCTCAACCGCATCATCGGCGTCGCGCTGATCACACCCTTCCTGCATCCGCTCGCCAATTTGCTGCAATCGTGGCAACCGGATCTGTCGAAGCTGACAGCGCAGTTCCACATGGCGTTCAATCTCGGCACGGCCGTGGTCTTCATCGGCCTGCTGGGCGGCATGGAGAAGTTGCTCACGCGACTGTTTCCGGACCGCCCAGCCGAGGTCGATCCGGCGAAGCCGCGCTATCTCGACGAGACCGCGCTGGAAACCCCGTCGCTTGCGCTTGCGGACGCGGCGCGCGAGGCGCTGCGCATGGGCGATCTGGTCGAGACCATGTTGCGCAACGTCATGACCGCGATGATGACCAACGACCGTGGCCTCGTGGATCAGGTGTCACGCGCGGACAACGTCGTCGACCGGCTCGACGAGGCCATCAAGCTCTACATCACCAAGCTGACGCGCGGCAGCCTGGACGAGCGCGAGGGCAAGCGCGCGATGGAGATCATCTCCTTCGCGATCAACCTCGAGCATATCGGCGACATCATCGACAAGAACCTGAGCGAGCTCGCGACCAAGAAGATCAAACGCAGGTTCCAGTTCTCCGCTGAGGGCGCCGACGAGCTGCAGGCCTTTCATCGCCAGATCATGGAGGCGCTCCGCATCGCGTTCGGCATCTTCATGTCCGGCGATGCGCAGCAAGCCCACCAACTGCTCGATCAGAAAGCCGAGCTCCGCAACGCCGAACTCGGCGCGACCGAGCGGCACCTCGAACGTCTGCGCGAGGGCCGCTCGGAGACGCTGGAAACCACCTCGCTGCATCTCGACGTGCTGCGCGATCTCAGGCGTATCCACTCGCACATCTGCTCGGTCGCCTATCCCGTGCTCGACGCGGCCGGCGAGGTCGCGACCCGCCGCAGCGAAGCAGTCGAGAGCGCAGAGACCGCCGCCCTGCCCGCATCGTCGGCCCAGCCATTGCCGCGTTGAGTCTTGCGCGTCCTATCAGTGAAACTACTCTTCCGGTTTCACGACCACCGTCATTCCTGGGCAAGCGTCAATGTGCAGCCGCGACGCGGCTGCACGTGGCGATTGAACCCGGAATGTCGGCGGTGGTGAGACCCCTACGGCTCGATCAGTTGCTCAGCGTCTGCGATTCCCGCTGGCGGTTCTTGAAGATCAACATCACGTTGCGGACGTAGATGATGTTCGACAGCAGCTGGCCGAAGATGATGACCGGCTCGCGCTTCACGAGACCATAAATCAGCGTCATCAGCCCTCCCCCGATCGAGAAGAACCAGAATGCGAGCGGCACGACGCTCTTGCCCGCGCGCTCGCTGGCGATCCACTGCACCAGGAAGCGCGCAGCGAAGGCCAGTTGTGCGGCGAGGCCGAACACCAGCCAGAAATCGAACTTGGCGATGAAGATGTCGTAGAGATAGTTGCTGAACGCCTGCCCGAATTGAATCAGCATTACTTCACCTCGATCGCAACCGGCGTCGGCTTCTTGCGGCGGATCAGCCACCACACGCCGGCGAGATCCATGATCCCGATCCAGAGCCGGTCGAAGAACCCGTAGTTCGAGACACCGGAGTGCCGAGGCCGGTCGATCACGTCGACATAGGCGATGTCATAGCCCTCGCGCCGCACCAGCGCCGGCAGGAAGCGGTGCAGACCATCGAAATACGGCATCATCAGGAACACGTCGCGGCGAACCGCCTTGAGGCCGCAGCCGGTGTCACGCGTTCCATCGTGCAGCACCGCATTGCGGATCTTGTTGGCGAGCCGTGACTGCAGTTTCTTAAAGCCAGTATCCTTGCGGCCGACCCGCTGCCCTGCGACGAGGCCGACATGCGCACCGCCCTTTTCGAGCGCGGCGATGAGCTCGGGCAGAAAAGCAGGGTTGTTCTGCCCGTCCCCGTCGAGCGTCGCGACGACAGCGCCGTGAGCGGCGCGGATGCCGCTCCTGACAGCCGCCGATTGGCCGGAAGACGTCTCATGCCGCAGGACGCGCAGGTTCGGCCGCCGTGCCATTTCCTCGGCGAGCCGCTGCGCGGTCTCGTCGGTCGAGCCGTCATTGACGTAGATGATCTCGTACGGCCACAGACCATCGAGCGCGGTCGCGATCTCGCTGATCAGGGGCGTGATGTTGCCGGCCTCGTTGCGCACGGGAACGACGATGGAGACGGCAACGGGGGATTCGGTCGACAAGAGTTTGAGACTCGTAAGGGCGTGATCGGGCCGGTTCCTGCCCCGGGGCGCTCCGGCGGAGGCTTCTTATGGGGCTTGGGGCCCGCTATCAACCCCTTTAGCGCGGTACGATTTGGCCGTCCTTGCCGAGACGAAAGCCGAGCCGACGAGCTGCGAACCAGTAGCGGACGAGCATGGCGCAGGCCAATCCCACCACGGCGCCGGCGACCACGTCGCTCGGATGATGCGCCAGCAGCACCAGCCGACTCAAGGCGATCACGACGGCATAGATGAACATGGGAACGCGCAACCGCGGCCAGATGGCGGACATTGCAAAGGCCAGCGCGAAGGCCGTCACCGCATGCGCGGACGGCATACTGAAATAGGCCGGCGTGCCGTTGAACGGGTCGAAATTGAAGGCATTCGCCTTGCCGCCGACGAAGGGGCGGCCGCGGCCGATGATGTATTTCAGCACTTGGGCAGCAAGTACCGCGCTCAGCACCGCGAAGAAGGCGTATTGAACGTGAGTCGCGAAATTCAGCAGACGGCTGCGGCTGGCTTCCGGCCACAGCGGCGCAATCAGGATCGTCGCGACGACGCCCACGGCCAACAGTCCCAGCACGTATTCATCCTGACCGAACTCGGTGATGATCCGCACCGGCCAAAGGCTCGGTGTTCCCCGCGCCGGCATCAGCCCGATCTCGTAAGCATCGAACGCGAACATCAGCACCAGGACCACACTCAGGCCGATGGCGCCGAGCAGGAGAAGCTCGCGCCCCAGGCGTTGCCGGCTCGCGGCCTCCGGCGCCGTTTGCGGCTGGCGAACCAGCCGGCCGAGCGAGAATTTGCCGACCAGCGCGAGCTGGGCGAAATAGCCTGACGATCGCGCGGGGCTGTCGGGCGCCGACATCTATTCGGTGCCCTCCGAGCGATAGATCGCGATCGAGACCGGACGGCCCTGCGAGATGTTGTAGCCGTCGATGCGCTTGGCGACGTTGTAGCGCAGCCCGATCGCTTCGGCCCGTTGCACGAAGGCGCGCTCGGTGCGCTGCTCGACCAAAGCAAAGCGGCAGGTGCCCTGGCTGAGGAAGTCGGCAGCGCCGGAGCCGTCGGTGAGTTGCGTCGACGACCCCGTCATGAAGACAAGGCTCGGCTCGTGGAAGCCTGCCGCCGCCGCCTTCGGCCCGACGCAGACCACGTTGCGGAGAGCGCGCGCAATCTCCGCGCTGGGAAACAGCGGCGTCAGCGCCGGCAGCACGGCGCCGTACACCACGAACGCCAGGAACATCGCCGCCACGCCGGCATTCAAGAGCGAGCGCTCGGCACGGCCGTCGTCATAGAGCCACCAGGCGAACAGGCCGAAGATCAGCGACGCCGCGACGAACGGCCAGGCCAGGAACACCGGCTGGTGCGTGACGATGATGGCGCCAATCACGGCCACCACCGAGGTGATGGCGGGAATCGCAAACCACCAGGCGGCGCCGCGCCGCAGCCAATTGCGCGCCAGCACCCGCCGCTCCAGCGCGCCCACCGTGAGGATCGCGATCGCCGGATACAGCGGCAGCACATAATGCGGCAGCTTGGTCAGCACCGCCTCGAACACGATCCAGGACGGAAGCAGCCAGGCCAGCAAGAACTGCGCCCCCGGCTCGCGCCGCGCGCGCCACACCGCAGGCGCCGCCATTGCGGCCAGCGGCGCGCCGGGCCAGAAGGTGATGAACAACAGCAGCAGATAGAGGCCCGGCGGCGCGCCATGCGACTCCTGGGCGCCGATCTTGCTCAGCATGTCGCCGCCGACGGAGTCGGCGAAGAAGGTGTCGCCGGCGCGCAGGAAGATCAGCACGAACCAGGGCAGCACCAGCACCAGCATCCACATCAGTCCCCACAGAGGGCGCAGACGCGATAGCCAGCCGGCGCCGCGATCCATGATCGCCAGGGCCACGATCGTCAGTCCCGCGAACATCAGGATCAGCGGGCCCTTGATCAGGATGCCGCCGGCGAGCGCCGTCCAGAAGATCGCAGGCGGTCCCCAGGGCGGATGCACCGGATCCTCGCCGCGCTGCCACGACAGATAGACGCGCGCCAGCGCACCCATGGCAGCCACCACGGTGAACAGCAGCATCGCGTCGGTCTTGGCGAGCCGGGCTTCCACGCCGAGCAGCACCGAGCAGCACATCAGCAAGGCGGCGAACACGGCGCCGCGCCGTGTCACGAAGGAGAGCGCGGTCCAATAGGTCAGCAGCACCGCGCCGATCGCGCCGATCAGCGAGGGAATGCGGTAGACCCAGATGCGCAGTTGCGCACGCGGCAGACCGATCGCCGACGCCGTCTCGACCGCGGCCGATTGCAACCAGTAGATGCCGACCGGCTTCTTGTAGCGCACGTCGTCCTGGAAGCGGATGTCGACGTAATCGCCGCTCTCGACCATCTGCTTGGTCGCCTGGGCGAAGCGCGCCTCGTCGCGATCGATCGGCGGGATCGTGAAGAAGCCCGGCAGGAACAACAGCAGCCCGCAGACGAGCAGGAACGCCGCCGCCCTGGTGTGGTTCACGGTGACGGCATCGATCATCCGCACCAGCCGATTGCCTGGATTGACCAGGTTCTTCGGCTCGCGTGGCTCTCCAAAACGGGGGCGGGCATAGGTCTCGACCATGGGGTTCCGAATACGCTGAAACCGCCATGTCGACAACCGCTTAGCGAACCCTCACTGGATTCTGACCACAACTGTGTCCGCAGCGCCCGTGGCGTCGATCACGGTGAGGCGGGCAAAGCCCGGCCCGGGCGGATCGATCAGGCGCTGGCGGCGGCTATCGATCTCGCCGACGGCCAGTCCATTGACCAGCATGGTCAGCGGCAGCACGCCGCCCGACACTTTCACCGGCATCACCGATGCCTCGCGTCCCGCGGATCGGTCGACATCGATGCGCGAGCCGTTCGGCGGGAACTGGATGTGCGGCGCCTGTTCGGCGCCGGTCCGCACCAATTCGCCGATCGGCCGGAACCGGCGCAGCGGCAGCGGCAACTTTGAATTGCTGGCGACCAGCGCCCCCTTGGGCGGCTTCGGCAATGTTGCTGGCAGCTTGCCACTGCGGGCAAAAGCGTCGAACAGGATCGGCGCCGCGGCGACGCGACCGATCAGGCCGGGCACCGGCGCGCCATCAGGCCGGCCGACCCAGACGCCGATCGTGACGCGGCCGTCGAAGCCGACCGACCAAGCGTCGCGATAGCCGTAGCTGGTACCGGTCTTGAAGGCGATCCGGTTGCGGGCTGCGTTTTCCGGCGGCGGCGTCCCCAGCAGCACGTTGCCGACCTGCCAGGCGGCCGCCGAATCCATCAGCCGCATCGGCTCGCGCGCGCCGTCAGTCCCCTCAGCCGTCATGATCTCGCGCAGCGGCCTGGTGGTGCCGAGGCGCGGAAAGCCTGCATAGAGCTGGGCGAGGTCCTGCAGGGTCACGCCGACGCCGCCGAGCCCCATCGCAAGGCCGGGCGCCTCGTCCTTCGGCAGCACCAGATTGCCGCCGGCCTGCTTCAGCCGCGATGACAGCCGGCTCGCCCCGACGCGATCGAGCAGCACGATCGCCGGCACGTTCAGCGACAGCTGCAGCGCCTTGCGCACCGGCACCGTGCCCTGGAACGTCATGTCGAAATTCTCCGGCGCGTAGGAGCCGAAGCGCACCGGGCGATCCTCGATCAGGCTCTCCGGGTGCACGAAGCCGTCCTCGAAGGCGAGTCCATAGATGAACGGCTTCAGGGTCGAGCCCGGCGAGCGCACCGCGCGGGTCATGTCGACCTGCCCTGCCCGCTTCTCGTCGAAGTAGTCGGCCGATCCGACATGGGCGAGCACGTCGCCGCTGTCATTGTCGACCACGATGATGCCGACCGAGACGTTCGGTCCCAATGCGATGGCGCGATCGCGCGCCAGCGGCTCCAGCACTTTCTGCAGCGACGCATCGAGCGTCAGGCGGATGATCGGCTGATCCTTGACGGCCGCCGAGGCCTGGTCGGCGGCATGCGGCGCCAGGATCGGCATCGGCTTGCGGAAGGCCGGAACGGCTTGCGCCTTTGCCTGCGCCGCGTCCTCGGCGGAGATCACGTTCTCCGACACCATGCGGTCGAGCACGCGGTCGCGGCCGCGTCGAGCGGCCTCGGGATGCCGGTCGAGCCGCCGCGTCTCCGGTGACTGCGGCAGCGCCACCAAGAGGGCCGCTTCCGCCAGTGACAGCCGCTTCGGCTCCTTGCCGAAATATGCAATCGAGGCGGCGCGAATGCCTTCAAGATTGCCGCCATAGGGCGCCAGCGTCAGGTAGAGATCGAGGATCTCGTCCTTGCTCAGCTCTCGCTCGAGCTCGAGCGCGCGCACGATCTGCCGGAGCTTGGCATGCAGCGAACGCTGCCGCCGCGGCTCGAGCAGCCGCGCCAGCTGCATCGTGATGGTCGAGCCGCCGGAGACGATGTGGCCGTGCGAGCCGAGCTGGATGGCCGCCCGCACCAGCGCGCGCGGATCGACGCCGTGATGGTCGAAGAAGCGCTGGTCCTCATAGGCCAGCAGCAGCTTCAGATAGGTCGGATCGACGTCTTTTTTGGCGCTGACCGGCAGCCGCCACCGCCCGTCCGCCATCGCATAGGCACGCAGCAGCTTGCCGTGGCGATCGACCACGGTGGTCGAGACCGCCCTCGCCTCGCCCAGCGGCAGCGGGCCGAGGGAGATGGTCCAGGCGGCGACGGAGACCGACGCGACCAATGCGAGCGCAATGGCGAACAGCCGTTTGACGCCCCGCCCTCTCCTGCCGTCATGGCCGGGCTTGTCCCGGCCATCCACGTCGTTCGGAGCGCGCGGAGCGACCGGGCATGGCGGAGTGTGGAGGTCCGTCTTGCCACCCAGCTCACGATCGCTCGTCCCACCCTCGCTCATTTGGCCGCGCGGACCTCCACCGAGCCCGTGCCCGTCCGACCATAGCGCGAGGGATTGTACATGTCCTCAACATAGGCCTGCGGCAGCACGTATTTGCCGGGCGACACCGCGCGCACGACGTAGGCGACCGTGAACACCGACTTGGAATCCGCGGCGCGGTCGAGCGCGGCGGTGAAGCGGTCGTCGCGGAACTCGGTGTTGACCGGTTCCTGGCCGTCCTCGATCCAGTCCAAGGTGCCGCTGTCACCCGACGACACCAGGTGCGGATTGTCGATCTCAAGCCCCGCCGGCAGATAGTCCGACACCATGATGTGGCCGTACTCCGGCTTGGCCTCGGTGACCTTCAGCACGACAGCGAAACGGTCGTTCTGCTTCGCGGTTCTGATATCGGCCGGCTTGCCGTCGAGCGTGTAGTAGCCGCGCTCGATCTTGAAACCGTTCGACGCGGCCGGCTCCGGCGTCAGCGGCGAGCCGGAGACCGAGACCACTGCCTGCACCGGCGCATCACCGGTGTTGGTGATCTTCAGCGGCTGGCCTGAGAGCTCCGCCGCCTTGTAGCTGCGGTACATCGCCTGCTTTACGGCCTGGCCGTTGATGTCGAGCGTCAGCGTCTCCTTGGCCAGCGCGCGCGCCGCCAGCACCATCCACGCATTCTCCTGCGTCGAGGTGTACGGCGTCAGCCCGCGCGCGGCTTCGACACGGGCGACGGCCTGCCTCAACGTCGCCCGCGGCGCATTGCCCTCGCCCGCCAACGACACCAGCGCCGCTGCATCGCGCAGGTCGGAGCCGTAATCGGTGCGGCCGAACACCAAGACCGGCTTCGGCGCGAGGCTGTCGGCCGCGGCGGCATAGACCCGCTCCGCACGGGCGCGGTCGCCGACCAGCGCCAACGCCGCGGCAAGCTGCGCCTTGGCGATCGGGGTGGCGAGATTGCCGAGCTTGGTGTCGGCGAGATACCGCAGGTCGCCGATCGGCGCCGCGCCATTGCGCGCCAGCACGTAGAGGCCATAAGCGAGATCGCGGCCGCCCGTCTTCTCCGGCTCCTCGGCATTGACGACCGAGTTCCTGATGCGGTCGAGCGCGCTCTTGAACAGTACGTCCGGCACCGCAAATCCCTTCTCGCGGGCGCGGGTCAGGAAGTCCGTCACATAGGCATCGAGCCAGGGATCATCGCCGCCTGCCGACCACAGCCCGAACGAGCCATTGGATCCTTGACGTGCAAGGAGCCGGTCGATGGAGTCACGGATCCGCTGGTCGACCTCGGTGTCCATGGCGAGATGCGCGCCGACCGCGAGCTCGTTGACATAGAGCAGCGGCATCGCGCGGCTGGTGATCTGCTCCGAGCAGCCATGCGGATAGCGGTCGAGCGCCTTGAGGATGGTCGCCGCATCGAGCGCGGTCGAGAGCCCCGCCGACAGCGACACCGTGCCGGTGCCCGCCACGAGATCGGAGAACATGTCCGATGTCAGCGTCAGGCTTTCACCCTTCGCGAGTGTGCGGATCGAGCGACGCGCCAGTACCTGGGTCGCCGGCTTCACGTCGAACTGATAGTGCCGTGCCAGCGCCAGCCCATTGGGGCCCTTGATGTCGACATCGAGCTGCGCCTGCCCGGTGCCACTGGCGTCCAGCGACAGGGTCGCCGACGCCCGCTGCTTGGCCGCGAGCTTCATCGTGACGTTGGCATTGCCGGACACCTTGACCGGACCGCCCGCCTTCACGCTGACGACATAGTCGCCGGGCGCACCTTCGACATTGTCGACATCGAACGACAGCGTGCCGCGATCGCCTGACAGGAGGAAGCGCGGCAGGGTCGCGGTCAGCACCACGGGATCGCGCACAGTGACGTCGACATTGGCGCGGCCAACTTTGGTGGCGCTCCACGCCACCGCCATCACCCGCGCTGTGCCGGCGAACTCCGGAATGTCGAAGCTGACCTCGGCAGTTCCGTCTGGCCCGACAGTGACGATGCCCGAATACAGCGCCAGCGGCTTCTGCGTCGGTGGCGAGCCCTGCAGCTCGGCGCCGCCAGAGTCACCGCCAGAGCGGATCTGGCCGCGCGTGCCCTGCATGCCGTCGATCAACTGGCCATAGAGATCGCGGATCTCGGCCGAGAGCTGGCGCTGGCCGAGATAATAGTCGTCCGGCGCCGGCGGCTTGTAGTTGGTGAGGTTGAGGATGCCGACATCGACCGCCGCGATGACGATCTTGGCGTCCTCGCCGGGGTTGAGCCCGCCGATCTTGACCGGAATCTTCAACGCCGAGCCCGGACGCACCAGCGCCGGCGGCGTCAGCGCCACGTTGAGCGTGCGCGCCGACTTGTCGATACCGAACCAGGCGACGCCGAGCGCACGGCCCGGCATGCGCTGCGCGGCCGTATCGAGCGGACGGCGCAGCGTCGTCACGACATAGGCGCCAGTGCCCCAGTCCTTGCCGACCGCGAGCTTGACCTGGCTGGTGCCTTCCTTGACCTCGAGGGTCTGCGTCGTCAGCAGCCGGTCGCCGAGCACGTTGACCGTGAGCTTGCCGGCGGTGCGCGCATTGACCGTCACCACCATGGTGTCGCCCGAAGCATATTGCGGCCTGTCGAGCGAGGTCTCGAGCAGGTCCGGCGTATCCGCGCTGCCGTCGGTGTACCAGCCGACGTCGAACTGCAGCGACGTCACCGGACCGTCGGCATCCGCCGACTTGACGTCGAGGCGATAGCGCCCGGCCTCCGGCAGGAAGCTCAGCCGCGCCGGCTTGTTGGCGGCGATCGTGACGTCGCCATCGCCGACCCGGCGCGTCGACTTGACCGGCTCGTAATTCCAATAGGCGTTCTGCCGATACCACTGGTACCGCGACTCGATCTTGAGCAGCTCATAGCGCAGGCCGTTGCGCGCCAGCGTCTTGCCCTCGGGCGAGACGAACACGACGTCGAACTCGGCCTTGTCGCCCTCGCCAACGCTTTTGCCGGTAAACGACGGCTTGATGCCGATCTGCGCGGCCTTGGGCGCCACCGGGAGCACCAGCTTGCGCTCGACGGCGCGGCCGCCGGTCTCGGCCATGCGCACATAGATCTGCGCCTCCTGCGGCCGGCTCGAGGATGGCGGCTTGGCCAGGCTCACGGGGAACGTCGCCGCCCCCTTGTCGTCGGTCTCGGGCATGCCCTCGATCGGCGTGCGCTCGTTGGAGGCGCTCTCCTCGTCGGCGACGCCGAACTGATAGCCCGGGAAGCCCGGCCGCTCGGAGGCGGTGGTGACCAGGAGGTCGCCTTCGAGCTGCAGGCCGGAGGCCGGCGCGCCATAGAGGAAATGGCCGTCGACCTTCACCTCCACCGGAGTCTCAGCCTTGATCTGCTTGTCCTTGGACGACAAGTCGAATTCCAGCCGCTCGGGGACGTAGTCCTCGACCATGAAGGTGGTCTCGCCGACGGACGCCCCCTTGGGATCGGTGAAGGCGCGCACGCGGTAGGTGCCGGTCGGCACCGCCGAATTCAGCGCCACACTGAACGACCGCCCGCCGGCACCCTGGTCAGGCAGCACGGCGCGGCGGAACTCGACTCCATCCGGGCGCTCGACCACCAGCGTCAGCGGCGTGCCGGTCATGGCGTTGCCCTTGCCGTCGCGCAGCAGCGCCGTGAGGTAGACGGTCTCGCTGGACCGGTAGACGCCGCGCTCGGAATACACGAAGGCGTCCGGCCCGGCCGGCGCCTCGCGGCCGGACACGCCACGGTCGGAGAGATCGAAGGCGGTCGTCTTCAGGCTGAGGAAGGCGTAGTCGGCTTTCTCGCCGACCACCGTCAGCATCGCCGGCGACAGCCCGCCCTCGCCCCGCGCCAGCCCCGTCTCGAAAAGCGCGTGCCCGGCCTCATCGGTCCTGCGGTTCGCCAGGATCTCGTTGTTGCGCGCCACCAGCCTCACCTCGGCGCGCGCCACCGGATCGGTGGACGCCAGCGAATTGACGAACACATGGATCCCGTCATTGCCGGAAAACGCGGCGACACCGAGATCGGACACGATGAACCATTGCGTGGCGAGCTGGCCGCCGCTGTCCTCGTCATTGCCGCTGGTCGGGCCCTTCGGCGCGGCCGTCATCACATAGACGCCCGGCTGCATGTCGCTGAGCGCCTGATCCACCGGAAAGGCGGTGGTGACGTCCTGGTTCAGGGTCATCGCGGTCGAGAGCTCGCCGCTCCACACCTTCATGCCGCGGTCATTGCCGAGATCGGTGAGCTGGTAGCTCGACAGCGGCCGCTGGAAGTCGCTGTCGATGACGGTGTTGATCAGGTTGCGGTCGCCGATCCGGAAGACGTTGATGTTGACGGCGGGCGTGTTGACGCTGACCAGCGGAATGCCCTTCTGGCCGGTGCGCGGCAGCACATAGGCCTTGCCGGTGAAGCGCACGAACGGCTTGCGGTCGCGGACATAGATGTTGAACTCGGCCGATTTCGGCAGGCTTTCCTTCACGCCTGACGGCAACCCGGCACGCAGGTTGATGTTGTAGCGCTCGCCATGCTTGAGGCCCTCGACGCAGAGCTGCTTGTCCTCCGCGGTCAGCGCCGGCTTGTCGGTGCCGGCCTGGGCCACGAACGGCGAGAAGTCGGTGCGCTTGGCGAGATCCTCGGAGAACTGGAAGCAGGCCCGCGGGCTCGCCGAGTCCGAGTCAACGGTATAGTCGAGCAGCTTGAAGCCGTGCTCGTCGCGCATCCGCTCATACTGTCCTCGGACGTCGGCGATCTCGCGCAGCTCGAGCGACATCCTGAGTGTATCGAGCGCCGGCCGCCACAGCTTGCGCTCGGCCATGGTCTTGCCGAGCACGGCGAGCGCGTCCGCCTCCTCGCCGGCATTGCCGGCGCGCTGGTAGGCGATGTAGGCCGCCGTCGAGGCGCGCTCCAGCAGGAAGGTCTGCTCCGACGAGTTGATCGGCTTGATCTGGTTGAGCACGGTGCGCGCCAGCCGCAGCCAATTACCGGAATCATCCGGGGCCACTGTGGCGATCTGTCCGAGGATTTGCAGACCCGTTCGGAGGTCGTTGCGGCGCAGCGCAGCATCGGCGTCGGTGCGCAAGGTCGCGAGCGGCTTGTTGACCGCCCCCGCCTCGCTCTTGATCTGCGCCTCCAGCTTGATGGCGGCGTCGGCCAAGTCGTCGCGCTTGAACGCCTTGTCGGCGGCATGGGCGGACACGAGGCCGAGCACCATGATGGCGCAGAGGGCGGCGGCGCGAACCAGACCGATCATGGGACAGCTCCTTGGACGGCTCTTTGAAAGTTCTCTGGAAAGATTTCCGGACAGGTCCTGGCGGTGCACGGATCGACGCCCGTGTTTGGCCGATTGGTGGCGAGAATGGACGCGAAATGGTGACGGACTGATGGCAAGAGTTGTAGGGGCCAAGATAGCGACCCGTGGCCTTGGCTGCCATCGGCAGGCGGCCGCGGCCGGGAAAATCTGTTCATCAACGGCAATTCAAAGGACATGTTCACAGGACATGGCATACCGGCAAAGACCGCGGCAGCCGTTTGACCAGCGCCGCTGACGCGCGAACGGCCCTTGATGACCCTCCTCCGCCTCCGCTTGGTCGCCGCCGGCCCGTATCCGGTTCGGACGGTCTTGGCGAAACGGAAGATTTTTCATATGACCCATGCTATGGGATGGCCGTACCGGCGGGGCTTCGCCTCGGGGAGTCATCCCGCGACGTCCGCCCGTGCCGTTCACGTCGCGACGACGGTCCCATAGCTCAACTGGATAGAGTAGCGGATTTCTACTCCGCGGGTTGCAGGTTCGAGTCCTGCTGGGATCGCCAATCGCCACGCCAGCGCCATCGTGGCGCCCCGCCGCTCGTCCATTTCGAAACATTGCCGTGAACGACAGGGCGTGCGCACCCAAGCTTGCCTTCGTTTGGCGCATGCGTGGCCATGGCATTGGGGGGCTCGGTTGGCGAAACATGAAGCATCCCGGTTTCTGGTGAGAATTTTGCGGTCCAGATTCCGCGACCACAAGACGGAGCTTTCCGAGCTGCGGCGTCACATCCGGCGCGGCGACGTCGTCTGCGACATCGGCGCCAACAAGGGCAGTTTTCTCTACTGGCTGGCGCGGTGGTCGGCGCCGGGGCGGGTCGTCGCCTTCGAGCCCCAGCCGGACCTGGCCGAAAGATTGGCGCGGCTCTGCAAGCGGTTCTCGCTCGACAACGTCGTGGTCGAAGCGCGCGCCGTCTATTCGTGCTCCAGCAAGAAGACCCTGTTCGTGCCCGAGGGGCACCAGCCCGGGGCCTCGCTGCTCCGCCCCGCCGAGACCTCGAAGACGATCCAGGTGCAGACGACGTCGTTGGACGACTATCTCCCCGATACGGGAAACGTGTCTGCGATCAAGATCGACGTCGAGGGTGCCGAACTCGACGTGCTGCGCGGCGCCGAGCGCACCTTGCGCCGATGCCGGCCGTTGATCGTGGTCGAGTGCGACCACCGCCTAGCGACGCTCGACAGGGTGAAGGAGACGTTCTTGCTCCTGCGGGGTCTTGGCTATCGAGGCCAATTCCTGAGCCGCGGGAGATTGCTTCCGTTGTCCGGCTTCGACCCGGAGATCCACCAGCGCGCCGATGGCGAATGGTTCTGGAAGCGAAAGGACTACTGCAACAACTTCATCTTCAGGAGCTTGCACGCGCCCACGTCCTGAACTGCGGATGAGCCGGGCTGGTCGATGATGATGTCACAGTCGCTGATCAATCGCCCCTCCCCCGCGCAGGACGAAACATTCCGGGAGCCGATCGAAACCATTTCGCCGCGCCTACGAAGTCGTCGTGAAACAGACCCCCGGCATGTTGCCGAACATCAAATCGACCGTAGGGGTTACCGATGTCCGCGTTGCTGAGCTTCATTTTCGAATCCTATTGCCTGAGCTGCCGGGCGATGTTTCCAGAGCTCAATACCGATCAGTCGACCGTCGCGGAGTAGCTCGCGGCCGAGTGGCCGGAATTTCGATCCGAGATTGAGCCGCGCGGGCGCCGCCGGCTCACTTTGGCTGTCTGCTTGCAGACTGCTCGTCCGGAAAACCAACGCGCATCAAGCTTTGCTCTTCAGCTTAATGGCGGCTTCCATTTGACGCCGGCGCCCTTCATCCGCCACGTCTTGGGCGATGGAGTTGAACCATGTTTGAACTAGCCATGTTTGCCGCAATCTGTTTCATCGCCGCTGTCGCCCTCACGATCATTTACCAGCGGCGTCAGGACGTCCTCTACGGCCCCTATATCGCGGATGTCTCGTGGCCGACGGTGCTGCCCGACGACCGCATCGAAGCGTCGTCACCCTGAACCTGGATGTGCTCCCGGGAGGCACCGGGCAGGCCGTCGCGATCACGCCAGCGATGATTGCCGATCTGCATGACGCCCGGCTTCACAAGCCGATGCGCCCGCCGGAATCGTTGAGCAGCGCATCGAGCCGGTCTGGGCTCATCCTCTGTCCACCCGGAGTCTCTATGCTGACGCAGGCAGCGCCGAGACGCAGATAGGCGTTTGCCGTGAGCAGCGCATCCTGCGCGCTGCGGCACCTGATGGTGGCGATCGCGCTGGCGCTTTCGGCCCGGACGGTGAAGGACGCGGCGGCCATGAGGGGCGGGCTCGTCTGTAAGCGGCGGCTGAAATGAAGCCGAAGCTTATGCGACGGAGCCCGACGGTATCATTGAGGCGGATCAAAGCCGCCGGTCCCAGGCTTCGCTATGGGCGTCCCGCTCAGCTCCGATTCAGCGACAGGCTGATGCGGGTGACGATGCCGTCCCAATCGCGCTCCCAGGCCCGGGGGTAGTTGATCAGCACGCAGTGGACATAGCCCCCAACGAAGTTGCAGCGATTATACCAGACGTAATCGCCCTTGTAGCTCGACACCGCGAAGAAGCGCGAGGTGATCCGCTTGTACTGGATGTTCGGCGGCGGGTTCTTCTGGGCGAGGAATCGCGCCGGCGACTCCCGGGTGTCATTGGGCATCGACTGCACGGTCAGATTGGCGCGACCGTCCGCGGTCTGGAAGCGCTGGCCATAGCCCCCGGGTTGGCCCGCCGTGTCGCTGAAGATCGAGACGGGAATGTCGACCGACGTGCCGGTCTCCGGGATCCTATAGGTGTTCCAGCGCACCGATTCGGCCGGCGCGGCGTTGCTCCAGCACGCGGCGCATGCAAGCACAGCCATGGCCTTGATGATCGGATTCATGTCTGTCGTCCCCAACGGCTTGAGAAAACATGACGTTGAACCACCTTCGCGGCTCAGCGAAGGCAGCGTCCGCCATCAGCGGCAGGCGAACGCGCGACCCCAGTCGAAGGTTCATGGCTCCCGCAGGTCCCGTGCTCGATCGCTCCTCATCATTGAACCTGGGATGGAGCGACGTTCCGGGTTGCCGTCGGACCGTCGCCAGCCACGAGTTCGTGCGTCCCGGTCTCGGAGGGCTGCCCCAGTCTCCGCAAGAACGCATCCAGTTGCGGCGCGAGTTGCGAAAGGACAAACCTCGACCCTTCCGGGGTGAAATGGATGGTGTCCCAAACAATCGGCGTTTCCGCGTCGATCGTCAGCGGGCAACGCCTCTTGCTGCAAATCGTGTCGAGAATGGAAACGTATTGAACGAGCGGATACGCGCTGGCGATCTCCTTCAAGCGGTCGTCCGCCTTGAACGCCCCCTCTCGCGGCAAGAGCGAATTGCCGATTGGGACGTGCGTCTGCTCATGGTTGAACAACGTCGAAGCCAAGGGAGCGGGGAACTCGATCGAAGGACCGAGGAGCAGAACTGGAACGCCGGCTTCCTGAGCTGCCGCCAGCAGCGCGTTCAAATACCGATCGACGCGCCGTGCAGGAGGCTGGCCGTAGGTTTCGAGATAGGCGCGCCAATTGCCGGAAAGAACGACGCCGTCAAAGCCGTGGGCCCTGATCTGATCGCGTAGCAGCTGATTGACGTCGTTGCAGTTTCGCGAGGTGCTCAGCTTGAGCTCGACGAACGGGGGACAGGCCGCTGACGTAAGCTGCAGAAGATGATAGGCATCGGAGGATAGGTAGCTGCGCAATCCCCAGGCATAATGTGCGGCGAGACTGTCGCCGGCGAGCAGAATGTTGCGCTTGTTTGCGGCCGGCTTCAGGCACGCATCAAAGTCGTAGGCCGATGGCGGCTCATCGGGCTGCAAGAAGCAGCTGTGCGCACGATAGAACGGCTCCATCGTCCGGGAATCGTACCGGAGCATTCGTGCCTGGGATTGCGGGAAGCGATCGGCGTAGCCGTCATGAGCGATGCCGTGAACTCCGACCGCGATCAGGACGACGGCAATGCCCGCGATCACCGGGGAGCCACGCACGCCAACCCACTCCGTTCGCGCGCGTGCCGGCCGCTCGACGATGACGTAAGAGAGATAGGCCAGCAGCAGCGAGCACAGCAGGAGCCCGGCGGTAGCAAACGCCGAGGTCGCGACATCGAGCGGCAGCGCGGCCCTGCCGAGGACGAACACCGGCCAATGCCAAAGATAGAGCGAATAGGACAGACGGCCGAGGAAGGCTCCGGTCTCGCGGAACGGCAGCCGGGGCCTGCCCTGCTCCTGATTGAAGGCGACAATATAGAACGCAGTACCGAGACAGGGAATCAGCGCATGCAACCCGGGGAATCGTGTCTCCGCGCGGAAGATGACCACGGGAATCAGCATGGAGCCCATGCCGGCTGTCGCAAGGATGAGACGCGCCTCGCTTCTGACCGGTGACCATCGATGCAGAAAGAACGCGATGCTTCCGATCAAAAACTCCCAGGCCCGCAGCGGGGCGATGTAGAAGGCGGCAGAGGGCGATTGCTTGATCCAAAGCTCATCGAGCACGCACAGCGCGACCGTTCCGGTGACGATCAGTCCGAGCGACAGCTTCGACGTTGGGTCGGGAAACAGCCTGCTCCAGAGCCAAGTCACGACCGGAAACAGGAAGTAGAACTGCTCCTCCACCGACAATGACCAAGTGTGGATGAGAACCTTCCCGATCGTTGGAAGATCGAAATAGCCGGTCTGCGACCAGAAGAAGATGTTCGACGAAAACAGAAGCGTAGAGACCGCGCTTCCGAAAAACATTCGGTAGTCGCCAGGAGGCGCAAAGAACCACGCGACTATCCCGGTGACGACAATCATCAGGTAGAGCGCCGGAAGCAGGCGCCGCGCCCTTCGTTCGTAGAAGGCGATGAACGAAAACGAATTGGATTGAATGCCGGTCCAGATGAGCCGGGAGATCACATAACCGGAGATGACGAAGAAGATATCGACGCCGACAAACCCGCCGCCAAAACCTGGCAACTCGAAATGAAATCCAATGACCGAAATCACGGCTACGGCGCGCAGCCAATCGATGTCCGGCCGGTACTCCAAAACCTTTGTGCGCGTCATGCTGGTAGCCTGGGCGGGCCATTCGCCCTAACGAGTTACCTGCTGACATGTCCGCAAATGGATTGCAACGTACCGAAACACACGGAAATACCGTTCTTGGTTGGTGTATCCGAATTGCCGCACCATCTCACGGCCCCGCCGCGTGGGGACGCCGACGGATCGCAGACCCAGCGGGAGGCCATTCGCCTGCGGGGGTCATCCCGCGAGCATCAAGAGAACTCGCACTCGGTCCCGATCCCGGTGCTGACTTCGAGGCGGTGATTGGAAGCCCGACGCGCCAGAGAGAATGGCAGCACCGTCAAGGCCAACATGCCGGCAAGCCGGATCATTCACTGCGCCAGCGCGCCCCCGCCCGACGCAGCTTTCGACACAAGGACCGCTTGTGTGTCCGTGACTGACCAGCCCTCCGCCTTGATTGCCCCGGCCTAGCAACGCGCTGTCGTCACGCGGGCAGACGTGCCGCGCGTACTCCCGCGATCATCATCCACGAAACGCCTGCCACGCTGACGCCTCAACTAGGCTCGACGCGAGACGCACGCGGGATCCACGCTCGATGATTGTGCGGCTGTTGTTTGATGAGCACACCCACCCGCGAGATTTCAGCGACCGCCTTCCGTCGTCACCACTCACATGATACCAGTCATGCCAAAGAAGCTGGCGAGCGAGTGGCGACATCGCCATAGCCGTTAACACCTCGCCACAAATCGGCCGAGGTCGAGGTGGGCTGCCTCTATACTTCGAGTTGCTTTTGCAACCGCATTGGCGTCGTACCTCGGACAGTGCTTATCGGCACCGGCCCGCGCAGGCTGAGCGCGCCTAAACCGCTTCCCTGAAGGAATTTGGCTTAAAAACGTGCGACGCCGCGTCTCCGCAACCTGGCAACTTCTTTCAACAGCCAAAACGTGCAACAATACTGCACGCAACTAATATCAACCTCAGATTTAATTTACTGATCATTTACTTTCCGCAACTTTGCCCCAAAAACTGCACGATGCTGGGTTCCTCTTTCACAATTAGAACTCTTCTGGGGCCCTACAAAAACCACCTCCCCAGAAACGGGATCTAACAACCTCGGATATACTTTTCAAAACTCACTCTCCGTCTTCGTTTCGCGTACAGAGGTCCCACAATGACAACACTCATCAAGGCTCTCCCGACCCATCTCGAAGAGACTCGTATCGACTCCGAGAAGCTGCGCACGATCCTGATGCTCTGCGGCGCCACTGCGTTTGGCTTCATTCTCCACGCCACCTACGGTCTCGATCTCAGCTACGCCTTCTTCTGATTTGATCAGTCTGCCGGTCGAGGCTGGCGGCTCTTCATTGCCGGACGCAATCGGCGTCGGTCCGGGCTCGCGGGGTTGTTGAACGGCCCCGCGCGTCGCCTTTTCGAAGTGATACGCGCCACGCGAAGAATATGGCAGATGCCGTCCATTGCAGGCTTGATCGTGCTTTTGCACAGCTTGGCCGCGCCGCTCCCACAATTCCGCCGCGACGACGCGACACGCTGAGGGTGTTGAGGATTGCGGTTGCTTGAGGACGAGTAGCGTCATGCGTTCACCAGTATATGATCTCTATCAGATGAAGCAGGATCGCTTGCCGAAAGGAGCTCGTTCGGCATGGCTGAGGACGAGGCCGAATGAGCCGCCGCCCGCCGCCGACGACTGGGTCTTCGTCGGCAAGGAACGGCATCCGAGCCGGTGGACGGTCGCGGAGATGAATGAAAAAGGCACCTGCTACCGCGAGATCCCGATCTGGCTGTCGAGCCGCCGCAGCATGATGGCTGGATCGGCGGCCGAAAGCGGCGCTCAGCCGCCGGCCGCCTGAGATTCATCGGAGATCGCTGACGATGGCCGCTACGCGCCACGTTCGTCAGCAAGCCTCGCCAGGGCAATGAACGGGATCGGCGGTCCTACGCGAGTTGGACGCCGTAATAGTCGTCGACCTTGCGCCCCGCCCCGGCATCCCCCCAGTCCCACTCACGCTCGTCGGAATATTTCGGCGCTCCTCGCAGTTGGTTCTCGGTCACGCCGGTAACGTAGCCGCCGAGTCGCGTGTCGTACTTCAGGGATTGCCAGGGCAACGGGTAGTGATCATTCCCAAGCCCGAGGAAACCGCCGAAGCCCAGGACGGCATACGAGACCCGCCCGCTCAGCTTGTCGATCATCACGCGTTCGATGGTGCCGATCTTGGTGTCGTCGGCGCCATAAACGACCGTGCCTTCGACCTTGTCGCTTCCAATCAGGTTGCCATATTCGCGTTCATCGAGCATCGACGTCATGTGGTCCTCCCGGTGCGAGTGGATCGATAACGTTCGGCCGTCACCGGCCGTTCCCAAGAGCCTGAAGCGCTCTCAGTCGGCCTCCGACGGGTTACCGTCCTGCTCGGGATGACGTGTCGCCTCGCGGGACGGAGCATCCGGAGATGTGGTCTTATGAACCTGCTGCGCACGCTCCTTGTCGGCGGGCTGATCCTCACCGCGTCCTGTCCTGACGATGCCTTGGCCTTGCTGCGCCATCGGATGGCTCTCCTTGGTTGGTGATCCACGAAGGGCGCCGGATTGGATAGCGCTGACGCCGCTGCGATTCGATCGAAACGACGCGGGCCGCGCCTGTTCGTTCCCTCCTTGAGCCAACAGGCCGCAGAGCCGACCGCGCATCTGGCGCAACACGGTGCTTTGAGCGATCCAAACGAAACGTTGGCGATCTCAGGCTGTTGACCACGTCCCTCGAGAGGAGACGTTCTGCCGGCGGCTGGTGCAACAGGCCGTCGAAGCACTCGGCGGACTCGACATTGTCGTCAATAACACCCGCGCGGCAGCAGACGCGTCAGTCGACCCTGGATGTCTCGTCCGAAGATTTCGACGCGACGATGAAAACCAATACCTATGCCCCGTTCTGGATCATCAAGGCCGCCCTGCCCCATCTGAAGCCGGGATCGGTCATCATCGGCACCTCGTCCGAGCAGGCCTATGATGGCTCTGCGGATCTCTACGACTATGCGCGAACAAAGGCGGCGACCCATGAACTATGTGAAGTCGTTGGCCAAGCAGCTCGGACCGAAGGCCATACGCGTGAACGCCGTCGCGCCCGGGCCGATCTGGACGCCGCTTCAGGTCTCCGGCGGGGCCACGATGGAGAAGATGGAGAAGTTCGGCTGCCGCTGGTTCAGATGTGGGTGATGGGCTGCGGCAGCGAATACGCTTCCGTATGCACCTGACGAATCGTCGTGAACGCGGCGACGGCCGAGGCCAGGCTAAAGGCCGTCAGCAGCGCAATGAGAACGGTGCGGGGGGTCATGGGACGCTCCTCCATCCAGATTGGTTACTCGCGTAGCGCGGTCCGGTACTCGCCGAGCGGTGCGATTTCGCCATCGAGCCAATCCTGCTGGAGCGCGAGCGCTTTCCAACCTTGGGCCATGCGTCGATAGCGCCGGAACGCCGGCTCTCCGTCGGCGCGCTCCGCGAACTGGAGACAGTTGTCTGCGTTCTCTCTGAAAAGATCCGATCGTTTCATCTCAATCAGCTGGGAGCCACGGCGGACCGCCGCAACTCTGTTACACGATATTAATGTTCGCTCTGCGCTGGTGGAACATGGCGCACGTTGCAGCGCGGGTCCTGCTCAGAAGCGACGCGACACTGCCAACGTGAAGGGCCTGCATTCTTAGGCGTCTCGGGATCTTCGGATCCGTCGGCATCTCGGCGCCATTGCTTCCGGCATCCCCGTCTCTGCCGTGGTTTCCATTGCTAGTCCCCTTCGGAGGCATCAAGACGGCAGCAATAGCGAACTTGAGGCGGGTTCTCCTCTTACTCGAATGAGACGCGCCCCCTTTCCCCGTTCCAATGGAAATCGCCTCCTTCGTCAGCGACGAATACATGGGAACCCTTTTCCTGGATTGGAGTTGAAGCACTCGCGCCAGTAAAGGCCGGTTCCATTAGCCTTGGAAATCGGCATCCTGGCTTGATTTGAGTAGTTGCGGCGGCTTCTATGGCCGCCGGCTATCCGAGTCTCGGATTTTTGCTGGTAGACGGTCTGCCACGGGGAACTTGATGAGCGATCTCGATTCTGCTGCCAGTCCGATGCCCGAGCGCCAAGGGTTTGGCCGCCAAGGCAACGGAGCCGAGGCGGCCGATGCCAGCCAGGACCTGCTCCGCGCTCTCCAGGCCATGCGTTCCGGAGATTTCTCCGTGCGTATGGGCGGCGACTATCTCGGCATCGACGGCAAGATCGCCGACACGTTCAACGAGATCATTGCGGCCAACGAGCGGATGGCGCAGCAGCTCGAGCGCGTCGGCCAGGTCGTGGGACGGGAGGGAAAGACGCGCCAGCGCGTGCGGTTCGGCATCGCAAGCGGCTCCTGGGCGGATATGGAGAGCTCGATCAACACGTTGATCGACGATCTTCTATGGCCCACCCGTGAGGTGACGCGCGCGGTTGCCGCCGTGGCCCAAGGCGACCTCTTGCAGACCGTGAAACTGGACGTCGATGGCCGGCCTCTGGGCGGCGAGTTCCTGCAGTCGGCGACCATCGTCAATACGATGATCAAGCAGCTCAGCGTCTTCACGTCCGAAGTGACCCGCGTGGCGCGCGAGGTCGGCACCGAGGGCAAGCTCGGCGGCCAGGCCCAGGTTCCCGAAGTCACGGGCGTCTGGAAGGACCTGACCGAGAGCGTCAACTCCATGGCCAACAACCTCACCGGCCAGGTCCGCAATATCGCGGAGGTGACGATCGCGGTTGCCAATGGCGACCTGTCGAAGAAGATCACGGTCGACGTGCGTGGTGAAATTCTGCAGCTGAAGGAAGCCATCAACACGATGGTCGATCAGCTCAGGTCGTTCGCGTCGGAGGTGACGCGTGTGGCGCGCGAGGTCGGCACCGACGGCAAGCTCGGCGGTCAGGCCATCGTTCCCGGCGTTGCCGGCACCTGGAAGGACCTCACCGACTCCGTCAACGCGATGTGCGGCAACCTCACCGCTCAGGTCCGCAATATCGCCAACGTCACCACTGCAGTCGCCCGCGGTGACCTGTCACGCAAGATCACGGTCGACGTGCGCGGCGAGATCCTGGAGCTGAAGGACACCATCAACACGATGGTCGACCAGCTCAACGCCTTCGCCTCCGAGGTGACCCGCGTGGCGCGCGAGGTCGGCACCGAGGGCAAGCTCGGCGGCCAGGCCCAGGTGCCCGGCGTTGCCGGCACCTGGAAGGATTTGACCGACAACGTGAACTTCATGGCGTCGAACCTGACGGCACAGGTCCGCAACATCGCCGACGTCGCCACAGCCATCGCCAGCGGCGACCTGTCGAAAAAGATCACGGTCAACGTCTCCGGCGAGATCCTTCAGCTGAAGGAAACGCTGAACACAATGGTCGACCAGCTCAATGCGTTCGCCGGCGAGGTGACGCGCGTGGCGCGAGAGGTCGGCACCGACGGTCGGCTCGGCGGCCAGGCCAACGTGCTCGGCGTCGCCGGCACCTGGAAGGATCTCACCGAGAGCGTCAACTCGATGGCGTCGAACCTGACGGCGCAGGTCCGCAACATCGCCGAGGTGACGACCGCCGTCGCCAATGGCGACCTGTCGAAGAAGATCACCGTCGACGTGCGCGGCGAGATCCTGGAGCTGAAGGACACCATCAACACGATGGTCGACCAGCTCAACGCGTTCGCCGGCGAGGTGACCCGCGTCGCGCGCGAGGTCGGCACCGAGGGCAAACTGGGTGGCCAGGCCATGGTGCGCGGAGTCGCGGGCACCTGGAAGGACCTGACCGACAGCGTCAACTCGATGGCCTCCAACCTGACCGGCCAGGTCCGCAACATCGCGGAGGTCGCCACCGCCGTCGCCAAGGGCGACCTGTCGAAGAAGATCACGGTCAACGTCTCCGGCGAGATCCTTCAGCTGAAGGAAACGCTGAACACGATGGTCGACCAGCTCAACGCCTTCGCCGGCGAAGTGACGCGCGTGGCGCGCGAGGTCGGCACCGACGGCAAGCTCGGCGGCCAGGCCGAGGTGCCCGGCGTCGCCGGCACCTGGAAGGATCTCACCGACAGCGTCAACTCTATGGCCGGCAATTTGACGGCGCAGGTGCGCAACATCGCCGAGGTGGCAACGGCCATCGCCGGAGGCGACCTGTCGCGCAAGATCACCGTCGACGTGCGCGGCGAGATCCTGAGCCTCAAAGAGACGCTGAACACGATGGTCGATCAGCTCAACCGCTTCGCGGGCGAGGTGACGCGCGTCGCGCGCGAGGTTGGCACCGAGGGCCGGCTCGGCGGCCAGGCCAACGTGCCCGGCGTCGCCGGCACCTGGAAGGATCTCACCGACAGCGTCAACTCGATGGCCGGCAATCTGACGGCTCAGGTCCGCAACATCGCCGAGGTGACCACAGCAGTGGCGCGCGGCGACCTGTCGCGCAAGATCACCGTCGACGTGAAGGGCGAGATCCTCGAGCTGAAGAACACCATCAACACCATGGTCGATCAGCTCAACGCCTTCGCCTCCGAAGTGACGCGCGTGGCGCGCGAGGTCGGCACCGAAGGCAAGTTGGGCGGCCAGGCCGAGGTGCCGGAAGTCGCGGGCACCTGGAAGGATTTGACCGACAGCGTCAACTTCATGGCCTCGAACCTGACGGCCCAGGTGCGCAACATCGCCGAGGTCGCGACCGCGATCGCCGGCGGCGACCTGTCGAAAAAGATCACCGTCGACGTGCGCGGCGAGATCCTGCTGCTCAAGGACACCCTGAACACGATGGTGGAGCAGTTGCGCTCGTTCGCGGCCGAAGTGACGCGCGTCGCGCGCGAGGTCGGCACCGAGGGCCGGTTGGGCGGCCAGGCCGTTGTGCCCGGCGTCGGCGGCACCTGGAAGGACCTGACCGACAACGTCAACCTGCTCGCGGCCAACCTGACTACGCAGGTCCGCAACATCGCCGAGGTGACAACCGCCGTGGCGCGCGGCGACCTGTCGCGCAAGATCACGGTTGACGTGAAGGGCGAGATCCTCGAGCTGAAGAACACCATCAACACCATGGTCGATCAGCTCAACGCCTTCGCCGGCGAGGTGACGCGCGTGGCACGCGAGGTCGGCACCGAGGGCAAGCTCGGCGGACAGGCGCAGGTGCCGGGCGTTGCCGGCACCTGGAAGGACCTCACCGATACCGTGAATTTCATGGCCGCGAATTTGACCGAGCAGGTCCGCGGCATCGTCAAGGTCGTGACCGCCGTCGCCAATGGCGATCTCAAGCAGAACCTCACGGTCAAATCGAAGGGCGAGGTCGCAGCGCTCGCCGAAACCATCAACAACATGACGGAGACGCTGGCGACCTTCGCCGACCAGGTGACGAGCGTTGCCCGCGAGGTCGGCGTCGAGGGCCGGCTCGGCGGCCAGGCCAACGTGCCCGGCGCGGCCGGCACGTGGAAGGATCTGACCGGCAACGTCAACCTGCTTGCGGCCAACCTGACATCCCAGGTGCGCGCCATCGCCGAGGTCGCGACGGCCGTGACCAAGGGCGATCTCACCCGCTCCATCCAGGTCGATGCCCGCGGCGAGGTGTCCGAGCTCAAAGACAACATCAATACGATGATCACCAATCTGAGGCTCACCACCGACCTCAACACGGAGCAGGACTGGCTCAAGACCAACCTGGCCAAGTTCACCAACATGCTGCAGGGCCAGCGCGACCTGACCACCGTCGGCCGCCTGCTGCTGACCGAGCTGACGCCGCTGGTGAACGCCCACCGCGGTGTGATCTACCAGGTCGAGACCGAGTCCACGCCACAGCTGCGCCTGCTTGCCTCATACGCCGATGACGGCATCTATCCTCACCGGACTCACGTCCAGTTCGGCGAGGGGCTGATCGGACAATGCGCGATCGACAAGCGACAGCGGCTCGTCTCCGAGATTCCATCCGACGTCATCCCCGTGGGCTCCGCCCTGCTCCGCGCCGTCCCGAAGAACCTCGTGGTGCTGCCGGTGTTGTTCGAGAACCAGGTCAAGGCGGTGATCGAGCTGGCATCGCTTAGTTTGTTCACGACGTCGCAGATGACGTTCCTCGAGCAGCTCACCGACTCCATCGGCATCGTGCTCAATTCGATCGAAGCCACGATGCAGACCGAAGGGCTGTTGAAGCAGTCGCAGCAGCTCGCCGCGGAGCTTCAGACCCAGCAGCGCGAGCTGCAACAGACCAACGAGCAGCTCGAGCAGAAGGCGCAACAGCTCGCCGAGCGCAACGTCGAGGTCGAGCGCAAGAACCAGGAGATCGAGCAGGCCCGCCGCGCGCTCGAGGAAAAGGCGACCGAGCTCGCGCTGACATCCAAGTACAAGTCCGAGTTCCTCGCCAACATGTCGCACGAGCTGCGCACGCCGCTCAACAGCATCCTGATCCTCGGCCAGCAGCTGACCGAGAATCCGGACGGCAATCTCACCCTCAAGCAGGTCGAGTTCGCCCGCACCATCCATGGCGCCGGCACCGATCTGCTCAATCTGATCAGCGACATCCTCGATCTCTCCAAGATCGAGTCCGGCACCGTGACGGTCGATGCCGAGGAGATCCTCACCACCAACCTCCTGGAAACCGTGGGACGTCCGTTCCGCCACGAGGCGGAAAATCGCCTGCTCGCCTTCAACATCGACGTGGACCCGAACCTTGCGCGTAGCATCGTCACGGATTCCAAGCGCCTGCAGCAGGTGTTGAAGAATCTGCTCTCGAACGCCTTCAAGTTCACCGCCGAAGGAGGGGTGCGCTTGAAGGTATCTGCGGCGCTCGGCGGATGGAGCGCAGAACATCCGGTGCTCAACACTGCACCGGCCGTGATCGCGTTCGAAGTCTCGGACACCGGCATCGGCATTCCGCAAGACAAGCAGAAACTGATCTTCGAGGCGTTCCAGCAGGCGGATGCCGGCACGAGCCGCAAATATGGTGGCACCGGCCTCGGGCTCGCGATCAGCCGCGAGCTCGCCAACCTCCTGGGCGGCGAGATCCATCTCAAGAGCGCACCCGGCAAGGGCAGCACCTTCACGCTCTATCTGCCGCTCAAATATTCAGGTCCCGCAACGACGCCCCGCGTCAGTCCAGCATCGCCCGTTCCCTATGTTCAACCCCCAGCACTACAGCAAGCGGCCGCGCCGGAGCGCGGGATCGAGCCCCCGCCGGACGATCGTCTCGATCTCGAACCCGGCGATACGATCCTGCTCGTGGTCGAGGACGATCCGCACTACGCGCGCGTCCTGATCGACCTCGCGCGCGACAAGGGCTTCAAGGTGCTGATCGCCGGCCGCGGCGCCGAGGCGCTGGACCTCGCCAAGCAGTATCAACCGGCCGCGATCTCTCTCGACGTCTTCCTGCCGGACATGCTCGGCTGGACCGTTCTGAGCCAGCTCAAGCATAATCCGCTGACGCGGCACATCCCGGTGCAGATCATCACGCTCGACGAAGACCGCCAGCACGCTTTGGCGCGTGGCGCGTTCTCCTTTGTCAGCAAGCCCACGACAACGGAAGGCGTCAGCGCGGCCCTGTCGCAGATCAAGGAATACGCCAAGCCGCGACGCAAGCGGCTACTGATCGTCGAGGACAACGCGGCCGAGCAACTCAGCATCCGCCAGTTGTTGGATCACGACGACATCGAGATCATCGCGGCGCATACGGGAGCTTCGGCGCTCGAGACGCTGCGCAGCGCGCCGTGCGATTGCGTGGTTCTCGATCTGCGGCTGCCCGACATGAGCGGGTTCGACGTACTCGATCAATTGCGCTCCGACGATTTCTTGTCGAGCGTTCCGGTGGTCGTCTTCACCGGGCGGGAATTGTCGGCCGAGGAGGATGCGGAACTGCATACGATGGCGCGCAGCATCGTCGTCAAGGGCGTCGAGTCACCGGAGCGGCTGCTCGACGAGACGTCGTTGTTCCTACACCGTGTGATTACGGAACTGCCGCTCGAGAAGCAGCGCATGCTGGAGAAGCTGAACAGTTCCGACGAAGATCTGATCGGCAAGACGGTGCTGCTGGTCGACGACGACGCCCGCAACATCTTTGCTCTCTCCAGCGTGCTGGAACGCCGCGGCATGAAAGTGCTGACGGCGACCACCGGAAGCGAAGCGATCGACCTGGTGCAGAGCAATCCCGCGATCTCGATCGTCCTGATGGACATCATGATGCCGCAGATGGATGGTTACCAGACGATCGGCGTCATTAGGCAAAATCCCGCCTTCGTCCGGCTCCCCATCATCGCGTTGACCGCGAAAGCCATGAAGGGAGACCGCGAAAAGTGTCTCGAAGCTGGCGCCTCCGATTATCTGGCAAAACCCGTCAACACCGAGCAGCTGCTCCTTGCGATCCGCATGTGGCTGCACCGCTGAACGGTTCATCATGATGGAACATGCGAAGGTCAACATCCTCCTGGTCGACGATCAGCCGGCGAAGCTGCTGGCTTACGAGGTCATCCTGAAGGAACTCGGCGAGAAACTCGTAGTCGCCACCTCCGGGCGCGAGGCGCTCGAAATTCTGTTGAAGAACGAGATCGCGGTGATCCTCGTCGACGTCTGCATGCCCGAGCTCGACGGCTTCGAACTGGCGCAAATGATCCGTGAGCATCCGAGGTTCCAGAAGATTGCGATCATCTTCATCTCCGCCATCCAGGTGAGCGACTTCGACCGCCTTCGTGGCTATGAGATGGGCGCCGTCGACTACGTACCGGTTCCCGTCGTGCCGGAGGTGCTGCGCGCCAAGATCAAGGTTTTTGCCGAGCTCTATCGCAAGACACGCGAGCTGGAACATCTCAACCTTGAGCTGGAGGACCGGGTACGGGCCCGCACGGCCGAGCTTGAGCGATCGACAGCAAAGCTCGTCGAGAGCGAGCAGCGTCGGAGCATGGCGATCGCGGCCGGCAGGATGGGTTCGTGGGACTGGGACGGTGTCAATGGCGATTGGATGTGGGACGAGGGCCAGTACCGCATCTTCGGCGTCTCGCCTCAGAGCTTCGAGCTGAACACCGTGAACATCATGGCGCTCCTGCACCGGGAGGATGCCGAGCGTGCCCGCCAAGTGGTCGCGGAATTCAGCCGAGGCACGACATCGTATGAGGCTGAGTTCCGGATCAACCGGCCAGATGGCGAAGAACGCTGGTGCGTCGGAACGGCCGCAGCGACAACCGACAGGACCGGTCGCGTGATCCGCGTCAGCGGGGTCACGATCGACATCACCGAGCGCAAACGCGCCGAGGAACGCCAGAACCTACTGACCCGCGAGGTCGATCATCGCGCCAAGAATGCGCTGACCTTGGCCCAGTCGATCGTTCGCCTGACAAAAGCCGACAGCGTGAAGACCTATGTCGACGCGGTAGAGGGGCGCATCAGCGCGCTGGCCCGCGTACACACCATCCTCTCGCTATCAAGCTGGGAAGGTGCGAAGATAAGCAGGCTGGTGGCCGAAGAACTCGCGCCCTATGCGACTGGCGGCCAGGTCGCCTTCGACGGCGCCGAGCTGCAACTCGAGCCGGCGACCGCGCAGACGCTGGCGCTGGCGCTGCACGAGCTGGTGACAAACTCGGCCAAATACGGCGCGCTGTCGGTCCGCTCCGGGCATCTCTCAGTCAAATGGACCATCGAGAATGAGCGCCTGGATCTGATCTGGATTGAAACCGGCGGTCCCTTGGTGCGCGCGCCGACCTCGCGCGGCTTCGGCACGCGCAGCCTGATGGCCAGTGTGGAAAGCCAGCTCGGTGGGCGCGCCTCGTTCGACTGGCGTCCCGAAGGATTGGTGTGCCGGCTGGTCGTCCCGCTCCGCCCCGGCGCGACCCCGCCGGAGATCACAAGCCCTTGCGCAACGGTGGCGCCGGGCGACGCACGACAACGGGCTGCCGGCTGACCGCTCCGGACGGCTCAGGCGGCCATGTCGCGCGAGATCCGGACCGGGATCGACTTGGCGGCGGGCACCTTGCTCCCCTCCGCGTAGTGCCATAGCGGAATCAATCCGTTGCATTCGGGGTAGTAGGCCGCGACGCTGTAGCGCGGAATGTCGAACGCCACTGCCTGGAGCCCGCCCAGCGAGCGCGCCACGCCGTCATCGGCCTCGGTCGAAAGCCGAACCAGTTCGCCCTGCTTGATGCCCAGATCAGCCATGTCGCTCGCGTTCATGAAAACGATCTGACGGCCACCCGTGACGCCGCGAAATCGGTCGTCCTCGTTGTAGATGGTGGTGTTGAACTGGCCGTCGGCGCGCAAGGTCATCAACTGGTACACGCCATTGCCTTCCTCCGGCGGATTGAGTGCCGCCTTGGGCACGGTGAAGTTCGCCTTGCCGGTCGATGTCTTCCATTTGCGTTCGCGGGCGCCAATGGGCCGCGGAAAGCCGCCGGGCTGAAACAGGCGCTTGTTGAAGTCCTTGAACTGGTCGGGATAGGTTCGCTCGATGGCATCTCTGACGCGCGCGTAGTCGCCGACCCAGGCATCCCAGTCGACTCGCGGATTTGGCTTCAGGGTGGCCTTGGCGAGACCGGCGACAATGGCTGGTTCGGACAACAGGGTCTCGGCGACTGGCTGGCGCTGGCCGCGCGAGCCGTGAATGCAGGTAGTGGAGTCCTCCTTCGAGACCGCCTGCTCTCCGCCCGCCTGCCGGTCGATTTCGATGCGGCCGAGGCACGGCAACAGATAGGTCACCTCGCCCGGAACGAGGTGACTGCGATTGAGCTTGGTTGCGATCTGCACCGACAGCCGCAGCTTCGACCATGCCGGCTCCATCAGCGAACGTTCCGGAACGGCGCGCAGGAAATTGCCGCCGAGGCTGACGAAGCCCTTCACGTCGCCCTTGATGATGCCCTGGCAGGCATCGACCGTGCTGAGACCGTCCCAGCGCGGCGGCTCGAAGGAATAAAGCTCGGCCAGCTTGTCGAGCGGCACCAGCTTGGTCTTCTCCGAGATTCCCACGGTACGCTGCCCCTGCACGTTGGAATGGCCGCGGACAGGCGAGATACCCGCCCCGGGCTTCCCGATGTTGCCGCGCAATAGCAGCAGATTCACGATCATCTTGGCGGTCTCGACGCCATGGCGATGCTGGGTAATTCCCATCCCATAGTTGGCTATGACGGCGCGTGAGCCTGCGTAGACCTTGGCGGCCTCCAGAATAGCGCTGCGCGTGAGGCCGGAGGAGCGTTCGATATCGCTCCACGACGCCTGCCGGCAGCAGGTTGCGAAAGCTTCGAAGCCGGACGTGTGCTGCTCGATGAAGGCGACATCGAGCACGCGCGGGCTCTTGGTCGCGACCGCGGCATCATCCGCCTCGATCACGGCCTTGCACAATCCGAGTAGCGCCGCACCATCGCCGCCAATGCGCAGCTGATGATACTGCGTGCTGATCCGCGTTCCCCCGGTCAGCACCATTTGAATGGGATTTTGTGGATTGGTGAAGCGCTCCAGCCCACGCTCCCGCAGCGGATTGAACGTGATGATGGGCACGCCGCGTTGTGCCGCCTTCTGCAACGGATGCAGCATGCGCGGCGAGTTGGTCGTCGTGTTCTGGCCGAAGAAGAAGAAGAAGCAATCTGCCTTGTCGAAATCCTGAAGGAGCACCGTACCGACGGGGACGCCAATCACCTCCGGCAGAGCCACTGATGTGGATTCGTGGCACATGTTGGAGCTGTCGGGAAAATTTGTTGGTGCCGTACATGCGGCCGAACAACTGATACATGTAGCTGGTCTCGAGCGAAGCCCGGCCCGAGGTGTACATCACGACCGAATGCGGATCGAGATTGTTCAACTCCGCGCCGACGTCACGAAAGGCCTCCTCCCAGCTCACGGCGACATAGCGATCCGCCGCAGCATCGTAGCGCAGGGGATGAGCAAGACGCCCTTGCTCTTCCAGCTGATGATCCGACCAGGTCCGCAACTCAGCTAACGTGTGCCGAGCAAAGAACTCCGGTCCGACCGTCTTGCCGGTGATTTCCCACGCGGTTGCCTTGGCGCCATTCTCGCAGAATTCGAACGGGTGCGGCTTTGCCGGCTTGGCCCAGGAGCAGCTGACGCACATGAAGCCGCCTGGCTTGTTCTGTTTGAGCAGGATCTCGCTGCCGAGCAGCGTGACCTCCTCCTGCGTCAGGATGCTCGCGACCGCGCGCACCGATCCCCAACCGCCGGCCGGAGCCTTGTAGTCCTCGATTTTTGCTTTCTCACTCACGACACATCTCCCGCGGCCCGTTCAAGAGCGGCAAACCCGGGATAAGCAGCGAAGTTCCGACGTCTCACTGAACGTTGCGAGGCCGTCGACCACTGGCCAATGTGCGATCGGGGGCGGAATTGGGAACGACCCAGCCCGCCGCGCGTCTTTTCTGGGCCTCTGGCGGCGTTCCCCCATTGCGCTGGAGGCGCTCCGTGTGGACTGCGGCCCAGCGTCCGAACACCTTCGGACGCTGGGCCCGTCCCCGCGCCCCGATCGCTGCGGACTCAGGCCGCATTGCGTTTGAGATGGCGGCCTTCCTTGACCTCTTCGATGATCTTGGCGCTGAAGGCTTCCAGATCGCTGGGATCGCGCGATGTGATCACGCCCTGATCGACAACGACCTCCGCGTCCTGCCACTGCGCGCCGGCATTGGCGACGTCCGTCTTGATCGATTTGTAGGACGTCATCTTGCGCCCCTTGGCAATTCCGGTCTCGATCAGGAGCCACGGCGCATGACAGACCGCAGCAACGATCTTCTTGGCTTCGAAGATCTCCTTGATGAACCGCAGTGCCTTCGGCTCCAGACGCAGCAGATCCGGATTGATCTGACCGCCCGGCAGCACGACGGCGTCGTAGTCCGCAGCAGAAGCCTGGTCCAAAGTCTTGTCGACCTTGACGGACCGTCCCCAATCCTTGTCATCCCAGCCCTTGATCTCGCCCGGCGCGAGCGAGATGATCTCGACGGTCGCGCCCGCCTGCTTCAAGCGGTCGCACGGCACTTCGAGCTCGGATTGTTCGAACCCGTTGGTCGCGAGGATCGCGATCTTCTTTCCCTTGATGTCCATTGAATTCTCCTGGAAATTCGACACCGCGGGCAACCTCGCGCTTGCGTCCATGTTCCGCCGGGCGGGCCGGACGGATCGTCACAACTGGTCGATCGGATCGGCAAGCTCCTGCGTGGAACCAGCCAGCACCTGCAGCAGTTTGTCTGGACGTGCCTGCCTCGAATGGACGGCCGGCTTTGAGCAGCGCGGCATCGCTGCCTCGATGGATCGCAATCTGGAGGCGCTCGTGCCCTACGCATTGTTTGAGAATGACGAACAGCTGACCCGTCCGTTTCGTACCGAGCGCGAGGTCTGGGAGGCTGCGGAACAGGCTGATCTCATCACGCTCGGCACGCACGGCGAAAAGATCCTGGACAACAATTTCGAGATCAAATCGTGCGAGGCTACCGCGGAAGAGCTCATGACCGTGCCGCCGGACATCGTCTTGCCCGAGGCTCGTACCTCCGAACCAGCGCCAACGACGGCAGCCAACAGGAAGTCGCAGGGCTCCGCACGCCCCAGCCAGGGTGCAACGGATCAGGATGAAGTCGGCTCGGGCGCGCCGAACAACGACCTGTCGCAAGCATCGAACCGCTGACGCACATCGGCCGGTCAGAGCCCTCGCGTCCGGAGGGTCCGTTTTTCGCTCTGGCTCCAGATGACTGGCATCGCTCCGCGATGCTCCCAACGCCGCCAGCATCTCATGCGTGCCGGGCGCCCCGCTGCTTGCGAGGCAGCAGGCTCGCCTGCTCCACCTTGAGCTGCTCGCGCTGCTGCCGCAGCCGCTCGAGAGTTTGCAGCATGCGCTGCAACAGCGCCTCGGCCGCGGCTGTCGCCACTCCGGCTCGCCGCAGTTGCAAGATTTCACGACGCTGCCGCCCGACCTGTAGACGCATTCGATCGATCTCGTCTCGGACCCAACACAGATCGCGCATGGAGCACCCATAGGCAAGCATCGCTGCAATCTAGAACAAATCATGAACTTACGCAAGCCACTCCACAGGCTGGGGCATCCGAACTGATTAATGAGATCGAGACGCTCGCGGGGGACTGGAGCGTTCGTGCCCCAAGTAATCAGGACAACAGATCGACAAATGGTATTCCCATGTTGCCGATGCCGGCCTGGAGCCGTCGCGAATCAAGACCTGGTTGTTTAGTCTTCGCGGCATTTCGCGGGAGTGCACCATGGTTGCGGACAGTGACAGCAAGGTTGCCTGGCATCGCGCCCAGCTCAAAAAGAATCGTGCGGTCTTGAAGCAGATCGAGACGGCCCGGTTCACCGTCGGCGAGAGCGCCGACGGGAAAGCGCTGGAACTGACCAAGCGGCAAGTGGCTGAGCTCCAGCTCAAGATTCGTGAGTCCGAGCAGGTCATTGCCCAGCACGATAAGCAGACGCGACGCCCGCTGGCGACCGACCTGCGTAGCCTCTCCAACGTCGCCTGGCGCAACTGGACGGGCAACGGCCCGCGCTGAGTGTGGGCTCCTGCTGCGAGTCAGTCGACGACATTCCGACGCACGCCTTCCACCCGAACCGTCGAGATGGTCGAAGGCTCGGACGGATTGTCCTCAGGCCTCCAGCGCCTCAGCCGCTCATCGCTCCTCCGGAGTGCATCGAGATCGATGCGTCCTTCCGCCAGAGCTTCCTTGGCGCAAGCAAGCACGCGATGGAACTGGGTCCCGTCATAGGCCACCAGCAAGAGATCGGCGCCGCCATTGAGCGCTTCCACGACGGCTTTGCACAGATCACGGCCATAGACCGCCCCCATCACCAGATCATCCGTCACGACCACGCCCTGATAGTTCCAGCGGCCGCGAATGAGGCCATCGAGCACGGCCTTGGAATGTGAGGCAGGCCGCTCTGGATCGATCGCATAGACCATCACGTGACCGACCATCATTGCCGCGTGCGAGCCCTGCAGCACTTGTCGGAACGGCCGCCAATCCGACTGTTCCAACACATCGACTGCCGTGTCGAGCTGTGCCGAGAAGTGATGCGTGTCCGCCGCGACGCGCCCGAGGCCAGGGAAGTGCTTCACCGCCGCGCGAACACCGCTTGCTTCCAAGCCGCGGACATAACCAAGCGCGATGTCGCCGACCACCGTGGGATCGTTGGAGATCGCGCGCCGGCCGATCAAGGTGTGGAAGTCCAGTCGGTTGCGCGTCCAGCTCGGGCGAAGGTCGACGACAGGAGCCAGATTGAAGGTGATGCCCGCAGCCGCGAGCGCCTCACCTTGGGTACGTCCCATCGCGAACGCATCCTGCGCGCGGCGAGAGGCCGGCAGATCGGCCAGCGTCGCGAGGCCGGGCATGTTCGGCAGGGTCGGAGACAGGTGTGCGACAGTGCCTCCCTCCTGATCCGCCGCAACCAGCAGGGGCGACAGCCCGGCGCTCCGGCGCTCGGCCTGCAATCGCGCGATCTCGGCGCGCAATTGAGGCTCGGTCCGGCCACGTACGTTGTGGTGTGTCACATAGACGCCCGCGATCAATCCCTGTCGCGCCAGCGCGGCGGCGTCGTCCACGGCCGTGTAGCCGACGATGAAATGCCGGCCGAGCAGATGCGCCACGTCCGGGGGCGTGCGGAACGTCTCGTACTTGCGCCAAGCAAACATGAACTGCGTCGACGTCAGCATGATCAGCGGAACACACCATGCCACGACGAGCGCGCGTCCGGCGGCATCCCGCCGCCACCGACCGCCGAGCATCAGTAGCAGCGGAACGGCAAGTCCTATGAGAAGCAGGGCTGCGTGGCCACTGCCCCGCAGCCGAACCAGATAGGGCTCGTTGCTGTTCAGCGTGACGAAAATGAAGAGCAGAGCAAGAAGCCAGAGAACCGCGGTCCTGATACGTCCGAGCATGTGTGCAGCCGATCATCCCAGGGAAAGACGACCATTGCGTAACAATCACGCTTCCCCTGCGCCAGATGTGGAATCGCGTCTGCACGAAATCTGCAAACAAATCCTGAAATGCTGCAGACCGTCTCCGGCACCGCTGCACGCGCGGGGGTCATGCTCGCTTCATCGGCGGGCGCTGCCGACCGAGTCGTGACTCAACCAAGGACTACTTCAATGAATGGCTCCGCCGAGCTGACGGCTTCCCCAGAGGCATCTGAGTCCATGTGGCACAAGTTCATCATCGCGATCGGCCTGCTCGGGCTCGCCGACATCCTGCTTTACGACCAGACGCTAGGCCTCTCCTTCCCGATCTTTGCGGCAGCGCTCTTCGCAGCCAGCCTCCTCGCCAATCACGACCGGATCCACCGCCCGCGCGCGATTCTTGCGAATATCGTCCTCGTTGCAGGCCTGTTGCCCGCGATCGAGGACCTGACGACGTTGTCGGTATTGATCGTCGTCCTCGGGACGATATCGGCCGTCGCCCTGTCGACCGATCCGGCCGCCGAAGGACTTCTCGTGCCGCTGAGCGCAGCACGGCAACTTCTTCTGATCGGACCGTTCCAACTGATCCCCGATACTTTGGCCACGCTTCGTGCCAACGATTTTACACGCATCGTGCTGACCTGGAGCATCCCCCTCGCCCTCAGCCTCGTCTTCATTCTCCTGTTCGCGGCAGCCAATCCCGTCATCGAGCAATGGCTCGACGAACTGCATCCTCAGCACATTGCGTCGAGCCTGAGCGTAGGCCGTCCCATCTTCTGGCTCCTGATGGTGTCCCTGATCTGGCCATTCATCAACTTGCGCTGGCGCCAACGAGGCAAGACGCAACGTCCTCCGATCGATCTCGATGGCGACGACCAGGCGCCGTCGGTCGTCAGCCCCCTCCTCAACCAGCAGACCGTCGTCCGCTCCTTGATTCTGTTCAACCTGCTGTTTGCGATCCAGACCGCCCTGGATGGCGTCTATCTGTGGGGACATGCGGCGCTTCCCAACGGAATGACTTACGCGACCTACGCCCACCGAGGCGCCTACCCGCTGATCGCTACGGCACTTCTGGCGGCCGCCTTTGTCATCGCCGCCGTCCGCTCGGGACAGGAGGGGTCGCGGCTCATCCGCCCGCTCGTCTATCTCTGGGTCGGACAGAACGTGATGCTGGTCGTATCCTCGATTCAGCGGGTCCACATCTATATCGAGAGCTATCTCCTGACGCAGTGGCGCATCGCGGCTCTGATATGGATGGCGCTGGTCGCCGTGGGACTGATCCTGATCATGGCGCGGATCATTCTGGAGAAGCCCAATACATGGCTCGTGCGCATGAACCTGCTTGCGCTCGCGGCGACGCTCTACGGCTGCGCGCTGGTCAATTTCAACGGGCTGATCGCCGACTACAACGTGACCAGCAGCCGTGAGGCAGGACGCAGCGGCTCCGCCATCGATAGGGACTATCTCTCCAGCCTCGGTACCCAAGCCCTGCCGGCCGTGCGGCGCGCCATGTTGCTGTTGCCGCAGGACGCCGGTCTGCCCCGGATCCACGACCGGCTGCTGGACCAGCAGGTGGCCGAAATGGCGTCGTGGCGATCCTGGAGTTTTCGCGGCTGGCGCTTGCAGCGCTATCTCGATAGACATCCTCTAACGCAGAATCCCAGTTGATGCCTCGCCGCGGAGCCCTGGCCGTGTCCCCCCGAATCCTCATTGTCGACGATGACGCGCATATCCGCGAGGTCCTGCGTGTCGCCGTGAGCAAGGCCGGCATGGCGGTGACGGAGGCGGCCGACGGTCGGGCCGCGCTGGTCAGGTTCGCCGAGGACCGGCCCGACCTCATCGTGCTCGACGTCGGCATGCCGGAGTTCGACGGGCTCGAAGTCTGCCGGCGCATCCGCCGGACCTCGCAGGTGCCGATCCTGTTCCTGTCGGCGCGCGACGAGGAGATCGACCGCATTCTCGGGCTCGAGATCGGCGGCGACGACTACGTGACCAAGCCGTTCAGCCCGCGCGAGCTGGTTGCCCGCGTCAACGTCATTCTCCGTCGGGTCAACTCCGGTGCTGCGGATCGTACGCTCGAACCGGAGGAGCTGGCGCACGGCAGGCTTCGTCTCGACTCGCAGCAGCATCTGGCGCGCTTCGGCGATACGCCGCTGACGCTCACAGCGCTGGAGTTCAGCATCCTGCGCACGCTGATGACGCGTCCTGCAGTCGTTTTCAGTCGCGAGCAGATCATGACCGCCGCCTATCAGCTCAACATCCAGGTCTCCGACCGAACGATCGACAGCCACATCCGCAACATCAGAGCGAAGCTCGCAGCCGCGCATTGCGACGACGCGATCGAGACCGTCCATGGCGTGGGCTTCCGGCTCGGCCGCTGCGGCGCCTCATGATCGCGCCCAAGCCCAGGGCGAAATGGCGGCCGTCGCTGGGACAGATCGTCTTCGGCGTGCTGGCGCTGGTCGCCACCCTGCCCCTGGTCGGGCTGTTCTTCTTTCGCATCTACGACAACCAGCTGATCCGTCAGACACAGGCAGAGCTGATCGCGCAGAGCCGTGTGCTCGCGGCGGTCTTTGCCGAGGAGGTGTCCGCGCGCCTTGCCGCTGGCCTTCCGCTCGGCGCCGAAATCCCGCCCGAGGCACGCCCCGATTCCGCAGACGAGGTGACACCCATCCGTCCCCTGCTCGATCTGCTGGCCAACGATCTGTTCGTCCGCCGCCCGGACGCCCGCGACGCGATCCATCCTGCGGATCCCGCCTATGTCGCGATCGGCGCGCGGTTGCTTCCGATCGTCAGGGAGACGCAGAAGGTCACCTTGGCCGGATTCCGTGTGCTCGATCCGCAAGGCGTCGTGATCGCCGGCCGCGATGAAATGGGCAAGTCACTCGCCCATGTCGATGAAGTGGCCGTCGCGCTGAAGGGACGCTACAGCGCGGCGCTCCGCATTCGTATCCCCGACAAGACGCCGCCACCGATCTATTCGATCAGCCGCGGCGTCGGCGTTCATGTCTTCTCGGCCATGCCGGTGGTCGTCAACGATCGCGTCGCCGGCGTCATCTACACTTCGCGGACGCCCCGCAACATCTTCGAGCATCTTTATCAAGAGCGCGGCAAGTTCGTTGCCGCAGGCTCCGCCATCGTCCTCACGACGCTGCTGGTTGGCCTCATCGTGGCACGCACGATCACACGGCCGATGCGCGAGCTGGTCGATCGCGCCGGCAGGATCGGACGCAACGATCCCGCGGGTTTCCGTCCGCTCGCCCATTACGGCACCCGCGACTTCGCGGAGCTCGCCGAGCACTTCTTCGCCATGGCCGAGCAACTGGCCCAACGCTCCAACTACATCCGGAGCTTTTCCGCGCATCTGACGCACGAGCTCAAATCGCCGCTGACCTCGATCAAGGGTGCAGCCGAGCTGCTGCTCGACTCTCTGGCCAGCCCTTCCGAGACCTTGACACGCGCCGAGCAGGAGAAATTCCTCACCAACATCCTTGGCGACGCCGACCGCCTCGCGGCGCTGGCCCAACGCTTGCGCGAGCTGGCACGGGCGGAGACGGTGTCGACGGTCGAGGCCGGTAGCATAGCCGAGGCCGTCAGCACGCTGCGAGCGCGTTTCCCCTCGACCGTCATCGAGACGTCCGGCCCGGTCGAGCGCAGCACCATGCTCCCGAACGAGACCGCGCTGATCGTGCTCACGCATCTCGTCGACAACGCCGTCCGGCACGGCGCCCGGCGCATCCGCCTCGAGGCCGAGGAGAGCAAGGAGATGCTGATCGTCATCGCCAGCAATGATGGCGATCCGATCTCGCCGGAGAACCGCGACCGCATCTTCGATGCCTTCTTCACGACCCGGCGCGACAGCGGCGGTACCGGCATGGGGCTGGCGATCGTGCGCGCCATCATGGCAAGCCATGGCGGCGAGATCTCGCTGCGGCCGGGCGACAACGGTGTTGCGTTCGAGCTGCGGCTGCCGATCGAAGGCCCCATGACGTCGACCTGAGATAGCGCAGTCTATTGGCGCCGCGTCAGAGTTGCCTCCGGTCGGTTCGTGGCAGCCGGCAATCCCCACCTCATTCAAGTCCCCGTCGGCGAAGATCTTCTCCCATTCGTTTGTATACGAGCAATGTATGCCACGGTGCCGCCGGCTGCATGGACCGGCCGAGAATGCCGCAGATCTGCATCGCAATTCGCAAATGACTTGGACCCGCGATCCGCGTAATCTTCGCCGCAATTGCACCATCGGCCAGCGTCCCCGCTTGGCCTTCGGGAGACCTTGATGAATTCGAGCCGTTTCGAGATCAGCCGCCGGACCGCCCTCCTGACCTCCGCCGCCATCGCCGCGAACGTGGTCAATCCATTCCGGGCCTTCGCCCAAGAGACCCCGCGCAAAGGCGGCGTATTCAACGTGCATTACGGCGCCGAGCAGCGCCAGCTCAACCCGAGCCTTCAGGCATCGACCGGCGTCTACATCATCGGAGGCAAGATCCAGGAGAACCTCGTCGACCTCGATGCCAACGGCCAGCCGGTCGGCGTGCTTGCCGAGAGCTGGGAGGCGACGCCGGATGGCAAGACCGTCACTTTCAAGCTGCGCAAGGGCATCACCTGGCATGACGGCAAGCCGTTCACGTCGGAGGACGTCGCCTTCACCGCGATGAACATGTGGAAGAAGATCCTCAACTACGGATCGACCTTGCAGCTGTTCCTGACAGCGGTCGACACGCCGGATCCGCAGACCGCGATCTTCCGCTACGAGCGGCCGATGCCGCTCAACCTGCTCCTGCGCGCGCTACCCGATCTCGGCTACGTCTCGGCCAAGCACATCTATGAGAGCGGCGACATCCGGCAGAACCCCGCCAACCTCGCCCCCATCGGCACCGGTCCGTTCAAGTTCGTGAAGTACGAGCGCGGGCAATATATCATGGCCGAGCGCAACACCGATTATTGGCGGCCGAACACGCCCTACCTCGATCGCATCGTGTGGAAAGTGATCACCGACCGCGCCGCCGCAGCCGCGCAGATGGAGGCCGGCGAGTTGCACTACAGCCCGTTCTCTGGCCTGACCATCTCCGACATGGCGCGGCTCGGCAAGGACAAGCGCTTCATCGTCTCGACGAAGGGCAACGAGGGCAACGCGCGCACCAACACGCTCGAGTTCAACGTCCGCCGCAAGGAGCTGGCGGATGTCAGGGTCCGCCGTGCCATCGCGCATGCGATCAACGTTCCTTTCTTCATCGAGAACTTCCTCGGCGATTTCGCCAAGCTGGGCACCGGCCCGATCCCGTCGACCTCGACCGACTTCTACCCCGGCGCTAATACGCCGCAATATCCCTACGACAAGGCCAAGGCGGCGGCGCTCTTGGACGAAGCCGGCTACAAGCCCGGCGCCGGTGGCAGCCGCTTCTCGCTGCGGCTGCTGCCCGCGCCATGGGGCGAGGACATCTCGCTGTGGTCGACCTTCCTCCAGCAATCGCTGGGCGAGGTCGGCATCGCGATCGAGATCGTGCGCAACGATGGCGGCGGTTTCCTGAAGCAGGTCTATGACGAGCACGCCTTCGACCTCGCGACCGGCTGGCACCAGTATCGCAACGATCCGGCCGTCTCGACCACGGTCTGGTACCGCTCCGGGCAGCCCAAGGGCGCGCCGTGGACCAACCAGTGGGGGTGGGACGACGCCAAGATCGACAAGATCATCGATGACGCGGCGACCGAGGTCGATCCGGCCAAGCGCAAGGCGCTCTATGCCGATTTCGTGCGCGAGGCCAATACCGAGCTGCCGGTGTGGATGCCGATCGAGCAGATCTTCGTCACCGTGATCACGGCCAAGGCGCGCAACCACTCGAACACGCCGCGCTGGGGATCGTCGAGCTGGCACGATCTGTGGCTTTCCGCCTGAGCCGGAATCCGTCAGGATAAGGCCATGCGCATCTTGAGCCTTGCGGGGCGGCGGCTCGCTGCCTCGATCCCCACCCTGTTCCTGATCCTGATCGGCGTCTTTCTCCTGCTGCAACTCGCGCCGGGCGACACGGTCGACGCGATGATGGCCCAGATGGGCGGCGGCGATGCTGCGACTGCCCGCGAGCTGCGCCGCTTCTATGGGCTGGATCTGTCGGTCTCGATGCAGCTGGCCAATTACCTGTGGCGGCTGGTGCGCCTCGATCTCGGATTCTCCGCGATCTACGGCAAGCCCGTCGCCGCCGTGATCCTGGAGCGGCTGCCGCCGACCCTGCTGTTGATGACTTCGTCCCTGTCCTTTGCCTTTTTCTTCGGTCTTGTCTTCGGGGTGATCGCTGCGCGCGACGTCAACCGGTGGCCCGACACGCTGATCTCCACCGTGGGGTTGATCTTCTACGCGACCCCGTCGTTCTGGTTTGGTCTGATGGCCATCGTCGTGTTCTCGATCTACCTGCAGTGGCTGCCAGCCGGCGGCTTCGAGGATATCGGCGCGGTCACGAGCGGCCTCTGGCGCGTGCTCGACGTCGCCCGCCACCTGGTGTTGCCGTCCTTGACGCTCGGCCTGATCTTCCTGGCCATCTATCTGCGCATCATGCGCGCATCCATGCTCGAGGTCCAGAACCTCGATTTCGTCCGCACCGCACGTGCCAAGGGCCTCGACGAGACCCGCATCATCACCCGCCACGTTCTGCGCAACGCGCTGCTGCCGATGGTCACGCTGATCGGACTGCAGGCGGGGACGATGCTCGGCGGCTCCGTCGTCGTCGAGACCGTGTTCTCGCTGCCTGGCCTCGGACGCCTTGCTTATGAATCGGTGGTCCAGCGCGATCTCAACACCCTGCTCGGCATCGTGTTCGTCTCCGCGCTCCTGGTGATTGCGGTCAACTTCATCACCGATCTGCTCTATGCGCGGCTCGACCCGCGCATCACGGCGGAGAACTGAGCATGGACGCCGTGAAGCGCTATTTCCGCAGTCCCTCCGCGGTGTTCGGCCTGATCCTGCTTCTTGTGGTGGTGGGCATGGCGATCAGCGCCGGCTATCTCTATCCGCGCGATCCGCTCGCGCTCGCCGGGCGTCCGCTGATCTGGCCGTTCGCCAATCCGCGCTTCCTGCTCGGCACCGACAATTCCGGCCGCGACATTGCCGCCCAGGTCTTTCACGGCGCCCGCATTTCGCTGCTGATCGGCGGCGTCGCCACGTTCATTGCCGTGGCGATCGGAATCATGGTCGGCGCACTCGCCGGCTACTACGGCGGGTGGGTCGACAACATCCTGATGCGCATCACCGAGGCCTTCCAGACACTGCCGAATTTCGTGCTGCTGCTGGTGCTGGTCGCGGTGTTCGGCTCGACCTTGACGACGGTCACGATCGCCGTCGGCATCGTCTCATGGCCGGCGCCGGCGCGGCTGACGCGGGCTGAGTTCCTCTCGCTGCGCGGCCGCGAATTCGTCCAGGCCGGACGCACCCTCGGCATGCGCGACACCCAGCTGATGCTGGGCGAGATCCTGCCCAACGCGCTGCCGCCGGTGATCGTCTATGCCGGCGTCGTGATGGCGGTTGCGATCCTCCTGGAGAGTGCACTCGCCTTCCTGCGGCTGTCCGACGCCAACGTCGCCTCCTGGGGCAACCTGATCGGTCTCGGGCGCGATGTGCTGCGCGTGCAGTGGTACGTGTCGGCGATCCCCGGCGTTGCCATCCTCATCACCGTGCTTGCGGTGTCGCTGGTCGGCCAGGGCCTCAACGATGCACTGAACCCACGGCTGAAGCAGCGATGAGTCCAGCCAAGCCCGTTCTGACCGTCGATCGCCTCAGCGTACGGCTGCCGAAAGGCGCCGACCGAACGCATGCCATCTCCGAGGTCTCGCTTGCGATCGCCGAAAACGAGATCGTCTGCATCGTCGGGGAGTCCGGCTCCGGCAAGTCGATGATGGCCAATGCCATCATGCGGCTGCTGCCCGACGGTGTAGGCACGGATGGCGGACACATCCTGTTTACCGGGCGCGATCTCTGCACCGCCACGGCGGCCGAGATGCGCAGCATTCGCGGCGCCGAGATCGCGATGGTGTTCCAGGAGCCGATGACCGCGCTCAATCCGTTGCGCACGATCGGCGACCAGATCGGCGAGGTCTTCGACATCCATACCGATCTCTCCAAGGCCGAGATCAGGTCGCGCGTGCTGTCCCTGTTGTCCGACGTCCATATTCCCGATCCGCCGCGCGCGGCGAAGGCGTATCCGCACGAGTTGTCCGGCGGCCAACGCCAGCGCGCGATGATCGCCATGGCCTTGGCGCTCGATCCGAAGCTGCTGATCGCCGACGAGCCGACCACGGCGCTCGATGTCACGACGCAGGCCCAGATCCTCAAGCTGATCCGCGAGCTGCAGCAGCGGCGCAAGACCGCGGTGCTGTTCATCACCCACGACTTCGGTGTCGTCGCCGAGATCGCCGACCGCGTCGTCGTGATGCAGCATGGGATCGTCGTCGAACAGGGCGCGGCGGCGGATATCCTGCAACGGCCGCAGCATGACTACACCAGGCAGTTGATCGCCGCGGTGCCGCCCGTGGCGGCGCCCCCGGCACGCGAGCTGTCGGACCGGATGATCCTCACCATCTCCGGCGTCTCGAAGACCTATCGCACCGGTGGCTTCCTCGGCCGCGGCGAGCGCGTCACTCATGCGGTCAGGGACGTCTCGCTCGCACTGCCAAAGGGTGCAACGCTCGGCATTGTCGGCGAATCGGGCTCCGGAAAATCCACCCTCGCCCGCTGCATCATCCGCCTCATCGATCCCGATGCAGGAACGATCCTGCTCGACGGTCAGGACTGGGCTCGCCTCTCGCGCAGCGAGATCAGAAGCCGGACCCGGCAGATGCAGATGGTGTTTCAGGACCCGTTCGCCTCGCTGAATCCCCGGCGCAAGGCGGTCGAACTGGTGGCGCAGGGACCGATCGTGCATGGCGCCGCGCGAGACCAGGCGCTGACCGAGGCGCGCGAGCTGTTCAGCCTGGTGGGGCTCGACCCGTCCGCCGCCGATCGCTTCCCGCATGAGTTCTCCGGAGGTCAGCGTCAGCGCATCGGGCTGGCGCGCGCGCTGGCACTAAGGCCCAAGGTGCTGGTCGCGGACGAACCGGTGTCCGCTCTCGACGTCTCCGTCCAGGCGCAGGTGTTGAAGCTGCTGACCAGCCTGCGCGAGCGGCTCGACCTGTCGATCATCTTCATCACGCATGACTTGCGCGTTGCAGCCCAGATCTGCGATCTGGTCGCGGTGATGAAGGACGGCGTCGTCGTCGAGCATGGACCCACGCACGACGTGTTCGGCAACCCGCAGCATCCGTATACGCAGGCTCTGCTCGAGGCCATTCCGGGCGGCGACTTCGCCCGGACCGAACATCCCACCTCTTAGCTGATCTCGCGCGCGTCACGGTATCGGTACAAGAGCAGCATCAGCGGCGCAAACGGACGCAGCAGGGCGTGCGCCGGAATGGTGACCGGCTCCGTGAATGGCAGCGCCAGCTCGTTCGCCGACACGCCGCGCACCGCTTTCGCAAGCTCCGCACCGAGGGGGATCGTGAGCGCGACCGCCCGGCCGTTGCAGCCGGTCCAGCCATAGGCATCAGGACCGAGGCGATGAATCCGCGGCATGTAGTCCGTGGTCATGCCGACATAGCCGTTCCAGACGTAGTCGAACCTGACCTCGCCGATCTGCGGCCACAGGCGCTGCAGGCGTTCGGCGACCCGCGCCTTCAGCCGCTCGGCCTTATTGCCGGGGCCGATCACGGCGCCGCCGGTGACCAGTCGGTTGCGGGCGTCGTAACGCGCAAAATAGAGTTCGCCATGGGTATCGGACATCGCCTGCCGCGCCGGGATGACGGTCTTCCGCACATTGTCCGACAGCGGCTGCGTCGCCATCTGCCACGACAGCACCGGCATCACCTCGTGCGCGATATCCGGTGCGAGCGCCTTGGAGAACTCGCCGCTATAGGCATTGCTCGCCAGCACCAGCGCGCGCGCCGACAGCTCCCCTCGTGCGGTGCGCACGATCCAGCGATCCCCCCGCCGGGCGAAATCGATCACCGGCGAGCGCGCATAGATCCGGCCTCCCAGGTTCAGCACCGTCCGCGCCAAGCCACGCGCCAGCGCGAGCGGATTGATGTGGCCGCCGGTCTTGTTCCAGAAGCCGCCATGCCAGGCGTCCGAGCCGAGCATGTCGCGCGTCTGGTCGCGTGAGAGCAGCTCGACATCGGCGCCGAACTTCGACCACTGCTTGAACCGGCGCTCGGCAATCTTGATCCGCCCGGGCGAATGCACCGGCTGCACCCACCCGGCCTGCTCGTGCTCCGCATCGATCCTGTAGCGCCTGACGGTCTCGAACAGCGCGGAGGCGCTGTCGCGCAGCATCGCAACGAAGCGCTCGCCGGCAGCGCCGTGACGGGCGATGAGATCCTCGGGATCCGGGCGTGACAGCGTCGGAATGACCTGACCGTTGTTCCGGCCGGATGCGCCCCAGCCCGGCTCCATCGCCTCGACGATCGCGACATCGACGCCGGCCTCGCGCAGATGCAGCGCCGTCGACAAGCCGGTGAAGCCGCCGCCGATGATCACGACATCGGCCTGCAAGCTGCCCTGTAGCACGGGCAGATCAGGGCCAGGCGGGGTCTGTGCGGCCCACAAGGACGGCGGCCATTGAACGTTTTCTGCGGTCATGCTCATGGAGGACAGCTCATCCTTGCTGATCGACCAACATCCCGGAGGTCGATCTTGCCTTGCGCCCGGCGCCCGGCTGCGCCGGTTGCGGTGCATGGGTCGATTGGGCATAGTTCGGCCGCCAATATGCCAAGTTCGCTGCAAGGAGACAAACGCGTGGCCCTCAAGAATGTCATCGGTATCGATCACGCGGTCGTCGTGGTGAAGGATCTCGACGCGGCGGCGGATACCTGGAAGCGGTTGGGTTTTACGCTGTCTCCGCGCGGCACGCACAGCGCCAAGATGGGATCCGGCAATTACACCATCATGCTCGATCCGGACTACATCGAGCTGCTCGGCATCCTCGCCGAGACCGACCATAACGTTCCGACCCGCAACTTCCTCGCCCAGCGCGGCGAAGGCATCGAGCGCATCGCCTTCACGGCGATCGATTCCGCGGCCGGCGCCGAGGAAATCCGCGCGAAAGGTTTTGAGCCGATTGGTCCCATCGATTTCGAGCGACCGGTGCCGCTGCCCAACGGGACCATCTCGGCAGCGAAATTCCGCGTGTTTCAATGGCCGGTCGCGGAGGCTCCGGGCGGCCTGCGCATTTTCGCCTGCCAGCACAAGACGCGCGAGACGGTGTGGATCCCGGAACTGATGCGCCATGCCAACGCCGCCAGGCAACTGAAGCAGGCGCTGATCGTGACGCCGGACCCGGCCAAGGACGCGGCTCACCTGTCGCGCCTGATCGATCGCGACGGGCGAGACGAAGCCGACGGCGCAGTGACCGTCACCTCGGGCGGTGACCGCGCCGATTTCGTGTTCCTGACCAGGGACCAGCTCGCAGCGCGCTATCCGGGCGTGTCGCTTGCCGGTCTGCCGGAGCGGGGCGGCGCCGGCCTCGTGCTGGCCTCACATGATCTGACCACGACCGAAAAGACTCTGAGCGCTGCAGCCGTGCGCAGCGGTGCGAGCCTGGTCGTGCCGCCCGTATCGGCCACGGGCACTCTGCTCGCTTTCGTGGCCGGCTGAGCGCCGGACTGCGGCCACGCGCGTCGCGGCCGCCACGATCTCATTCCGCCGGCTGGAACATGGCCGGCCGGCCGCGCTGGCTGTCGAGCCACCCGACCAGCCGATTCATGAGTCCGCCGCTCGACTCGGAGGGCTGCGCCGATGATACGAACGGATCGCAGTGACACTTCGCTCCGGCCCCGCGCGCCATCTTCGCGACCGCCTCCGTCATGGCCGGCGCGCCACAGGTGTAGACGACGTCGTTCGGTGTGAGCTCCGGCATGTGTTCGGTCGGCCGGCCGCTGCGAATCGCCGGCGAGACGTTCTGCGGCTCCGACACGATCGGGATGATCTTCACGTTCGGGAAGCGCGCGAGCCGGCACAGCGCCTGATGCATGTAGAACGACTGCAAGGTGCGCGACACAACGATGAAGACGATCTCGCGCTTCGGATTTTCGGTGATGGCGGCGACCGCGATCGCCCACATCGGGGCAAAGCCCGTGCCGCTCGCGACCAGGATGATTCGACCGCGATGCTTCTGCCGGAAGAACGCAGTGCCCAGCGGCGCCGTCAGCTTGACGCGATGGCCGACCTGGATGTCGCGGCCAAGCGCCGACGACACCAAGCCATCCTTCAGGATGCGGATGTGCAGATACAGCAGATGGCTGTCAGGCGCGCCGACCATCGGATAGGTCGGGCTGTAGCAACGCGTCGGAAAACCGCGGTACTGGACCTTGGCGTATTGCCCGGGGAAGAATCGCAGCGGCTTCGGCATCTCGATGGTGACACCGACGACATCGGGCGCGAGCCGGACGAGATCACCCACCTCGCAATTCATCGTCACCGTGTCCGGCACGGGCTCCGTGATGATCTTCAGGTCGGACACCACACGCGCCTGGCAAGCATGCGCCATGTCGCCTTCCATGCCGCCGAACAGCTTGCCGTCGACGACCGTCACTTTGCAGGATCCGCAGATTCCGCTGCGGCAGTCATGGGGCAGATCCACGCCGCTGTTGATGGCGCCGTCGAGCAGGATATCGCCCACATTCGCGTAGAACGTTTCCCTGTTGTACTGGATTTTGCAAATCTTACCCATCACTGCACCTCAAGTCGCATAGGCCGGATCTGCCTCGTATGTCTGATCTGGGTATGGTCGAACGCTGCGACACGCATGAACACGCCATTCTTGATCGGAACGTCGTACTTGCTTTTCGTGTCCATTTTGCGGGCAATTTCGAGCGTCCAATGGCCCGCGGCCCAACGCGCCGCGCAACGGATGTCCGCGCGATCACCGGTGAACTCGCCGCTGACGAGAACACCGGGCACGACGGTCCCGATCGGCGTCTGCGCATCCGCCTCGGCCGAATACGGCACGGATTCGGCCTCCGTCATGAACCAGCGTGCGCCTTCACTCTCGCCGATGTTCGGATCGAGATTGATCTCGCCCATCGCCGCGGTCATCGCGGCGACGTCCTTCGGAAGACGCTTCGGTCTCACACCCCGATTCCCTAGTCTTGCGGCCTCCCTGTCGATCACGAAATTGTCCGAATAGTTCGCGGTGCCCGGATCCGATGCGAACCCACCCTTGTAGGGCGTGAGTCCCTTGACCTGATCCGGTGTCGGCTCCGCAGGCGGACCGAAATGATCATCGTCCATCCATCCGGTCGGGCCGCCGCTCGTCGCCTTCCACAGCCAGGCGTCGGCATAGAGATTCGGCGCCGGCGTGTAGTGGATGCCGCGACCGGACAGGGTCGGCGGCTTGTCCGGCATCGGCTGCGAGCTCATGTGAAACGTTCGGTCCGCGGCCAAGGTGATCGGCAGCGTCGTGAACAACAGCGAGAACTTGTCCTCGTTGAAGTCGTTCTCGTCGCCCTTGTCGAATCCGTTCTGCAGGAGATGCCAGCCATCCGCCTTCTTGATCAGCGGCAGCTGCTTCAACGACCGCGTCGGATCCTCCCATATGACGAGGAAGTAGACCCACGTGCCGTCATGCGCTGCCTTGATCCACACCCGCGATTCGCCGGTACCGTCGAAATTGTCGCCCTGGTTGGTCGTGACCATGTGCGGCTGGATGTTGCGCCAGACACGATCCGACGAATCGCCGTCGAGGGTCGGCGCGTCGGACGTGGCAATCCGGTACACCGTGACGGTGTCCTCGGCGTAGTAGTCAGCGGCGAACATCGCCGAACCAATCACGATGGCTGCGGCGATCGCGACCATGAACGGGTTGGATTGGAAGCTCGGATTGCGGCGGCGGGAATTACCCTTTGCAGGTGCCGACGGCGGACGCATGCGGCCTGGCGGCACGCGCGGCTCGGAGCGCGCCCGCATCGGCTCCTCCATGCGCCGCGGCGCCGGCATCGGCTCACGCGCTGCAGGCCGTGCAGCGGGCGCCGGCCTCTTCGGAGGCGCCTCCGCCTCCTCCAGCTTTTCCGACTGCTCGACCAGCATCGTGAGGAGCTCGACGGGATCGAGCTTCGGCGGCGGGGGCGGCAAGGGCGCCGGCCGGAACACGCGATAGAGCTGCATCTTTCCGCCGATGCTGAAGTGAACCAGGACGTGCAGCACCACGAAGGCCGGGATCACCCAGGTCGCGTACCAGTGGATCATCATGGTGACGTAGCCGGAGGCCACGCCGAAGAAGAGCATGCCTCCGGTGACGATCAGGATCGCCATGGAGATGAAAAGCACCCAATGCAGCATCACACTGATCGATCCCAGCCGCGCCGGCCGGCGGCCGAGCAAGCCCTTGAAGCGCATCTTGTCGATGGTGACGCGGCGACCGAGCCCTGACTTCGAGATATAGATCATGTAGGCGAGGGCCACGCTCGCGAGCACGACCCCAGCCGGCATGTGCCAGGTCCAGGTCCGGTGCCGGGGCAGCAGCCAGTCGAGATTGTTGGCGATCCACGCGTGTCCAGGCGCTTCGGTCGCCATGCGAAGCCCTGTCATGAAGGCGATCACAGTGGCCCCAACCAGGGTCCAGTGCAGGATGATCGTTCCATAGTCGGTCTTGCGGATCTTCATGCGTGCGCCTCCAGAGCTGCGCGCACGCGATCGGCGCGATTCACCGCCGACCCGGCGACCGTATTTCGTCTCAGCGGATCGATCCGGCGCGGGATGATTAAGTAGTCAACCCTGCAGGCCGCCCCTCGACCCGAATCCATTCCCGCATCACGCGTCTCGATGGTGATGTCGTCCAGCAACTTTGTCGTCCCCCGGATACGCTTTACTAAGTGAGCAACTTCGTCCGACTTCGGCGTCACAGCGCCGTTCTGCCCCCAATCGTTGCCCCGCTACGCCTGAACGTGATCGGTTGGATCACGCCTATGGTCGATCAGCTGCCGCGGCCCGAGCCGGTGACGAGTTGCTCGGATCACACGCGGACTGATCTGCTTCGTCCTCCCTCGAGTTGATGTTGATCTCGTGCGCCCGATGCTGGACGGGTCACTGGTTCCACAGCGGCCGCACGTTCGATGATAGAACACATCCTCGGCCGCCATGCCCGGCTGAGCTGATTGCACGTCTTGGGTTGGTGCGCGGAGCCGCATGTCCTTGTGTTGCCGCCGCCATCATGATCGTTCTCCGCACCATCATCGAATACCGCATGATCGAGATGACAACGCCTGTGCGTTGCACCGCAGGAAGATTTATTCGCCTTCGTGGCGTCATTCGGCCCGGACCGCGACCAATGAGTACGGAACCAAGGTGATAGACGGACGAATGTGTGACGCGCGTCGCATGCCGATGGCTGTTATCACGCTGCAACTATCGACGATCGCGAACAGATTTCGCGCAGACCCGATCGCGCTGAACGACGCCACAACTTTTCAGAGCCGGCCCGGCGCATTGCACCTCGCACCGGTCGTGTACCCGCGTCGCTGCGACAGAATTGCCCACGTGTCCAATTGTTGCCGGAAAATCGTCGGTATCGACTGTCAATAGCGCGGAGTGAAGCACTGTGTTTTGGGAGACGCGCCTGGATGAGTCTGGCTCAAGACCGCCCGAGAACGAAAGCCGCGGCTGCCCTCAACGACCTTCTCTCGGGAAGCGACGATCCGGTGACGCGCGGGTTGCGCCAGGCTGTCAAACGCATGGCCGGCATCGGCGTGTTCAGCGGCGTCATCAACATCCTGATGCTCTCGGGCTCGGTTTATATGATGCAGGTCAATGATCGCGTCGTTCCGAGCAAAAATCTCGCCACGCTCGTCGGCCTGTCGGTGATGATTCTAGTCGTCTATCTGATTCAAGGCTATTTCGACGCATTGCGCACCCGCATGCTGTGCCGGGTAGCGACCGTGTTCGACGCGAGCTTGCAGGACGCGATTCATCACGCTCTGGCCACCCTGCCCCTGCGCGGCACCAAGCCGATGCTGATGCAGCAGCCACTGCGCGATCTCGACCAGCTCCGCGCCTTCATGTCGAGCATGGGACCGACCGCCTTTCTCGACATGCCATGGATACCGATCTTCCTGATCGGCATGTTTCTGTTTCATCCGCTGATCGGCATCACGGCCGTCATCGGCACGGTCGGAATCATCTCGATGACGCTGGTGACCGACCGGTTGTCGCGTCAGGCGAGCAAATCCGCCAGCGATACGAGCGCCGCGCGGCAGGTTCTCGCCGATGCCACCCAGCGCAATGCCGAGGTGATTCGCGCGCTCGGAATGCTGGATCGCTTCTCGGCACGCTGGAACGCCGTCAACGAGCGCTATCTGAAGGACAACATTCGCGCGAGCGATGTCTACGCCAATCTCGGGGCCGCCGCGAAAGTGCTGCGCTTCATCCTGCAGTCGGGCATGCTCGGCATCGGCGCGGCGCTCGTCGTCTCCGAGCAGGCCTCCGGCGGCGTGATGATGGCCTCGTCGATCCTGATGGGCCGCGCGCTCGCCCCGATCGAGATCGCACTTGGCAGCTGGAAACAGCTGGTCGCCGCGCGCCAGGGCATCGCGCGTCTGCGCGATATCTGCAAGGCCACCGCCAGGCCGGAAGCGCCGCCGGTCGCGTTGCCCCGCCCGTTCCGCGAGCTGACCGTACAGGAGCTGACGGTCACCGCGCCGGGCACCGACCGGCCGATTGTTCAAAACGTGTCGTTCTCGATCAAGGCAGGCACGGGTCTGGCACTGCTCGGCGCGAGTGCCTCCGGCAAGACCTCGCTCTCGAAGGCGCTGGTCGGCATCTGGCCTGCACAGCATGGTTCCGTCCGCCTCGACGGCGCAGCGCTCGACCAATGGAGCAACGAGGATCTCGGCCGCCACATCGGCTACCTGCCGCAGGACGTTGCCCTGTTCGATGGCAGCATCGCCGACAACATCTGCCGCTTCGACGAGAATGCGAGCTCGGATGCGATTCTGAAGGCGGCGCAGATCGCTGGCGTGCACGACATCATCCTGCGGCTGCCGGAAGGCTATTCGACGCGAATCGGCCAAGGCGGCATGTCGCTGTCGGCCGGTCAGCGGCAGCGCGTGGGTCTGGCCCGCGCGGTGTATGGCGATCCGTTTCTCATCGTCCTCGACGAGCCGAATGCCAATCTGGACACCGACGGCGAGAACGCGCTCAGCCGCGCCATTCAGATCATGCGGCAGCAGAATCAGAGCATCGTGATCGTGATCTCACACCGTCCCAGCGCGCTGAATGCGCTCAACGTGGCGCTGGTGCTGTACGAGGGCAAGGCGATCGCATTCGGGCCCTGCCAGGAGATCTTTGCCCGCGTCGCCGGGGCCAACAAGGCCGCGGGACCTGCCGTCGCGCATGCTCCTGCTCCGCCCAGGGTTGCAGCTCCGGCAGCGGCGCCAAATCCGAACGCCCGCTCGCTTCGTCGCGCCGCCCCAGCAGAAAGCGCTTGATCAATGAAACACATCAACGACTTCAGGCCCTTCGACGACGACGACTATGTGCGACCGAAGACCCGCGCCGTCGGTCCGCAGGGCGATGCATTGATTCTCGAACTGCAGCGGCTGCAGGGCGCATTCGACGACGGCTCGGACGAGGACCCGCGGCAGCGCCGCGGCGCACGTGACGGCGGCAAGAAGCGCCGGCGTCCGCCGCCGTCGCAAGTCAGGCCAAAGCCGCGCTCGAAGAAGAAGGGCAGCACCATGGGCCGCGCCCTCGGTGCGTCGCTGTCGCTGTTCGGTCTCGGCGCCCAGGCGCCCCGGGCACGCCGGGGTGAAGGCATCCGCGAGATGGACTGGCAGCAGCCCGCACCGATGCGTGGCTACGAGCCGGAGCTGTCGCCACCCCAGCGCAATCCGCCTGCACGCATGGCGGGCGGCAATTCGGCACCCCTGCTCGACCTGCAGGATGCGCGACGCGACGGCAATTTCGGCGTCGGTGCGCCGCGGCCGATGGGACAGCAGAACCTCCCTGCCCGCCTGGCGCATGCGCCTGTCCTTCCGCAAACCCGAGTCGGCCGCCTGGTCGGCACCGCCGGCACGGCCTTGACCACTGGCATGACCTTCATTGCGACGCAAGGAACGGCGGCCGATCTCGACGACGGCTCGGACGAATCGCTGGTGCCGCGCGTCAGCCGCATGTTCGAGAACGAGCTGCGTCTCGGCATGCGGGTGCTGCTTGTCGCCGGCGTTCTCGGCGGCGGTTGGCTGACCCTCGTGCCGCTCGCCGGCGCGATCGTGGTCCCCGGCAATCTCGTGGTGCAATCCAACGTGAAGGCGATTCAGCATCCGACCGGCGGCATTGTCGCGGAAATCAAGGTCGACAACGGCAAGCGCGTCGCAGCGGGCGATCTGCTCGTGCGGCTCGACGCCACGCAGAGCCAGGCCCAGCTCCAGGCGATCACCAAGCAATTGAACGAACAGCGCGCCAAGATTGCGCGGCTCTCGGCCGAGCGTGACGGTCTCGATCAGCCGGACTATCCGTCCACGCTGACCTCACGTCAGGACGATCCAAATGTCCGCACCGTCATCGCGTCGGAGAACGCGCTGTTCAAGGCCCGTGCCACGACCCGCAAGAGCCAGAAGGAGCTGCTGCAAGGCCGCATCGTCCAGCTGAACAACGAGATCAGCGGTATGGAGTCTCAGCTCGAATCCAAGAACAAGCAGATCGAGTTGATCAAGGGCGAGTTGGCCGGCGTGCAGGAGCTCTATGACAAACGGCTCGTTCCGCTGACGCGACTGACCACGCTGCAGCGGGAAGCCGCTCGGATCGACGGTGAACGCGGCCAGCTGGTGTCCAGCGTGGCGGAGACGAGATCCAAGATCAGCGAAGCCGAGCTCCAGACCGTCAAGATCGATCAGGATTTCCGCAGCGAGGTGGTCAAGGACCTCAGCGAGTCCCAGGCCAAGGAAGGCGATCTGGTCGAGAAGGGCGTCGCCGCGCGCGACCAACTCGATCGCATCGAGATGCGCGCGCCGAACTCCGGCACCATCCACCAGCTCGCGATCCACACCATCGGCGGCGTCATCAAGCCGGGTGAGACCGTCATGGAGCTGGTCCCCGATTCGGACGAACTGCAGGTCGAAGGGCACGTCCAGCCCAAGGATATCGATCACGTTCACACCGGGCAGGATGCGATGGTCCACTTCAACGCCTTCAACCAGCGCACCACGCCGAAATTGAGCGGCCAGGTCTCGTTCGTGTCGCCTGATATCACCAATGACCCGCGAACCGGCTCCACCTTCTACACGGTCAGGATCACGCTGTCCGACGAGGAGCGCAAGCGGCTTGGCAACGTCAACCTGATGCCCGGCATGCAGGCCGAAGTCTATGTTCAAACCGGCAGCCGGACGATGCTCAGCTATCTGATGAAGCCGGTTCTCGATCAGTGGCGCCGCGCCTTCGTGGAGTAACAAGGCCCGAACAGCCGCGGTCGGCGTCATCGCACACAAATGAACGCAGACCGCGTCAGCACCTCAACATGAACGTTGCAAATTTTCCCCGCACCTCGGACCCGGCGATGGTGCCGACACGTGCGTTACCCGCCGACGCCCAGCCCGGCGCCCGCACCGAGGCGTCTGATCACGCACGCAAGCCGCGACTGCCGCCGCCAGCGGCCGTGCCGACCCAGGAGGGTCCCCAGGGGCTGCGCTTCGATTTCAACGACGGCTGCCGCGTGATGCTCCCCGACACCGGACACCCCTGGCGCGTCCGGCTGAGCGATCTCGAGACCACCAACGTCCTGTTCGACATCGACCTGCGTTCAGGGCACGTCAACAGTAGCAAGCGCTATTTCGTCCCGTTCAGGCTCGAAGTCTGGTCAGGGCCCGAGCTGCTGTTGTGCCACGACTATGATGCCACCGACCGAGACGTCCTGATCCAGTTCCCGGTCGGCACGATCGGCGACATCATCGGCTGGATGGGCTATGCGGTGAGGTTCAAGGACCTGCATCGGTGCCGCCTGAGCTGTGCTATGGGCGAGCCGCTGATCCCGCTGTTCCGCGCCGCCTACCCTGACATCACGTTCCTCAGCCACGAGATGGTCCAGGCGGAGCGATACTACGCCACCTACTCGGTCGCGCTGTTCTTCGACGATGCCGAGCTGGTCCATCAGCCCTGTGATTTCCGGCAGGTCGGCCTGCATCGGACGGCCGCTCATATCCTCGGCGTCGATCCGGCCGAGCAGCCGCCGCGCGTCGCACTGAGCGAAGACAGCCGTCCCATCGAGGAGCCCTATGTCTGCATCGCGGTGCAGGCGACGACCGCGTGCAAGCACTGGAACAATCCTGAGGGCTGGCAGAGCCTCGTCGATTTCCTGCGCGCGACCGGCTATCGCGTGATCTGCATCGATCAGACCGCGGCGCGCAGCCACGGCGCTTTCCGAACGCAAATTCCCGCCGCAGCCGAGGATCAGACCGGTGACCGGCCGTTGCCCGAGCGCGCCCGCTGGCTCAAGCACGCCGCATTCTTCATCGGCCTTTCCTCGGGGCTGTCATGGCTGGCCTGGGCTGTCGGCACTCCGGTCGTGCTGATCAGCGGCTTCACTCATCCGACCAACGAGTTTGCGACCCCCTATCGGGTCATCAACCGTCACGCCTGCAACAGTTGCTGGAATGATGTCCGTCATCGCTTCGACCATGAGGACTTTCTGTGGTGCCCGCGATGGCAGGGCACGCCTCGACAGTTCGAATGCACGCGCCTGATCACGGCCGCGCAGGTCGAGGGCATGTTGCTTCGAATTCCCGGCTTCGGACAGGGATTGCCTCCGAAACCGCGCACCTCTCAGCAGCAGGCGCCGCCTGCGCCCTTTGATCGGCAGCGAACCTCCAGGGCAGAGTCTGCGCAGGACTCCGTAGAGAGCGACGAGCCGGTCGCGCTCGCCGCACTGCTGGCGCAGCCGCGCGGCGACGTTCCCCACGGGGGCCTTGCGGTCGGCGTCACGGTCGCCGCCGGCAGACTGCTGGATCAGGCCGCCGCCGGGATCGCGGAAGGCGATCGCGCCGCCACCGCCAGCGATCTGATGGAGGCCTTGCAGAACTACAAGCAGAGCATCGCCATCGTCAGACACCTGACCGGAGCCAATCCGGACGACGCCGGGTTTCAACGCAACCTCTCGGTCGCCTTGAACCGCATCGGCGCCGTGCTGTTCGTTCAGCGAAACCTCGAGGCCGCGCATGCCGCCTATTCCGCCAGCCTCGCCATCGTTCAGAAGCTGACCGCAGCACACCGCGGCAATCTCAGCTTCCAGCGCGATCTCGCCTGGTGTCACGCTCTGCTGGCGGACGTGCTCGCCGCCCAGGGCCGGCATGCCGAAGCCTTCGATCAGCGTCGCGCCAACACCGCGCTGATTACCCACCTCGCCAACAGCGCCTCCAACGATCCGTTGCTGCAGCAGACGCTTGCAAACTCCTACCAGAATCTGGGCGATGCCTTCGTTCCGCTCGGCAACATCGACGGCGCCCTCGCCGTCTACCGGATCAGCCTCGGCCTCACCAAGCAAGGGCTGGACGCGAACGGGCAGAATGATCCGGCCTGGAATCAGCTCTACACGACGCTGCTGCAGAAGATCAGGACTGCGCTCCTGGCGCAGCGCCAGGCTGCGCCGCCGTCCTGAACAGCGTTCGGCGCGGTTGGCCGGCCGCCACGCCTTCACCTTAAAGCTCACCCGGACGGATGATCCATCGTGGCATTTTTCCAGCGATGGCCCTGCGGCAAGGCCGCGCGCAAGTGTCGCCGGGCAGCCTTGACAACGTCTGACAGACCCTACGGCTGACTTCTGGAGACCGGCCACTCACCGGCGAGATACAGGCAGCATCTTGACGACAACATGCAACTCGCGCCTGATCGCGACCCCTCGCATTTGCCGCTTGCCACCAAGAATCAATCACTTGGCACGCGATCGCGGCGCATCCGTCACAGATCCGCGATGTCTCGAGAACAACATAATTGCGGACTCCCCCACGCCTTTTTTGGCCCGATTGCTCCGAGCATATAGCGAGGTGCGACAAAGTAACGCGCGTCAGAAAAGCGCGCGGCACAGAAGCGCACGGGCGTGAGGCGCGGCGCGCAGCACGTCCGACGCAGGGCCGATGCGCTTCCGCATCGTCTGGCCAGTTTCGGTACGGGGCCCTGCCGGGCGTCGGATGAACTTGGGGAGAGATGATCTATGGCGAACAACACCTTCAACCCGACGGCGCTGGCCAACGGAACGTCGAACCTGCTGGTGCGCGCCTCAGCGCTCAACATGTCGACCGACCTCGTCCAGGCCGGCGTGGTGTTCAACGATGCAGTGCGCGCCTCGCTCGGCCTGTTCTCACAGGCCGGCAGCGGCAACTCGAACCCGTTCCTCGGCAGCTACACGACCGACCTCCACGCCGTACAGAACGACATCGCCGCGATGCTCGCCAATCCCGGCCAGGTGACGCTGGGCGGCCAGGCCTTCACGCTGAACGCGACCGACACCGCCGTTCTTACCAACGTGCAGGCGCAGATCTCGACGCTGCTCACGGCCGCACCGCAGACCACGAATGCTGCGACGATCACAGCCGCGGATCAGACGCTGCACGCGGTCCAGCAGGAGATCCTGCAGGAGATCAACGGCGACGCGCATCTGTCCGGCGCGCTCAACAAGGTCAACTTCCTCGCCAACACCGGCGGCCAGGACGTCGGCTTCCAGAATGCGCCGGCCGGTGCCGATGATGCGGCGACCTTGGCCGCTGCGACCGCAGGCAACACGCTGAAGGACGTCGGCCTCGTCTTCAACAAGGTCGTCGACCTCGCCTCCGGCGGCATCCACACCGGCAACCTTCAGGAGGTTACCACCGACCTCACCGCGATCTCGCAAGGTCTCACCAACATTCTCAACAACAAGACCCAGCTCGCGCAAATCGAGAAAGGCGAGACGGCGAATGCAGCCGCGCTGACGACCATCCATCTGCAGACGGTGCTCGGACAGGTCAACCTCGAGCTCAACCAGTATGCCAAGGCGGAGACGACCGGCAATCAGGCCGCGTTGCGCGGCACCGCGGACAATCTGCTCGACAGCATCGACATCATCCAGAACGACGCCAATCTGAACATGGCGGCCGGCGGCAACGGAATGCCCGGCCATGCCGGCGGCTTCGCGGAGGATCCCGGCGGATTGACCGGCACGGTCACCAAGTTCCAGGACAACCAGGCGCAGACCAATTTCTGGGCCGCATTCCTGGCCGAAGCCAACACCATCAACGCAACCCTGCAGAAGATTTCGACCGGTGGCGCGCAAGCCAGCGCGGCATTGATCACGCAGATCCAGAACTACCAGCAGTTCGGCGCCAATTTCGACGCCGCCCAAGGCAACGTCTTCCGTGGCCGCTTCGACAACGAGCTGCTCAGCGGCACGCTGGAAGCCGACTCGGCGGCCGCCGTGAAAGGCTTGCAGGGCATTCTGAACGGCGACACCGGCGCGGCGCTGGCGGCCGACAAGGCGGCGCTCGCCGCTGCCGGCCAGGGCTTCGCGGCCGACGCCATGGACGTCTCCGGCAACAACATCGCCATCGGCGGCGCGACCTATGTCGGCTCGGCGACCACGGTCTCGACGGCCACGTCGGTGCACGGCCTGGCACAGGGCACGATCCCGGTGACGGCAACCCCGAACATTGCCAACGGCACCGGCGGCTCATCGTCGACGCCGCCGGCTGGCGGCGCCACGCCGGTGAATTTCAGCCCGACCGCGCTTGCCAACGGCACGTCGAACCTCTTGACCCGTGCCACGGCGATCCAGCATTCGACCGACCTGGTGCAGGCTGGCGTCGTCTTCAACGACGCGGTGCGCGCCTCGCTCGGTCTCTTCAGTCTCGCCAACAGCGGCAACTCGCCGGCCTTCCTCAGCAGCTACCAGGCCGACATCACGGCGGTGCAGGCCGATATTGCGGCGATGCTGGCCAACCCTGGTCAGGTCACGCTCGGCGGCAAGACCTTCGCCCTGAACGCGACCGACACGGCGGTGCTGACCAATGTCGAGGGGCAACTGGGCACACTGCTGCAGGCGGCGGGACAGTTCGCCAACGCCAGCACATCGGCAGCGGCAAGCCAGACGATCCACGCGCTGCAGCAGGAAATCCTCGGCGAAATCCACAACGACGCGCATCTGGCGAACGCGTTGAACAACGTCCCCTTCCTCGCCAATACTGGCGGCCAGGACGTTGCCTTCCAGACCTCGCCCGCCGGCGCGGACGATCCGGCGAGTCTTGCCGCCGCTACCGCCGGCAACAGCCTGAAGGACGTTGGTCTGGTCTTCAACAAGGCCGTCGAGGTCGCCTCGGGCGGCATCAACACCGGTAACCTTGCCGAGGTGACCGCGGACTTCACCGCCGTCCAGCACGGACTGACGGCCATCCTCAACAACAAGACCCAGCTCGCGCAGATCGAGGCTGGCGAGACTGCCAACGCCGCGGCGCTGACGACGATCCATCTGCAGACTGCGCTCGGCCAGATCAACCTGCAGCTGGGCAAGTATGATCAGGCTGCGACCACCGGCAATCAGGCCGCTCTCCGCGGCACTGCCGACAACCTGCTCGACATCATCGACATCATCCAGGGCGACACCAACCTCAACATGGCGGCAGGTGGCAACGGCAACGCCGGCCATGCGGGCGGCTTTGCCGAGGATCCGGGCGGGCTCAAAGGGACGGTCACCAAATTCCAGGACAACCAGGCACAGACGAATTTCTGGGCCGCATTCCTGGCCGAGGCCAACACCATCAACGCGACGCTGCAGAAAATCTCGACCGGCGGCGCGCAGGCGAGTGCGGCCCTGATCACGCAGATCCAGAACTACCAGCAGTTCGGCGCCAATTTCGACGCCGCCCAGGGCGCCGTGTTCCAGGGACGGTTCGACAACGAACTGCTCAGCGGCACGCTCGAAGCTGACACGGCCGGTGCCGTGAAGGGCCTGCAGGGCATCCTCAACGGCGACACCGGCGCAGCACTCGCGGCGGACAAGGCGATGATCGCCGCTGCCGGCCAGGGCTTTGCGGCGGACGCCATGGACGTCTCCGGCAACAACATTCCCGTCAATGGCGGCACCTATGTTGGGACGGCCACGACGGTCTCGGCGGCGACCTCCATCAAGGGCACCGCGCACGGCACCATTCCCGTCACTGCGACACCGAACCTGGCCAACGGCACCGGCGGCACCGCAGCGGCAGGAACCACCGCCGCCGGTGGCGCTGCAGCCGGTGGCACCGCGGCGAACGGAGGCACGTCGACCGGCGGAACGGCGGCTGGCGGAACGGCGGCGGGCACCACGGCCAACAACGGCAGCAACGCCACGCATCACAGCGATCATCACCATCATCACGATCACAGCCAGGGCGCGCATACGAGCCAGGCCGCGGCTGCCGGGCCCGACATGTCGCATCTCCACGCCATGCATCACATGTGGGGTTGACGAGGCAGCCGCAGCAGCTGCTGCGGCTCGAATACGGATACCTGGGAGCAAGCAGATGAGGTCCACTCGCGCAGTGCTCCCGGGGGAAATGAGAAGGACAATGAGCCGGGCGAGACGACACGCGTTGAAGAAGGAAGCCTCGGAAGATCAACAAAGATGCACGTTCCGTTCCGCATCGCGGAGGCTCGTCACGCTGGAACTTTTCTAAGGAGAGATCGGTGACCGGTCGCGAGATCGGGGCAACTTCTTGTCTGGACCGTGCGTCGAAGCGCCGCTGAGCGACGATGTTGCGGGGATGCCACGACGGAAATCAACGAGTTAGTAAGCTTCCGATCGCCGCCGTGACCCGGCTGCGACAGGAGCCATTTGCCCGAACAACATCATATTTGAGGACTCGGCGGCGCTTCTTTTGGCCCCATTGGAGCAAATAATTCCCAGGTGCTCTGAGGCTGCGACATTTCGCCCGTTCCGCGAGGGGTGAACGAGACGTCGCAGCCCGATCAACGCCCGCGTGCTGCCGATACGCCAAGCAGCAGACGCCGGGTTGAAACTTGGGGAGATGATCAATGGCAGCCAATACCTTCAACCCGACGGCGCTGGCGAATGGCACGTCCAATCTGCTGGTTCGCGCCTCTGCGCTCAACCTGTCGACCGATCTCGTGCAGGCCGGCGTCGTGTTCAACGACGCTACTCGCATCTCGATCGGGCTGTTCTCGACGCCGCAGAACAGCGGCAACTCCAACCCGTTCCTCGGCAGCTACACCACCGACCTGCATGCCGTGCAGAACGACATCAACGCGATGCTGGCCAATCCCGGCCAGGTCACCGTCGGCGGTCAGGCCTTCACGCTCAACGCGACCGACACCGCGGTGCTCACCCAGGTTTCGAACGAACTCACGACGCTGATCAACGCCGCCCCGCTGACGGCCAATCCGGCGACGCTCGCCGAAGCCGACCAGACCATCCACAACGTGCAGATGCAGATCCTGGCGCAGATCCAGGGTGACGCGCATCTTTCGGCCGCGCTCAATAACGTTCCCTTCCTGGCCAACACGGGTGCCATGGACGTGGCGTTCCAGAGCCTTCCCGCCGGTAACGACAGCGCCACCAATCTTGCTGCAGCGGCAGCGGGCGACCTGACCGCCATCGGAACGGTGTTCAATGCCGTCGCTGACCTTTCGCTGGGCGGCATGAGCGCCAACAACATCAACCAGATCCAGACTGATTTCACGGCCGTGACGCAGGGCCTTCAGGCGATCCTGAATGACCCGGCGAAGCTCGCCGCGATTGAAGCAGGTCAAACCTCCGTTGCTGCCCAAACGACGACACTTCATCTGATGACGCTGCTCAGCCAAGCAAACCTTCAGCTGAACAAATACGATGTCGCCGAGACGATGGCCAGTCCGACGGCGCTGCGCGGTTCCGCCGACAACATCGTCGACATGATCGACGTGTTTCAGAACGACGCGGCGCTCAACGCGGCAGCGGGCGGCACCGGGGCGCCCGGTCACATTGGCGGGTTCTCCGAAATGGCCGGCGGCCTGACCGGGACCGTCACGAAGTTCCAGGACAACCAGGCGCAGACCAATTTCTGGGCCTCGTTCCTCGCCGAGGGCAATACGCTGGGAGCGAAGTTGGTTGCGGTCGCCAATGGAACAGGTACGGCGTCGCAAGCCCTGATCGACCAGATCACGAACTACCAGAACTTTGGCGCCGCGTTCGATGCAGCACAGGGGGCGGTGTTCAAGGGACGGTTCGACGACGAGCTCGTCGCCGGTGCTCTACAGTCCGACACCGTCATGGCCACGAAGGCGCTGATGGGCATCATGAACGGCGACACGGGTGCAGCCCTGGCGACCGATCAGGCGATGTTGAAGGCTGCGGCCGCGAACTACATCGGCAATGCCGGAGACATTGCTGGCAACAACATCGCGATCGGCGGATCGGCCTACGTGACATCCGCGACGAGCTTCGTGACGGCGACTGCGGTCAATGGCATTGCCCAGGGCACCGGCATGCCGGCGGGCGCCAATCCGAACATCGCCAACGGCACGGGCGGCGCCCCGGCGAGCCCGACCACGCCCGGCGGCGGCATGGGCGGAGGTGGTACGACGGGAGGCGGTACGACGGGAGGCGGCACCACCGGCGGAGGCACTACGGGCGGCGGCACCACGGGAGGCGGGACGACCGGTGGCGGCACGACGGGCGGTGGAACAACCGGCGGCAACAACAACACCACCACGACGCACCACTGCGGCGGCCACCACAGCCATCATGGCAGCCACCACACGGCGGCAGCGGCCACAGCCGCAACGGCGGCAGCAGCTTCGAGCGGTCCGGACATGTCGCACCACCACGCGATGCATCACATGTGGGGCTGACGCCTCCAACGACACGCCCGATCAAAGCCGGTGCAGACTCCTTGGTCTGCACCGGCTTCGTTGCATTCCGGCGAGAGCCGGCGATCGCGCGAAAGACATTGGCGAGACCGGGCAGCGAGATCGCGGAGCGCGTCGACCGCACCGGCTCGAAGGGTTCTAGACGATCAATCGGGATCGGCCCCCGCCAAGCCTCCGTTTCGCTTCATTCCGCCACGACAACTGCTTCCGTCGAACAATCAGTCAGTTGTGATCATGAACGAGCCAGCACTCGCCTTCCGCCCCCGACTCGTGTCCGCATCGACCAACTCCAGCGCGCCACTCCCGTCTACGCTCGACGGTCGCGCTCTGCAGGTTGCCGAGGAGGCCTACCGGAAAGTGCTTGCTCTTCAGCCAAGGCATTTCCGGACCCTGTGCAGCCTTGCGACTGTCCGCCTGCAACTCGGCGACGCGCAGGAGGCACGAACCCTGCTCGACCGGGCTGCGGACGCGGCGGGCGACTCGGCAGACCTGCACTTGACGGTCGGAAAGGCGTTCGCAGGTTTGGGCGACCTCGCCAAGGCGACATCGCATTTCGCGCGCGCCGCCGCACTCGACGAATCCTCGATCGAGCCCCGCCTGCTGCTCGGCGGCGCGCTGTACGGCCTGGGGGATCCCGCAGCGGCCGTCCGGCACCTCGAACTGGCGCTTGCCATCGATGGCACGAACCCGGACCTCCACCAGGCGCTCGGACTCGCCCTGCAGCGGCTCGGCCAGTCCGAGCGAGCGATGTCGCATCATGAGGCAGCGCTTGCGGCGAGGCCGCAATTTGCGGCAGCAGCCAGCAGTCTCGGTGATGCCTGCCGGCAGCTCGGCCGGCATCCGGAAGCCATCGCTCACTATACCCGAGCGCTCGCCATCGAGCCCAAGATGCCGACGGTCCTGCTCAATCTCGGGGGCTGTCATCAAGCGATGGGCGAACTGGATGCCGCCATTCGCACCTTGCAGCAGGCGCTCGCGTTGAGCCCTCATCTCGCCGAGGCGCACTACAATCTTGGCAATATCCACCTCGACATGAAGAGCTGGCCGGGGGCGATTTTCCACTACGAGCGAGCCGTCACTGAGCGGCCGGACTTCCCCGAAGCGCACAACAATTTCGCCAATGCGCTGCAGTCGGCGGGCCGGCACGAGGAGGCCCTGTCCCACTATGACGAGGCACTGCGGCTGCGACCAGACTACGCCATTGCCCACCGCAATCGCGCCGACTCGCTGCGGAACGTGCAGCGCTACGATGAGGCCATCGCCGGATATCAGGCCGCTCTTGCGCACGATCCCCGCGACACCACGACCATGAACCACCTTGCGGGCGTCCTGACGATCGTGGGCCGGCTCGACGAGGCGGCGCGTGCCTACGAATCCGCACTGGCTGTCAACCCGCGCAGTATCGGCACGCACCTCAACTACGGCGTGGTCAAGCCGTTCGCGGTCGACGACGCGCGCTGGGCGCCCTTGCAGGATCTGGCCGCGAGATCGGAGACGCTCACCGAGGATGCGCGCATCGCCCTGCACTTCACCCTCGGGCGGGCTTATGCCGACATCAAGGACGGCGAACGGTCGCTGGTCCACCTCAACGCCGGCAATGCCCTCGAGCGCCGCCGCATCAACTATGACGAGAACCAGACGCTGCGCCAGATCGAGCGCATCCGTGCGGTGTTCTCCAGGGACATGCTACAGGCGCGCGCAGGCCATGGCGATCCATCGCACGCGCCGGTGTTCGTCATCGGCATGCCCAGGTCCGGCACCAGCCTGATCGAGCAGATCCTGGCCAGCCATCCCGCCGTGCATGGCGCCGGCGAGGTCAACTACTTCGCGGCAGCCGCGGGGCTCTTCACCGATCGCGCCCGCGGCGACTATCCGGAGATGCTCGCCCAACTGTCCGATGCCGATGTCACCGCCCTCGCGCGCGCCTATCTCCAGCGTTTCACGGAGCTTCCGGCGAGTACCCAGCGCATCGTCGACAAGATGCCGTCGAACTTCCTGTTCGCAGGGCTCATCCATCTCGCGCTGCCGAATGCGCGCATCATTCACGTCCGGCGCAATCCGATCGACACCTGCCTGTCCTGCTACACGCAACTGTTTGCCGAGCCGCAGCCATTCGCTTACGACCTCGCCGAGCTCGGTCGCTACTACCGGGCCTACGAGGCGCTGATGAGCCATTGGCGTGCGGTCCTGCCGCAGGGCGTCATGCTCGAACTGTCCTACGAGGACGTCGTGCGCGATTTCGAGCCGAATGCCCGCAAGATCGTCGCGCATTGCGGGCTGGACTGGGATGAGGCCTGCCTTTCCTTCCACGAGAACGAGCGCCCGGTGAACACCGCGAGCGTGGTGCAGGTGCGCAAGCCGCTGTTCACCGGATCGGTCGGCCGCTGGCGCATGTATGGCGACCGGCTGAAGCCGCTGCTCGATGCGCTGGGCACCGAGGCCCTGCGACCGACGATCGCCGAGGCGATCGCGGGCATGACGCAGCCTCAGCCCGTCAACCTCACCCCGCCGGTGGTCACGCCGACGACGGACTCGCGGCCATTTGACGCCACGCGGCTTGCGTCACTGCAGACGCTGGCAGACGGCGTGGTCGCCGTCGCCAAGAGGCTGCAGAGCCGCGGCGAAATCAGCGATGCCGAACAGATCTTCAAGCTGATCCTTGCCGGCCAGCCGGCCAATTTCGACGCCCTCATCGGCCTCGGGATGATCTCAACCACGGCCAACCGGCTCGACGAGGCCAAGGACTACTTCCAGCGCGCGGTGGCGGTAAACGACAAGTCCGCCGAAGCCCATGGCAGCATCGGCGCCGTCGAGGCCTCGGCGGGGCGCTACGACGTAGCGGTGCAGCATTACGAGACCGCATTGTCGCTGTCGCCGAGCCATCCCGGCATTCTCTACGCCTTCGCCATGGTCCGGCAGAACCAGGGCCTGATCGACGAGGCGATGGCTCTGCTCCGGCGGGCGATCGACAACAAGCCGCAGCACCTGGACGCGCATTTCGCGCTCGGCAACCTGCTGTATACGGCGGGCAAGGACATCGAGGCGGCGAAACACTACCTCAAGGTCCTCGACTTCAGCCCGGAGCACGCCGAGACCCACAACAACATCGCCAACGTGCTGCTGCGCCAGGGCCATCGCGAACGTGCCATCGAGCACTACAAGCGGGCGATCGCGAGCCGGCCCGACTATGCCGACGCCTATGGCAACCTCGGCAACGCCTTCCTCGAGCTCAACCGGCTCGAGGAGTCGATCGAGCAGAACCTGCTGGCCATCAGGATCAAGCCGGAGCGCTTCGGCTCCTACAACAATCTCGGCGTCGCCTACCAGGCGCTCGGGCGCTTCGAGGAGGCGACGGCGGCGTTCCAGAAGGCCTTGGAGCTGGCCCCGGACGACGCGCCGATCCACCTCAATCTCGCGAACATGTCGAAGTTCAAGCCGGACGACAGCCGGCTTCCGAGTCTGCGGCAGCTCCTCGAACGCGTCGACCAGCTCGATCAGGAGAAGCAGATCGCAGCCCATTTCGCGATGGGCAAGGCGTTGTCCGACCAGAAGGACTACGACCTGGCCTTCTCGCATCTGCACAAGGCCAACACCCTCAAGCGCAAGACCTTCGACTACGACTCCGAGCAGCGGCTCGGCATGATGAAAAATGTCGCGGCGCGCTTCACCCCCGAGTTCTTTCGCACGGTTACCGGGCACGGCGACAACTCCTGGGCCCCGATCTTCATCGTCGGCATGCCGCGCTCTGGAACCACCCTGATGGAGCAGGTGCTGGCCAGCCATTCCAAGGTCTTCGGCGCGGGCGAGCTCGAGACCTTCAAGGAGCTCGTCGGCGAATGCGCCAACCGCCAGAAGGTCGTGCCGGCGTATCCCGATCTGATCACGCTTCTGCCACCCGAGGAGATGACGAAGATCGGGCAGGAATACACAGCCCGCGTTCGGACGCTGGCGCCGGAGGCCGAGCGCATCGTCGACAAGATGCCGCTGAACTTCCTGTTCGTCGGGCTGATCCACGCAGCATTCCCGCGCGCCAGGATCATCAACACGCGGCGCGACCCGCTCGACAATTGCGTCTCCTGCTACTCGCTGCTGTTCACCGGAGCCCAGCCCTTCGCCTACGACCTGACCGAGCTCGGCCACTACTACCGGGGCTATGAGAGCGTGATGGACCACTGGCACCAGGTGCTGCCGCCCGGCATCTTGATGGACGTTCAATACGAGGATCTGGTCGACGACCTCGAGGGCGTGTCACGCCGCGTGCTCGCCCATTGCGGGCTCGACTGGGAGGATGCCTGCCTCGACTTCCATCGCACCGAGCGCATGGTGCGCACGGCGAGCTTGATGCAGGTGCGCGAGCCGATCTACCGCCGTTCGATCGGAAGCTGGCGCCGCTACGAGAAACATCTCGGACCACTGTGCGCCGCGCTCGGCATCGACCATCCGCCGCCGGAAGCCACATGACCGCCGGCAAATAACCGGGTGCTGTTGCCCAGGGATCGGTGACAGGCGCGGCACCCGGCTATCCGGCCGCGCGGCGGAGCGGCTTGAGCATTGTGCTGCAGGGCCTTTAAGAAATTATCTTCGTCATATGCAGAAGCGTCAATTTTACTACGCAGACGGCCAACTGATAATACAATCACAAGTTCATTGACCTCTTCAGCCATTGGCCGAGGGGGAATTGCGTTCGCAGACCGACCAGATCGCGTCCATTGAGCCGGCAGGAGTAGCGTCTTCGGTTGTCCTCATCAGTTCGGCTGATAGTTCGACCCTTTTAGTTGAGGTGTGTCGACCGATATGCCGTGATGCAGCAACCGGCCCTGACACAACCTTTCGGCGAGCTGCCGGTACCTATCCTGACTCCCGGTCCATCTGAAGCTGCAGCCGGCACCAAAGAGGGCATGTCGTCCGCTCGGCCTGCATCTTGATGGCGGCCATGGCGATCGGCGCGCCGATAGGTGCGAAGGGCCCTGCCCCAACTCTGGCTCGGAGCGGCTTTCCCGCCGTTCCCGTTTGGGTCCCCAACGCCTCGGCCGGCCGGACGAAGCCAGACTGTGACGACGGCCCAGCAGGCGCTTGACCTGGAGGCCAAGGCTTGGTTTGACCCGTTTCATCCGGTCAGAGTCCGACCGGATCCAGCCCCCAACCGTGGAAGATCCCTGACCATGCGCATCACTCTCGTCGGCTCCCGCCATTTCGGTGTCGCCACACTGAACATGCTGCGCGAGAGAGGAATCGAGATCGCGCGGGTCGTCGTTCATGATGGCGAGGACCGGCTCGCAGCCGCGGCGCGGGCGGCCGGGATCGAGGTCGTAGTCCAGGCCAATCCGAAGGTCGTGCCGGCGGGCGAGATCGCCCCCGACACGGACCTGATCGTCACGGCGCATAGCCACGCCCGCGTCACCCATGAGGCGGTCGCAGCCGCCCGGCTCGGCGGCATCGGCTACCATCCGTCGCTGCTGCCGCGTCACCGGGGCATCGCTGCGGTGGAGTGGACCATCAATGAAGGCGATCCGATCGCCGGTGGCACCATCTATCACCTCGCGGACCGCATGGATGCGGGCGCCATCGCCGCTCAGGATTGGTGCTTCGTCAAGAAGGGCGAGACCGCCCGCGAGCTGTGGGAGCGCGCGCTGGCGCCGCTCGGCCTCAAGCTGCTCGGCGATGTCATCGAATCGGCCAAGGTGACCGGCACGATTCCGGCCAAGCCGCAGGACGAGCAGTTCGCGACCAACGCGCCCAGCCTCACCCCGCACTGAGCATCCGATCGCATCGCCCCGACAATTGCGTCGTCGCTCCAGCCGGCGCGCTGTGCCCTGCGACGGCAGCATCACCTGCCACTGCAGGGCTGTGACGCTGGTCCGCTCGTGGGGTGCGCGAAGGCGCAGTTTGCCCATAATGCCGCCCGAATGGTTCAAGGCGGAGTTCCGCATTAATCGTTAATGAGCTGAAATTGCTTGATAAAATTCCGTTGCGGCGGTGCGGCAAATTTTCGTCACAATTCTTCCAAATAAGGTCCTGATCAAACGACATTGAGGGACAACGATTCATGCGTCTCGACCGCATTGGAATGGCTTTCGCCGCGTCGATCCTGGTGGCTATCTCGGCCGCCCCCGCATTCGCCCAGTCGCCCTATGACGGCCAGTGGCAGGTGACGATCGTGACCAACAGTGGCACCTGCGAGCCCACAGCCAGCTCGACCTTGATCGTCGCAGACGGTAAGATTTCTGCGGCTGGCGCCAATGTGTCGGGTTCAATTGGACGCGAAGGCCTCGTCAAGGTCTCCATCAATGGCGCATATGCGAATGGGCAGCTCAACGGCAATTCTGGCTCGGGCAAGTGGAACGGCGCCTCGGCAGGTATCCCCTGCAGCGGCCGCTGGCAGGCTTCGCGCCTGTAACGGCGCGCAGCACGCGCTCCTGAAGATGGTGCGGCGGCTCGCGGCCGCCGCCGTCGTTTTGACGGCGGGTGTGACCGCCTCGCCGGGGCGCGCCGATCCCGGTCCCTTCACCGCCTTGGCCGGAACATGGGGCGGCAGCGGCACGGTTGCCCTCGAGGACGGCTCAACCGAGCGCATCCGGTGCCGGGCCCGTTATGGCGTCTCGGGACCGCGGATGACGCTCGTCCTGACCTGCGCCAGCGATGCCTACAAGTTCGCTCTGCAGGCCGAGGTGATCGCCGAGGGCTCCGCCATCTCGGGAACCTGGAGTGAGTCCAGCCGCGGCATCAGTGGCGTGCTGCAGGGACGCGGCGGCGGCGGCAACTTCCAGCTGGTCGCAACCACCGCCGGCTTCAATGCCAACATCGCGCTCGCCACCCGCGGCAACAGGCAGTCGGTATCGATCCGGGCCGACAGCCAGTTCCGCGCAGCCAACATTTCAATGTCCCGATGATCCCGATCAGCCGCTGCGCTTGGCGCCGGGGACCGCACCTGCGGACGGCGCCGGAGCCAGCTGCGCGGCGGTGCGCTTGATGGTCTTGGCGACCAGCAGCGCCTGCTCCCGCGTCATGGCAAAGTCCTGCACACCTTTATGGGTGGTCAGCGACAGCACCATGAGATGAGGCTCCCGCTCCGGCCAGCCAGTGGCAAAGGCGGTCACGAAGTCGGCTGAAGCGGCGCGTTCGGTCATGTCTTGTCTCTGGCTGCCTTGGGCTGTTTTACGGGCTGTTTCGCGGCGGTCGCTTTAGGACGAAACACAGCCACACTCCACGTTTTTCTCGATGACACGCGTCCGTCGCGAGCAAAGCCTGTAGCGGCGTTGATGCACTGCACCGTTGATTTCATTTGCATTGCCCTGCATGCGAGGTGATACAGCGCGCCTTCGCCGCCCTCCTCCCTGTCTCCACCACCTCATGCATCGTCCCGCTTCGAAACTGATCGCCGCATTGTGGATGACGGGCTGGCTCAGCCTGATGCTGGTGATGGCGGTGGCCGGACGCGAAGCCATGCGCGAGCTCAACGTGTTCGAGCTGATGGAGCTGCGCTGCCTGATCGGCCTGGTGATGCTGTCGCCGGTCATCGCACTGAGCGGCGGCTTTGCCAGGCTGCGCACCTCGCGGCTCAAGCAGCACGCGGCGCGCAACCTCGTCCATTACGGCGCGCAGCTCGGCTGGTTCTTCGCGCTCACCTTGATCCCGATCGGCCAGGTGGTGGCGATCGAGTTCACGATGCCGATCTGGACGGCGCTGCTGGCAGCAGCCTTCCTCGGCGAGCGCATCACCCTGTTCAAGCTGGCGGCGATCGGGCTCGGCCTCGTCGGCGTCGTCGTGATCGTCCGCCCGGATACCGGGGCGGTCAATTCGGGACAGCTCATCGCGCTGGCCGCCGCGGTCGGCTTCGGCATCTCGATCGCTCTGGTCAAGCTGCTGACGCGCACCGAGCCCACCGTGTCGATCATCTTCTGGATGCTGGTGGTGCAATCCATCGCCGGTCTCATCCCCTCGCTCGTATTCTGGATGCCACCATCGGCCACGACCTGGGGCTGGATCCTCCTCGTCGCCTTCTGTGGGACCTTCTCGCATTTCTGCATGGCGCGCGCGCTGCTCTATGCCGACGCCACCATCGTGGTACCCATGGATTTTCTCCGCGTTCCGCTGACCGCCACCGTCGGCTGGCTGGTCTATGCGGAGCGTCTCGACGGATTGACCGTGCTCGGCGCTGGGTTGATTCTCGCCGGCAACTTGCTGAACCTGCGTCCGCCGCAACCTCGGCCCGTGCCGATCGGCGGTTCGGCAGGGACCTGAGGCGCCGGGGAGCCCCTGCCTCCCCTCGAGCGACGTGATTCGGATCACGAAACGGGCGCGCTACACGCGACCGTCGTGGATCTGGCGCAACACCCGCGAACTGGTTTGTGGCGGAATCGTGATTTTTTGCTCGGGAACAAGACTTTTCGCGCCGATCCGCGACAAATGCTGCAGTGAACGCTTCGCTTGATCGTTGGGGGATCTCCTGATGCGCTATCTCACCGTCGCCCTGTCCCTGCTCTGCATGGTGCTGACCGCTGAAGCCGCCAAGGCCGACCGCCGCGTCGCCTTTGTCGTCGGAAACGGCGCCTATAAGAGCGTGGCTCAATTGCCGAACCCGCCGGTCGATGCCAAGGCCATGGCGGCAACCCTGCGCAACGTCGGCTTCGACGTCGTCGAGGGCACCAATCTCACGCGCGACAAGATGACCGAGAAGCTGCTCGATTTCGGTCGCAAGGCGCAGGGCGCCGATATTGCGGTGTTCTATTACGCCGGGCACGGCATCGCCATTGCCGGCACCAACTACCTGCTGCCGGTCGACGCCGACCTGAAGTCGGAAATGGACGTCAAGCTGGGCTCGGCCATCAACATCGACGTGACCCTCGACCAGACGATGGGCGACGCCAAGGTCAAGCTCGTCTTCCTCGATGCCTGCCGCGACAATCCGTTCGCCGCCAAGATCAAGTCGAACTCGCCAACCCGCAGCGTGTCGGTGCAGACCGGTCTGGCCGAGATGAAGTCCGGCGAGGGCACGCTGATCGCCTTCGCCACCGGCCCGGGCCAGACAGCCCTCGACGGCGAGGCCGGCGCCAACAGCCCGTTCACTCGCGCGCTGATCTCGCACATCGCCCAGCCCGGCATCGAGATCCAGCAGGCCATGACGGCGGTGCGCGCCCAGGTCAATGAGGAGACCAGCAAGGGCCAGTTGCCCTGGGGGCACACCAACCTGATCGGCGCGGTCTACCTCAATCCGGCGGCTGCCCCTGCTGCAACGGCGGCCACGGCCGGGACGACGCCGGCCGTCGCGACGGCCACCGTGACCGCGGGCGAGGCCGAGCTCGAATTCTGGCGCTCGGTGAAGGATTCCAACAAGCCGGAAGAGCTCAACGCCTATCTCGCGACCTACCCGAACGGGCAGTTCAAGTCGCTGGCGATGGCGCGCATCGCCGCGATCGAGAGCGGCGCCATCAACACCGCGACGCGCAATGTCGCCAAGGGCGTCGATCCCGCCACCTACACCGAGGAAGGCAGCCAGGTCAGCGAGGATCAGATCGGCCTCGACAAGACCAAGCGCCGCGACGTGCAGCGGCGACTGACCGGCCTTGGCTTCGACACCAAGATGACAGGCGTGTTCGACGACCAGACCCGCGGTGTCATGAAGCGCTGGCAGGCGGCCCGCGGCTATCCGTCGACCGGATTCCTGACCAAGCTGCAGCACAAGGCGCTGCTGGCCGAGCCGCAGCCGGCGCCGGCGACCGCCGCAGTCGGTGACGAGGCCAAGCCGCGCCGCGCCAAGCCGGCCGGCAACGTCGCTGCCGGTGGCCCGCCGCCGCAGGGCGCGCCGGTCTATCGCAATCCGCCGCCGCAGGACAACGCGGGCAACGCCGCCGGCGCCGCCTTCATCGGTGGCATGATGGGCGGTGTGCTCGGCAGCGCGCTGCGCCGGTAAACGTCGACGTCTCCCCCACGTCAAAAGCCCGGAGCACGAGGTCCGGGCTCTTTCGTTAGAATAATGGAGCCGGCCGTCAGAGCCCTGCCGCCTTGCGCAGCGCCGCGTTGATGCGGTCCTGCCAGCCCGGCCCTTCAGACTGAAAGTGCTCGAGCACGTCCTGGTCGATCCGCAACGTCACCTGCTCGCGCACGCCAGGGACCGCCGCCTTCTTCGGCGGCGCCTCCACCGGCTTGGTGGTCACCTTCTTGAACGCGGCCTCGGCCTCGGTACGGGCGTCAGCGAGGGTGCGGGGCCGCCGCGGCTGGTCGGCCATGATCAGATCCCCTCGAACAGCGCAGTGGACAGATAACGCTCGGAGAAAGACGGCACGATCGCCAAGATCGTCTTGCCCGCGCTTTCCGGTCGCTTGCCGATCTCGATCGCGGCCGCAATCGCCGCGCCCGAGGAGATACCGCCGGGAATGCCCTCGTTGCGGGCCAGCGCACGCGATGTCTCGATCGCGGTCGTGCTGTTGATCTTGACGATCTCGTCGATCACGGACCGGTCGAGAATGTCGGGCACGAAGCCGGCACCGATGCCCTGGATCTTGTGCGGCGAGTGCTGGCCGCCCGACAGCACCGGGCTCTCCTCCGGCTCGACCGCGACGACCTTGAGGCCGGGCTTGCGCGACTTCAGCACCTGGCCGACGCCGGTGATGGTGCCACCGGTGCCGACGCCAGCGACGAAGACATCGATATTGCCGGCCGTGTCGTTCCAGATCTCCTCGGCCGTGGTGCGACGATGAATGTCCGGATTGGCGAGGTTCTTGAACTGCTGCGGCATCACCGAGTTCGGCGTCGTCCGCAACAGCTCCTCGGCAGTGGCGATGGCGCCCTTCATGCCCTGCGACGCCGGCGTGAGCACGATCTCGGCGCCGAGGAAGGCGAGCATCTTGCGCCGCTCCACCGACATCGACTCCGGCATCACCAGCTTCAGCTTGTAGCCGCGCGCCGCCGCGACGAAGGCCAGCGCGATGCCGGTATTGCCCGAGGTCGGCTCGATCAGCACGGTGTCGGGCTTGATCACGCCGGCCTGCTCCATCGCCAGGATCATGCCGACGCCGATCCGATCCTTCACGCTCGCGGCGGGATTGAAGTATTCCAGCTTGGCGAGGATGGTCGCCTTGACGCCATGCTGCTCCGGCAGCTTTCGCAACCGCACAATCGGCGTATTGCCGAACGCGTCGACAATTGAATCAAATACGCGCCCGCGTCCGGGACGCTGTGCTGACGACTCCATGAAATCACTCCTCTGCGCGCCCCGCGCGACATCGACAACGCTTCTGACCATCTTCAGCGAGCCTGTTGCGCTGCGCAAGCACGTTTGCGCGATCTTAAGACGATCGCGGCGCACAACAAGTCGTGGCTAAATTGCGAAAAACCAACGCATTTGTGTTGCGACAAGGTCAATAAACCGGGTGTATGTTTGACTTCAGCCGGACGAAAATTCATGATGCAGGTCGACGGCAACCCGGGCGGACATCAGCAAGATGTCATCTTCGGAGTGATACAATCGGGTCGTTCGTGCCAAACGACAGCGCCGTTGTAGAACAGACATAAGAACAGACCACCCAGACAAACTCTTTGTGTGACGGACTTGATATCCGCGAAAAGTTGGACTCGTCGGAAATAGACCCGTTCGAACGCGACTCGTTCGAAATCGACCCTTTCGAAATTGACGTCGTTCAAGCAGAGATCGCCCACAAAGAGATCGTACAGGAGGTCAATATGTCAGCACTCGCTGATCTCGTGTCGACCGCAACCGCCCGCCCGAATCCCCGCGGCTGCGATCTGCCGACATGCCCGGTCTGCGCCGACTCCATGATTGCCGCGGAGGCGTCGGCATACTTGGCCGACGATGCCATCAGCTATCTCTGGACCTGCGACACCTGCGGCTATGGCTTCGTCACCAAGCACTCCGTGAAAAGCCGTTTCGTCTGCAACTGAACGGCGCCAGGGCGAGAGAGTTCCGCGACGTGATGTCACGGCCGTCCGTCGCTACGGATCGCACAACGGTCGGCCATCGGGCAGGTCGGCAATGCATCACCAGCACGATTTCATGTGGGCCGGCGCATAGGGCCGGGCTCACAACAAGCTGACGGCCTTCACCTGACGCGGCCGTCAGCCGGCGCGCGGGGCGATGTCGCCGCGGGCCCAATCCGCCTTGGTGCGCTCGTAGAATTCCGTGAAGCACCCCTGTGCGATCGCCTCGCGCATCCCAGCCATCAATTGCTGGAAATAGGCGATGTTGATTTCCGATAGCAGCGTCGCGCCGAGCGCCTCGCCGGCCTTGATGAGATGATGCAGATAGGCGCGGGCATAGCTGCGCGCCGCCGGCCACGGGCTCTCTTCATCCAGCGGACGCGGGTCGTCGGCGTGACGCGCGTTGCGCAGGTTCACCGGCCCGAAGCGCGTGTAGGCGACGCCGTGGCGGCCGTTGCGGGTCGGCAGCACGCAGTCGAACATGTCGATGCCGCGCCTGACCGACTCCAGGAGATCGTCAGGCGTGCCGACACCCATCAGGTAGCGTGGGCGGCCGGCCGGCAGTGCCGGAGCGGTCGCCTCGATCATCTCGAGCATGACCGCCTGCGGCTCGCCGACGGCCAAGCCGCCGATCGCATAGCCGTGGAAGCCGATGTCGACCAGCGCCTGCGCGCTGGCGACGCGTAGCGCGGGCACGTCGCCGCCCTGCACGATGCCGAACAGCATGTAGCCTGCCGGCGCACTCTCGAAGGCGCGGCGGCAGCGTTCGGCCCAGCGCAGCGACAGCCGCATCGCGCGCTCGATGTCGTCGCGCTCGGCCGGCAGCCGCACGCATTCGTCGAGCTGCATCGCAATGTCGGAGTTGAGCAGGCGCTGCACCTCGACGGCACGTTCCGGCGACAGCTCGATTCTAGCGCCATCGATGTGCGAGCGGAACGTGACCGCCTGCTCCGTGACCTTGCGCAAGCCCGACAGCGACATCACCTGGAAGCCGCCGGAATCCGTCAGCATCGGACCGCCCCAGCCGGTGAAGCGCTGCAGGCCGCCGAGCGCGGCGATCCGCTCGGCGGTGGGCCGCAGCATCAGATGATAGGTGTTGCCGAGCACGATGTCGGCGCCGGCCTCGCGCACGTCACGCCAGTGGATGCCCTTCATCGCGCCGGCGGTACCGACCGGCATGAAGGCCGGGGTCCGGACCACGCCATGCGGCGTCGTCAGCCGGCCGGTGCGGGCCGCGCCGGAGGTCGCGAGCAATTCGAAGTGGTTGGGAAGGTCGCCAGCGGGAGAGCTCATGGCCGGCTTATTGCGTCAGGACGGCCCCCGATTCAACCGCGATGGCGCCGTTTTCGCCCCTTTTGGCCGTTGACGGCGGTTCCGACCGCCCCTATGGTCCCGCGCCATGTCGATCTTGACCAAACGCACGACGAAAACCACCAAGCCCATGAGGGCCTCGGGAGGCGTGCGCGCGTAGTCGAACTCGATTGCGACCATCTTCGAACCGAAGCCCCGCCTGATGAAGGTCCGGGGCTTTTTTATTGCCCGAATTTCAACCGGAGACTTGAGACGTGCCCCACGATCCCACCATTGCCATCGTCGGCGTGACCGGCGCCGTCGGCGCCGAGTTCATCGCCACCCTGGACCGCCGCAACGTCCGCGTCGGCAAGCTCAAGGCGCTGGCGAGCGCCCGCTCGGCCGGCCAGACCGTGACCTTCCGCGGCCAGACCATCGTGATCGAGGAGCTGACCGAACGCTCCTTCGAGGGCGTCGACATCGCGCTGTTCTCGGCCGGCAGCGGCATTTCCAAGAAGTTCGCGCCGATCGCCGTGCGTTCCGGCGCCGTCGTGGTCGACAATTCCTCGGCCTTCCGCATGGACCCGAACGTGCCGCTGGTCATCCCGGAGATCAACGCCCGCCGCATCCGCGACCACAAGGGCATCATCGCCAATCCAAACTGCGCGGCGATCACGGCGCTGGTGCCGCTGTGGCCGATCCATCAGAAGAACCGCATCAAGCGCGTGATCATCTCGACCTATCAGGCCGCCAGCGGCGCCGGTGCGGCCGCGATGGACGAGCTGGTGCAGTCGACCCGCGCGAGCCTCAACGGCCAGGTCTACGCGCCCAAGGTGATGCCGCATCCGTTCGCCTTCAACCTGTTCAGCCACAACACCGCCATCGATCCCGAGACCGGCTACAACGACGAGGAGACCAAGGTCATCAACGAGACCCGCAAGATCTTCGAGGACGAGGGCATTGCGATCGGCGTCACCTGCGTGCGCGTGCCGGTGCTGCGCGCCCATTGCGAGTCGATCACCTTCGAATGCGAGAAGCCGATCACGGAAGATGAAGTCCGCCGCATCCTCGCCACCGCGCCGGGTGTGCGCGTCGTCGACGACCGCGCCAAGAACCACTTCCCCATGCCTGTCGACGCGTCGGGACAGGACGACGTGCTGGTCGGGCGCATCAGGAAGGATCTGTCCGATCCGTCAGGCCACTCGATCGCGATGTTCGTGGCCGCCGATCAGCTGCTCAAGGGCGCCGCGCTCAATGCGGTGCAGATCGCGGAGCTCTTGCCGGAGCGCGCGATGGCGTAGCTCTCAGAGCGAACTTGCAGGGTGGGCCTTTTGCCCACCCTACGGCTCGACGATGCGCTCGTCTGGCTGACGAAACAACAGGCACGCATCGCCATACGAATAGAAGCGATAGCCGCTGCGGATCGCATGCGCATAGGCCGCGTGCATCGTCTCCAAGCCGGCGAAGGCCGAGACCAGCATGAAGAGCGTCGAGCGTGGCAGATGGAAGTTGGTCATCAGGATATCGACCGCGCGGAAGCGATAGCCGGGCGTGATGAAGATCGACGTCTCCGCCTCGAACGGCGCGATCGTGCCGTCGGGCTGCGCCGCGCTCTCCACGAGCCGCAGCGACGTCGTGCCGACCGCAACGAGGCGGCCGCCCTTGGCGCGCGCCTCGTTCAGCGCCGCTGCCGTCTCAGGCGTGAGGCTGCCCCACTCCGCATGCATGCGGTGGCCTTCGGTGTCATCGACCTTCACGGGCAGGAACGTGCCGGCGCCGACATGCAGGGTGACACGCTGCAGCCCGACGCCGCGCTCGCGCAGCCGCTGCTCCAGCGTCGGCGTGAAATGCAGCCCAGCCGTCGGCGCAGCCACCGCGCCCTCTTTGGCCGCGAACATGGTCTGATAATCTGTCGTGTCCTGCTCGTCTGCGGGCCGCTTGCCGGCGATGTAGGGCGGCAGCGGCGGCCGGCCGAGATCGGCGATCGCTTGGTCGAGCGCGGGCCCATGGAACACAAAGGACAGCGTCAGCTCGCCCTCCTCGCCCTTGGCCTCGACGGTGGCGTCGAGATGGCCGAGCAGGCAGACCTTGCCCTCGTTGCCGAACCGGATCGTATCGCCTGGCGCGAGCTTCTTGGCGGGCCGCACCAGCGCCTGCCAGCGCGAGCCGTCGAGCCGCTTGATCAGGGTCGCCTCGATCTTCGCTTCGGTCTCGCGGCTGATGCGGCGACCGGACAGCTGCGCCGCGATCACCTTGGTGTCGTTGACGACGAGCTGATCACCGGGCTCCAGCCAGTCCGGCAGGTCGGCGACCGTGCGGTCGCGTAAGACACCGTCGCCCTGCACCACCAGCATGCGCGCGGACTCGCGCGGGCTCGCCGGGCGGAGCGCGATGTTTTCGGGGGGAAGATGGAAATCGAACAGGTCGGTGCGCATCGTCGTTCTGGGACGACCATCGGCCCTGCATTCCGGGGAGCGTGCGACAGCACGCGTCGCGAAGGATGAAGGCCCGACTGTCTGCCTCATGGTGCGAGACGCGTGCTGCGCACGCGCCTCACCGTGAGGATCGCAAAGTCTACGCCGCGTCGGCGGCCATGTAGGCCTTCACGATCTTGTCCGGGTTCTGCACCGGCTCGCCGCGCTTGATCTTGTCGACGTTCTCCATGCCCTCGGTGACCTTGCCCCAGACCGTGTACTGCTTGTCCAGGAAGCGGGCGTCGTCGAAGCAGATGAAGAACTGGCTGTCGCCTGAATCCGGATTGGCCGCACGCGCCATCGAGGCGGTGCCGCGCACATGCGGCTCGGCGTTGAACTCGGCCTTCAGCTTCTTGCCGGAGCCGCCCATGCCGCTGCCCTGCGGGCAGCCGGTCTGCGCCATGAAGCCGTCGATGACGCGGTGGAAGACGATGCCGTCGTAGAAGCCCTCGCGGACGAGCTCCTTGATGCGCGCGACATGGCCGGGCGCGAGATCGGGACGCATCTCGATGGTGACGGGGCCCTGGGTGGTTTCGAGGATCAAGGTATTTTCGGTCACAGCCATGCTGGTCTCTCGGTTTTTGTGGAATTGACGGGGGTCAGGACAAAGTAAATCCTGGGTCTGAAATGTCGCGGCGCCTTCCCATGTGCGGCCGTCACCCCTCCTGACGGCGATCCGAGCACGACGAGGCCCGCGATGCTGGTCGAGAATAGACCCAATGCGCTTAAAGCTGAAGCCACCGGCCCTGTCGATGTGACGGGGCGGCAGAATCGGCATGCCTCCGCGACGTGGCAAAAGGTTCCTTAATGCCTGAGGGAACCGGGCGCGAGACCCAGGTGCCCTGCTTTCTCGGACCTACTTGATGTCCGAGGCGACCTGCACCTTGACCATCTTGTCGGGATCGGTCACGGCGCCGCCCGACGAGCCCGGAGGCGCCTTCTTGAGCTTGTCGACGACGTCCATGCCCTGCACGACCTCGCCGATCACGGTGTATTGGCCGTTGAGAAAGGAGGCGTCGCCGAAGCAGATGAAGAACTGCGAGTTGGCAGAATCCACGCTATCGCCCCGGCGCGCCATGCCGACGGTGCCGCGCTTGAACGGCGTGCTCGAAAACTCCTGCTTCAGGTTCGGGTACTTCGAGCCGCCGGTGCCATTGAAGTTCTGGCCGTCACCGGTCTGCGCCATGAAGCCGTCCATGACGCGGTGGAACGGCACGTTGTTGTAGAAGCCTTCGCGCGCCAGCGTCTTCAGCCGCTCGGCATGCTGCGGCGCCAGATCGGTGCGCAGCTTGATGATGATGCGGCCCTTGGTGGTGTCGATGACCAGGGCATTCTGCTTGTCGAGCCCGGCAGGCAGCGACTGGGCCAACGCCGGCAATGCGAACACGAGAGCAAAGACGAAAGCGAGAGCGCGGATCATGGCAACTCCGATGGCATGAGACGATGAGGAGAGGAAGGCACCGCCGGAAGCGGCCGGTGCCTGAAGGATCAGTTGAACTTGGCCTTGAGACTTTCGGCCACCGACGGCGGCACGAAATGCGAGATCTCGCCGCCCATGGCGGCGATCTGGCGAACCAGCGTGGCGGCGATCGGGCGGACACTCACCGAGGCTGGAACGAACACCGTCTGGACCTGCGGTGCCATGGTCTGGTTCATGCCGGCCAACTGCATCTCGTAGTCGAAATCGGTGCCGTCGCGCAGGCCCCGGATCATCATGATCGCGCCGGCTTTTTCCGCGGCCGTGACGGTCAGATTGTCGTAGGTCGAAGCCTCGAAGCCGCAGCCCGCAGCGGCTGCGACGGGGCCGAAGATCTCATGCGCCATCGCCAGCCGCTCCTCGGTCGAGAACAGCGGCTTCTTGCCATGATGCACGCCGACCGCAACGATCAGGCGATCGCAGAGATGAACGGCCTGCCGGACCACATCGAGATGGCCGTTGGTGACGGGATCGAACGAGCCCGGATAGAGCGCAATGCGTTGCATGCGCCCGTCCTATACCGCCGGGAACAGGCCGGCAAGCCACCGCCAGGCCCGCTGGCGTGGCTGTGATGGGCAAAGAGTGGCCGAGACTGCACCGCAATGAAATGAGGTGCGACGCCGGGGGGCCGGAACTGTGGTCGGCTACCGCGATTGTTTCATCGGAACTTGGGACATGAAACACGCCGGGCCGAGAAGAAACCAATTCGCCCGTCCCGCGAAGACGTCTCGAAACCCGAGCTGATTATCAAATCCTTAACGAACAACGGGCCGAACGGCCCGGACAGGGGACCGTCATGATCAAAGCGCTATCTGCAGTCGCAGCTGCCGGCTTGGTGGCTGCCGGCATCACCGTCCTGCCCGGCTTCGCTCCTCAGGTTGAAGCCAGCGTGCCGCGTCCGCTCGCCAAGGCGGACCGCCTGGACATTCGCCCGATCGGCCGCGACTGCTCGCAGCAGGCTTGGCCGAACTTCGAAGCGGGCTGCCTGCGCAGCGCCGGCACCAGGGGAACGATCCGCGAGGCCAGGATGGTCTCCGTCGAGCGGACACAGTAAGGGCGAATAGCGAATAGCGAATAGCGAATAGCGAATAGCGAATAGCGGGAAGACTTGATTCCTCCTCTATTCGCTACTTCCTATTCGCCATTCGCAACTCACTCGCCATTCGCACCTTCAGTCCCGTTCCCACCGGTGCCGTTCTCGGTCTCCTCGCCGATATGCTCCACCGAAACGACGTGCTCATCATCGGCGGTGTCGAACACGATGACGCCCTGGGTCGAGCGTCCCGCGATGCGGATGCCGTCGACCGGGCAACGGATCAACTGCCCCTTGTCGGTCACCAGCATGATCTGATCGCCGTCCTCGACCGGGAATGAGGCGACGAGCTTGCCGTTGCGGTTGTTGACGGACATCGCGACGATGCCTTTGCCGCCGCGGCCGGTGGTGCGGTACTCGTAGGACGAGGTGCGCTTGCCGTAGCCGTTGACCGAGACGGTCAGCACCACCTGCTCCTGCGCGGACATCTCGACATAGCGTTCCTGCGACAGCTGGATCGCGCCAGCGGCCGCCTCCTCGCCCTCGGTCTCGACCGGCTCCTCGGTGGCAGCATCGCCCGACATCGCCCGGCGCATCTTCAAATAGGCCGTACGCTCGTCCGAGGTCGTCTCGACATGGCGCAGGATCGACAGCGAGATCACCTTGTCACCGCCGGCGAGCGCGATGCCGCGCACGCCCATCGAGGTCCGCCCGGTGAAGACGCGCACGTCGGTGACGGGGAATCGGATGCACTGCCCGCCCGACGCCGTGAGCAGCACGTCGTCACGCTCGGTGCAGATCTGCACGTTGACGATCTCCTCGCCCTCGTCGAGCTTCATCGCGATGATGCCGGAGCGGCGCACGTCGACGAAATCCGACAGCTTGTTGCGGCGGACGTTGCCGCCGGTGGTGGCGAACATCACGTCGAGATTGGCCCAGGAGGATTCATCCTCCGGCAGCGGCATGATCGTGGTGATGCGCTCGCCCTGCTCCAGCGGCAGGATGTTGATCAGCGCCTTGCCGCGCCCGTTGGGCGCCGCGATCGGCAGCCGCCAGACCTTCTCCTTGTAGACCTGGCCGCGCGACGAGAAGAACAGCACCGGCGTGTGCGTGGAGGCCACGAACAGCCGGCTGACGAAATCCTCCTCGCGGGTCTGCATGCCCGAGCGGCCCTTGCCGCCGCGACGCTGGGCGCGATAGGCCGACAGCGGCACGCGCTTGGTGTAGCCGGCATGCGACACGGTCACGACCATGTCCTCGCGCTGGATCAGGTCCTCGTCCTCGACCTCGCCTTCCTGCTCGGCGATCACGGTGCGGCGCGGCGTGCCGAACTCCGCCTTCACGGCGGCGAGCTCGTCCTTGATGATGCCCTGAACCCGCGCCCGCGAGCGCAGGATGTCGAGATAGTCGTTGATCTCGACCTTGAGCTTGTCGAGCTCGTCGGAAATCTCCTCGCGGCCGAGCGCGGTCAGGCGCTGCAGACGCAGGTCGAGAATGGCCTTGGCCTGCTCGAACGACAACCGGATGGTGCCGTCCTCGGCCAGGCGATGGCGCGGATCGTCGATCAGCGTGATGATGGCCTCGACGTCGCGCGCCGGCCAGTCGCGCGACATCAACGCCTCGCGCGCCGTCGCAGGATCGGGCGAGGTCCTGATGACCCTGATGACCTCGTCGATATTGGCCACGGCCACGGCAAGGCCGACCAGGATATGAGCGCGGTCGCGCGCCTTGTTGAGCAGGAATTTGGTCCTGCGCGTGACGACACGCTCGCGGAACGCGACGAAGATCGTCAGCAGGTCCTTCAACGTCATCGTCTGCGGGCGGCCGCCGTCGAGCGCCAGCATATTGGCGGCGAAGCTCGTCTGCAGCGGCGTGAACTTGTAGAGCTGGTTGAGCACGACGTCCGGCACGGCGTCGCGCTTCAGCTCGACGACGACGCGGTAGCCGTCGCGGTCGCTTTCGTCGCGCAGGTCGGCGACGCCTTCGATCTTCTTCTCGCGCACCAGCTCGGCGATGCGCTCGACCATCGTGGCCTTGTTCACTTGGTAGGGGATCTCGGAGATGATGATCGCCTCGCGATCCTTGCGGATCGTGTCGATCGTCACCTTGCCGCGCATCATGATCGAGCCGCGGCCCAGATGATAGGCCGAGCGGGCGCCCGCGCGGCCAAGTATGATGCCGCCGGTCGGGAAATCCGGCCCCGGAATGATGTTGATGAGGTCATCGATCGTGAGCGCGGGATTGTCGATCAGCGCGATGCAGGCATCGATCACCTCGCCGAGATTGTGCGGCGGGATGTTGGTGGCCATGCCGACCGCGATGCCGCCGGCGCCATTGACCAGCAGGTTCGGATATTTGGCCGGAAGAACCGACGGTTCCTTGTCCGAATTGTCGTAGTTCGGCTGGAAATCGACGGTGTCCTTGTCGATGTCGTCGAGCAGCGGGATCGCCGACTTGGCGAGCTTGGCTTCGGTGTATCGATAGGCGGCCGGCGGATCGCCGTCGACGGAGCCGAAATTGCCCTGGCCGTCGATCAGCGGCACGCGCATCGAGAAGTCCTGCGCCATGCGCACCATGGCGTCGTAGATCGACTGGTCGCCATGCGGATGATATTTACCGATGACGTCGCCGACCACGCGCGCGGACTTGACGTATTTCTTGTCGGGCGTGTGGCCCTGCTCGTACATCGAATACAGGATGCGCCGGTGCACGGGCTTGAGGCCGTCGCGCGCATCGGGCAGCGCTCGCGACACGATCACGCTCATCGCGTAATCGAGGTAGGAGCGTTTCATCTCGTCGAGGATGGAAACGGGACGAATGTCGGAAGGTCCGCCCGGCTCGCCGGGCTTCTCATCTTCTTTATCGGACAAAGGGGATACCGGTCGGTTTTGACACGCGAAAATCGCTTGGAATCATATAGCGCAGGAGCGCGCCGCAGGCCACCCCCAAACCGAGGTGGGCCGCGCTTTTTCTGCTCGCCTTTCCAGGGACTTAACCACATGACGCGGCTCCGCGAGGCCTGCTCGGGAACCGTCTCTGGCTAGGGCCCGAAGACCACCTTGTGCATGATCCGTCCGGGCAGCAGCGTGAACACTCCGGCAATCACGAGGGCACCGGAAAACAGCGTGATCATGGCCCGGCGATGGGCCGCCACCCGATGGCGGTGCGCAGCCCACACCGCAAGCGGCAGCACGGCCAACGTGTAGAGCGACAGCAGGTGGATCGGGCTCCATGGCCCGACCAGCCGGATGGTGTGGATCCAGAACGAGCTGGCTGCAACGGCCGCCATGAGCGCGACCCAGACCCAGCCGATCGTTCGATGCGGCAAGGTCCCCTTCGGGGCCGCGAACTGGACGAGTCCCAGCGCAAACGCCGTCATCGCGGCGACGGCGTGCAGCAGGACGGCGGGTTCGGCGGCGAGCAGCGGTGCGAAGCTCATGCAACACCCCCGTGGTCAGACGGCAGCGGCCTGAACGTCGTGCGGCCGCCCCTGCGCCTCAGAACGGAATGTCGTCGTCCATGTCGCTGTTGCGTCCGCCACCGCCGGCCGAAGCGACCGCGCGGCGCGGCGGCGCCATCGACGGACCGCTGCTGCCGAAATCGCCGCCACCCATGTCATCGGAGAAGCTGCCGCCACCGCCGCCGCCCCGGCCATCGAGCATCGTCAAGGTCGAGTTGAAGCCCTGCAGAACGACCTCGGTCGAGTACTTCTCGACACCGCTCTGGTCGGTCCATTTGCGGGTCTGCAGCGCGCCCTCGATGTAAACCTTGGCGCCCTTCTTCAGATACTGCTCGGCGACCTTGCAAAGGCCCTCGTTGAAGATCACCACGCGGTGCCACTCGGTCTTTTCCTTGCGCTCGCCGGTCGCCTTGTCGCGCCACGTTTCCGACGTCGCAATGCTCAGATTGGCGATCGGCCGCCCATCCTGCGTACGCCGGATCTCGGGGTCCTTGCCAAGATTGCCGACCAGAATCACCTTGTTCACACTACCCGCCATCACCACTCTCCCGCGGTTCTCGATCATCGGACCGGCCGTCCACACCGGCCTCACGGCGTCCGGTGGCTAACCCTTCCTCTCGCGGCGGACCCTATACGGTTGCCGCGCGGTCCACCCGCCCTGTCCATTGCTTATCCACATATAGCAGGCGGAAGGCCATTGTTCCAGTTTTGTTCGCGCGCATATGTCTACAACCGTGCGTCGAGTTCCGCGGAACTCGATGGAACCGCAACTTCTCGCAATGGAACCCGCAAAAAGTTCCCTTATTCACGGAAAAGGGATTAACTTTCATCAAGTTAGCTCGCCGCACTTCCTCCTCGGCTGTGGCTTTTGGGAGACGGTATCCAGGGTTGAATAGCGTATATTTCTGGACGGATTGGGGCCGCAAGCGTGGTCGCACCAACTTCACAGAAGTGCGTCTCCGGGGACCAATTGGAGACGCCCAACGCGGGAGACTTGGGATGAAAAGAATTTTTCTCGGAGCTGTCAGCTTAATGGTTTTGGGGGCGCTGACGCCGGCGGGAGCCGCCGATCTCGCCGCCCGCCCGTACACGAAGGCCCCGGTGGTGGCGCCGGCGCCACTTCCGACCTGGGCCGGTTTCTATCTCGGTCTGCAGGGCGGCGGCGGCTGGGGCCGAAGCAACGAGACCTTCTTCGGAGCGCCCAATACGGCGATCTTTGCCGGCACTCAGAACTATAACACCAGCGGCGGCTTCATCGGCGGTGTGGTCGGCTACAACTGGCAGGTCGACAACATCGTGTTCGGTCTCGAGGGCGACTATCACTGGGCCGACATCAACGGCCGGTCGGGCGTCATCAACGCCGGTCTCGGCGATACCTACTTCACCAGGCTGCGCGGCTTCGGCGACATCAAGGGCCGCCTCGGCTGGGCTGCGGGTCCGGCGCTGTTCTTTGTCAGCGGCGGCGCTGCCGTCGGCGATCTCCAACACCGCTACGACGCAGCGCTCAATGGCGGCGCGGCGAATAGCTTCGCTCAGAATAACTGGCGCTGGGGTTGGACGATCGGTGCCGGCGCCGAGTACATGTTCGCGCCGAACTGGTCGGCCAAGGTCGAATACAACTATCTCGACTTCGGCAAGAGCTCGATTCAGTACAGCGCGGTTCCGGCCAATCGCTCCGAGTGGAGCGACACCGTGCACACCGTCAAGGCCGGCATCTCCTATCACTTCAGCGGCCCGATCGTGTCGCGCTACTGATTGCACGCGCAAATCGAATGTGTCGAAAGGCCGGCTTCGCGCCGGCCTTTTTTGTGTGCCAGAACCGGTACTTGCTGGGCCGTTGTGTCATTTGGGTGACGGCTTTTTACGACGGAAGGGGCTATCAAGGTCCGGCGGGTGGGCGTTGGTGAGAGTGTACGTGCGGGCGTCGGACTTGGTTTGGGGAATGCGATGAGAAGGCTGTTGCTGGGGGCGACAACTTCGCTGGCGCTGGGGATTGCGCCGGCCATCGCTGCCGACTTGCCCGCGCGCACCTTCACCAAAGCGCCTGCGATGATCACGACGATCTATGATTGGAGTGGCTTCTATATCGGCCTGAATGCCGGTGGCGCATCGGCCCGCACCTGCTGGACCAACAAGGTCAGCTTCGCCGGCGTGGCCGCAACCAACGCGGAAGGCTGCCATGATGCGACCGGCGCGCTGGCTGGCGGCCAGATCGGCTATCGCTGGCAGGCCGGCGGCTGGGTGTTCGGCGTCGAAGGCCAGGGAAACTGGGCCAACCTCAAGGGCAGCAACACCAGCCAGTTCGTCCCGCCCGTGACCAACCAGACCAAGATCAATGGGATCGGCTTGCTCACCGGCCAGATCGGCTATTCCTGGAACAACGTGCTCTGGTACGTGAAGGGCGGCGCCGCGGTTGCGGGTGAGAAGTACAACGGCCTGTCCACGGCAACCGGCGGTGTGCTCGACCAGTCCAGCGCCACGCGGTGGGGGGCGGCTGTCGGCACCGGCGTCGAGGTCGGCTTCGCCAAGAACTGGTCGGTCGCAGCCGAATACGAGCACCTGTTCATGGGCAACCGCACCCTCGGCTTCTCGGGCGTTCCCGGTGGAGCCGCGGGCCGGACCGATGCGGTCGGCCAGGACGTCGACATGGCGACGGTCCGCGTGAACTATCGCTGGGGCGGCCCCGTCGTATCCAAGCACTGACTTTTCCAAGCGCTGACCCTCGAGGACTGGCAGTCGAGGGTCTGACGCGCCAAGCGCTCACCCGCGCCTCGGGACAGCTCTGCGATCTGCACGACCGGTCGCGATCTTTACCAGCGCTTAAGTACGTTCGGCACATCCCGCCCCGCGCCTGCTCCCGATCACGAGTTTAGAAAGCAGTCTCTCCTACAACCAGCAACAGGCCACCTTCGCGTGGGCCCGGATCGGAGGGATCCGGAGCGTGGTGTATTGGGACTGGGGAGAGACGAATGCAGAAGACGACCTTGATCTTGACCGCAAGCGCCGCGGCGCTGGGACTGACGCCGGCCTCAGCGGCCGACTTCGCGACGCGCCCTTACAGCAAGGCGCCGCCGCCGGCCTATGTCACGCCGCTGCCGAACTGGGCCGGGTTCTACCTCGGCGTCAATGGCGGCGCCGATTGGAGCCACAACTGCTGGACGCTCAATCGCGTCGGCGGCGTGCCGGTCGTGCCGACCCAGTCCGAAGGCTGCCACAATGCCTCGAGCGGCCTCATCGGCGGCCAGGTCGGCTATCGCTGGCAGGCGGCGAGCTGGGTGTTCGGCGTCGAGGCCCAGGGCAACTGGACCGACCTGAAGTCGTCCAATGCGAGCACGGCGGCGCTGGCTGCGGGCATCACCAACAACACCAAGACCGATGCGATCGGCCTGTTCACCGGCCAGGTCGGCTACGCCTGGGGCAACGTGCTCTGGTACGTGAAGGGCGGCGCCGCCGTCACCCACAACAAATACACCGGCACGGCGAATGCGGCTGCGCCCTTCCCGGTCGGCACGCTGCTGGATTCCGCCAGTGAGACCCGCTGGGGCGGCACCGTCGGCACGGGCGTCGAGTTCGGCTTCGCGCCGAACTGGTCGGTCGCCGTCGAGTACGACCACCTGTTCATGGGCTCGCGCGACATCAGCTTCCCGGCCACCGCAACCGTGCTGTCGCGCGTCGATACCATCAAGCAGGACATCGACATGGCGACAGTCCGGGTGAACTATCGATTCGGGGCGCCGATGGGCACGCGCTACTGAAAAAAGCCGCCGCTCGCACGCATTCGGAAAGGCCGGCCCTCGCGCCGGCCTTTTTCGTGTCAACAGCCCGGCAGCGTCGCGGCGTTTTTGTGCTAAATATATGATTTATAACGCTTTTTCGTTTCTGTGGCGGGCGCGTTACAGCCTCGCCGGGATGCCCTGTGTATGACTTGCCCATCGCTTGTCATTCCAACCTCCCGGGGGAGAATTTGATGAAGAAGTTGTTTGTGATCACGACGGCGCTCGTCGGCATCGCAACGGCCACGTCCGCTTCGGCGGCCGACATGGCGGCACGTCCCTATACGAAGGCGCCGCCGATGGTCGCGCAGATCCTGAGCTGGTCGGGCCTCTACGCCGGCATCCAGGGCGGCGGCGGCTGGGGCACCAGCAAGGAGACCTTCCTCGGCCGCTTCAATGCGCCGGGCTTCCTGGGCACCCAGAACTACAACACCAATGGCGGCTTCGTCGGCGGCGTGGTCGGCTACAACTGGCAGGTCGACAACGTCGTGTTCGGCCTCGAAGGCGACTATCACTGGGCCGACATCAACGGCCGCTCCGCCGTGGTCAATGCCGGCCTCGGCGACACCTTCTTCACCAAGCTGACCAGCTTCGGCGACATCAAGGGCCGCCTCGGCTATGCCGCAGGCCCCGCCCTGTTCTTCGTCAGCGGCGGCGCCGCGGTGGGCCAGTTGCAGCATCGCTATGACGGCGTCCCCGGCAACGTCTTCAGCCAGAACACCACCCGCTGGGGCTACACGGTCGGCGCCGGCGCCGAGTATATGTTCGCGCCGAACTGGTCGGCCAAGCTCGAGTACAACTATCTCGACTTCGGCAAGAGCGCGATCCAGTACAGCGCTTTCGCAACCAACCGCTCCGAGTGGAAGGACACCGTCCACACCGTCAAGGCCGGCCTCAGCTACCATTTCGGCGGCCCGGTCATCGCCAAGTACTGACACCTGCAACCGACAGGTTCCGAGAAAGGCCGGCGAAAGCCGGCCTTTTTTGTTGCCCTGATGCCACCTTGCCGGCTCGCCACACCCGGAACCAAGCAGTTGAGTGACATAGGCTTTCTGGAACTTGCCCGTAAAAACGCGGTTTGGCCGCGAGTGTGTCTTCAGGGTGACGGTAATCCGTACGGAACCGGGCTATAGGAACCTCGTCAACTTGAACGGGTGAGTCTGTTTCGTGCGTAAAACTCTCGGTGCGATGCGGACTGCTAGGAATTAACTGGAGACTGGAATGAAGAAGATCCTGCTCGCGACCGTGGCCCTGGCCGCCCTGGCCGCTCCCGCTGCCGCCGCTGATCTTGCCGCGCGCCCGACCTATACCAAGGCGCCGGTTGCCGCGCCTGTGCTGACCTGGACCGGCTTCTACATCGGTGCCATGGGCGGCTATGCCAACGAGGATGCTGACTTCGCGGCCATGAAGGGCGGCTTCGCTGGCGGCACCGTCGGCTACAACTGGCAGCAGGGTGCTGTCGTGTTCGGCCTCGAGGCCGACGCCGCTTGGGCCGACATCAACGCAAACGTTGGCGCGCTCGGTGTCAACGCCGAATCCAAGATCCGTGACTGGGGCACCGTCCGCGGCCGCATCGGCTACGCCTTCGGCCCGACCCTGCTGTACGCGACCGGTGGTTACGCCTGGGCTGACAACCGCATCTCGCTGACGGCTCCGGGCTTCGCCGCTTCGGACAGCAAGATCCACTCCGGCTGGACCGTCGGCGCTGGCGTCGAGTACATGTTCGCCCCGAACTGGTCGCTGAAGGGCGAATACCTCTACAAGAGCTTCGGTGGCGAGAGCTACACCTTCACCGGCCTCGGCACGCTCGCGACCGGCACGCTCAACGTGCATTCCGGTCAGGTCGGCATCAACTACCACTTCTAAGTCTTCGCCTCCGGGCCAACGCACACAGCCTCCGCTCTGCCAGAGCGGAGGCTTTTTCTTTGCGGGATCGCGCACAAGGCAGGACGGAACCGGCAGCCTCCTGCCATTCGCTGCCATTCCCTGAGCGCATTGTTGATGATTCGCTGACGGCACTGGAAATCCAGCCCCGTTCTTCCTACGTTCCGACGATACCTTTTCCCTCTGGCGTCCGATGGCCGGCTTCCGGCGAACGCGCCTGCAACGATGGCGCGACTCTGCGCCGTGGGACGATCGTCATGGATGAAGTGCTCAAGGCCAAGCAGCGCGCGCAAGCCAACCAGTCGAGCCTGCGGGCGATCACGATCCGCGGCGCCCGCGAGCACAACCTCAAGAACATCGACGTCGAGATCCCGCGCGACAGGCTCGTGGTCTTCACCGGCCTGTCCGGTTCCGGCAAGTCCTCGCTCGCCTTCGATACGATCTATGCCGAGGGCCAGCGCCGCTACGTCGAATCGCTGTCGGCCTATGCCCGCCAGTTCCTGGAGATGATGCAGAAGCCTGATGTCGACCAGATCGACGGCCTGTCGCCGGCGATCTCGATCGAGCAGAAGACGACATCGAAGAACCCGCGCTCCACCGTCGGCACGGTCACCGAGATCTACGACTACATGCGGCTGCTCTGGGCGCGCGTCGGCGTGCCCTATTCGCCGGCCACCGGCCTGCCGATCGAGAGCCAGACCGTGTCGCAGATGGTCGACCGCGTGCTGGCGCTGCCCGAGGGCACCCGCCTCTATCTGCTGGCGCCGGTCGTGCGCGGACGCAAGGGCGAGTACAAGAAGGAGCTGGCAGAATATCTCAAGAAGGGCTTTCAGCGCGTCAAGATCGACGGCACCTTCCATGAGCTCGCCGAGGTGCCCACGCTCGACAAGAAGTTCCCGCACGACATCGACGTCGTCGTCGACCGCATCGTGGTGCGCCCCGACATCGGCCAGCGCCTCGCGGAGAGTTTCGAGACCGCGCTGAAGCTCGCGGAGGGACTCGCCGTGATCGAGTTCGCCGACGCGCCCGCCTCCGCCGCCCCGGCCGAGGAGAAGAAGAAGACCGCCAAGATCCATGACAAGAGCGGGCCCGAGCGCATCCTGTTCTCGGAGAAGTTCGCCTGCCCAGTCTCCGGTTTCACCATTCCCGAGATCGAGCCGCGGCTGTTCTCGTTCAACAATCCCTACGGCGCCTGCCCGGAATGCGGCGGCCTCGGTGTCGAGCAGCACGTCGATGCTGATCTCGTCATCCCCGACAAGGACGTCACCCTGCGCAAGGGCGCGATCGCCCCCTGGGCCAAGTCGTCCTCGCCCTATTACCTGCAGACGCTGACAGCGCTCGGCAAGTTCTACAAGTTCACGCTCGACACCAAGTGGAAGGACCTGCCGAAGAAGACGCAGAACGCGCTGCTGCACGGCTCCGGCGACGACGAGATCAAGTTCACCTATGAGGACGGCGTCCGCGCCTACGACACCAAGAAGCCGTTCGAGGGCGTCATCACCAATATCGAGCGCCGCTTCCGCGAGACCGAGAGCGAATGGGCGCGCGAGGAGCTCGGCAAGTACTTCAACGACGTGCCCTGCGCCGGCTGCAACGGCTTCCGGCTGAAGCCCGAGGCGCTGTGCGTCAAGGTCGCCGGCAAGCACATCGGCGAGATCTCCGAGCTCAGCGTCAGGGCTGCCGGCGAATGGTTCGCCGAGGTGCCGAAGGTCCTGAACGCGCAGCAGACCGAGATCGCCACCCGCATCCTCAAGGAGATCCGCGACCGCCTGACCTTCCTGCTCGACGTCGGCTTGAACTATCTGACCTTGGCGCGCTCCTCCGGCACCTTGTCGGGCGGCGAGAGCCAGCGCATCCGCCTGGCGTCGCAGATCGGCTCGGGCCTGACCGGCGTGCTCTACGTGCTCGACGAGCCCTCGATCGGCCTGCACCAGCGCGACAACGCCCGCCTGCTCGACACGCTGAAGCGGCTGCGCGACCTCGGCAACACCGTGATCGTGGTCGAGCATGACGAGGATGCCATTCGCCTCGCCGACTACGTGCTCGACATCGGCCCCGGCGCCGGCACCCATGGCGGCAACATCGTCGCCGAGGGCACGCCGGCCGAGATCATGCGCAATCCGGCGTCGCTGACCGGCAAATATCTCACCGGCGAGCTCGAGGTCGAGGTGCCCGAGCGGCGGCCACCGAACCATCGCCGCACCATCAAGGTCGTCAACGCCCGCGGCAATAACTTAAAGAACGTGTCGGCCGAGATCCCGCTCGGCCTGTTCACCGCCATCACCGGCGTCTCCGGCGGCGGCAAGTCGACGCTTCTCATCGACACGCTCTACAAGGCGATCGCGCGCAAGCTCAACGGCGCCAACGAGGCGGCCGCGCCGCACGACCGCATCGAAGGGCTGGAGCACATCGACAAGATCATCGACATCGACCAGTCGCCGATCGGCCGCACCCCGCGCTCCAATCCCGCGACCTATACCGGCGCATTCACGCCGATCCGCGAATGGTTCGCCGGCCTGCCGGAATCCAAGGCACGCGGCTATGAGCCCGGCCGCTTCTCCTTCAACGTCAAGGGCGGCCGCTGCGAGGCCTGCCAGGGCGACGGCGTCATCAAGATCGAGATGCACTTTTTGCCCGACGTCTACGTCACCTGCGACGTCTGCAAGGGCAAGCGCTACAACCGCGAGACGCTCGACGTGCTGTTCAAGGGCAAGTCGATCGCCGACGTGCTCGACATGACCGTCGAGGAAGCCGCCGAATTCTTCAAGGCGGTGCCGCGCGTGCGCGACACGTTCGAGACGCTGCGCCGCGTCGGCCTCGACTACATCCATGTCGGCCAGCAGGCCACCACGCTCTCCGGCGGCGAGGCCCAGCGCGTCAAGCTCGCCAAGGAGCTGTCCAAGCGCGCCACGGGCCGCACGCTCTACATCCTCGACGAGCCCACGACCGGCCTGCACTTCCACGACGTCAAGAAGCTGCTGGAGGTGCTGCACGAGCTGGTCGCGCAGGGCAATTCGGTGGTGGTGATCGAGCACAATCTCGAGGTCATCAAGACCGCTGACTGGGTGATCGATCTCGGCCCCGAAGGCGGCGACGGCGGCGGCGAGATCGTCGCCTGGGGCCCGCCGGAGGACATCGTCAAGGCGCCGCGCAGCTACACCGGACAATTCCTAAAGCCGGTGCTGGAGAAGTCAGCCAAGCCGAAGAAGCGCAGCCGCGGCGCAGCCAGCGAGGCTGCGGAGTAGTTGCCCTCAATTCCCTTGTATCGATCGTCATTGCGAGCGAAGTGAAGCAATCCAGGGCCGCGTACGCGATTCTGGATTGCATCGCGCTCCTCGCAATGACGCATGTGGTCGATACCGGTTCATCACAGCAAAGCCCGCCGCTCTCTGCAGAGCGGCGGGCTTGATGTTTCTGCAACGAACTCAGATTACCACTGGCGATAATATCCGCTGCGCGTGCCGTTGTTGTTGCCGCCCGGGCCGACGTCGCCCTGGGTCGAGCTCGGGGTCGGATGGTTGGTGCCGTTGTAGCCGGTGCCCCAGCCAGGGCCGTCATACGGGCCCGGCGCGACCGCGACGTAGCCTTCCTGATAGACCGGCCCCGGCGCCCAGGCGAAGGAATCGCGGTAGGCGTAGGTGCTGGTGACCTGGCCACCATAGCCGTAGCCGCCCGGGCCGTATTCGCCGGCCGAGGCCGCAGCGGTGCCAGCCACGAGCGTGACGGCGGTCAGCGCGGCGAATCCAAACGTGCGCGTCATGAACTTGCTCCTTCGTTCCTAATTCTCGGAGAGCAAACGATATCGATCCATCCAAGGTTCCGCCGGTCCCCACAACAATCGTGCGACACAACGCGACGCTCACCTTCGCGCGACCTCGTGATCCAATGGCTTCGTGACATCGCCCGACACGTGCAGCGAACCCGTCCGACACAACAAACCCGCTGCTCTTGTCGAGCGGCGGGTTTGATCGCCTAACGTCTAACGCGAGATGGCGGCTACCACTGCCGGTAGACACCGGTCAGCGTGCCGTTGTTGTTGCCGGACGGACCGACATCGCCCTGGGTCGAGCCAGGGGTCGGATGGTTGGTGCCGTTGTAGCCGTGGCCCCAGGCCGTTGTACCCCACGCCACCTCACCCGGCGCGTAGGCCGGCGCCGGCGCGGCGTCATACACCGGCTCGGAATCGTTGCCCTGTGTCGGCGGCACCCAGGCCATCGAGTCGCCGTAGCGGGCATAGCCCTGCGCGGCTGCGGCGGCGGTGCCGAGCACCAGCGTGGCGGCGGCCAGCGCGGCCATCTTGAGCGTGCGTTGCATGTGTCTCTCCTTGCTTCTGTGCGGGGTCAACGACCGCACAGCGCCAGGCGTTCCTGCAGCGCACGCTCACAAAAATCGTGACGAAAGGTTGATCGGCCGCCGCATCAAGGCCCCCCTTGCAGGACTGAGCGAACCCAGCCCCGCAAAGGCTGCTCTGCGGCGCTCAGGCTGCGACGGCGACCGCCCGCGGCCGCGCCACACCGGTCTTGGTGACACCCGGCAGCGGCGGCGCCTTCGTGCCGGTCGCATGCGGAAAATACTGCAACTGCATGGAATGCATGTAGCCGGCTTCTGCGGTCCAGGAATCGTTCGTCTCCACGATCGGCGTGATCGTGAACAGGTCCGGATTGCTCGGCACGATCGACGTATAGGTCGGGATCGTTGCGCTGAGGATCTCAAGCGGCTTGTAGATCGAGTAGTAGTTGGTGTCCTTCAGGACCGGCGCCGGCGGCGCATAGGTGACGAGAATCCCCTTCAGATTGGCCCATCCCATCGGCACGATGTCGTTGCTGTTGACCGCCGCATAGTAGGTATAGGCCTTCGCGAAGGTGGTCGCGAAGCCCGCGTTCCACATGGTCGGAGCCGCGAAGGTGTGCGGCCACAGCGTGAACTTCAGCGACGAGTTCAGCTTCGGCAGTTGATCCTGCAGCCACGCCGTCGCCACCACGGCGAGCGCGCCACCCAGGCTGTGCCCGGTCACCATCAGTTGCAGATTCTGCTTGGCCGCAAGGCCGCGCAGATAGTCGAGCAGCGACAGGTCCGTCGCGGGATCGGTGAGCGCGATGACCAGCGCCAGCGCATCGTTGATCCCGGCACTGATCTGCAGCGGCGAGCCGGCCTGCTGCGGATACAGCCACGGCACCTGGAAGACTGCATCGACGTCGGCGAGCACGTTCTCGAAGGCACCGCCGACCGAGCCGTCGACATCGGTGCCGCGGAACGCCAGCGCGTAGTTGCCGTCGCTGCCTTGCGCGACATAGGCGAGCACGCCGTTGTTGACCGCCGGGCCCCAGACGAGCGACCACGGACCGTTCGCCGCGCCCGACGGGACGGACTTCAACATCGTCACGAAATCGCTCGGCTGAACCGTATCGAGCGCGTCGTCGATATAGGCGAAGTAGGACAGATACGCTGCAGCAACCTTGTTGAGGGCCATGTGAAATCTCTCTGGCTTGAATGATGAAAACAAATTCGATCAAATCGGGCAGGCAGACCCTGATCCGCCGGCGCATCGGGATCATAGACCGCGTTATTTCCAGGTGCACATCACAACATGTTCAACCCCTGATCGTCGAACGTCACCATGGAGCTGCGACACGCAAGGATCGCATCTCATTGCGCGCCGCCCCCCCATTGCTATGGCGCAGGGACTGTCGCAGGACGACACTCCTCGACGATCATCAGCCCCTCGCCGCGCTCACCCCACGCGATGCCATATTCCCTCGTCATCTTCGATCTCGACGGCACGCTCGCCGACAGCTTCCCGTGGTTTCGCACCCACGTGAATGCCGTCGCTGTGCGGTACCGCTTTCGTCAGGTCGAGGAGCAGGACATCGACGGGCTGCGCCATGCCTCGACCCGTGAGATCCTCGATTTCCTTCAGGTGCCGCGCTGGAAGCTGCCCTTGATCGCGCGCCACGTGCGCCGGCTGAAGACGGCGCATGCAGCAAGCATCCCGCTGTTTGCAGGCGTCGACATCATGCTCGACACCCTTGCCGCGAACGGCATCATGCTCGCATTGGTCTCGTCGGACAGCGAGGCCAATGCGCGGCAGAAGCTCGGATCGCGCGCCGGTCTGTTCGCCGATTTCGATTGCTCAGCCTCGGTGTTCGGCAAGGCACGGAAGTTTCGCCGGGTGCTGAAGCGGCTGCGCGTCGATCCGGCCCAGGTCATCGCGATCGGCGACGAGACCCGCGACATCGAGGCTGCGCGCGCCGCCGGCATCGCCTTCGGTGCGGTGACATGGGGCTATGCCGCGGAGCAGGCGCTGCGCGACCACCAGCCGGAGATGCTGTTCACCCGGATGGACGAGATCGTGGAACGGTTGGTGGTGCCCGCCAGACGAGATTCGTAGCCTACATCAGCGCCGGCGACATGCAGGGATAACGACGAGCCTCGATACCTCCCCGCGTCATTGCGAGCTGCGCTCGCAATGACGCGGGCTGCAGATGCAACTCCATTCCCGCCACCGGCGGACCTGCCTCACCGCCGCAGGAACGCGCCGAACGCGCGCGGGCCGTTGCCGACCTTGATCTCCCCTGTGACCTTCAGTGCGGCCACGTCGATGACGCTCAGGATGTTGCTTTCCCAATTGGCGACGATGACGCGTCGGCCGTCGGCCGTCGCCTCGATGCCCTCGGGATAGTCACCGACATTGATGCGCTGGAGCGGCTGGAGGCTCGCCAGGTCGAACACGCTGACCGTGCCGTCATACTGGTCGGTTACGAAGCCCCTGCCCTGCGCCAGCGCCACCGCATAAGGCCGCAAGCCGGTCTTGACCCGGCCGATCTCGCGACGCTCGGCGAGGTCGATCACCGAGACGTCGTTGGAGGCGACATTTGCCGTGTAGGCGCGCTTGCCCTCGGCGTCGATGGTGACACCGAACGGCCGCGTGCCAACCTTGATGGTCGCAAGGCGCTGGCGCGTCGCCGTGTCGATCACCGAGACCATGTCGTCGTCGCGGTCGGCGGAGAGCAGCAGCTTGCCGTCTTGTGTCACCGCAAGCCCCGACGGCGAGGCGCCGACCGCGATGCTGCCGGTCACGGTCCGGGTCTTCGCATCGATCACGCGAATTGCGGCGTTGTACCAGTCTGCGACGTAGACCGTCGAACCGTCCGGCGTCACGGCAATGCCGAGCGGGCCGCCACCGACCTCGATCCGTCCAACAACCTTTCGCGCGACAGCGTCGACGACGCTGATGCTCTTGTCGTCCGGACTCGCCACATAGGCGAAGCGTCCGTCGGCAGCCACCGCAACGCCGGCCGGCTTGCCGCCTATCGGGATCGTCGCCACCGGCTTCGAGGTCGCGAGGTCGACGATGGTCAGATCATCGCTGAGCTGATTGGTGACGAAGGCTTCTTCGGCGTGGGCACTGGCGCAGCAGACGAGCACGGCTGCGAGCAGAAAAGCTCGAATAGGATCTGAGAGACGATGAGTGGCACAGCGGCTTGCCTTGTACCCACCTCGCCCCGCTCTTGTCCGCCGTAGCTCGCAGAGCGAAGGCGAATGCGGGGCCGCGACGAGCTTCGCTCGCGCTGAGAGGTCGGATTGCATCGCCAGATGCAATCCGGGTGAGGGGGCACAGGTCTCACCGCCCACACCACCCGTTCGGCTGCCCCTCACCCCAACCCTCTCCCGTAAGAACGGGGAGAGGGAGCGCAGCGCTGACTTGGCGACATGGTCGTATCCAATCAGCTCCCGCTCTCCACCTTCTTCTTCAGTCCCTCGAGCCCGCCCTTGTAGAGCCCGGTCACCGCATTGACCGCGGCCTCGTCGCTCAGCTCCGGCGGCGGATCGTTGTTGGGGAAGCCGCGGTAGAACGCGCCGGTCCATTCGACCACGCTGCCTTTGCCATCCGCACTCGGCGTCACTGCGATGGTCGACGAGTAGTTTGTCACCGGCAGCACCTTCACATCGACCGCCGTGATCCGGTACGAATAGCTCATCTTCTCGGCGTCGTATTTGTAGAGCTCCTCGTCGACCGTGGCGCCGCCCTTCAAGGTCAGCTTGCGGGTGGCGCCGATCTCGTTGCCCTTGTCGCCCGCGGTCTTGTCGACGACGCCGAGCCAGCTCATGTCCTGGAAGTTGCCGATCACGGCCCACACCTTGGCGGGTGCGGCGTTGATCTCGACGTGCTCCTGCACCTTGCGCCGGGTGGGACCATGCGCATCCGCCGTGCTCAAAGCCGTCGTTGCGATCGCGAGCGCCGCCGTTACGGCCAGCGCCTTGCCGAACACCATCCTCATCTCGTTTCCTCAACCATTCTCATTTGGCCCGCGCATCTGGCACGCGGCGGGCCCATCTTTGCACCGCTCCCGATTGTTGCAACAAAAAAGACCGTGTCGTGGCGCTCTAAAGCGGGTCAATTGGCGCCACAGCAGCGCTTGTATTTCTGGCCGGAACCGCACGGACAGGGATCGTTGCGGCCGACCTTGCCGAAGGAGGCGAACGGATTGGGTTGCTCAATGAAGGCGGGCGCGCCGGGCACGGGCGCCCCGCTCCGCCGATGACGGTTGAGGGTCAGCACCGCATGACGGATGTCAGCAGCCGCCTCTCGGTCGAACCCGGTATTCTCGACGCGATCGGCATTCTCGTCGCGCGCCAGCTCGATCGCCACCATCAGGCTCAGCGCCGCCTCGCCCACGTCGCCGTCGACGTTCCGGTAGGCCTTGAACCGCTCTTGACGCAGGTCCACCGCCGCAGCAAAGCCGTCGATCCACAACTCCCAGATCACACTGCCGTCGATCGGATCGACCGGATAGCGCGGCTGATACAGCTCCGGCGTTTGCGTGAGCGTCCGGGCGATCTCGTCATGATACGCCATCACCAGGTCGAGCACCGCGTTGGCGTGGTCGATGCTCGCAAACACCGAGTGGCGGCCTTTGCCGAACCCGAACGCCGCGGCGAACCATTCGCTAGGCGGGACCTGCTCCGGCAGGACCAGCAGGCCGGCGATGAAGCCGTCGAGCTCCTCCAGCACCATGGCGCGGTCGTCGAGGGCGAGCAGCGCCTGGTCGAGCTCGTCGTGACGGTTGGCCTGCTCCGACATCTGAAACCCTGCTTCCCTCACCCGCGTCGCGACCTGATTTGCCCGACGCGCACGCCGCGAAGGCGTGACGCGACCGTTTTGACACCAAAACGGCCATGCGCGCAAAATCTATATTTCGACGCGGGATCAGCGCCATCACCCCTGTCCAGTCGTGTCGCGAAAAATATTCTTCTTTCGCTTTTTCGGAATTTGCGTTCTTCTGGGTGCGTCCTGCACTCACGAGAGGGGCGCTTCGCGGTCGTCACGGGCGTTGAGTGCGGGATGCGATGGACGTCACGGGCCCGGCGCAAATGCGCAGACGACGGGTCCGGCGGCGGACGGCGAAATCGTGTGGTCCTGACCTCCCGACGCTGAGGTCAAGCTGGTGGTGATGCTCACGCATCGCGCCGGTGACGGTGGCCAGAAAGCCCGGTGCACCGAGGAGATCACGTATAAGCCGTAACACCATCGCGCAGGGAAGGCCGGGTCATCTCGGCTGAGCCTGTGGTTCCTGCCCCGTGCATTTTTCCCGCACGGGGGCCGCGGGCATCAGCGGATGCCCGGCCTTCCCTGCGCCCTCTCACTTCGAGGAGGGCAGAATATGATGCAAAGCCCGGACGCCATTCGCACGCGGGAACGAGGACTCATGTCTCTCCATCATCGCGAGGAGCAAAGCGACGAAGCGATCCAGAGTCTTTGCGCAGCCCTGGATTGCTTCCGCCTGCGCCCGATGGGCTTCGGCGGACACGTCGCTTCGCTCGCAATGACGGCGGAGCAAGTTGGTCGACCTCGCCAACTCTCATGCACCACGCCCCGCCCTCACTCCGCAAGCACCGCCTGCACGAAGCCGTCGGGATCGGCGCAGAACTCGCGCAGGGCCTTGAAGTGATCGGTGTCCTGCACAACGACCTTCTCGAGACCGTATTTGGTCAGGCGCAGCAGGGTCGCGCCGGGATAGGCCATCAGCACCGGCGCATGCGTCGCCATCAGCACCTGGCAATGACCGGACTCGTCCATCCGCCGCATCAGCTTGAGAAACTCGATCTGGCGCGCCGGCGACAGCGCCGATTCCGGCTCGTCGAAGATGTAGATGCCCTGGCGCTGGCAGCGCTCCTCGAAGAAGCGCAGGAAGCCCTCGCCGTGGGAATGCGACAGGAAGTCGGGCGGCGGCCCTCCGAATGGATCGTCCAACGCGGCCTCGTCGAGATAGCGCGCCACCGAGAAGAAGCTCTCGGCGCGGAAGAACCAGCCCTGCGTGATCTTCGGCAGCCAGCTCGCACGGAACGCGGCACCGAGCGTGCCCCCCATGCGCTCGATCGCACGACCATGATCCACCGGCCTGTAGCCCTTGCCGCCGCCGGCCTCGTCATAGCCGGCCAGCGCCGCGATGCCTTCGAGCAGGGTCGATTTGCCGGTGCCGTTCTCGCCGACGATGATGGTGATGGCGCTCGTGAAGCTCAGCTCGAACTCGCCCTGCAGGAACGGCAGGCAGAACGGATATTCAGCGCGGTCGGCGATCTTGGCCGGATCGAGCCACAGCCGCTTCAGATAGGGTGCGCGCAGCCGGATCTCACGTTGCTTCCTCGCCATGACGCCTTCACAAATTCGGTGACATCGCGGGCAATCTCGCACAAGGCGGCGGGATCGGCCACCGTCCCACGCGGGCTACGCCGCGACCTCCAGCACCAGCTCCATCGTCATCAGCACCGGGTTGTCGCCGCGAACCAGACGTCCCTGGGCCAACGCGCCGGTGTAGTCCACCAGCGCGACGTCGAGCGTGGCTTCGAGGCCGTCACCGCCGGGTGCGATCGCTCCGGCGGCGATGGTCAGCTCGGTCGCGAACGGCTCGACGACGACGCCGCTCTCGAAGCGCGCGCCGATGGTCGAGCCGACACCGCCGCGGATGCGCGCGCTGCTGATGCCTTGCGCGTGGCAGAAGTCCTCCAGACAGCCGGCAAAATCCTGGTTCGGCCGCAGCCGCAGCGCAAAGGCGCGGCGATCGGTCCTTGCGGCGCGCGGTGCCGCCGCCACCGGTCCGAACAGCTTGAAGCCGGTCTCCGGATCAGGCTCGGCCGCGAAGATCGCACCGTCGAGCCCGAACGCCTCGACATCAAAGGACTCCGCGACAATCGTCTCCTCGGGCAGGATGTGCCCGCCACCGTTGCGACCGCCCTCTTCCGTCCACAGCGCATGGCAATGGAAGAACGGTGCGCCGTCGCGCACGCCAAGCGTCATGGTGGCGGTGGTCAGATGCGTGACACCGGCGGGCCGATAGGTCTCGCTGTAGAACGCGGCATGATCCGGCGTCTTCGACAACGCCGGCATCACATAGGCGAACGGGCCGAGCGCGCCACCTCTGATGTCGAGCACGCCGCCGGCAAAGCCGTGCGCCGCAAAGCCGCGGTGCGCGGCTTCCAGCAGCGGCAGCCCCTGCTCCATGGTGAAGCTGAACGCGCGGCCGCGCGCCTCGACCCATTGGATACGGTCCGAGACGGGGACACCGGGCTGGGTGATGGATCGCATCCGCACTCAGCCTTGTTTGGTGAGATCGAGCAGGCCGCGGGCCTCGAGCTCGTCGCGCACCAGGCGCTTGGGGATCTTGCCATAGCCGGACTTCGGCAAGGCATCCCAGAAGAAGAACCGCTTCGGCATCTTGTAGCGCGGCAGCTTGGTCGCGAGATAGCCGGCGATCGCGCTCTCGCTCGGCACGGCCGCGCCCTCGCGCGCCACGCAGACGGCGACGCCGACCTCGCCCCACACGGGATCAGGCACGCCGAGCACGGCGACCTCGCCGATGTCGGGATGGGTCAGGATCTTCTCCTCCACCTCGCGCGGATAGATGTTGGAGCCGCCGGAGATGTACATGTCCGACGCGCGGCCGGTGATATAGACGAAGCCCTGCGCGTCCATGTGGCCGAGATCGCCGGTGCGGAACCAGCCGTCGCGAAACGCCTTGGCATTGGCGTCGGGATTGTCGTAGTAGCCCGCGAACACGGCCGGACCGATGACGCAGATCTCGCCGGTCTCGCCCGGCTTCAGCTCGCGCCCCTGATCGTCCTGGATCGAGACCTGCATGCCCGTGCGCTCATAGCCGCAGGTGCCGATCCGCGCCTCCGGTCCATCCTCTTCCTCGTGCGCCGCGGCCGGCAGCACCGTGATGTTGCCGGTGACCTCGCCGAGGCCGAAATACTGGACGATGACCTTGCCGAGCCGCGCCAGCGCGCGCTTCTGGTCCTCGCGATACATCGGCGCGCCGGCATAGATCACATGGCGCAGCGAGGAATGATCGAACCGGTCGACGGCGGGATGCTCGACCATCATCTTCAGGATGGTCGGCACCGTGAACAGGTTGCTGATGCGATGCGCCTCAATGAGACGGAACGCCTCGGTGATGTCGAACTTCTCGCTCGGCAGCAGCACCGTCCTGGCGCCGCGCGCGCTCTGCATCAGCTGGTGCACGCCGGCGCCGTGCGACAGCGGCGCCACGACGAGCGACGCGTCGTGCTCGGTCGTGCCCGGCGTCAGGTCCGCGAGATGGTTCGTGATGACGAACGCCATCTGGCCATGCGTCAGCACCGCCGCCTTGGAGCGGCCGGTCGTGCCCGAGGTGAAGAAGAACCAGCAGGGATCGTCGTGCTCGACGGCAGCGTTCGCGACGTGTGCGCCGACATGCGCCTTCATTGCGTCGGCCACGGCCCCCGTGCCGAAGCTGCCGCCTTCACCGATGCGCCAGGTAAAGTCAGCAGTCGTCACTGCGGCAGCGTGCTCCGGAAAGTCGCCGTGGCAGAGAAACGCCTTCGCGCCCGAGGCGGTCGCGAGGTAGGCGACCTCGTCCGGCATCAGGCGGAAATTGGTGGGCACCCAGACCGCGCCGAGCCGGAACGCGGCAAACATCGAGACGAACATCTCCTCGCAGTTCTTGGAGTGCACCAGGATGCGATCGCCCTTGGCGATGCCCTGCTCGGCCAGCGCCGCCGCGAGCGCCGAGACCATCGCGTCGATCTCGCGCCAGGTCCACGACCTCTCGCCCCAGACGAAGCCGACGCGGTCGCCGAGCCGGCGGCCGTTCTGCGTCACGATATGCGCGAGATTCATCACCCGCCGCGACATCCGCAGCTGTGCGCCACTCATCGACGAGCCCTCGCATCCCGGCAGCAAATGAACAGAACCATGACAGCGTTCCCTCGATCGATTCTCGGGCAGTCTCGGCCACCCGTTACCTTCCCACTTGTTTATCGCGGTCCCGCGCGACCTCGCAAGCGCGGCCTGCCCATCGCTCCCATGCGACGGTGTCATTCGAACGAATGCAGATGCCGTGCGACAAACCCGAGGCCGGCCGCGCATTCCTTCATTTCACCGCGCACCGAATCTGATTTGAGGACACCCATGATCAATCGTCATTTCCTGCTTCTCGGCCTCGCTGGCGTGCTCGCCGTATCCCCGCTTCGCGCGCAGGCCCCCGCCGCCAATGAGCCCACCGGCATCATGACCGCGATCTACACCCGCGTCGCCAAGGGCAAGGGCGAGGATGGCGGCAACTTCGTCATCGAGAACAAGGCGGCACGCGCGAACTATCTGTCGAAGTCGCTGGCCGCCCAATGGGCCAAGATGGACGCCCGCACGCCGAAGGGCGAGGTCGGCGCGGTCGATTTCGATCCCGTCACCAATTCGCAGGATCCGGATGTCGCCTCGTTCAAGGTGAGTCCGGAGAAGCAGGAGGCCGACAAGGCGACGGTCGCCGTCACCATCGCCGGCCATCGCAACGATCGCAAGGAACAGGCCGACAACGTCATCCGTTACGACTTCGTGCGCGATGCCGGCCAATGGAAGATCGACGACATCCGCGGCGCCGTCGACGGCAAGCCCTGGTCGATCCGCGAAATGCTGGCCGAATTCATCAAGCAGACCGACAAACCGAAACGAAGGTAGAGAAGCATGACCGCCGTCCGCGACAACAAGGCCCAGAGCCGCTTCGAGCTCGACGTCGAAGGCAGCATCGCTTTTGCCAACTACCGAGCGACGCCGCAGGCGGTCGTCATCACCCACACCGAGACCCCGGCGGCCCTGCGCGGGCGGGGCATCGGGTCCGAGCTGGTCAAGGGCGCACTGGAGTTGCTCCGCGCCGAGGGCCGCAAGGTGATCGCGGGCTGCAGCTTCGTCGCAGACTACCTCCGCGACCATCCGGAGAACCGGGACATCATGGCGTGACGTTCCGTAGAATTACCGAGCAACACGATTGGACCGCGCGCTTTAACCCAATGGCTACCCGGATGGATCAGCAATCCCCCGCCGAACAAGCAACCAGACCGGTGGGGGGAGGCTCATGTTCGTCACTGCCATTTTCGACGTTCTCAAGCGCTACGTCCACTACCGCACCCAGCTCGCTTATCTTGACCAGCTCGACGAGCGCACGCTGCGCGACATCGGCTTCAACCGCGACCAGTTGCACGCCGAGGCCTGGCAACGCGCCGGCGTCGTGCACGTCTGAGCCGTTCGAGCAACCTCTCGCGACACGATATCGACGACAAAGGCCCGCGCGATGGCGGGCCTTTCGCTTTTGGGCCGTCGGCGGCCGACGCTCAGTGCTTGATCTCCGGCGGAAGCTTGCCGCCATTGGCGGCGAGCTTGCTCATCACCTGCTTGTGCAGCCACACATTCATGCTGGCCGAGTCGTTGGTGTCGCCACTGTAGCCGAGCTCCTTGGCAAGCTCCTTGCGCGCGGCGAGGCTCGAATCGATGTCGAGCGCCTTCATCAGGTCGACGATCGAGGTCCGCCACTCCAGCTTCTCGTGTTTGGCAGCCGCGGCCTTGTCGACGATCGCCGCCACATCGACGTTTTGCGCCGCAGCAGCCGGGCCCCCGGTCGGAGCTGCCGTACCGCCTGCCGGCGCGGTGCCGCCCGCGGCGGGCGTGCTGCCGCCGGCCGGCGCAGCCTCGGCATGATGGCCGAAAATAGCGCCCATGATCTTTCCGAAAATGCTCATCAATGGCTCCCAATGGATGGTGATCGTAAGAAGAACTCGGCCGGCGTTGTTCCGTTGCAAAGACGGCCGTAGAGCCGCTCCGCCACCCGCCGGGGCCTGCCAAGGCGACCACGGCGACGAATGTGAAGCTTACCCAAGGCGGAATGACGGCGGAATGACTTTGTCCGTGGACGGCTCGGCTTCTTCGGTCGCGGGCACCGTTCTAATGCACCGCGACATTCACAGCACTCACCGAGGCGTGAGTAGGCGCGGCCTGTTTTGCCACTATCCTGATGACTTCCGTTCGCGAATGGCCGCCCCGAGGTTCGTCGCGTCTGGCCATCCGCGAATTTGTTCCAACGAGAAGCGCAGCCCGCCTGCGTGGTTGGGTAGCGCCCTACGCAAGTTGAGGGAGCACACGACGATGGCCACCTACCACAGCAATGCCGCCTCCCACGTTCGGGCGGCAGACGAGGTCGCGGCTGAGCTGACGATTCGCACGATCGACATGTCGAGCCTGATGCGCGCGCTGCGGCTCGGCTGGGACGATTTCAAGGCCGTCCCGAGTCACGCCGTGATGCTATGTGCGATCTATCCCGTTCTCGGCCTGGTGATCGCGCGCGCGGTGTTCGGCTATGCGGTGCTGCCGCTGTTGTTTCCACTGGCGGCGGGCTTCGCCCTGCTCGGCCCATTCGCCGCGCTCGGTCTCTATGAGCTCAGCAGCCGCCGGGACCGCGGCGAGGACACCAGTGCCTGGGATGCTCTGGAGGTGCTGCGGTCGCCGTCGTTCGGCTCGATGCTCGGACTAGGCACGCTGCTGCTCGCGCTGTTCGTCACCTGGGTCGCGACCGCGCAGGCGATCTACGTCGCAGTGTTCGGCTATGGCGGCGCGACGGGCGCGGGCGATTTCCTGCAGCGGGTGTTCACGACGCCGCAAGGCTGGTGGCTGATCGCGGTCGGCTGCGGCGTCGGCTTCCTGTTCGCGCTGCTGGCGCTGTGCCTGAGCGTCGTCTCCTTCCCGCTGATGCTCGACCGACACGCCGGCGCGCTCGAAGCAGTCGTCACCTCGCTGCGCGTGGTGGCCAAGAATCCCGTTCCGGTTGCGGCCTGGGGCCTCATCGTCGCGGTGCTTCTGGTCGCCGGCACGATTCCGTTCTTCCTGGGGCTCGCCGTTGTGATCCCGGTGCTCGGCCACGCCACTTGGCATCTCTACCGCGAAGCCATCGCGATCAATCCCGACGCAGCCCGGATCGTGCCGCCGGCCCCGCGCGGCTCCAAACCCGCGGCCGACTTCCCGGCGAACCTGTTCCCATGGCGCTCGCGCGACGGGATGTGAGGACGCAGCGACGAGTTTGTCACGGCCGCCGGCCTCCCAGGCCGGCGGTCGCCTCGAGAAGCCGCCAGCGTGTTGCAGCGCTCACGAAATCCGACGCCAATGTGATCGAAAGGCCTTGTTGCTGCCGCGGTTACGCCCGACATGGAGCGCGCCCAGCAACGCTTTTTGAATCCATTGCCGTCCAGGTGTTTCGATGATTGCTCGCGTTCTCGCCGTTTCCGCTCTTGCCTGCCTCGCTGCCCTCACCACCCTGTCAGCACCAGCGCGCGCCGCGGTGCCCTGCGGCAGCGGCAATTTCGACGGCTGGCTCGCCGAGTTCAAGACCGAAGCTGCGGCCAAGGGCATCTCACAAAACACGATCAATGCGGCGCTGACCGGCGTGACGCCCGACCAAAGCGTGCTGAACCGCGACCGCGGTCAGAAGGTGTTCAGCCAGACCTTCGAGGAATTCTCCGGGCGCATGATCCCGCCGCGCATGACCCGCGGCTCCAACATGCTGAAGCAATACGGCTCGGTGCTGTCGCGGATCGAGCAGAGCTACGGCGTACCCGGCGAGGTGCTGGTCGCGATCTGGGGGCTCGAGACCGATTTCGGCGTCAATGTCGGAAAGTTTCCGACCATCCGTGCGCTCGCGACCTTGGCCTATGACTGCCGCCGCGCCGAGCAGTTTCGCGGCGAGTTGCTGGATGCGCTGCGGATCGTCGACCGCGGCGACCTTCAGCCGGCCGAAATGCGCGGCGCCTGGGCCGGCGAGATCGGTCAGACGCAGTTCATGCCGTCGTCCTGGATCAAATACGCCGTCGATTTCGACGGCAATGGCCGGCGCGATCTGATCCGCAGCGCGCCCGACGTTCTCGCCTCCACCGCGAACTATTTGAAGGGCTATGGCTGGCAGAAGGGCAAGGATTGGGAGCCCGGCGGCCCGAATTTTGCGGTCATCCAGCAGTGGAACAAGAGCGAGGTCTACGCGCGGACGGTCGCGACCTTCGCGACCCAGCTGGCGCGGGCGCCGTAGCCCGGGTCAGGAATGAGGCCGATCGCGGCATCGCGACCGGCCGTTCGTTCGATGATGCGAAAGATGCGCCTGCTACTTGATCATCCCGGCCTGCATCGCCTTGGTCAGGTGCACGCTGCAGGCGCCCATCTTGCCGCTCAGCAGCGCGTCCTGCGCTGCCGCAATCTCCTTCTGCGCGGTATATCTGGCGTCGCCGTCGGCCATGGCCTCGATCGCCGTCTCGGTCTTTTCCAGATTGGCCCCGCTACAGCCGGCGCCATGCATCCGCGCCGCCTGAGCCGGACCGACCGCCACAATTGCCGCAGTGATGATCGCGGCCCCAAAAAGTTTGTTCATTGTTTTTCCTCGCTGGTGCGACGGCGCCGGCATCATTGCCCAGCACCGCGACACTTTGTCGCACCCTTCGTTATATGCCGCGAAGTGAAATCCGCGCGAGCGGTCCGTGATGGCGATCATCGATTTGAGAGGCGCAGCGTACATAATGAATTTATGTTCATTATATGAACCCATGCGTTTCGTGAGGTGTATGTCGGGCAATGGTTTCGTGCCTGGACCAGCCTTTAAGCCGGCACTGCTCGATCCGGCAATTCGAACGGGCGATCGAAAATCTGCATGAATACGGAGCCTTGCGCGGGTCGCTGAGCTGCCGGGCGCCTGCCCGATTCTTACTCAAGGGTTATGCAAGCTATGCGTCCGGGGTTTAGCTGCATCGCAACATTCACGCTTCCGCATCGCAATAAGCTCTTCTATGTTCATTTCAACGATGAGGTTCCGACGAAGAACTGAATCGCGAACTAAAGGAGATTTCTCATGTTGCTCTCGCTCATCCGCATGGTGCAGGCGTTCCGTGAGTATCAGCGCAACGTTGCCGAGCTGTCGCAGCTCAGCGATCGCGAACTCGCCGACATCGGTCTCGATCGTTCGGACATCCCGCGCGTTGCTGCCGGTCACTACAACGGCTGATCAGCCTTCTTCCGATATCTACCGGACATCGCCCGCCTCGCTGCGGGCGTTGCCGTGTCTAGGCCCTGGCGCAACGAAACACACGCGCCCGGTTTCTCACGCTGAACCCCACTGGCGCATTTGCAGCGCTCGGGAAAAGCGCTACCTGTCCCGCGCATGACAGGGACCAAATCACCTTCGAATACCGTCCACGTGATCGGTGCCGGCCTCGCCGGATCCGAAGCCGCCTGGCAGCTGGCCGAGGCCGGCGTCGACGTGGTGCTGCACGAGATGCGGCCGGACCGCATGACCGAGGCGCACCGGACCGCAACGCCTGCCGAGTTGGTCTGCTCGAATTCGTTCCGCTCCGACGATGCCGCCAACAACGCCGTCGGCCTCCTGCATGCCGAGATGCGCCGGCTGGGCTCGCTGATCATGCGGGCCGCTGACGCCAACCAGGTCCCGGCCGGTGGCGCATTGGCCGTCGACCGCGACGGCTTCTCGGCGGCCGTCGCAAGCGCGTTGGAAGGCCATCCACGCATCGCGCTGCGCCGCGGCGAGATCGCGGGCCTGCCGCCCGCGGAGTGGGAGAAGGTGATCATCGCCACCGGTCCCCTCACCTCGCAGCTGCTCGCCGAGGCCATCCGTGACCTGACCGACGAGACGGCGCTCGCGTTCTTCGACGCCATCGCGCCCATCGTGCACAAGGACACGATCGACATGTCGGTCGCTTGGTTCCAGTCGCGTTACGACAAGGTCGGTCCGGGCGGCACCGGTGCCGACTACATCAACTGTCCGATGACGAAAGAGCAGTACGACGCCTTCGTCGCGGCGTTGCTCGCGGGCGAGAAGATCGACTTCAAGGAGTGGGAGACCAACACGCCCTATTTCGATGGCTGCCTGCCGGTCGAAGTGATGGCCGAGCGCGGCCACGAGACGCTGCGTCACGGCCCGATGAAGCCGGTCGGCCTGACCAATCCGCACAATCCGACGGTCAAGCCCTACGCGATCGTGCAACTGCGCCAGGACAACAAGCTCGGCACGCTCTACAACATGGTCGGGTTCCAGACGAAGCTGAAATACGGCCCGCAGCAGCAGATCTTCCGCACGATCCCAGGCCTCGAGAACGCGGAATTCGCGCGGCTCGGCGGCCTGCATCGCAACACCTTCCTCAACTCGCCGAAACTGCTGGATTCGCAGCTCCGCCTGCGCGTCCAGCCACGGCTGCGCTTTGCCGGCCAGATGACGGGATGCGAGGGCTATGTCGAGTCGGCGAGCATCGGCCTGATCGCCGGGCTCTGCGCCGCCGCGGAGACACGTGGCGCAAATCTGCTGCCGCCGCCTCCGACCACCGCGCTCGGTGCCCTGCTCGGCCACATCACTGGCGGCCATATCGAAACGATCGATGGAGCGACGCGCTCGTTCCAGCCCATGAACATCAATTTCGGCCTGTTCCCGCCGCTGGCGACGGCCCCGACCCGCAAGCCCGACGGCACGCGGCTGAAGGGCAATGAGAAGACGGTGGCGAAGAAGCAGGCGATGAGCGCCCGCGCGCTGGCCGATCTCGACCGCTGGATCGCCGAGCACCTGCCCGTCGCGGCCGCTGCGTGAGAGTACGATGAGCCTGCCGAAGACCGATTCCGCCCTGCTGGCGGCGCGCTGGAGCGAAGGTGTGCTGCTCAAGCGCGACGTGTTCTCGACCGTCGAGCGCGGCCGCTTCAAGAGCGAGGCCGGCGATGTCGACGCCGTGCTGCGCCGGCTCGACGAGGTGCCGTGGTGGTCGTTCGTGCTGGCGCGGCATTTGTTCGCGCGCGAGCGCAAGGCGCTGATGCGCGCCAAGGGGCTCAACGCCGGCCCTGATCTGCTATGGGCGGGGGATCGCGCGCTGATCCGCGGCTTCATCAATGGCGTGGCGCTGCATCTGGCCAAGCCGCACGGCAACGTCGCCTATTTCCGCTCGGCCAAACAGATGATGCGCCGGCTGCATCGCGCCGGGATCACGCACAACGATCTCGCCAAGGAGCAGAACTGGCTCGTCGGTCACGACGGCCATTGCTACGTGACCGATTTCCAGTTGGCCGCCTGCTTCGAGAGCCGCAGCCGGCTGTTCCGGATCGCGGCCTATGAGGACCTGCGTCATCTGCTCAAGCATAAGCGGAGTTACGCGCCCGAGGCGCTGACGCCGAAGGAGCGCAAAATCCTGGCGCGCAAATCGCTGTTCGCGCGCATCTGGCTGATGACCGGCAAAAAGGTGTATCGCGCCATCACGCGCGGCATCTTCAATTTCACCGACCGCGAGGGTGGCGGACGACGCCTGGTCAACGATGCGCCGGTGCTGATGGACATGATCCGGAAGAACCCGGCCGTGCGCGACGCCGCGATCGTTGCCTTCGCCGATCGCCGGACCGGCGTCGGGCTCTATGCGTTCGTCGAGGGAGAGCAGCCGATGCTTGAAACTCAGCTGCAAAACGAGCTTGCTTCAGCCAAGGGCCCGAAGCCGCCGGAGCATATCCAGGTCGTGCATGCCCTGCCGCGCGACGCCAGCGGCAGGCCACGCACTGAACTGTTGCAGCTGGTGGCGATGAACCAGATCGACCTGATCGAGCCGATGCTCACGAGCGACAGCGATCGCGCTTTCCTCAAGGACATCCTGGACTCGCGCAAGAACCTGCGCGACCGGTTCAATTTCGAGGCGGACCTGAAACTGCCTTCGGCCTGAGCGGACGAGACTTCGCGGTCCGACCATTGTATCCTGCGAATGCAATGTCCTTTGGGAGGATCTGGCAATGAACGTCGAGAGCCGCGCAGCCACCACGTCTCGGTCGTCGAACATCGAGATCATTCCGACCGGCCGGCAACTCGGTGCCGAGATTCGAAATGTCGATCTCAAGCATCTGGACGATGCGGGCTTCAGCGCCCTGCTCCGTGCCTTTCACACGCACTCCGTTTTGCTGGTGCGCGGCCAGGGTCTGACGGACCAGGACCTGATCGCCTTCAGCCGCCGCTTCGGCGATCTCGACTGGGCGCCGGTGCAGGAGAATGGGCGCCGCTTCGTCGACGGTCTGCCCGAAATCTACATCGTGTCGAACGTGAAGGTGAACGGCGAGGCGATCGGCAGCCTCGGCGCCGGCGAAGCGGTGTGGCACACGGACATGTCATATCTCGACACGCCGCCGATCGCGAGCGCGCTCTACGCGCTGGAAATTCCACCCGTCGGCGGCAATACGTCGTTCTGCAGCATGTATGCCGTGTACGACTCCCTTCCTCCTGAACTGAAGCGCCGCATCGCGGATCTGAAGATCAAGCATGACGGCACCTACAACAGCGGCGGCTTCGTCCGGCAGGGTGTGGCGCCGACCGATGATCCGCGCACGTCGCCGGGCGCGATCCATCCGCTGGTCTGCACGCATCCCGATTCCGGCCGGCAGATGCTCTATCTCGGCCGCCGGCGCAACGCCTATCTGGTCGGCCTCGGGCTCGCCGAGTCGGAAGCATTGCTCGACGAGTTGTGGACCTATGTTGCTCGTCCGGAATTCGCCTGGGAGCACGTCTGGAAGGTCGGCGACCTCGTCATCTGGGACAATCGCTGCACCATGCATCGGCGCGATCCGTTCGATGATCATGCGCGGCGAATCATGCATCGAACCCAGATCAAGGGAACAGATCGCCCGCACTGATTCGCTTGCGCGCGGGCATCCGCACGATCAAGCGCCAGAATGCCTGCGAATGAGTTGCAGGATGCTGGATATTTCCTCGCGCGTCGCCTTGAAGCGTCCAATTTCCGACTCAGAGCGGCAGAGTGTGCCGACAATCGCCAGATCGTGCCGCGATCCTTCCGCGAATTGCCTCCGAGCCGAAACACCCCCGACAAATTACGATGGTTGATTTGCAGGCGCTGGTGAAACTTGGGAGATGACGCAAGTGAGTCTCAGAAGCAACGTTGCTCGAAGCGCCGAAAGCAGCCTCATCCAGGTCATCCCGACGGGAAAGACACTCGGTGCCGAGGTCTGCAATGTCGATCTCAGATCCTTCGACGATTGGGCGTTCGCCTCGTTCATGCGCGCGCTGCTCAAGCACCAGGTCCTGCTCGTGCGCGGCCAGCGTCTTGGTGAGTGTGACATCGCGGCCTTCAGTCGTCGCTTCGGTCACGCGGATCTATTTTACACCTCCCCCGGCAGCTTGCTGGGCGGCAGGCTGTCGTTCTGCAGCCTCTACGCCGCTTATGACGCGCTCTCGCCGGCGCTGCGCAGCCGCGTCGCTCATCTGAAGGTCCGTCATGTCGCGAGCGACACCGCCGATGATGGCCGTCGCACCATCGTCGCAGGCCCCGTGCATCCGCTGGTCGGCAATCACTCCGATACGGGCCGAGCGATGCTCGCGCTTGGGCAGCGCCGCCATTCCTGTGTCGTCGGTCTCGAGCAGGACGAATCGGATGCGCTGCTCGACGATCTCTGGCAGCTTGCCGAGCGGCCCGAGTTCAGCTGGGCCCACACCTGCCGGTCCGGTGATCTCGTCGTCTGGGACACCCGCTGCACGATCCACCGGCACGAGCCGCCAGACATGCCGAGACTCCTTCACAGCCCGCCACTCTGGAATACGATGCCCTCGGCTTGAGCCCGCGAGAGCGTCAGCGCGCGCCAAAACTCGCCGTCCTCGCAGCGCGCCACAGCGTCCACAACGTCGCAAGGCGCGAGCGGGGTTGCGGCTGAAACGGATCGTCGGTGCGGCGATCGGCCCGCGCGAGGTCGCGCCGGACCAGCGCCAGCGGCAGCAGAACCGGCCGCACCGCCGGCGACGCCTGACGCGCCAGCTCGAGGGTGTGATCGAGATGCTGCCGGGCCTGCCCACGCAGGTCCATGATCACATCCTGAATCGCCGATGATGCCTTGCCTGCGAACATCTCCTCCTGGCTGACGCCATGGCGCGCGAGGAGATCGAGCGGAACATAGAGCTGCCGGTGGGCGGCATCGCGCGGCAGCGATGCGATCACCTGGAGCAACCCTTGCGCGATGCCGGCATGGTGCGCGAGGTGATCCGCCTCCGCAAACGGCGGCGCAATGATCTGTGCCGCCAGCGCGAACAGCGCGCCGCGCGTGTCGCCGAGATAGCCGTCCAGCGCCGCCATCGTCGGCATCGGATCGTTGTAGAGATCGAACTGATGCTCATCGATCAGGCGCGTCAGCCGCTCGACCGGAAGCGCGAAGCGCTGCACGGTGAGCAGCAATTCGGCTGCAACGGGATTTCCCTCCGCGCCGCCATGTTCATGACCCGTCAGCGTGTCGTGCCACCACTGCAGGCGGACCTCGCCCGGCAGCGGCTGCGACACGAGATCTCGAATGCGGCTGACCTCGACGTTGAATGCGTATAGCGACAACAGCGCACGCCGGTGCTCGGGCGCCATGAACAGCGTCGAGGCGTAGCGGTCGAAATCATGCTCCCGAACGAGGCTCGCACAGAACGCGGCGTCGCTGTTGGCGCTGGCCTCGCTCATGGGACGGCGATGAGCGCTGCCGCCACCCGCCGCCGCTCGCCGATCATGACGTTGTAGGTGCGAATCGCGGGACCGGTCTGCATCGCATCGAGCACGACGTTCACGCCCCGCAAGGCCGCGCGCAACGGTGCCGGCGGGATCCAGACATCGTTTCCGGTCCCCACGATCAGTGTGTCGATCTTGTTGGCTGCGTCGAAAACGCGCTGCAACGCGTAGCGGTCGATCTGGCTCGGCTGGGTGACGTCCCAGGCCCAGATCGAATCCGGCAGACACAGCAGCGAGCCGCGATGCGACATGCCGGCAAAGGCGAAGCCGCCTTTGCCATAACCGTCGATCGGCGCGGACCGCGGGAAATGCGGAGCGTCAGTTGCCATGCGAGACCAACCTCTCAGCCCCGATTCGGGTCCAACGGCTCAAGTCCCGATCAAGGCCTCTTCTTCGGCTCGTCGGCCTGATCACCCCGAACGGCTCCGACGCCGAGATAGATCAAGATCGGCGCGGCGATGAAGATCGAGGTGTAGGTGCCGACCAGCACCACGCCGAACATCATCACCGCGGTGAAGCTGTGGATCGCCGGGCCGCCGAACAAGAGCAATGCCAGCAGCGCCAGGGTCACCGTGACGTGCGTGATGATCGAGCGCGACAAGGTCGAGTTGATCGATTCGTTGAGCAGCTGCGGCATCGGCATCTTCTTATAGCGCCGCAACATCTCGCGGATACGGTCGTAGATGACGACGGTGTCGTTGAGCGAATAGCCGAGAATGGTCAGCAGCGCCGCGATGCTGGTGAGGTCGAAATCGACCTGGCTGATCGACATGAAGCCGATCGTCAGCACGATGTCGTGGACGTTGGCGATCATGGCACCGAGCGCGAACTGCCACTCGAACCGGAACCAGAGATAGATCAGAATCGAGACGATCGCGAGCATCAGGCCGAGCATGCCGACGGCTAGGAACTCGCCGGAAACGCGCGGACCCACCACCTCGACTCGGCGATACTCGACGGAATCGCCGATCGCCGCCTTCACCTTGTTCGCGGCCTCCTGCTGGGCAGCGTCGCCGCCCGGCTGCTCGGCAACACGGATCAGAACCCCCGCCGGCCCGCCGAACTGCTGCAGCTGCACCTCGCCCAGACCGAGGGTCGCCAGCGTCGCGCGCATCGCCGCGATGTCGGCGGTGCCGGACTTGGCGCGCACCTCGAGCAAGGTGCCGCCGCGGAAATCGATGCCAAGGTTCAAGCCATGGGTGAAGAACAGCACGATCGCGAGGATCGACAGCGCCGCCGAGATCGGGAAGCTGATGCGGCGGAACTGCGTGAAATCGAAATGCGTGTCGTCGGGAACGATGCGCAGCGACGGCAGCAGGCCGAGCGCGCTGACCACCGTCAGCACCGCGATCAGGATGCCAAGCCCGATGAGAACCCAGTATGTCACAGTAGCTCCTAGATTGGCACGCTTTGCGGCCGCTTCCACCGCACCCAGGCCGCGACGATCAGACGGGTGAGCGTGAAGGCGGTGAAGACCGTGGTGAGGATGCCGATGCCCAAGGTCACGGCGAAGCCGCGCACGGGGCCGGTGCCGATATAGAACAGCACGGCGGCGGCGATGAAGGTGGTGATGTTGGAGTCGAGAATGGTCGCCAATGCGCGCTTGAAGCCGGCGTCGATCGCCGAGATCGCATTGCGGCCGCCGCGCAGCTCCTCGCGGATGCGCTCATAGATCAGCACGTTGGAGTCGACGGCGATGCCGACCGTCAGCACGATGCCGGCGATGCCCGGGAGCGTCAGCGTCGCATTCAACAGCGACAGCACGCCGAAGATCATCGCGACGTTCACCACCACGGCGATGTTGGCGAACACACCGAACAGCCGGTAGGTCACGAGCATGAACACGATGACGAGGATCGAGCCGACATAGGATGCGAGCTCGCCCTTGGCGATCGAATCGGCGCCGAGGCCCGGACCGACGGTACGCTCCTCGATGACCGTGAGCGGCGCCGGCAGCGCGCCGGCGCGCAGCAGAATCGCGAGCTCGTTGGCGGACTGCACGGTGAAATTGCCGGAGATCTGGCCGGAGCCGCCGGTGATCGGCTCGCGGATGACCGGCGCCGAGATCACCTTGTTGTCGAGGACGATGGCGAACGGCTGTTGGACATTCTCGGTCGTGGCCTGCGCGAACTTGCGCGAGCCGGCCGAGTTGAAGCGGAAGGTGACGATCGGCTCGTTGGTGCGCTGGTCGAAGCCGGTCTGCGCATCGGAGAGATCACCGCCGGAGACAAGCACCTGCTTCTTCACGACATAGGGCTGGTTGGGGGGCGATGCGCTCTGGAGCACCTCGGAATCCGGCGGCACCCGCCCTTGCACCGCCTGATCCACCGGCACGGACGTATCGACCATCCGGAATTCCATCTTGGCCGTGCGCCCGAGCAGGTTCTTGAGCTGCGTCGGATCCTGCAAGCCCGGCACCTGCACCAGGATGCGGTCGTTGCCCTGGCGCTGGATCACCGGCTCCACGGTGCCGAGCTCGTTGACGCGGCGCTCGACGATCTGCATCGACTGCTCGATGGTCTGGCGGATGCGTTCGGTGATGGCCGCCGGCGGGATCGTCAGCCGGACCAGTCCGCCACCGGCATCGCTGACTTCGAGGCTGCGCTGGCCGCTGGAGCCGAGCAGCCCGCCGAGCGGCTGCGAGAGATCGCGCAGCTTGGAAATCGCAGTTCCCGTGTCACTTTCCTTGGTGATCCGGACCTCGACCCCATCACCCCGGCTCACCAATCCGGTGTAGCCGATCTTGGCATCGCGCAGCGTGCGGCGAACGTCGTCGCGCACGGCATCGAGCCGCTCCTTCTTGATGTAGTTGGAGTCGACCTCGAGCAGCAGATAGGAGCCGCCCTGCAGGTCGAGGCCGAGCACCAGCCGGCGCTGCGCCCAGGACGGCCAGGTCTTGACCGTTGCTTCGGAGAAGAAGTTGGGCACCGCGCACAGGCACACGACGAGCGCCGTGAGAATGATGCCCAGCGCCTTCCACCGCGTGAAATACAACATGGAGGTTGTCCGTAAGGGCCGCAGCCGGCCCGAAAAATCAGAACATCACAAAGAGCGACGGCTGGCGTTCAACTGGCCAGGCCGACGATCAGCTCGCGGCCTTCTCGTCCTTCTTGTCGTCCTTTGCATCTGCCTTCGCGGGCTCGCCCTTGGTGCGGACGCCCGTGATCATCTGGCGCATCTGGCGCACGCGAATGCCGTCGGCGATCTCGAACTCGACCTGGTCGTCATCGACGACCTTGGTGACCTTGCCGACCAGACCGCCCTGGGTCACGATCGTGTCGCCGCGGCGGACGTTCTTGACGAGGTCGGCGTGCTCTTTGACCTTCTTCTGCTGCGGCCGCAGGATCAGGAAATACATGATCACGAAGATCAGCGCGAACGGCAGCAGCGACATCAGCATGCTGTTGGTGTCGCCAGCGCCGGCGGCCTGGGCATAGGCAGGGGTGATCAGCATGTGGTCGATCCTCGTGGGCAGCGCCCGGTGAGACGGGAATAGCCGGCGAACCACGCTTGTCTCGGCGCGGGCCGGCCTCTTGCGAATTTCGCGCGGAATATAGCGGCAGCAGTCCCAATAGCAAGGCGCCCCGCCCCTTCATTTCGCCCCGCTTGCGGCAGCGGGCGAGGCCCGATATGGCTGCCCCATCAGGAACTTGCAGCATGTCGAAAAAACCAGCCAAAGCCCCGTCCCGCAGTCCCGCCCAAACCGTCGTCAGACGTCTCCAAAAAAGCTCCAAGCCCGCAGCGCAAAAGCCGGCTAAGGTCGCGGCAAAACGTCCCGCCGGCCCTGCTCCCGACCACATCGCCGAGCGCATCGCCCGTGCGCTGGAAGCCATTGCGACGCATCTGGCAACAACCCATGCGGGTGCCGCGCCGGCATTGGACCTCAACGCGGCCGACGCCTTCGTCTGGCATCCGGACGGCCGGCTCTCGACGGTGCCGCGCGTCAGCCGTGTCGAGATCGACCTGCTCAAGGGCATCGACCGGATGCGCGACATCCTGATCGAGAACACCGAGCGCTTTGCCAACGGCCTGCCGGCCAACAACGCGTTGTTGTGGGGCGCGCGCGGCATGGGCAAGTCATCGCTGGTCAAGGCCGCCCATGCCGGCATCAATGTCGCCCGCAAGCCGGCGGACCGGCTCAAGCTGATCGAGATTCATCGCGAGGACATCGAGAGCCTGCCCGCGCTGATGGACATCCTGCGTGCCGCGCCGTTCCACTTCATCGTGTTCTGCGACGACCTGTCGTTCGACGGCAATGACGCGTCCTACAAGTCGCTGAAGGCCGTGCTCGAAGGCGGCATCGAGGGCCGCCCCGAGAACGTCATTCTCTACGCCACCTCGAACCGGCGCCACCTGCTCGCGCGCGACATGATCGAGAACGAGCGCTCGACCGCGATCAATCCGGGCGAAGCGGTCGAGGAAAAGGTCTCGCTGTCCGACCGCTTCGGACTGTGGCTCGGCTTCCACCGCTGCAGCCAGGACGAGTACCTCGCGATGGTCAAAGGCTATTGCAGCCATTTCGACATCGCGGTCGCCGAGGATCAGTTGGAGCGCGAGGCGCTGGAATGGGCCACGACGCGCGGCTCGCGCTCGGGCCGCGTCGCGTGGCAGTTCACGCAAGATCTGGCGGGCCGCCTCGGCGTGCGGCTGACAACGCAAAAAGCCGCGCAGTAATCTGCGCGGCCCCGTGTCGTCCACGATTGCGTGAGGTCAAACGACCGGACCTCACGCCCCGTTGAGGAATTGCAGCGGGTCAACCGGCGACGATCCCTTGCGGATCTCGAAGTGGAGCTGCGGCGATCCGACTTCTCCCGATTGACCCGACTTGGCAATGACCTGGCCGCGCTTGATCGGATCACCGCGCTTCACCATCAGCTCACTCGCATGGGCATATGCGGTGACGTAGCCGTTGGAATGCCGCACCAGGACCAGATTGCCATAGCCCTTCAATTCATTGCCGGCGTAGGCGACGACGCCATCTTCGGCCGCCTTTACCGGGGTGCCCTCGGGAACGGCGATGTTGATGCCATCATTGGACTTGCCGTTGGTCTTGGCGCCATAGCTCGTGATCACCTTGCCGCGCGCCGGCCAGCGGAATGTCGGCAGCGAGCTGGTGGTCTCGGCCGGCCGAGCCGGCTCCTCCTCCTTCTCGGGTGCCGGATTGGCCTGGGCCAGGCGGGCGGTCTGGACCGGACCGGCGGCCGTCGCGACCCGTGTGGTCGGCGCTGGCGCCGGCACGGTCGCAACCGCCTGGGGAACGGTTGCGACCGGAGCCACCGGCGCAGCTGCCGCCACGGCCCTGCCAGGGACGGTCAGCCTGGTCCCGAGCTTGAGCGGCGAAGCCTGATCGAGATTGTTGGCGCGGGCGAGCTCAGCCGCCGTCAGATGATTCTGGCGGGCGATGCTGGCGAGTGTCTCGCCGCGGTTGACGAAGTGGACGGTGGCCGGAGCTGCGGGCGCTGCGGCCGCCACCGGCTTCGGCGCAACCATTGGCGCCGCAGCAACGGGCTGGGCCGCGGGCGCAGCCGCGACCGTGCCGGGATGCGGAATGATCAGCTGCTGGCCCGGCGACAACGCGCGCGGGCCCTTGTAGCCGTTCGCAGCCAGGATCTCAGCCGGTGTCACGCGATAGCGCTTGGCGAGGATGTCGAGCGTATCGCTGGTGCCGACGATGATCTTGGTGCCGCTGGCGGGACGCGCGGCGGCGACCGAACGCGGCGGCACGGTGCCGGTGGTCTCGAGGCGCGGCTGGGCCGGCGGAGCATAGGAATGCGCCGGCTGTGCATAGGATTGGGGTGCAGCGACCGGGGGTGCAGCCACGGGGACCGCAGCAGGTGGCGCATAGGATGCGACGCCGCGCCCGCCCGAGGATACGCCTCCCGCACCGCCGCCGGCCGGATAGGATTGCGGAGCCCCGACCGCCGGGGGCGGCAGCGCCGAGGACGAGTAGGCCGGCGCCGGAGCGGGCGTGTAGGGCTGGTGCTGCCGGGGCGGCTGCGCCTGCACCGACCCCGTGGAATCGGATGCAAAGGGGTTTGAAAACGGGTTTTGCGTCTGCGACAGCCGCGTCGACATGTCGGCGCTGCAGCCGGCGACGCCGAACGACATCAGCGCCAATGCCGCAACCTGCGGCAGGCGGCGCGAGCGAAGCAACTCGACGGTAGTGGGCATGGTTACTCACTCGTACGCAACAAACAACGAATTCGAGTAAACACAGCCGCGGTAAATAAGCGCTTAAGCCGCGAATAAAGCGTTGTGCGGCCTGCTGATCCGCACGTTTAAAGTTCGCGCGCAATCCCCGGAATTGCCGGCACAAATCGCACGTCGACGAGCTCTTTTCGGTCGAAACGATCGCCCGTTCGCGTGATCCTGACGAGCGTCTGCACCCCGTGTTGCGGCCCGACCGGCGCGATCAGGATACCGTCCGGCTCCAGCCGGTCGAGCAGGCTCTGGGGAATCTCGTCCATCGCCGCGGTCACGATGATGCGACCGAATTGGCCGCCCCCCGGCGGCAGCGCGTAGCCATCGCCGAGCATGACCTCGACATTGAAGCAGGCGAGCTTCTCCAGCCGCTCCCTGGCCTTGTCGGCCAATGTCCGGAAGCGCTCCACCGTCAGGACATGAGCCGCAAGCCGGGACAGGATCGCGGCCTGATATCCGGACCCGGTGCCGATTTCGAGCACGCGGTGGGTCTTTTGCAGCTTGAGCTGTTCGGTCATGTAGGCCACGACGAACGGCTGGCTGATGGTCTGCCCGCAAGCGATCGCCATCGCGCTGTCGCGATAGGCGTCCGGGCGGTCGGCCGGCAGAACGAACTCTTCCCGGGGCACCTCCTCCATCGCACGCAACACCGCCTGATCGCTGATCCCCCGCCGACGCAGGGTCAGCTGAAACATCATTTTCTCGGGAGGAGCGGCTGGGGGCATCGGGATGTCGGTTGGTGGGCTCGTGGGCAATTTACCTGCGGGGCGAGGGTTGCGCACCGAATTTCCGCGCACACATCGCAACTACGCACCGACATGGTCCCAACGACGACCGCGTTCCGCACGAGGAACCAAGTCGGGTCCGGTTCGTTCACCTTATGGGCGAGCCTGCCCACGCCGCACGGCGGTGAAAGATGACATTGTTGACGTTGCGCCATAAGCCGTTATTTGCGAGCGTCAAATCGGGTATGGGCAAGGACTGACATCATGACTGCACCGCGGCCGCCGCGCGGCTCTGTGTTTCTGGTTGAAGACGAAGTCATGATCCGGATGATGGTGGCCGACATGCTCGAGGAGCTCGGCTATACCGTCGCGGCCGAGGCCGGCGAAATCGGCGAAGCGATGCGGCTGGCCGAGAGCACCTTTTTCGACGTCGCCATTCTCGACGTCAACGTCAACGGCAAGGTCATCTCGCCGGTGGCCGATCTCATCAAGGCGCGCAACCGGCCCTTCATCTTCGCAACCGGCTACGGCTCGTCGGGATTGCCGGAGGAATATCGCGACCGGCCGGCCCTGCAGAAGCCGTTCCAGCTCGAGACGCTCGGAAAGGCGATCGACCATGCGCTGCGTGGCGCTGAGCCACAGGGGTAGACGGCGCTTCAGCCCAGAATGTCGCTGAGCTTGCCGGAGAACGCCTCGTCCGTGCGATCCAGGCGAAGCGGAGTCACTGACACGTAGTGCGCCGCGAGGGCCGCGAGGTCCGTCCCCTCGTCGGGCACGTCGAGCGAGGCAGCGCGGTCGAAGCCGATCCAGAAATAGGGATTGCCGCGGCCGTCGCGACGCTCGTCGACCTTCAAGAAGCCGAGATTGCGCTTGCCCTGGCGGGTGACCACGACGCCCCTGACCTCTTCCGGCGCACAGGCTGGGAAGTTGACGTTGATCACCGTATTCCTTGGTACGCCGGCTTCGAGCACCTTGCGCACGATCTGCGGGCCGAATTTGAGCGCGGTGTCCCAGGACGGCTTGTCACGCGTTGCGACGCTGAATTCCTGCGACAGGGCGAACGACGGCAAGCCGAGAATGGTGCCTTCGAGCGCGCCGGCGATGGTGCCCGAATAGACGACGTCCTCGGCAACGTTACGGCCCTTGTTGACGCCCGACAGCACCACGTCGGGCAGCTTCGCCCCCAGGATATGACGGGCCCCCATGATGACGCAGTCGGTCGGCGTGCCGCGCACCGCGAAATGCCGCGGGCCGACCTCGCGCAGCCGCAGGGGGTCATTGAGCGAGAGCGAATGGGACACGCCGCTCTGGTCCAGTTCGGGAGCCACGATCCAGATGTCGTCGGACAGGGCGCGTGCGACCTCCTCGATCACCTTGAGACCCGGCGCATGGATTCCGTCGTCATTGGTGCAGAGAATCCGCATGGCCACCTTTCCATCCCGTTCAAGACGATTGCCGCGGTGTCTTATCTGCTGCGCGACATCGAGGCAAACCCGCCGCCTCGAGCCGGGTTCGGCAGTGGTTCAGGGCCGAATCCGCCACTGCGGCAGGAACCTGGCGAGCTTCCCTCGCGTACCCAGCCGGAGCAACGCGGCGGGGGTGACGGACACATGGGACGCTGGCGGAGGGACCGGCGAAGGCACAGCGGACTCGGCCAGCGGCGGCGCCGGAAACCGGGCCCGCGCAACACCCAGCGCCTTGTCGAAATCAGCAGCGTTGAACCAGGCCTGATGGCGCAGGGCCTCCGGCGGGCCATCATGCCACACCGCTGCACGATCGATATCGAATGCTCCCTTCAGGCGTTGATCGACCGCCTGGATGCCGGAGCCGGTGACGGCCCATTGCCGTCCGATCCAGAAAATATCCCGATGCAGAGCCATGATGCCGGTATCTGAAAAGCAATTGCTGAACAGAACCGAGGATACGACCCGTCGGCGCCCACACAATGGCGGCGACCTGGGCGGATGCAATTTGCCGCGGCGCTATGGCTCCGCGGCCACCACCTTGAGGCCGCCCATATAGGGCTGCAGCACATCGGGGACGGCGATCGAGCCGTCGGCCTGCTGATAGGTCTCCATCACTGCGATCAGCGCGCGGCCGACTGCCGTGCCCGAGCCGTTCAATGTGTGGACGAAGCGCGGCTTGCCGTCGCTTCCGCGATAGCGTGCATCCATGCGGCGTGCCTGGAAGTCGCCGCACACCGAACAGCTGGAGATCTCGCGGAAGGCGCCGCCATCGCCCTGCCCGGGCATCCAGACCTCGATGTCGTAGGTCTTCTGCGAGGAGAAGCCCATGTCGCCGGTGCACAGCGTGATGACGCGATAGTGCAGATCGAGCCGGCGCAGCACTTCCTCGGCGCAGGCCAGCATGCGCTCGTGCTCGTCCTTGCTGGTCTCCGGCGTCGTGATCGACACCAGCTCGACCTTGGTGAACTGATGCTGACGGATCATGCCGCGGGTGTCGCGTCCGGCTGCTCCGGCCTCGGCGCGAAAGCACGGCGTCAGCGCCGTGAGCCGCATCGGCAACTCCTTCTCGTCAACGATGGACTCGCGGACCAGGTTGGTCAGGGCCACCTCGGCAGTTGGAATGAGACCCAGCCGCTCGGTCTTGAGGCGATCATCCGGCGCTGCAATCAGCTCGCCCTTCACGGCCCAGAACTGGTCGTCCTCGAATTTCGGCAATTGGCCCGTACCGAACATGACGTCGTTGCGCACCAGCAGCGGCGGATTGATCTCGGTGTAGCCGTGCTCATTGGTATGCAGGTCGAGCATGAACTGCCCGAGCGCGCGCTCGAGCCGCGCCAGGCCCCTCTTCAGCACGACGAAGCGCGCGCCCGACAGCTTCGCAGCCGATTCGAAGTCCATGGTGCCAAGAGCCGCACCGAGATCATCATGCGGCTTCGGCGCGAAGGCGTAGTTGCGCCGCGCGCCGAACATGTGGCGCTCGACATTGTCGTGCTCGTCCTTGCCGTCCGGCACCTCGTCGAGCGGCAAATTGGGAATCGCCGAGAGCTCGCGCGCCAGCTCCTCATCTGCCTGCTTCGCGGCCGCCTCGAGCTCCGGCATGGTGGTCTTGAGCTTGGCGACCTCCTCCATCAGCGCCGATGCGCGCGCGTCGTCCTTGGCCTTCTTGGCCTCGCCGATTTCCTTGGAGGCGGCGTTGCGCCGCGCCTGCGCCTGCTCGGACGCCAGGATCGCAGCGCGACGCCGTTCGTCGATGGCGAGCAGCTGCGACGACTGGGGCGACAGACCCCGGCGCGTCAGCGCCGCATCGAAACCTTGCGGATTGTCGCGGATCGATTTGATGTCGTGCATGGTCGTTCGGTCCTGGAGACGAAAAGATCTCGGCGAGTCGCCCGGGGTCACGGGCCGGCTTGCACTACCGCGAATGGCAGCGGATGGGAACAGGCCAGGCCAGGCGGGAAGCCCGGCCCTACTCGGCCGGATTGCTGGGCAGATTGCCGGAGCCGGACGACGTGCCGGCGCCCGACTTCGCAGCCGCTTGCTTCTCGACGATCCCCACCGCGATGATGGCGCCTTCGTAGAGGGCCAGCAGCGGGATCGCCAAGGACGCTTGGCTCAGCACGTCCGGCGGCGTCAGCACGGCGGCGATGATGAAGGCGATGACGATGAAATAGCGCCGCTTCTCTTTCAGCATCTGCGAGGTCACGATGCCGATGCGACCAAGCAGGGTCAGGATCACCGGCAGCTGGAACGCGATGCCGAAGGCGAAGATCAGCGACATCATCAGCGACAGATATTCGCCGACCTTGGGCATCAGCGCGATTTGCGCCGTCTCGGGGCCGCCGAGCTGCTGCATGCCCAATGAGAAGCGCACGATCATCGGCCACACCGCAAAATAGACCAGCATGGCGCCGAGCACGAAGAAGACGGGGGTCGCTATCAAGTAGGGTAGGAAAGCATTGCGTTCGTGGCGATACAGCCCCGGCGCCACGAACTTGTAGATCTGCGTCGCGATGATCGGGAACGAGATGAAACCAGCGCCGAACATCGCGAGCTTGAGCTGCGTGATGAAATATTCGAGCAGCTGGGTGTAGATGAACTTGCTGTTCTCGGCCCCTGCCACCCAGACGAACGGCAGCACAAGGATGTTGTAGATCTGCTTGGCGAAAAAGAAGCAGAAGATGAAGGCCACGCCGAAGCCGAGCAGTGCCTTGATCAGCCGCGACCGCAGCTCGATCAGGTGATCCATCAACGGGGCCTTGCTGGCCTCGATATCTTCGACGGTCATGACGCTTTGGCGTCCTTCAGACGTTCAGCTTCTGCTGACGCAGACATTTCAGGCTGCGGCTCGGGCTTGATTTCACGCACGATCGCCAGCGGCTCGCCCACGGCTTGATGGACTTCAGGCTCTCCGAAGGTCTCGGCCACTGGAGGTTCGGGGGTGGTCGGGGTCATCACAGGAGGCTCGGGCGAAGCAGCAGCCACGTCCGATGCTGGTGCCGGCTCGGCGGACTTGTCGATCCCCTCGATATCGAGCGCCTTGTCGACGTCGCGCTGCAACGAGGAAATCACGCCGGTCGGGGTGAAACCGCTGGCCGCCTCGCGGACCTCATCGAAACTCTTCTTGAGGTCGGCCATCTCCGCTTCGCGCATCGCCTCCTGGAACTGGCCCTGGAACTCCGAGGCCATCCGGCGCGCCTTGCCGATCCATTGCCCGACCATACGCAGGACGCCCGGAAGCTCCTTGGGACCGATCGCGATCAACGCGACGACCCCAATGACGAGCAGCTCACTCCAGCCGATATCGAACATGAAACAATCCGCCTACGCGACGACGCCTCTGATCCCGCCTGCCCGGGTCTGTCCGAACAGGTCCCGGTGCCGTCTCTGCGGGAGCGCGCCGCCCGCGCCTTTCACGCGCAGATCAAACGGCTTTGCTGCCGACATCCGTGCGGGTGGCCGAAGGTGTCGCGCCGTGGTCGATCGACTTGACTGGCTCGGTCTTCTCCGGCGCCTTGTCGTCGTCCTGCATGCCCTTCTTGAAGGCCTTGATGCCCTGCGCGACGTCGCCCATCAGATCGGAAATCTTGCCGCGCCCGAACAACAGCAGGACGACCGCGATCACGACGATCCAGTGCCAAATGCTAAGCGAACCCATCCTGCAACCCTCCAAACACCGGCGCAGCCTTCACCCGACTGCCCGTCGACGCTACCGCCGAAACCGCGCCATATCCATGGACTTGACCGCGACACTTCGCTTCTAGCATTCGATTGCGAAACAGCAACACGAACGCGGCCTGTCACTGGCCAAAATAGCGCGCGGACAGCCCGATCTGGGCGGAAGGTAGGCGCCAACGCCTCCAAAAACAAGCACTTAAGGTCCGACAAATCGAGGCCGGACCTACGCAATAACGCGAGTGTTAACAGCCCCGGCCGCTAGTTTTAGTGCGGCGAGCCGTTGTCGTCGGTATCGCGGTCGTGCGCGTCATCGGCCGCGTCGATCTCCTCATCCGCCGCGTCGACCTCGGCCTCTGCCTCTGCCTCGTCGTCTACCTGAGCGTCAGCGTCGGCAGACAGCTCGACGAGCTCGATAACGGCCCCGTCGTCCGGCCCGACCTCGATCTCCTCGACGGCCAAGTCCACCTCGGTGATCTCGGTTTCCGCATCGGCACCCGGCAGTTCCAGATCGCCAATGGCGACCTGCGACGAGGTGTCGTCCCGAACAGCGGCCTCGGCGGTCGCCATCTGGCCTTCGGCGACCTCGGCCGCAGCCGTGTCGGCTGCGACCGTTTCCATCTCGGCCGTTTCGTCTTCCGCGGCTTCGGCCTCGCCAGGTTCGGCCTCGACCGCCGGCGCAAGCGCCAGATCGAGATCGCCCGGATCCAGCGGCTCCTCGTCCTCCCGGAGCGTCGGATCGTCCGATGGCGTCGGGACGGTGAAGCCGGTCGGCAGGCGGGAATCCAGCAGGCCCGTGCCCTTCAGCTCTTCCAGGCCTGGCAGATCGCCCAGGGTCTCCAGGCTGAACTGGGCCAGGAACGCATCGGTGGTGCCGAAGGTCAGCGGACGGCCCGGGGTCTTGCGGCGCCCGCGTGGCTTGATCCAGCCGGTCTCCAACAGAACGTCCAACGTTCCCTTGGAGGTGACGACGCCGCGGATCTCTTCGATCTCGGCACGCGTCACCGGCTGGTGATAGGCAACGATGGCCAGAACTTCGATCGCCGCGCGTGACAGCTTGCGCGTTTCGGTGCTCTCGCGCGTCATCAGCCAGGCGAGATCACCGGCGGTACGGAAGGTCCACTTGTTGGCGACGCGCACGAGGTTGACGCCGCGATTGGCGTATTCCGCCTGCAGTTGCGCCAACGCGGCCTTGATATCGACACCTTCAGGCATACGCTTGGCAAGCGTGGCCTGCTCGAGCGGCTCGGCCGAGGCAAACAAGAGTGCCTCGAGGATGCGCAACTCTTCGGGGCGCACCTCGGGCTCGCTCGTCGCGATCTCGTCGGGCTCTTCCATGCGCAGTTCCGCCAAGCTTGCCATGGCAGGGTCTCCTTCTTCGTTACTCAACCGTCAAGTCCGGCGCAGCCATGGCGCCGGGCTGGATCGGTGGACGCTTACGAAAATACAGCGGCGCGAACGCCTGCTTCTGGTTCAGCTCGAGCTGCCCTTCGCGGACCAGCTCCAGCACGGCCGCAAAGCTCGATGCGAAGACGGTAGCCTTTTGGGCCGGCTCGGCGACGTAGCTCAGGAGATAGTCGTCGAGACATCCCCAGTCGTCCGACACCTCGGTCATGCCGACGAGCCGTTCGAGCGACGCGCGCGCCTCAGCGAGCGACCAGACGGTGCGCTTGGCCATATGAACGGATGTCACGACACGTGCCTGCCGTTGAATGGCGTAGGCCGACAGCAGGTCGAACAGGGTGGCTGTGAACTTCGGGCGGCGGACTTCCGCGATCTCTTCCGGATTGCCGCGGGGAAACACGTCGCGCTGGAACTGCGGCCGATTCATCAGACGATTGGCGGCCTCGCGGATCGCCTCCAGGCGGCGCAGCCGGTTGGCGAGCGCGGTCGCCATCTCCTCGGCGCTCGGCCCTTCCTGCGCTGGCGGCTCGGGCAACAGGAGGCGCGACTTCAGGAAGGCGAGCCAAGCCGCCATAACGAGGTAGTCGGCTGCAAGCTCGAGCCGGATCTTGCGCGCGGCCTCGATGAACTGGAGATACTGGTCGGCCAACGCCAGGATCGAGATCTTGGCGAGGTCGACCTTCTGCTGCCGCGCCAGCGCGAGCAGCAGATCGAGCGGGCCCTCGTAGCCCTCGACGTCGACGACCAACGCCGGTTCGGCCTCGGCCAGCTCCGTGGTGGGCCGGCCGGTTTCAAACGACAGAATTTCAGCGGTCATGCGCTCGCGGGTCCCAGCCGGTTGATCAAGGCGTCGAGCTCGCCGCGCGCGGCGTCACGATCGAAGCCTGTGGGTGCCTTGCGCGCCGCAAGCGCGCGATCGGCGCGAACCAGAGCCTGGCCGGCCAGCTCCGGCGTCTCGGCCGCGACCGCCTGCATCTCGTCCAGTCGGCCGTTGCAGTGAAGAACCATGTCGCAGCCGGCCGCCACGATCGCACGCGTGCGCTCGGCGATCGATCCGGCCAATGCGTTCATGGAAACGTCATCACTCATCAACAAACCCTGGAACCCGATCCGTTTGCGAATCACCCGTTCGATCATTGTCGCAGAAGTCGTGGCCGGATGGGCGGCGTCGATTGCGCTAAACACAACATGTGCAGTCATCGCCATCGGGAGGTCGGCCAGCGGCCTGAAGGCGGCGAAATCGGTTGCGTCGAGTTCCGCTTCTGGCGTGTCCACGGTCGGCAGCCGGAAATGGGTGTCGGCGGCGGCCCGGCCATGCCCCGGAATGTGCTTCAGCACCGGCAGCACGCCGCCCTGCTCCAGCCCCTCCGTCACCGCCCGGGCGATCGCCGCCACCTTTTCTGGCGTCGTGCCATAGGCCCGATCCCCGATCACGGCATCGGCGCCGGCAACAGGGACGTCTGCGAGCGGCAGGCAATCCACGGTGATGCCGAGCGCGAGCAGGTCGTCGGCGATCAGGCGGGCGCTGAGCCAAGCGGCACGGAGGCCTGCGGCCGAATCAAGATCGTAGAGACGGTCGAACACCACGCCGGCGGGATAGGCCGGCCAATGCGGCGGCCCCAGCCGCTGCACCCGGCCCCCCTCTTGGTCGATCAGGACTGGAGCGTCGGCGCGGCCGACGCAGGCCCTTAATTCCTCAACCAGTGCAGTCACTTGGGTGGGTGACTGGACGTTGCGTTTGAACAGGATGAAACCCCAGGGGCTGAACTCGCGGATGAACGCGCGCTCGGCGTCGGTGAGATCAGGCCCGGAGATGCCGGTAATGAAAGCCCGCATGGTCATGCGGGCCGCATAGACCCCGCCTCGGGGGCGGTCAAGCAAGCCTTACTGGTTGCTAAACGGGAAACACTGTCCGCCGGCGGTTTTCAACGATCCGCACATCTTGTTGGCCTCTTCCTTCGTCGCGAAAGGCCCGACGGCTGCGCGGTACCTGACACCGCCCTTCTCACCCAGATCCATCCGCCTGATGATCGGCTCATATTTGCCCAGCACGGCGCCGTACTTGTCCTGCACCGCCTTGTAGGACGACATCGCCTCCGCCTCGCTGGCCTGCGACGAGATCGAGACCAGATAGCCGCCGGTACGATCATTCTGGGTCTGCTCGGTGACCGGCACGGCCGCGGCGATGCGCGCCGGTGCTGCGGCCTGCGGTGTCAGCGGCATCGGGCTGTCGTTGGCGGCCGACGCGTTGGCGTTGGCCGGCGATTTGCGGCCCTTCGGCGTCGCCGCCGGCTTGGTTGCAGGCGTCGCCGGCATCGGCGGATCGGCCGCTGCGGCCTGATTGCCCCCCGTCACGGACAGCGTCTTGATCGGACGCGGATCACTGTTGGGCAAAATGCCATTGGCGTTGGCCATTTGCGACATCGGGGCCGCCCCGGCGCTGACCGGCGGCGGAGCCGCATTCTGGTTCATTTGCGGGAACACCACGCGCGGATTGCCGCCGCGGGCGTTCAGATCCATCGGCGTCTCCTCGCGGGACACCAGCTTCTCGCCGCCGTCATTGCCGAGCAGGCGATCCGGCACCTTCGGCGTCGGATCCTGCTGGGCCATGATCTTGGTCGGACTGTTGTCGGCGCGAATGATCGGCGGCTCGCCAGTGCGGCCGGACGAGATGTAGGTCTTGTAGCCGTAGGCGCCGCCGGTGCCGACCACTGCAAGGGTCAACACCGCGAGCACGGTGCTCATGCCGCTGCGCCGCCGCGGCCGCTCCTCTTCCTCGCCCTCGTCGTAGCCGTCCTGATAGCCGTATTGGCCGTCCTGGAAATCGTTGTCGCCCTGAAACCCCTGCTGTCCCGAGCCCATCTGCCCGAACAGCGCATCGTCATAGCGCGAGGAGTCCGGCTCGTTGTCATCGAAGCCGTTGTCGCGGTTGTAGTCGCGGTCGTTTTCGGCGAACCCGTGGCGCGACTCCCCGACGCTGTAGTCGAGCTTGGACAGCTGGTCGGCAAACTCCGCGTTCGGATAACCCTGCTGCTGCCGGGGAGCGGGCGCGGGCGCGAAATCCTGGTCCGGGAAGCCCGGCTGGCCGCGCGGATCCTGATAGCCCGCCGGAAAGGCCGGCGGTGCCGGCGCCGGCTCGCGGCCGATGTCGGCGAAGGGATTGGCGGCGGCAGGCTGGGCACGTTGCATCCAGGCCGGAGCGCCGGCAGGAGGCATGCCGGGAACCGGCTGTTCTGGCGCGGGCGCGGCGGGGCGCACCATCGGACGCGACTGAGGTTGAGGAGTTGCCCGGCCCGACGCGGCAAAAGGATCGTTCTGCCCGATCAGGCGAGCGAGTTCGGCGAGCGGATCGGCATCGGCCTGCTGGTTTCCACCACGGCCAAAACCATCAGCGGGAAAGGGTCTGTCCTGGTAACGATCAGCCATCGTGATGAAGCGTCCCTGCGGGTGAGCCGCATATGCGTCCTAAGGCGGACCCTGCCAGATTGAGGCCCCCAACTGAAGTCGTGTGTTTCCCCCAATCAGCGCATTGCATCAGGAGCATTAACGCCCAAGATCGCAAGTCCCGACGCCAGAACCGAGACGACGCCCTGAACCATGGCCAAACGTGCCTTGGTCAATTCTGCATCATCATCGATAATGAAGCGTAAATAGGGCAAATCCCGCCCCCGCGTCCAGAGGGCGTGAAATTCGCTTGCAAGTTCATATAGGTAGAAGGCGATCCGGTGCGGCTCATGCGCTACGGCCGCGCTCTCAACCGTACGTGGGTACAGCGCTAGCCGTTTCAAGAGGTCGTGTTCAGCCGGGTCGGATAGTTTTTCGAGATTCGCCTGCGCCAGGAATGCGAGTCGCGCGCCCTCCGCCTCCGGCAATTCGGGCAGGCTTTCCCGGGCATTGCGGAAGATCGAATGCCCTCGCGCGTGGCCGTACTGGACGTAGAACACGGGATTGTCGCGCGACTGCTCGATCACCTTGGCAAGGTCGAAATCGAGCACGGCGTCGTTCTTGCGGTAGAGCATCATGAAACGGACCGCATCGCGCCCCACTTCATCAACAACTTCCCGCAAGGTGACGAAGTCGCCGGAGCGCTTCGACATCTTCACCGGCTCGCCATTGCGCAACAGCTTGACGAGCTGCACGACCTTGACGTCGAGCACTGCCTGCGCAGCCGTGACGGCCTTCACCGCCGCCTGCATGCGCTTGATGTAGCCGCCGTGATCAGCGCCGAATACGTCGATCAGGTCAGCGAAGCCGCGCTCGAACTTGTGCCGGTGGTTGGCAATGTCGGAGGCGAAATAGGTGTAGCTGCCGTCCGACTTGATCAGTGGACGATCGACGTCATCGCCATAGGCGGTGGCGCGGAACAGGAGCTGCTCGCGATCCTCCCAATCCTCCACCGGCGCGCCCTTTGGCGGCGGCAGACGGCCTTCATACACGTCGCCCCGCTCGCGCAGGAACTCGATCGTGTCGGCAACCTTGTTGGTGCTACCTGCAATCAGCGAGCGCTCCGAAAAGAACACGTCATGACGGATGTTCAACGCGGCGAGATCGTCCTTGATCTCGGCCATCATCATCGCGATCGCCTTGTCGCGTACGATCGGCAGCCACTCGGTCTCAGCGAGCGCCTTGAGCTTGTCGCCGTACTCGCTCGCGAGCGCCTGCCCGACCGGCTTGAGATAGTCGCCGGGATAGAGCCCATCCGGAATCGCGCCGATATCCTCGCCGAGCGCCTCGCGATATCGGAGGAAGGCGGAGCGCGCGAGCACGTCGACCTGCGCGCCGGCGTCGTTGATGTAGTACTCGCGCGTGACGTCGCGCCCGGCGAACTGCAGCAGGCTGCATAGCGCATCGCCGAACACGGCCCCGCGGCAGTGTCCGACATGCATCGGCCCGGTCGGATTGGCCGACACGTACTCGACGTTCACCTTCGGCGCGCCGGGCACCGGCGCGACGCAGCCGTAAGCAGCGCCTTCGCGCAGGATAGTGCCGAGCGCTTGCGCCCAGACCACCGGCTGAAGCGTCAGATTGATAAAGCCGGGACCGGCGACGTCGACCTTGGCGACGAGTTCGTCGGCACGCAGCCGCTCGGCGATCTGCTCGGCGAGATCTCGCGGCTTGGCCTTCGCCTCCTTGGCGAGCACCATCGCGGCATTGGTGGCCATGTCGCCATGGCTCGGATCGCGCGGCGGCTCGACCACCACGCGCGAAAAATCGATGCCCTCGGGCCAGCCGCCCTGCTTGGCGAGCGCGGCGCAGATGGCGTGGACACGCGCGAGCATGTCGGCAAAAAGGTAAGGGGTGGAAGCTTGTTCGACCATGCCGCCGCCTAACGCAAATCCGGAGTCGAGTCAAAAAGCCGGTGGTGCTCCGTTAAGGCGAAACGGTCCGTCATTCCGGCGATAAAGTGGCCGATGCGGCGAGCCCGATCGCCCTCGCCCTCGCAACCGTCCAGCCAGCCCACGGGCAGCGTCGAACCGTCCTCATGGTAGCGGCCGTACAGGTCGGCGACGATGCGCTCGGCATCGCGCATCACCCGCATCACCCGCTCATGACGGTACATCCGCTGCCAGAGAAACCCCTTGATGGTCGCCTCGTGCTCGGCCACATCGGCCGGAAATGCCACCAGCGGCCCGCTGTGCCGCCTGATGTCGTGAGGTGACATCGGCTGCCCCCGCGCGATCCGGCGCTCGGTCTCGGCCGCCACGGCTGCGATCAGGTAAGAGATCAGCTCGCGCACCAGCTCGGCGCCGCGCCGGATCGGATCGAGCGCCGGATATTGGCGGTCGATCTCGGCGATCATCGCCGCGAGCAGCGGAATCTCCTTGAGGTCGTCGACCGTGAACAGGCCGGCGCGCAGCCCGTCGTCGATGTCGTGGGCATCATAGGCGATGTCGTCCGCCAGCGCCGCGACCTGGGCCTCGAGCGAGGCGTAGCTCCACAGCTCCAGGTCGAACCGGGCGTTGAACTCGGTAATTCCCGGCGGGATCGGCGCCTGCAACGGCCCGTTGTGCTTGACGATGCCCTCGAGCGATTCCCAGGTCAGGTTGAGACCGTCGAAATCCGGGTAGCGCTGCTCGAACGACGTGACGATGCGCAATGTCTGGGCATTGTGGTCGAAGCCGCCATGGTCCGCCATGCAGCGGTTCAGCGCGCGCTCGCCGGCATGGCCGAACGGCGGATGGCCGAGATCATGCGCCAGGGCCAGCGTCTCCGTCAGGTCCTCGTCGAGGCCGAACTGGCGGGCGAGCGCGCGGGCGATCTGGGCGACTTCCAAAGAATGGGTCAGACGGGTGCGGTAGTGGTCACCTTCGTGGAAAACGAACACCTGGGTCTTGTGCTTGAGCCGTCGGAAGGCGGTCGAATGGATCACGCGGTCGCAATCGCGGCGAAAGGGGCTGCGGGTGCGGGACGGCGGCTCGGCGAACAGGCGGCCCCGGCTGCGATCGGGATCGCAGGAATAGGGAGCGCGGGGGGCAGCCATTCCGACCGACACGGGCGATTGTTCCTTTTGCGGTTTGATTCCTCGACGGAGCCCACTTAACTATGGGGAGTGCCCGGCACCAAATGAATAGGGCATGACGCGCCTCCCGGAGACCCATTGCCATGACTGATGCCTCGACCGGCCCCGTCACCATCAGCGAACGCGCCGCCCGCCGCATCGGAGAGATCCTCGGCAAGGAGAGCGCCGGCGCGATGCTGCGCATCTCGGTCGAAGGCGGTGGCTGCTCCGGCTTCCAGTACAAGTTCGACATCGACCGCGCCAAGGCGGACGACGATCTCGTCATCGAGCGCGATCGCGCGGTGGTGCTGGTCGATCCGGCCTCGGTGCCGTTCCTCGCCGGCTCGGAGGTCGATTTCGTCGACGACCTGATGGGCGCCTCGTTCCGGGTCAATAATCCCAACGCCACCGCCTCCTGCGGCTGCGGCACCAGCTTCTCGGTCTAGCCTCCGTCGTATCGGTCAGACCTCCGCGATGACGGCAGGGCCGTCGGACGGCGCAAGCGTTGGCCCTTCAACGCTCGGTGCGGGCGTTCCGATTGCCTTCAGCATCGCCGACACCATGGCCGGCTTGCGCAACGGCTTAGCCAGAAAGTCGGTCATGCCGGCCTCGCGGCACTGCTTGATGTCGTCCGGGAAGGCATTCGCGGTCAGCGCGATGATCGGCAGCCCGACGAGCCGCCCGCCCCTCGCCCGGATGGTCCGGGTCGCGGTGATGCCGTCCATCTCCGGCATGCGGACATCCATCAGCACCAGATCGAACTCCTGTTCGTCGGCCGCCTTCACCGCCTGCAAGCCATCCGGAACGATGCATTTCTCGACCGCGAACTCCTGCAGCATCTTCGACACCACCATGCGGTTGGTGGCGTCGTCCTCGGCGATCAGGACGCGCAACGGACGGCCGAGCGCCCCGATCCGCGCCTTGAGGTCGCCGGCGCCGACACGGTCGGCGCGCTGACCCGACACCTGCTTGTCGCTCCACGGCAAGGTCAGGCTGAAGCGGAAGGTCGAGCCTTCGCCCTGCACCGACGACACCGCGATGACCCCGCCCATCTGCTCGATGATGCGCCGGGAGATCGCAAGCCCCAGCCCGGTGCCGCCGAAGCGGCGGTTGATCGAGGCATCGGCCTGGGCGAAATCCGTGAACAGCTTGCCGACCCGATCGGCGGGAATGCCGATGCCGGTGTCGGAGACCCGCCATTCGATCGTCGCCTTGTGGTCGTCGCGCGTGCGGCAGGCCACGGCGATGGTGATGCCGCCGCGCTCGGTGAACTTCACCGCGTTCGATGCAAGATTGATCAGGACCTGGCGAATGCGCGCCACGTCGCCCTTCAGAGCCGGCGGCAGCTTCGGATCGATGTCCGCGTTGACCAGCAGGCTCTTCGATTTCGCATTGACCCCCATGATGGCGGTGACCGCCTCGACCAGAGCTGCCGGCGAAAAATCCACCGTCTCGAATTCGAGCTTGCCGGCATTGAGCTTGGACAGATCGAGGATGTCGTTGAGGATGCGCTGCAGATTGTCGCCGGACTCGCGGATCGTCATGACCGCGTGGCGCTGCTCATCGTCGAGCCTTGTCTCCAGCAGGGTCGAAGCGAGCCCGAGCACGCCGTTCATGGGCGTGCGGATCTCGTGGCTCATCATCGCCAGGAAGTCGGACTTGGCACGGCTCTCGGCCTCCGCCTGCTCGGCCCGCCAGCGCTCGGTGACGTCGCGGCCGAAGCCGCGATAGCCCGCGAACTTGCCCTCATGGTCGCGCGCCGGCCGCGCCGTCAGCGCCCAGCGGCGGCGCTCGCCGCCCGCGACCACGACATGGATCAGGATCTCCGGGATCGACAGCCGCTTTGCCATGCGGTCGGCGAGAGTCGAAAGCGTCGCCGTATCCGTCGGGCAGAGATATTTCAGCGTATCGATCAGCCGCTCGCCCTTGAGCTGATCGAGCGGAAGCTGCGCCACGTCGGCGAAACGCTGCGGCGCGTCGATCAGACGGCCCTCGGCATCGGTCTGCCACAGCCAGCTCGCGGCGTTCTCCTGGAATTCCTTCAGCAGCAGCGAGATCGTCTCGTTCTGGCGCTCATGCCGGATCTGCGCCTTCAGGTTCTCCAGGAACACGTTGCCGTGCGACACCAGGTGACGCACCATGAACGAGGTGTAGAGCAGCAGGAACACGACGAGCACGAGATAGGTCGCGCCGCCGCACAGAAACAGCGACCCCACCGAGGCGAGCATCAGGGTCCAGGTGTAGGCGAGGCCGGCCCGCGGCACGCTCGACATCGCGAACGCGCCACCGGAGATCATCCCGGTCATCAGCGAGCCCACGATGATCTGCAGATGCGGATCGACCTGCGGCATCACGATCAGCGGCAGCGATCCCCAGATGGTCGCCAAGAAAAACGCCTGCAGCGTCATCCGGGAGATGGCGCGTTCGGACGCCTCCTGCGGCCGCGACTTGCGCGCGCGCCACCAGCCGCGCAGCGCCATGCCGCCGGCCACGGCGATCGCGGCGCCCCACGCGATGAGGAAGAGATTGGAGACGGTGTTCCAGAACACGCCGAGAATGATCGCCGCGTTGGCGAAATTGATGCCGATGGTCACGGGGACGAGGCGCGCGACGGCATCGACCTGCTGCGCCCGGATGCGCCGGCGATCGCGCTCGGTCAGCGCTTCATCGTCGAGACCTTCGATGGCGCCGAAGCCGCCGATCCAAAGGAAGAAGGCACCCAGCGGGCTGCCACCGGCCGTTCGCTTCGAGCGCGTGGGATCCCCAGGCCAATTCATGAGCGCGCAGAACCTTCCTTGTGATCCCTTGCCATGCCTGACCGGCTGCTTCAGCCGCGTTAATTGTCCCGCCCGTAGAATTACGGAAGCCCCGAACGCGCGCGCTGACAGGGCTGGATGCAACTCGTCGTTCTCGCGGCACGATATGCCCGAGTCATGATCGTCGATTTCACCCTCGTTGAGGTCGAGGGCGCAGGGAATGCCGGGTGCTGGCCGATCGGGATAGGGGGGAGTCTCGCGACTCCACCCCTCCCACACCACCGTACATACGGATCACGTATACGGCGGTTCGGCGGATTAAGCGGCTTTGCGGGCTGCGAGGAAAGGCAGGCCGAGTGAGGCGAACAAGGACCTTGGCAGAGCGTTGGCCAGTGCGGCGCTGTTGGCGAGCCGCCAGGGACCACGTGGGTTGCCGGCGGTTTTAAGCGCCGTCTCCCGGTCGACGCCGCGGCGTCGCAGCTCGTCGAAGCGAGTAGGACCGCACTTCCATTGGGTCCAGACGACGGCGCGCAACCGCCGCCTGATCCACTCATCGAGCTTGCGCAACACCGACGGCGTCTCGCAGAACCCGAAGTAGCCGCGCCATCCCTTCAGATACAGCGCCAGCTTCTCGATGATCTGCTCCAGGCTTCGGCCAGATTGTCGCCCCGTCAGCTCCCGAACTCTCGCCTTGCAACGGGCAATGGCCTCGGGCGCGATGCGCCGGCGCGGCTTCTTCCCCTGCGTAAAGCTGAAGCCCAGGAACTTGCGGTGGCTCGGTCTGGCGACCGCGCTCTTGGCCCTGTTCACCTTGAGCTCGAGGCGCCGTTCCAAGAATCTCTCGATGCTCGCCATCACCCGCTCGCCCGCCTTCCGACTGCGCACATAGATGTTGCAGTCGTCGGCATAGCGCACGAAGCGATGACCTCGCCTCTCCAGCTCCTTGTCCAGCACGTCCAGCATCAGGTTCGACAGCAGCGGCGAGAGCGGCCCGCCTTGCGGCGTTCCTTCCTCCGTCGGGCTGACCAGCCCTCCCTCCAGCACGCCCGCAGTCAGGAAGCCGCGGATCAGCTTCAGGAGTCGCTTGTCGGCAACCCGCTTGGCGACCAGCCCCATCAGGATGTCGTGATTGACCCGGTCGAAGAACTTCTCCAGATCGATATCCACCACGACCGCGTGCCGGGACGCAATGTAGGTCTGCGCCTTCGCCACCGCCTGATGCGCCGAGCGGCCCGGCCGGAAGCCGAAGCTCGTCTCGGAGAACGTCCGATCCCATTCGCTTTGCAGCACCTGCAGAACCGCCTGCTGGATGAAGCGGTCGAGCACCGTCGGGATGCCGAGCAGCCTGACGCCGCCCGATGCCTTTGGAATCTCGACACGCCGCACCGGCTGCGGCTTGTAGGTGCCGTCGAGCAGTTGGGCGCGGATCGCGAGCCAGTTCACCTTCAGGTAGGCCGGCAGATCATCCACGGTCATCCCGTCGACCCCCGCCGCGCCCTTGTTGCGCTTCACTCGGTCCAATGCCTTCTTCAGGTTCTCACGTGCGACGATCCTTTCCATCGACGGTCCCGCGACCGCCGTCTGATCGAGACAGGCTTTCGCCGCGCGAGCTTCGGCCGCCCCGGCGCCGGCCCGCGGGGCTTCACCCCTCGGTCCGGGGCGAGGGTTCAGATTGCTCTGAGCTTCCTGCCGCATTGGGTCGTGCGAGATCACCGCTCCACCAGAACTTCCATCGTTCGGGCCTTCGGCGGTACGCTGCCGCCTACTATGCCCTCTGCTGACTTCTGCGTCGCGTTCAGATCGCCTTGCAACGACCTCAGTCCCGTTGCCGGGACACGACGCAGATCTCCCGAGGTAAGACCGACCGCCTTCACCGCATGCCCGTCGGATCTACCACCCCGCCCCTTGATGACCGTGGACTTCGCGATTGGTGGCTCGCTCGTCCGGCCGGGTAGGCCTCACATCCGATGTTTGTTCATCGGGCCGCGGCTTTGCTCCACGCTGTCTTCAGACCCCACCTCGCGATGACGCCCTTGCGCTTCGCTAATCCTTCGCCGCCATCAGGCTGGATAGAGGACTTCCACCTCCAAGCTGTCGTTCATACTCGGCACACCACCCATGGCCCGCCTGCTGAAAAAAATGCAGGCGGCAGGTACCACAGGCAAAGCCGATCAACCGGCATTCCCTGCGCGGCGGTCTTAACGCTTCTTTCGCGCTCTCCTCGGGGACCGGCTGATTGACCCCGTCGCTCGCGCGAGGGCATGAGCCCTCGCCGCGCGCTTGACCTCGGCACCGGGAGGCCAGGACCACACGACTTCGCGTCCGTGATGTGTCGTTCGTCTGCATGCGCAAGCACATGCTGCGACATCTCACGGCCACCGCATCCCTGCCCCACGTGTCGTGACGATCGCGCGCAACGTCCCTCTCATCGAGGCAGGATGCGCACATGATGCATGATTTCTGAAAAATGGAAATAACTTTCTTGGCTTCGCAGCGATGTGCGCGAGATCAGCTTGATTTCGTGGATAAATTCGATTCGTCCGATGCGGCGTGTCGTAGCCTTGGCGGCGCGCGTTTCAACCACGTGCGCACAAAGTGCCGGACTGATTTGCCCGACGAGGCTGGGCAAGAACTCAGTGTTCACGGTAAGATTTGGGGGCATGACGAATCGGCCGTTCAAGAGCGGCGAGAGCCGCGATCAAAAGAGCCTGCTTCCGCCTCGGATTGAGGATTATGTCGGGCCGGACAATCCGGTTCGTGCGATTGACAGCTACGTCAACGCTCTCGATCTGGCCAAGCTTGGCTTCCGCCACGCCAAGCGGAGGGGATCGGGTGTCGGGCAGCCGCCGTACGATCCGGCGGACCTGCTGAAGCTTTATCTCTATGGTTATCTGAACCAGATCAGATCGTCGCGCCGGCTCGAGCGTGAAGCCGGCCGCAATCTGGAGCTGATCTGGTTGTTGAGGAACCTGAAGCCCGGCTATCGGACGATTGCGAACTTCCGCAAGGAGAACTGGGCTGCCTTGAAGGCGGCGAACCGTAGCTTCGTCCTGTTGCTGCAGGAGATCGGGTTGATCGGCGGGACCCTGGTCGCGGTCGACGGCGCGCTGTTCCACGGCAATGCCAGCAAGGACAGCATCTTCACGCGCGGGAAGCTCGCCAAACAGATCGCCAAGCTCGATGAGGAGATTGAGGCGTACGGCAAGTCTCTCGACACCAACGACGCGGCGGAAGCCAAGCAGCCCGACGACGGCAAGGATGGCAACAAGGATGGCGGCGATGTCGGGGACAAGATCAAGGAGCTGATGGCCAGGCGTGAACGCGCACAGTCCGATCTGGAGAACCTGGACAAGGGCGACAAGGGACAGGTGTCGAAGACCGATTCCGATGCGCGACTGCTGAGCAAGGGCGACCAGACGATCGCAGGCTACAATGTCCAGAGCGTCGTCGACGACAAGCATAAGCTGATCATCGCCAGCGAGGTCGTCAATCGCAGCGATACAGGACACCTTCATATGATGGCGAAGGCGGCCAAGGAGGGCCTCCAGGTCGAGGCGCTGCAGATACTGGCAGATGTTGGCTATTACAACAGCGAGGATATCAAGGCTTGCGAGGATGACGGCGTCACCGCCTATGTCCCGCTGCATCACGGCAATGGCAAGAAGCACGGTCGCTTCACGCGAGGTGACTTCACCTACAATTCCGCGACCGACACCTACCAGTGTCCCGCAGACCAAGCGCTGCATCCAACAAAGAAGCTCTGGAAGAATACGAGCGGCAGGATGGAACGCCGCTACCTGGCCTCCGTGGCGACTTGCGGCATCTGCCCCCTCAAGGCGTCTTGTCTCTCTGCGAAGGAAAAAAGCCGCCGCGTCTCTCGATGGGAGCACGAAGAGGTGCTGGATCGTCACCGCCAGAGGATGGCGAGCGAACAGGCCGGCCAATTGATGCGCCGCCGCTCGGCCATCGTCGAGCACCCGTTCGGCACGCTCAAGTGCCGCGCCGGCTATCAGCACTTCCTTGTCCGCGGCTTCGACAAGGTTCGCGGGGAATGGAGCCTCATGGCGCTCTGCTACAATCTCACCCGCGCCCTCAACATTCTCGGCTTCGACGACTTCCTCGCCCGCATCGCCGAATGGGCTCTTGCAGCTCTACATGCCACTTCCGGCGAAGCGAGGGGCGCATGGGAGGCGGTTTCGCTTGCCCTGATCCGATTCTGGACCATGATGCAGTCATGGCTCGAAATTGCACCGCGCCGAGCCCTCTCACCCCCCTAATTCGGATTCTTGCCCAGCCTCGACGGGCACCCGCGACGGCGCAATGTCGCGCCGCGCTCTGACCAATCGCTCAGATCACCGCGCCGGATGCGTAGGCGCTGGCCCAACGCGGAAACCCGTTCTCCATGGCGCGCGCCGCGGCGCGATCCCAGTCGTAGGTGAGCGCGAACAACTCCGCCTGCCAATGTCCGCGCCGCTCCGTCAGAACGGCATAGCGCGCGTGCGGCGAGCGATATTCGAGCTGGGCAGCGACGGGGATGTCGCCGAATACGGGGCAGCCGACGCTGCCGGGATTGACCACCAGGGGACCGCGCGGCACCTGCACCATCGCCTGCCGATGGCTGTGGCCACACAGCACCAGCGTGGCGCCGCCGAGATTGACGAGACGCGCGGCCAGCACGTCGCGACGCGCCGAGACGTAGCGGCCGTCGTCGAGCATCTCTTCGAGGAGGCAGGTGCTGTCGTCATCCGGCGTGCCGTGGACGGCAAGAATGCCCTGCTCCAACGCGATCCGCGCCGGCAAGGCATGCAACTGGCGTCGCTGCTCAGGCGTGAGCGCCGCACGGGCGAAGCGGCCGGCCGGCGACAGCTTCTCCTCCGGCCATTCCTCGATCCAGCGGTCATGATTGCCGCGCACCGTCGGCAGCGCCAGCGACTGCAGCAGCTCGAAGGTTTCCTGCGGCCATAGCGGGCTGGTGACGCAGTCGCCGAGATTGACGGTGGCATCGACGCTGCGGGTCGCGATGTCGGCGAGCACGGCCTCCAGTGCCGGAAGATTGCCATGCACATCGGAAATCACGGCCAGTCGCATTGTCGTTTCCTCGCGTCGCAATTCGTAGTGATCACTTGAGACAGAGCAATAGCATGATCGTCATTGCGAGCGAAGCGAAGCAACCCAGGGCGACCCAGGAACTCTGGATTACTTCGCTTCGCTCGCAATGACGGCGCAAACGTAGGGTGGGCAAAGCGGCGCCGAAGGCGGCGCGTGCCCACCATCGCGATCATGTTGTGGAACGGTGGGCACGGTGCTCGCGACGCTGGCGCGTCGCTGTGCGCCTTTGCCCACCCTACGATTCTCTCATTGCGGCGCATTGATCGCGAACACATCGGCGCGCTCGATGATCAGGTCGCGAAACAGACGCGCCCTATGCGACATCCATTGCGGATCGGGATAGACGACGTGGAGCGGCAGCGACGGGACGTCGTAGTCGGGCAGCAAGTGGATCAGCTTGCCCGACGCGATATGCTCCACCGCGCACCAGTCCGGCAGCACGGCAGCGCCGAGCCCTTCCAGCGCGGCCAGGGTCATGATGTCGGCGTCGTCGCACGTGAGCGATGGCATGATGCCGACGACGTGGCGGCCGGTCTCGGACTCGAAGCTCCATTCGTTCTTTGGCGACAACCGCGAATAGGTCACGCAGGGGAGCTCGCGCAGATCGTTCGGCAGCCGCGGCTGACGGTGCCGGGCGAGCAGCGTGGGCGCCGCGACCAGCAGCCGCTTCACGGTGCCGACGCGCCGCGCGACCAGCGAGCTCGAGCTGAGCACGCCAATGCGGATGGCGAGCTCGGTCCCGGTCTCGACGAGGTCGACGAACTGCTCGGTGAAGCGGATGTCGAGCCGCACCTCGGGATAGCGTCGGCCGTACTCGGCGAAGATGTCGGCGAAGAAGAAGCGGCCGAACGAGGTCGGCACCGTCATCCGCAAGGTCCCGGAGGGAGCGCCGACACGGCGCGGCGACGGCATGCCCGCGCTCTCGAACAAGGTGACGATGTCCTTGGCGAGCTTGAGGACGCGATCGGCCTCGGTGGTCGGACGCAGCTTGCGCGTGGTGCGGACGAACAGGCGGCAGCCGAACTGCTCCTCCAAGAGCGCGATGCGCTTGGTGATCGCCGGTTGTCCCAAGCCGAGATCGGCCGCGGCCTGGGTGAAGCTGCCGGCCTCCATGACGCGGATGAAGGTCTGCAGCGCGTCGATCCGGTCCATCCATTCCTCCCCGGAATGAGTTTTATTCTCCTCATTCCGTATACGTCAGGAGGCGGCCTGGTCTAGCCTCTCAAAAAATGAAACGGAGGGAGACCATGGAGAAGTCGATTGGCATTGTCGGAGCCGGCATCGGCGGGCTGCATCTCGCGCTCTATCTGCAAAAGCATGGCGTCCGGGCGACGGTCCTGACCGACCGCGAGCCCGAGCAGTATGCTGCAACGCGGCTGATGAACACGGTGGCGCACCACGGCGTCACGGTCGCACGCGAGAACGAGCTCGGCGTGAACCATTGGGACGATCCTGATGTCGTCTATCACCACCATGATCACTTCTTCAATTTTCCGGGCAGCCCCCTGCTCTTCCGCGGCGCGTTCAAGCAGCCGAGCCGGGCCGTCGACTATCGGATCTATTTGCCGGCGCTGATGAAGGATTTCGAGGATCGCGGCGGCGCGATCGAATATGCCAGCATTCAGGACGACGACATTCCGGCGCTGGTGGCGCGCTTCGACCTGCTGGTGGTATCGACCGGCAAGGGCGCGCTGGGGCGGATGTTCAGCCACCGGCCGGAGCTGTCGCCCTACAACCAGCCGCAGCGCCTGCTCTGCGTCGGCCTGTATGACGGCGTCGACCACGGCAGCCCCGACGGCGACGATCCGCGCGGCGTGACGCTATCGGTCTCGCCGGGGCATGGCGAGATGATCGTGATCCCGACGCTCACCTTCGGCGGCATGAAGACGGCGCTGCTGATGGAGAACATTCCCGGCGGCGACATGGCCGAGCTGGTGTCGCTCAACTACGACGCCGATCCCTCGGGCTTCCGGCGGACGCTGCTCGACAAGCTGGAGAAGCACCATCCGCACACCTACAACCGGATCGACACGCACCGCTTCGATCTGCAGCCGCTGGACCTCTTGCAGGGCGCCGTGGTGCCGACCGTGCGGCGCTCCTCGGTCAGCTTCGACGACGGCAAGATCGCGATCGCGCTCGGCGACGTGCATTCCGTGGTCGATCCGATGATGGGCCAGGGTGCCAACATGGCCTCCTATGCCGCGTTCGAGCTTGGCAAGGCGATCACCGAGGCGGTGGCGTTCGACGACCGCTTCGTCGAGACGGTCGATCGAGCGCGCGAGAACCGCGTGCTCGCCGCCGCGCGCTGGACCAACCTGATGCTGCAGCCGCCGTCGGAGGCGATGGGGCGGCTGATCTTCACCATGGCGCAGGATCGCGGGCTCTGCGACGAGTTCACCGACAATTTCAACTATCCGGAGCGGCAATGGGACCGGCTGGCGAGCGAGCGGCGGATTCATGCCTGGATCGATGACCGAGCAAAGCTTGCAGCGTGATGGCGGAGAGAAGCCGATGAGCCATCAGCCGGACCCGGCCAGTTTTCGCGCGGCCGCGTCGCGGTTCTCGACCGGTGTGACCGTGGTGACCAGCAGCGGCGAAGACGGCGCGGCGGTCGGCATGACCGCCAACAGCTTCACCACGGTCTCGACGCAGCCTCCGACGGTGCTGGTGTCGCTGAAGCGCGGCCGGACGTGGCAGGCGGTGAGCACGACACGTCGCTATGCGGTCAATGTGCTCGCGGCCGATGACGTCGCGATATGCCGGCATTTCGCCGGCACCCCGCTGGCCCAAGGAGCACCAGCGCTTGACGCGCGCGACGGGTTCTTCCTGCTGCCGCAGGCCATCGCGCAGTTCGGCTGCGAGGTCGTCAGCACGGTCGAGATCGCTGACCACACGCTGTTCATCGGCGAGGTCCGCTGGTGCCGGCACAGGGACGGCCTGCCGCTCGCGTTCTACGCCAGCCGCTTCCGCAACGGCTTGGGTGCGGAGATCTTGCCGGGCGATGCGCGGGCGTATCCGGCGGAGGGATGGAGCATTTGACCGCGTGGCGCGGTGGGCACGGCGCTGCGCGCCTTTTGCCCACCCCACCAGTCGACGGAAGTCTGATGCGGTTCGCCGGGACGACTTAGTGAGCCAAACATCGTCACATTGAAGACTGCGGGTCCGGCACAGTCGTGAGGCTCAACCGCCGATCGGTCCGGGGTCGATGCCCCCCGTTGTGGCGGCTCCAGGATGACCGGAGCGCGGCCACGTGACGATCGAACCTAAATTTTACCGCCCACCCCGCCTCGCCGTCAAATGGATCGGCACCGCAGGCGCCAGCCCTGCGGCCGGTGGTCCACAGGAGTTGCGCGCGTCGTCAGCTAGCGGCGCTCGTTCAGCCTGTGATTCCACGCCATTCGCCTTGACCGGGGTGGTCGCGGCTTGATCTAACCGGGGCCGTTTCTCCTTCCCCCGGGAACCTCAGGCCATGCGCATCGCCACCTGGAACGTCAATTCGGTCCGACAGCGGATCGATCACCTCCTCACCTGGCTGAAGGAGTGCGCGCCGGACATCGTCTGCCTGCAGGAGATCAAGTGCACCGATGACGCATTCCCCAGGCTGGAGATCGAGGCGCTCGGCTACAACGTGGTGACGCACGGCCAGAAGACCTTCAACGGCGTGGCGCTGTTGTCGAAGCTGCCGTTCGACGAGACCAAGTCCGGGCTCGATGGGGATGCCGAGGATGTGCATGCGCGCTTCCTGGAAGGCGTGGTCAGCCTGAAGCACGGCGTCGTCCGCATCGCCTGCCTCTATCTGCCCAACGGCAATCCGCCGAACACGGAAAAATATCCCTACAAGCTCAAATGGATGTCGCGGCTTCGTGACTATGCGCGTGAACGGCTGAAGACCGAGGAGCCGCTGATCCTCGCAGGCGACTTCAACGTCATCCCCACGGCGGCCGATGTCTCCAATCCGGAAGCCTGGGTCGAGGACGCGCTGTTCCGCCCGCAGACGCGCGAGAGCTTCCAGGCGCTGCTCGGCCTCGGGCTCACGGACGCGCTGCGCGCGGTGACCGATGCGCCCGGGCAATACACGTTCTGGGACTATCAGGCGGGCGCCTGGCAGAAGAACATGGGGATCCGAATCGATCATCTGCTGCTGTCGCCGCAGGCCAGCGACCGGCTGGTCGAGGTCGGCATCGACAGTTATGTCCGCGCCTGGGAGAAGCCGTCCGACCACGTGCCGGTATGGGCCGATTTCGATCTCGAGACGGCGTAGAGTTCAAGGACGGTTCCCGTGATGCGTTACTCACGGCGGCAATTGTTTCCGCTCGCGCTCGTGCCCCTGCTGGTGAAACCCGCGCTCGCAGCCGACCTCCAAGAGACAATTGCGGGCATCGAGGCCGACAGCGTCGGGCGGCTCGGCGTCGCGCTGCTGGACACCGCGAGCGGCGCCCTGAGCGGCCACCGGCTCGACGAGCGGTTCCCGATGTGCAGCACCTTCAAGGCGGTGCTGGCGGCCGCTATCCTGACCAAGGTCGATGCCGGCGCCGAGCAGCTGGCGCGCCGCATTCCGATCGCGCAAGGAGACATCCTGTCCTATGCGCCGGTCACCAAGCTGCATGTCGGCACGTCGGGCCTCTCGATCGGCGAGCTGTGCGAGGCCACGGTGACGCTGAGCGACAACACCGCGGCGAACCTGCTGCTGGCGTCGCTCGGCGGTCCGACCGGACTGACCCGCGCCATCCGCGGCTTCGGCGACGCCATCACCCGGCTCGACCGCATCGAGCCCGAGCTCAATGAAAGCGTGCCGGGCGATCCCAGGGACACCACGACGCCGGCGGCGATGGCGCAGACCTTGGCGAAGCTGACGACCGGCAATGCCCTGTCAACCGCGTCGCGCGACGTCCTGAACGGCTGGCTGATCGCCTGCAAGACGGGTGGTGCCAAGCTGCGCGCCGGCCTGCCCGGCGAATGGCGCATCGGCGACAAGACCGGCGCGGGTGAGCGCGGCAGCAGCAACGACGTTGCGGTGATCTGGCCGACGGGACGCGCTCCGGTGATCGTGACGAGCTATCTCACGGAGACCAAGGCCAGCGACGACAAGCGCAACGCGGTTCACGCGGCGGTCGGCCGAGCCGTCGCCAGCACGCTCGGGGCCTGAGCCGCCGCCTCGCGATAGATCGCGGCGATCGCGTCGAATCCGGTGCGCAGCTGGCGCATCTCGCGGCCGGCGAGGCGCACGCCGAGACCGGCGCTATCCGGCAGCAGGCTCGCCGCAGCGTAGAGGGCGCCGATGCAGGACAGCGCATCGGCGAGACGCTGGCGGAGCGCGGTGAGATCGTGCGTCGGCGGCAGCATCAGCACGGCCGAGCCGAACGCGCGATGGCCCTTGAAGACGGCGACATCGGGATCGCGCAGCTGCATGCGGTCGATCAGGAGCGGCTCCTCGCCCGTCCGGCGCACGACGAGCGTGGAGTCGAGCTCGCGGAACAAGCGCCCCTGCCCGTCCGGGTCATGCATCGTGAAGGCGTCGGTCACGAGCGCCGATGCATCGGCGGCGCAGTCCAGGTCGAGCACTTGGCACAAGGCCGCCTCGGGAAACAGGATGCGCGGCTCGGGTCGGTAGTCGAGCGACGCGCCGGCCGCGACGCGCAGCAGCACCTGCTCCACCGCCCGCGCGCCCGGCTCGGCGCGATGCACTGACGTTGCGCCCTGCGTCGTCAAGCAGGCCGCCGCACCCGGGCCAAGCGTGAAGCGTTGCGTCAGCCGGTCCTCGCCATGCACCGCGCCACTGCCGGTCTGCAGGATCACGCTGAGGAGATCAGGCCGCTCGGCATCGGTATGGAAGCTGCGCGTCAACACGAACGGCCAGGCGAACAACCGGCGATCGATCACCGTACGGCCGCCGCGGCGAACGAAGGAGAGATCGAGCCGCGGCGGCTCTGGGGCTGAAGCGCTCACGTGCGGAACAGCACCTCGCGCTCGAGCAGGTCGACGATCGCCTCGATGCCCTCGCCGCGCCGGCAGTTGGTCAGCAGCACCGGCCGGCCGCCGCGGACTTCCGTTGCCTCGCGCTGCATGCGGGCGAGATCGACGCCGACATGCGGGGCGAGATCGACCTTGTTGATGACGAGCAGATCGGCGCGGATCACGCCGGGACCGCGCTTGCGCGGGATGTCGTCGCCGCCGGCGACGTCGATCACGAACATCCAGAAATCGGTGAGGTCGCGCGAGAACGTCGAAGCGAGGTTGTCGCCGCCGCTCTCCAGCAGGATCAGCTCGACGCCGGGAAAGCGCCGCTCCAATTCGTCGGCGGCCTCGATGTTGAGCGTCGGGTCCTCGCGGATCACGGTGTGCGGACAGGCGCCGGCCTCGACCGCCGAGACTCGTTCGGGATCGATCAGGCCGGAGCGGCGGACGCGCTCGGCATCCTCGGCGGTGACGAGATCGTTGGTGATGACCGCGATGTCGATGCCGCGCGCCTGCAGCGCCGGGATCAGGCGCTCGACCAGCGCCGTCTTGCCGGAGCCGACGGGGCCGCCGATGCCGACGCGCGCCGCGGTCATGGGCTGATCGACGCGGGTGAGAGCGAGCCGGCTCATCGCAGCATGAACCTCCTTGCGAGCGGCACCGTGGTGGCCGGCGGGCACATCAGCAGCTTGCCGTCGGCGCGCACCTCGAACGTCTGCGGATCGACCTCGACATGCGGCATCGCCGCGTTTCTGATCATGTCGGTCTTGCGCAGGCGACGGACATTCTTGATCTGCACGGTCTCGCGGCCCAGCCCGAGCTTGCGGCGGATGTCGGCCTCGACCGCGAGCTTCGACATGAAGTTCACGCCGAGCCGCTGGGGCGCAGCACCGAGCGCGCCCCACATCCGCTTCTGGATCATCGGCTCCGACAGGCCGAGGCTGCCATTGCCGTCGCCCATCGCCGCCCACACCGGGAAGCCGTTCTTGATCACCATGTAGGGCTTGAGGCCGAACGAGGCGCGCGGCCACAGCACCAGATCGGCCATCTTGCCCACCTCGATCGAGCCGACGACATGATCGATGCCGACGGCAACAGCGGGATTGATGGTGAGCTTGGCGACGTAGCGCTTGATGCGCTCATTGTCGGCGCGCGCGGTCGTCTCCTCCGGCAGCCGGCCGATGCGGTCCTTCATCACGCTGGCGAGCTGCCAGCATTTGGCGACGTTCTCGGCGAGCCGGCCCATCCCCTGCGTGTCGGTGCCGAAGATCGAGATCGCGCCCATGTCGTGCAGGAAATCCTCCGCCGCCATCGACTGCGCGCGCACCCGCGCCTCGCCGAACATGACGTCCTCGGGGGCGTTGTAGTTGAGCTGATGACAGATCATCGTCATCGGTACGCCCTCCTCCATCCCATACGAGGTGTAGGGATTGGTCGGATTGGTCGAGGACGGGATCACGTTGGGCCAGGACACGACCTTGAGCAGGTCGGGCGCATGGCCGCCGCCGGCGCCCTCGACGTGGTACATGTGGATGGTGCGGCCATCGACCGCGGCCATCGTGTCCTCGCAGAAGCCGTATTCATTGATCGAGTCGGTATGCAGATGGACGGCGAAATCGTTGCGGTCGGCGGCGATCAGGCTCTTGTCGATCACGTCGGGCGCGGCGCCGAAATCCTCGTGGATCTTGACGGACATGCCGCCGGCCGCGACCGCCTCCTCGACCGCTTCGGGGTTGGAGCCGCCGCGGCCGAACAGCGCGTAGTTCAGCGGCGAGAACTCGATCGATTTGAGGAAATGGCCGAAGTTCGGCCCCGAGCCGCTGCCGACGTCGAAGACAGGCCCCGAGCCGTTGCCAACCAGGGTCGTGGTGCCGCCGGCCAGGGCATGATCGGATTGTTCTGGCGAGATCAGATGCGCGTGGGATTCGATCGCGCCCGCAGTGACGATGAACGGGCCGCCGGCGATCGGCGCGGTGGTGTGTCCCACCACCATGTCCGGATGCACGTCCGGCATCACGTCGGGGTTGCCGGCCTTGCCGATGCCGACGATGCGGCCGTCGCGAATGCCGATGTCGGCCTTCACGATGCCGGCGACGGCATCGATGATGGTGGCGTTCTTGATGACGACGTCGAGCACCTTGTGTTGACAGGTGCGATGGCCGGCGATGGCCTCGCCGTCGCGCAAATTCTTGCCGGCGCCGACCAAAAGCTCATGACCGTAGATGGTGTAGTCGTGCTCGATCTCGGCGAGCAGGCTGGTGTCGGCGAGCCTGACGAGATCGCCCTTGGTCGGACCGTAGAGCTCGGCATAGGCGCGGCGGGTCAGCGTGGCCATGATCTCAGGCTCCCAGGTAGCCGCGCGACTGCGCGAGCTTCAACGCGGCTTCGCGCGCGCCGGCCGCATCGAGCGGGCCGTTGACGAGCCCGGCCTGGCCGCGCACGATCCGGTCGCCGGTGATCGGCACGAGGCGTACCGATTTGGTGACGCCCGGCTCGAAGCGGACGCCGAGTCCAGCCGGACGATCGATCTTCATGCCCCAGGCGGCGGCACGATCGAACAACAGTGCGCGGTTGACCTCGAAGAAATGGGTATGGCTGCGCACCTGGATGTCGCGGTCGCCGGTGTTGACGACGTCGAGCGTGACCGCCGGCAGCGTGGTGAACATTTCGATGTCGCCGGAGCCTTCGATGATCTCGCCTGGCACGATGTCATCGGCGACGGCGCCCTCCGCCGGCTGGATCGGCTCGAACAGCGCCATCACCTTGGTGCCCTCGGCGAACATCAGCTCGACATACAGCATCGGAATCATCTGGGCGACGCCGGGCTCGACGTCGTCGGTCGTGAGCAGCCGTCCGGCCATGTCGCGGATCTCGGCATAGGGCAGATTGCGGCGCGCGGCGGTCATCACCTCGTCGGTGATGTAGGCCACCGCCTCGGGATGGCTGAGCCTGATGCCGAGCAAGCGATTGCGCCGCGCCATCTGCGCGGCGTTGAAGATCACGAGACGATCCATCTCGGTCGGCGACAGGTTCATCATGGCGATACCTCTCAGGTCGTGAACATGCGCACGTGCCGCAGTGGACCGCGCGACACGGCGATGTCGATGAAGGGCGTAAAGCTCGACGGCATGGGGTCGTCGTCGGGCGTATCAGCCAGCAGGTCTGCGAGCAGCGCGCGGGCGCGCGCGAGGCTGCGCTGGGAGTCGATGTGGCCGATCAGGCCGAGCCGCACGGCGGCACTGACGAGGCCCGTGATGAGAGTCCAGCCCGAAACCAGCTCGGCGGCCTCAAGGTCGAGGCCGGCATCACGGCCGGCAATGGCTTGCACGACGGCGAGATGGCCGAGCCGGGCATCCGCCGAGACGCACGCGCGATAGGACACGGACAAGGGACCGGCGAGCTTGACCCAGACGCCGAGCAGCGCCCTGCCCGCGCGCCGCGAGCCGTCGCGCATCTCAGCCGACGGCGTGGTGGCCTCGGCAAGGCGATCGACGGTGGTGATGGCGGCGGCGTCGCGGGCGCGCCAGGCGCGGCGCAGCAGGATGCGGTCCATGCTGGCCCAGCGCTGCTGCAAATGATCGGCGATGACGCCATCGAGATCGTCGCGGTTCGATAGCAGGCCGTCGGCGGCGAGGCCCTCGATGCCCCACGAGAAGGCGAAGCCGCCGGCTGGAAACGCGCTGTCGCCGAGTTGCAGGAGCGCCAGCGCCTCGGCACGATCAAACATGATCGCGCTCCACGACCTCGCCGGACTCAATCAAAGGCATGATGCGCGCGCGATAGGTGTCGAGCGGGGCATCGAGCAGCACGACGAGACAATCGTCTTCGAAGCGAACCCGCCAATGCAGATTGCCGGCATGCCAGCCGAGCTTGAGCGCGCTGGCCGGATCGCGCGGCGCGAGGTGCCAGACCCTCTGCTCGCCGAAACGGGCGATGATGGCGCGATCGGATTCCAGATAGAGCAGCGCGCCGTCGATCAGATCCTCGTCGCGATCGAGGCTGACCGCGCAATCGGTGCCGCGATCAGTCGTCAGCCGGAAACGCTTGCGGCCGGCATCGGCCGGCGGCACGAACAGCAGCTCGATGCCGCCGTGGTGCTCCAGCGTGTGGAGCTGCCGGGCATAGGCCTTGTCGTCGGCGCGTCCAATGATGCCGTGCAGACGCAGCATCGGCGTTGGTCCTCCTTATTCGTCAGTTCTCGGCGTTGGGGCCTCATGGTTCGAGACGCCCGCCAAGTGGCGGGCTCCTCACCATGAGGATTGAGAGTTTCGCGGTGCGTTAGCTTCGCTGCGAGTTTCCTCCCGCCACACCTACCGCCCTCGTCCTGAGGAGCCCGCCGCAAGGCGGGCGTCTCGAAGGACGATTGGTTTGCTGAAGTACCTCCGCGCTACCGCAGCGTCGCCGAGACCTCCTGCGAGGTCACGAGAATGACCTCGCCATCGATAATCGGCTCGGCAATGCCGAAGAAGGTCGCCACCGCGGCGGAGCCGTTGTGGCGGTCCATCGCGGCCTTGTCGGCGAAGCGCTCGTAGGTCGTGAACAGACCGGGCTCGGTCTCGCTCTGCGAGATGAAGAACCCGATCGTCTCCGGCTCGCTCTCCGCGACATGGGCCGCGACGGCGACGAGGGCGTCGCGCATCGTGGCCTCGTGTCCCGCCTTGGCCCTGATGACCGCGGTGATCGTGATCATCAAAACGTCTTCCAGTCGCCGTCGGCCTCGAACGCCGCCGCCGCCTGGTAGATGGTGGATTCGGCGTAGTCCTTGCCGATCAGCATCAGGCCGACCGGCAGGCCGTCGGATAGCCCGCATGGCAGGGTCATGGCTGGATGGCCTGTCACGTCGAACGGGCTGGTCGTCGCGGTCATCTCGAAGGCGCGCTGCACGACCTCGGCGAGCGGCGCATCCTTGGCCGGGATCGGCGTGGCGACGCACGGCAGGGTCGGCATCAGCAGCAGATCATAGGAGCCGAACATCGCATCATAGGCCGCCTTGGCTTGAATCGCGATGTTGCGCGACTTGGCGTAGTAGCGGCCACGATAGTGCTCGAGGCCCCACTGCCCGACCAGCATGGTCAGCTTCAACGTCACCGACAGATCGTCGGCGCGGGTGCGCCAGCCGGAATGCGCATCGAGCAGGCCGACGTCGTAGAGACCCTTCCAGTTGAAGCCCATGCCGTTGCCGAGCATCATCTGCACCAGGAAGCCTTCCAGCGTGATCGGATTCCACGCCGCCAGCGCATGCATGTGCTCGGGGATCGAGACCTCGGACACCGAGGCGCCCAGCTTGGCGAAGCGCTCGGCGCCGGCCTTGACCTTGCTGACGACGCCCTCTTCCATGTTCGGCGCGCTGAAGCCCTCCTTGAGCACGCCGATCTTGAGGCCCTTGACGCCCTTGCCGAGCGCCTCGGTGTAGGCGGAGACCTTCGGCGCATATTGCCTGGGATCGAGCCCGTCGGCGCCGGCCAGCACTTCGAGCAGCAGCGCATTGTCGGCAACCGACTTGGTCATCGGTCCCGTGTGGTCGATCGTCGACTCGATCGGCATCACGCCGGTGTAGGGCACGAGACCGTGGGTCGCCTTCATGCCGTAGATGCCGCAATAGGACGCGGGGATGCGGATCGAGCCGCCCTGGTCGCCGCCGATGGACATGTCGACCTCGCCGGCCGCCACCAGCGCCGCGCTACCCGAGGACGAGCCGCCGGCCGAATAGCCCATCTTCCAGGGATTGTGCACCGGCGCGGGATTGGAAGTGTGGCTGCCGCCGGACAGGCAGAAGTGTTCGCAGACCGCCTTGCCGACGATGGTGCCGCCGGCATCGAGGATGCGGGCGACGATGGTGGCATCGGCGGCGGGAATGAAACCCTCGAGCGTGGTCGATCCGTTCATCATCGGCACGCCGGCGAGCGCGACGTTGTCCTTCAGCACCACGGTGCGGCCTGCGAGCTTGCCGCCCGATGCGCCCTTGACCTCGGTCTTGATCGCCCAGGCGTTGTACTTGTTCTCCTTCGCCGGCGGCTTGGAGCCGGGCGTGCGCGGATATTTCACCGGCGGCAGCGGGTTCGGCAGCTCATCGATGATGTCGTACTGATCGAACATTCCGCCCATCAGCGACAGATATTCGGCGGCCTCCTCGACCGTCATGTTCATGTGCAGGCTGGCGGCGAGATCGGCGACTTCCTCGGCATTCGGGCGTTTGATGGACATGAGTCATCCTTTCTTGTGAGGACAAGCTGGGCAGAGACAGCAAATTGTCAGTTCAATGGTCCGGCGCAGCGCGCCGGTAGATTCTAGCTCGGGACCATCTGACCTTCCCGGGCCAGCAGAGTCTCACGGTCGAGCTCCTCGGTGATGCGCCCCTTCTGGATGTGCAGGATGCGATCCGACAACGACGTGATGAATTCGAGGTTCTGCTCGACCACGATCAAAGACATCTTCCAGCGCATCTTCAGCGCCAGCAGGGTCTCGATGATCTCCTCGATGATCGATGGCTGGATGCCTTCAGTCGGCTCGTCGAGCAGGATCAGCCTCGGCTTGGTGCAGAGGCAGCGCGCCAGCGCCAGCAGTTGCTGCTCGCCGCCGGACAGCGCGCCGCCGCGACGATCGAGCAGCCGGACCAGCCGCGGGAAATCCTGGAGCACGGCATCAATGACGCTGCGATCTTCCTTGGGCGCGGATGCGAGGCCCATGCGCAGATTTTCCATGACCGACAGGTCCGGGAAGATCTCGCGGCCCTGGGGCACAAGGCCGATGCCGAGCCGCGAGCGCTCATGCGGCTTCAGATGCGTGATGGTCTTGCCGGCGAACACGACCGAGCCGTCGGTGGTCGGCAGATGCCCCATCAGCGTGCGCAGCGCGGTGGTCTTGCCCATGCCGTTGTGACCGAGAATGCCGAGATACTCGCCATCGGCCACCGTCATGTCGATGCCGAACAGGATCGGGATCCGGCCGTAGCCGGATTTGAGCCCCTTGACCTCGAGGAGCGTGCTCATGCGGCCACCTTCTTGCCGAGATAGACGTCGCGCACGCGCTGGTCGGCGAGCACCTTGTCGACGGTGTCCTCGACCAGCACGCGGCCCTGGTGGAACACGGTCACGCGCTTGGCGATCTGCTTGATGAACTCCATGTCGTGCTCGACCACGACAATGGCGCGGGTCTGGTTGATCTCGCGGATGATCGCCGCGGTGTGGAAGGTCTCCTCGTCGGTCATCCCCGCGGCGGGCTCGTCGAGCAGGATCAGCTCCGGCTCGGCGGCGAGCACCATGCCGATCTCGACCCATTGCCGCTGGCCGTGCGACAGGGTGGCGACGATGCTGTCGGCGTAGTCGGTCAGCCGGATCATCTCGAGCACGGCATTGACCGCCGGACCCTGCTGGCGCGGCGTCGCCTTGCGGCGCACCGCCATCCAGATGTTCTCGCGCACCGAGAGGCCGTTGAACACATTCGGGACCTGGGTCTTGATGCCGATCCCCATCCGCGCGATCTCGTGCGACAGCTTGCCCGCGATCGGCATGCCACGGAATGCGATGCTGCCCGACGTCGGCACCAGTTGTCCGGTCAGCGTCTTGAAGAACGTGCTCTTGCCGGCGCCGTTCGGGCCGATCAGGCAGCGCAGCTCCATCTCCTGAAGCGTGAAGGTGATGTCGTCATTAGCGACCACGCCGCCGAAGCGCATCGTCAGGTGCTCGGCCTTGAGCAGAGGAACCAGGTCCGCCATGTCATTCGGCTCCTGCGGGATGCGGCGCCGCCGCTGGCTGCATCGGGGGACCGCCGGTCTTCTTCCTGTCCGGCATCAGCCGCATCACAAGATCGCGGGCGGTCGGCACCATGCCCTTCGGCAGCAGCAGCACGAAGATCACCAGCACGCCGCCGAGCACGAGGTTGGAGTTCAAGAGCTGCTGCGAGCCGATATAGGCGACGATGTATTCGATCACGACGCAGCCGATGATCGGACCGAGCAAGGTGCCGAGACCGCCGACCGTGATCCAGATGATGATCTCGGCCGACAGCGACAGGCTGAAGATGGTGGGGCTGACAAAGGCGCCCCAGTTGACGTAGAGCGCGCCGGCAAGACCGGCGATCGCGCCGCCGAGGATGAAGGTCAGGCACTTCACGAGCCGCGGGTCATAGCCGAGCAGCGAGGCCCGCACCTCGTTCTCACGCACCGCGACGATGACGCGCCCGGCCGGCAGCGCCAGCAGCAGCCGCAGCAGCAGGAACACGCCAAGCAGCACATAGGCTGTCGTCCACCACGACTGCTCCGGCGACAGCACGGTCGACGGATCGAACGGCATATTGAACGTCGGCACCGCCGGCATGCCGTTGAAGCCGCCGAGCAGCGCCTTGCCGATCTTGTAGGCATCGCCCGAGGTCGAGTTGACCGAGTTGAACAGGATCAGGGTGACCGTGAGCGTGATGACGCCGAGATAGACGTCGGAGATGCGGCCGAAGAAGATGAAGTAGCCGAGGATCGCCGCGAACAGCGCCGGGATCACGATGGCCAGCAGGATCGCCGGCGTCGAATCCTGGAAGTTGATGGCCGCGATGGCATAGGCATAGCCGCCGAGGCCGAAGAACGCGGTCTGCCCGAACGACAGGATGCCGCCATAGCCCCAGATGAAGGCGAGGCTCAGCGCCAGCACCGACATCGCGGCAAACAGCGTCAGCTGCATCAGGGCGAACAGCTCGATCACGCTCGGCACGATCGCAATCGCCACGATGGCAAGGACGATCGCACCCATCTGGCCCGCAAGACGGGAGTGCTTGGGCATCACAGGTTCCCCTTGAAGAAGCGCCCGGAGATGCCCTGCGGCAGCAAGCGGATCAGCACGATCGCGGTGGTGAAGACGATGACCTCGCCATAGACAGGCGTGGTGAAGTAGGCGCCGATCTGGTTGACCGAGCCGAACAGGCTTGCCGCGGACAGCGTGCCGGAGAGGATCGCCGCGCCGCCCCCGACCACGGTCATGAAGGCTTTTGCGACATAGGCACCGCCCATCACCGGGGTGATGCCTGACACCGGCGCCAGCAGGCCGCCGGCGAGGCCCGTCACGGCCGCGCCGAGCGCGAAGGTGCTCATGTAGACGCGGGCCGGATTGACGCCGAGCGTGGCCGCCATCGCCGGGTTCTGCATCGTCGCGCGGGCCACCAGGCCGAAGCGGGTGTAGCGCATCACGCCGTAGATGATCGCCATCATGACGGCCGCCATCAACGCAAGGAACAGCGTGTAGTAGCTCGACTGGTAGGATCCGATCGAGAAGCCGCCGAGCGGCGTCGGCACGCCCTGCTGGGTGTTGCCGTAGATCGTCGTGATGATCCCGATGATCAGGAGGCTGAGGCCCCAGGTCGCGAGCATCGAATCGACGAGGCGGCCGTAGAGAAAGCGGATCAGGCAGCGCTCGATGACGAGGCCGACGATGCCGACGAACAACGGCGCGATGATCAGCATCGCGATCCAGATGTTCACCCCGGCGTTGGCCGAGATCACGGTGGCATAGGCTCCCAGCATGATGAACTCGCCATGGGCGAGATTGATGATCTTCATCATGCCGAAGATGATCGCCAGTCCCAGGCACAGCAGGAACAGCGAGGAGATTCCATTGAGGACGTCGAGCGCGAGGATGACGTAGATCGCCATGCGTCAGGTCTTTCAGGGCAGTCCAATGAAACCGGGTCCCGCCGGATGGCGGGACCCGGCAAGCGTCAGAGATTGATGATGTACTGCTTGACGTCGTTCGGGTTCTTGACGAGGTCGCAGACACCAGCGGTGTCGGCCGGCTTGGCGTCGGTGTAGGTTTCCAGCACCGACCATTTGCGTTCCTTCACCTCGGCAAGGAACGCATTGCGGACCGTGTGATGCGTCGGCTTGTCCAGCGAGACCTTGCCGCTCGGACCATCGAAGACGAGGCCGCTTTCGAGGGCCTCGATCACCTTCATCCGGTCGATGCTGCCCGCCTTCTTGACGCCCTCGGCCCACAGCATCACGCCTTCATAGGTGCACGAGGCGAGCTCGCTGATGTAAGGCGAATCCGGGTGGGCCTTCTTGATCTTCTCGACGAAGCTCTTGGAGGCCGGCGTGGTGAGCTCCTCGAAATAGCCGTAGGCGCCGATGATGGCGTCGCTCTCGGCGGCATCGAGCGTCGAGGGCTCGTTGACGAGGCCGAAGGTGGTCGAGGCGATCGGGATCTTCCCCTTCATGCCGGCCGCGGTCCACTGCCGGTAGAACGCGGTATGGTTGCCGCCGACCAGCGCCGACAGGATGAGGTCGGGCTTGGCCGCCTGGATCTTCGAGATGGTGGAGCCGAAATTGGTGACGTCGAGCGGGAAGAAGTCGGTCGAGAGGATCTCGCCGCCATTGTCCTTGCAGTATTTGGTCATCCACTTCGCGGTGATCTGACCGTAATTGTAGTCGGCCGCGATGATGTAGGCCTTCTTGCCGGACTTCTTCATCGCGCTCGGCACAAGCTTCTCCACGGTCTGCGCCGGCGTCGTGCCGGTGCAGAAGGTGTTGCGGTCGCAGACGCCGCCTTCGTACAGCGTGTTGTAGAAATACAGCACCTTGAAGCGGTCGAAGGTCGGCCGGATCGCCTCGCGCGAGGCCGAGGTGATGCCGCCGTGAACGACGTCGACCTTGTCCTTCACCGCCAACTGCTGGGCGTATTGCGAGTACATCTGGATGTTGGACTGGGTGTCGTAGTGGATCACCTTTAAGGGACGTCCGAGCAGGCCGCCCGCGGCATTGATCTCCTCGACGGCAAGCTGCAGCGCATAGACCATCGGCGTGCCGGAGGTGCCGATGGGACCGGACTGGTCGTGCAGGCTGCCGACCGTGATCGGGTTCTCGGCCGCGAGCGCACCCGAGCGCAGCACGGCGGGTGCCGCGATCAATGTCGAGGTCGCGATGGCCGAGCGTTGCAGGAAACGACGTCGGGAGAGAGTCATAAAGGTCCCCATGGGTTGATGATGCCGGTTCATGATCCGCGATAAGTTTAAAATGACAATATTTGAAAAGGCAAGTGTTTTTAGGAAGCGCCCTGCGCGCTAGCGCGACGCGACGACCGCGAAGTCGTAGCCGTCCAGCTCGGCGAGATGGATCGGGTGGCGTCCGCCAACCACCGGCTGCGCCTCGTTGCCGCGCGCCGTGCGCCGCTGCAGCGTGCGTCCGTAGAAGCGCCTGAGGTTGCGGGCGTCGAAGCTCTCGGCGCGCTCGATCAGCGCGGCGAGCGCGTGAATCCCTTCGTAGCAGGATTCGCCGTAGCCGTTGGGCGGCGGCGGATTGTCGCCGAATGCCGTGTAGTAGCGCTCGAGGAACGCGCCGTTGTTGCGCGACCGCAGCGAGGCGAAATAGCTCGACGCCACGTAGACGTTCTCGGTCTCGCCGCTGTCGAGTCCGTAAACGATGGTCTCGTCGAAGGCGGACGAGAATCGCAGAACGTGGCGGCTGAGGCCGGCGGCGCAGAAGGCGCGGCTGAAGGCGATGCAGTCGAAGCCGAGAAAGACCGGCAGCACCACGTCGCTGCGCGTCGTCTTGATGCGGTCGAGCATCTCGTCGTAATCGTGGACGCCGACCGGCACGTAGCATTCGCCGGTCACCGTGCCGCCGAAGCGCGCGATCAGCCGCTTGGCGATCTGCAGCGACGAGCGCGGCCAGATGTAGTCGTTGCCGCAGAGGAAGAACCGCCTGGCGCGCTTGACCTCCGAGAGCCACTGCACCGCCGGCCCCAGCAATTCGCCGGCGGTCTCGCCCGTGGTCATCACGTCGCTGTTCGCCGACAGGCCTTCGAACTGGGGCGTGTAGACGAACGGCACGCGGCCGCGCGCGGCTTGCGCGACAGGATCGCGCGCGTAGCTCGGCAGCATGCCGACGAGGCCGTCGACGGCGAGCTCGTCGACCGCCTCGACCGCAGCCCGGTCCGCGCTGGCGGCGGTCGCGCCGGCGTCGATGACGATCAGCTCGACCTGTCGGCGGCGGATGCCGGCGGCCTGGTTGAGCTCGGTCACGGCCAGCCGCCCGCAGGCTTCGGCGGAGGGCGCCCACAACCCTGCCGAGCCGCGCTGAGGAATGATCAGGCCGATCCGAACGCTGCGCAAACGTGCCGCCTCTGCTGTCGCAGAGGACTTGCACTCACGAATCGTGCCAAGCGCGTTTTGGCGTCATCGGGGTCGTTCGTGTACCAAAGATCGCCGATTTTGGTTCTGGAACCTGACGCTGGTCAAAACATCGGCGCGTCATCGCCCACTCCTTGGGCAGCCGCTGCCGTGGCCTTGATGTCTCACCGTGGCCCGCGACTCACGGCGCGGTGGCGAGCGTCTTGCTCATTGGATAGGAGGCTGCGGTGCCGAACTTGCCGGCGGGCACGCCGACATCGGCGTAGCCGCGGGCAAGATAGAATCGGTGCGCCGTTTCGGTGCTGAGCAGCGCGACGTCGCGGGCGCCCAGTGCCATCGCCCGGCGCTCCAGCTCCGCCAACAGCGCCGCACTGATTCCACGAAAGCGCGCCTGCGGCGACACGTAGTTGGCCGTGATCTCGCCGGGGTGCGCGAGCCCGCCGACGGCGAGAATCGCCCCCTCCTCGACCGCCACCAACAGCGACCGGCCTTGCCCGTCGGCCCAGGTCGCGACGTTGTCCGGCGTCTTGTTGGCGAGCCAGCGGCCAAGGATGTCGGGATCGCCGCGGTGATCAGCCACGCACAGTTGGATGATGGATGCCCGCAGCATCTCGCAGGCCGCCGTTGCGTCTTCCGGTGTCGCATCGCGAATGACCATTCAATCCCTCTCTCGAACGGAGGGAACGCGATGCGCTCCTGCTACTCGCGCTTGCCCTGCACCCAGCTTTCGAGCATCTGCAGCGCCGAGGCGCGGTCATCGTCGGAGGCCTTGGCGAAGGCGCGGTTGTAGCTCTCCTTGATCCAGGCTTCGTCCGCACCGGCGCTGTCGCGCGCCAAGGTGAGCCACATCAGGCCGCGCGCCGGCTGGCGCGGCAGCCGGTCGCCGTTGAACAGCATCTGGCCGAGCAGCGCCTGGGCCTGATGCTGGCCCTTCTGCGCGGCGAGGCCAAGCCAGCGCGCGCCATAGCGGAAGTCGTCGCGCGAGGCATCCGCCGTCTTCAGGTACATCCGCGCCAGGTCGTATTGGGCGTCGGCATTGCCGAAGTAGGACGCCGCATAGGAGAACATCTCCCGCGCGCGATCCGGATCCGCCTTCACCTTCGTGTTGGGGATGCCGCTCAGGTAATAGCGGCCAAGCGCGACAAAGGCATTGGCGACGATCTGCGCCTGCGGCGCCGACGGACTGTCCTCCGCATGCGCATTGGCGATGCGGCTGAAATAGTCGAAGGCGCGCATGTCATCCCGCGCAACGCCATCGCCAGCCGCATACATGCGGCCGAGCTTGAACTGCGCAACCGGGTGACCTTCCTCCGCCGCGTATTGCAGCGCCGTCAGCGACTGCGTGGGCGACGTGGAGGACGTGGTCGCAGGCAACGCCTTGCGCAGCGCGCCGGCGCCGGCCTGAGCTCCAGCCACGGGGATCGCCGGCTCCTGGTTGACCGGAGCGCCATCGAACGCGAACGACGACGTCGGCAACGCGAGCGGGGCAACCCCCAGCATCAATGCGAAAATGATCCGATCAGATGTCCGCATAGCAATACTTCTCTTGCGCACCACCTGGGTGAGTCACGGCGCCCGCCACGGCCGGCCCCACCTGCTGGGCATATTTCCAAAGTGCACCTGACGTGTGATGCGTCTCACGCGGCGTCCACTTGGTCTTGCGTGTCGCCAGCTCGGCATCGCTCAACTTCACGTTAAGGACACCCGCCTCGGCGTCGATCTCGATGATGTCGCCATCCTCGACCAGAGCGATCGTTCCGCCGACCGCCGCCTCTGGTCCGATGTGGCCGATGCAGAAGCCGCGGGTCGCGCCCGAGAACCGGCCATCGGTGATGAGCGCGATCTTGCCGCCCATGCCCTGCCCGGTCAGCGCCGCCGTCGTCTGCAGCATTTCCCGCATGCCCGGACCGCCGCGCGGCCCCTCGTAGCGAATGACGATCACCTCGCCTTCGCGATAGGTGCGCTTCTGGACGGCGTCAAAGGCGTCCTCTTCCCGATCAAAGCAGCGGGCCGGCCCAGAGAATTTCAAGTTCGACATGCCCGCGACTTTCACGATCGCGCCCTCCGGCGCGAGATTGCCTTTCAGACCGACGACACCCCCGGTTGCAGTGATCGGCTGGTCGGCCGGCCTCACCACGTCCTGGTGCGGATTCCACTTCACGCCTTTGAGGTTTTCGGCGATCGTCCGGCCGGTGACTGTGAGGCAGTCGCCGTTCAAATAGCCATGGTCGAGCAACGTCTTCATCAAGAGCGGAATGCCACCAGCCTCGAACATGTCTTTGGCGACATAGCGGCCACCCGGCTTCAAATCCGCGATATAAGGTGTCTTTTTGAAGATTTCGGCGACGTCGAATAAGTCGAACTTGATGCCCGCCTCGTGTGCAATCGCAGGTAGATGCAGCGCAGCATTGGTCGACCCGCCGGACGCCGCCACAACCGCAGCGGCATTCTCCAGGGATTTTCGCGTGACGATGTCGCGCGGGCGGATATTGGCGGCGATCAGCTCCATGACCTGTTCGCCAGCCGTCATGCAGAACGAATCGCGGATTTCGTAAGGCGCCGGGGCGCCGGCCGAATAAGGCAGCGCCAGCCCGATCGCCTCGGAGACCGTCGCCATCGTATTGGCCGTGAACTGGGCGCCGCAGGCGCCGGCCGATGGACAGGCGACGCGCTCGAGCTCGTCGAGGTCCTCGTCCGACATCGCACCCACCGAATGCTTGCCGACGGCCTCGAACATGTCCTGCACCGTGACCTGCTGGCCGCGAAAATTGCCCGGCAGAATCGAGCCGCCATAGATGAAGATCGAAGGCACGTTGAGCCGGACCATCGCCATCATCATGCCCGGCAGCGATTTGTCGCAGCCGGCGAGCCCGACCAGCGCATCGTAGGAATGGCCGCGAATCGTCAGCTCGACGGAATCGGCGATCGCCTCGCGCGACGGCAGCGACGAGCGCATGCCGTCATGGCCCATCGCGATACCGTCGGTCACGGTGATGGTGCAGAATTCGCGCGGCGTGCCGCCCGCATGCGCCACGCCCTTCTTGACCGCCTGGGCCTGCCGCATCAGCGCGATGTTGCAGGGCGCGGCCTCGTTCCAGCACGAGGCGACGCCGACAAAGGGCTGGTGGATCTGGGCCGTGGTCAGGCCCATCGCGTAGAGGTAGGACCGATGCGGCGCACGCTCGGGCCCTTCCGTCACATGACGGCTGGGCAGCCTGCGCTTGATGTCGGTCTTCGCGTCCATCGCTGTTCTGGCCTCCCGGTGCTGAGGAGAACGCTAAAATCCTAGAAATGGATTTTCGGCAGCCTCACACGCACTGGTTATGTTCTGATCAAAGTATTTCACGACCAGGTGTGGCTAAAAAGCGGCGCGTTTGCGGAGCGCCGGAGATTGTTACCAAAACTTCGTAAACTGTGGCGACGTCGCAACATTCGTGGCCGACGCGCAACCATCCGCGGTTAGCATGGAGAGCGAAAGCTACTCGGGCACCACCCCGGAGGCTCGGATCATCGGCCACCATTTATGGATCTCGGCGCGCTGCAGGGTTCCAAGGGCGGCCGGACTGCGCTGGTCCGCCGCCGGCATCTGCAACCCCACGTTTTTCAACTGATTTTTCACATCCGGCTCATCCAGCGCAGCCACGGCGGCCGCATTGAGCGTGTCGACGATCTCCTTGCTGACGCCCTTCGGGAGCCAGAGTCCAGACCACAGGGTCATGTGGAAGCCCGGCAGGCCGGCTTCATCGGTGGTCGGGATCTCGGGCGCGGAATCGAGGCGCTTGGCGTCCGTGACGGCGTAGGCGCGGATCGTGCCGGCGCGGACCTGGTTGATGGCATTGGAGGTCTGGTCGACGATCAGATCGATCTGGCCGGCGACGAGATCGTTCATCGCCGGCCCCGTGCCGCGATAGGGCACGTATTGCAGCTTGAGGCCGGTGACCTGCTCGAAATAGAGGCCTGCGATGTGGCTGCCGGAGCCGTTGCCCGCCGTGCCGGCCGATACGGGGTTCGGCTGCGACTTCACCCAGGCGAGAAACTCCGGCAGCGTTTTGGCCGGGATGTTGTTCCTGCTCACGATGATCATCGGATTGCTCGGCAGCAGCACGACCGGCTCGAGATCGGCCTCGAGGTCATAGCCGAGCCGGTAGACGGCGCCGTTCGCGACGTGGGTGCCGAGATGGCCGAAGCTCACGGTGTAGCCGTCGGGCTTCGAGCGCACCGCGCGTCCCACGCCGATCGAGCCGCCCGCGCCCGTCACGTTCTCGACCAGCACGGGCTGGCCGAGCGTCCGTTTCATGTGCTCGGCGAGGATGCGCATCATCGCATCCGATGGGCCGCCGGCGGCGAACGGCACGATCACGGTGATCGCGCGCGAGGGGTAGGTGTCGGCGCGCGCTGGCACCGCCAGAGCCAGGCACGCAAACAGCACGGCGCAAAGAGCTCGTCGCATCACGTCCTCCCTTGTGTCGCACGCGCCGGTCACAGACGCGAATGCATCTGCGCCGGAGCATATGCTCGAGGCCGCGGCGCTGTTTTGTTAGTTAGAACTGCCCGAAGTCGATCGGCTGGTGACGATCGAGCGTCCGGGTGACCGGCGGCAGCGGATATTTAAGTCCTGTCGCGCAATTGAACAGCATGACGCGATCGTTTTTCGTCACGCGTCCGTCGGCCAGGCTCTGCTTGTAAGCGGCATAGGTCGCCGCGCCTTCCGGGCACAACAGCAGCCCCTCCTCGCGCGCGACTTCGCTGAGCGCAGATGAAATCTTCTCGTCATCGACCGCGATGGCGAAACCTTTGCTCTCGCGCACGGCGCGCAGGATAAGGAAATCACCGACCGCCTGGGGCACACGGATGCCGGACGCGATGGTGTGGGCATCCTCCCAGCGCGTCGCATGCTCGACGCCCTGCTCGAAGGCGCGCACCATCGGCGCGCAGCCGGAGGCCTGCACCGCCACCATGCGCGGGCGCTTCGAGCCGATGAAGCCGATCTTCTCCAATTCGTCGAACGCCTTCCACATGCCGATCAGGCCGGTGCCGCCGCCGGTCGGATAGAAGATCACGTCGGGCACGTCCCAGCCGAGCTGCTCGGCGAGCTCCAGGCCCATCGTCTTCTTGCCCTCGATGCGATAGGGCTCCTTCAGGGTCGAGGTATCGAACCAGCCGACCTTGGCCTTGCCCTCGCCGACGATCTTGCCGCAATCGTCGATCAGACCGTTGACGCGATAGACGGTCGCGCCCTGCAGCTCGATCTCGCTGACGTTCACCTCCGGCGTATCGGCCGGACAGAAGATCGTGGTCTTGATGCCGCAGGAGGTCGCGTAGGCCGCGAGCGCAGCACCGGCATTGCCGTTGGTCGGCATCGCCATGTGCTTGATGCCGAGCGCCTTGCCCATCGACACCGCCATCACGAGGCCGCGCGCCTTGAACGAGCCGGTCGGCAGCCGGCCCTCATCCTTGACAATGATCTCGCCGCCGCCGAGCTTCTTCGACAGCTTGGGCAGATTGATCAGCGGCGTCATCACCTCGCCGAGGCTGACGATGTCCTGGCATTTGCGCACCGGCAGCAGCTCGCGATAGCGCCACATGTCGGCCGGACGCTGCGCGAGCGCGTCCTTGGTCAGCGCCTGCTTCACGCCGGCGAGATCGTAGCGCACCAGGAGCGGCTTGCCGGCCTTGGACAGGTTGTGGACCTGGTCCGCCGGATAATGATCGCCCTCCATCGCGCATTCGAGGTGGGTGACGAAGGTCGGGCGTTCGATAGTGAGATTGTCGTTGGATTTCACGGCAGGACTTTCAGGTTGGCCCGTCTGGTTGCATCCGCCATTGCCGGGCTTGACCCGGCAATCCATCCTCTTCGCGAACGTTCCAGAAGCGCGATGGATGCGCGGGTCAAGCCCGCGCATGACGACGGGAAACGAGACTACATGTTCAGCACGCGGCCGTAGGCGTCGAGCACGGCTTCCTTCATCATCTCCGACAGCGTCGGATGCGGGAACACCGTGTGCATCAGCTCTTCCTCTGTCGTTTCGAGGTTCATCGCCACGACATAGCCCTGGATCAGCTCGGTGACCTCGGCGCCGACCATGTGGGCGCCGATCAGCTGTCCCGTCTTCTTGTCGAAGATCACCTTGACGAGACCCTGGTCCTCGCCGAGCGCGATCGCCTTGCCATTGCCGACGAAGGGGAAGCGGCCGACGCGGATGTCGCGGCCCTGCTCCTTGGCCTTGGCCTCGGTGAGCCCGACGGAGGCGACCTGAGGATGGCAATAGGTGCAGCCGGGAATGAGGTTCTTGTCCATCGGATGCGGATGCAGGCCCTTGATCGCCTCGATGCAGACGACGCCCTCGTGCTCGGCCTTGTGCGCCAGCATCGGGGGGCCAGCGACGTCGCCGATCGCGTAGAGGCCGGGCACGTTGGTCTTGCCGTAGCCGTCGATCACGATGCAGCCGCGATCGGTCTTCACGCCCAGCTTCTCCAGGCCGAGATTCTCGATGTTGCCGACCACACCGACCGCCGAGATCACGCGATCGAACTCGACCGACTCGGTCTTGCCCTTGCCGTCGTCGATCGTCGCCACCACGCTGTCGCTCTTCTTGTCGAGCTTGGTGACCTTGGCCCCCGTCATGATCTTGAGGCCCTGCTTCTCCAGCTGCTTGCGCGCGATGCCGGCGATCTCGGCGTCCTCCACGGGGAGAATCTGCGGCAGCACCTCGACCACGGTGACCTCGGAGCCCATGGTGCGGAAGAACGAGGCGAACTCGATGCCGATCGCGCCGGAGCCGACGACCAGCAGCGACTTCGGCATCTTGTCCGGCACCATCGCCTCGAAATAGGTCCAGATCAGCTTCTTGTCCGGCTCGAGGCCCGGCAGCACGCGCGGCCGCGCGCCTGTCGCGACGATGATATGCTTGGCCTGATAGGTCCCCTCGCCCAGCGCGCCCTTGGGCGCCTCGACATCCGACTTGGTCACCGTGATCTTGCCGGGCGCATCGATCGCGGCGCGCCCCCAGATCACCTGGACCTTGTTCTTCTTCATCAGGAAGCCGACGCCGTCGTTCAGCCGCTTGGAGACGCCGCGCGAGCGCTGCACCACCGCCTTCGGATCGTAGGAGATCTTCTCGGCAGAGAGGCCGTAATCCTTGGCGTGCTGCATGTAGTGATAGATCTCGGCCGAGCGTAAGAGCGCCTTGGTCGGGATGCAGCCCCAGTTCAGGCAGATACCACCGAGGTAGGACTTCTCGATGATCGCGGTCTTGAACCCGAGTTGGGCTGCGCGGATTGCGGCGACGTAGCCGCCCGGGCCGGAGCCGATGATGATGACGTCGAAGGATGTGTCGGCCATTACGGCTCCCATTCAACTGAAGCAGTTGGAAATCAGATGGTCGTGGTGCTGCCGACGGAACGTCGCCAGATCAAGGCTCGAATAATTGCCTCCAGCAGCATCAGCACAGCGCAGATCGCGAATCCGGCGAGCACGATTGGCGCCCAGATGCCGCGCGACAGCGCCTCGCCGGAGAAGAAAGCAGAATGGATGACGTCGATCCCGAGCGGGTTGGCGAGCAGCGCGACGCTTACCAGTGCCGTGATCCAAGGCCACCGCGTTCTGATCCGCATGCGCTGGCCCCGTTTGCCATCCCGCTCCGCAAAGCAACATCACACCATCATCATCACGGGATTCTCGATCAGCTGCTTGAACGCGCCGATCAGCTCGGCGCCGAGCGCGCCGTCGATGGCGCGGTGATCGCACGACAGGGTCACGCTCATCATGCTCGCGATCTCGATCTTGCCGTTGCGCACCACCGGGCGTTCCTCGGAGGTGCCGACCGCGAGGATCGTCGCATGCGGCGGATTGATCACGGCGGTGAAGTGGTTGATGCCGTACATGCCGAGGTTCGACACCGCCGTGGTGCCGCCCTGATATTCCTCCGGCTTCAGCTTGCGCGAGCGGGCGCGCGCGGCAAAATCCTTCATCTCGCCGGAGATGGCCGATAGCGTCTTGGTCTCGGCCTTGCGGATGATCGGCGTGATCAGGCCGCCCGGCATCGCCACGGCGACGCCGACGTCGGAATGCTTGTGCTTGACCATGCCGCCTTCGGTCCAGCTGACGTTGCAATTGGGGATCTTCTGCAGCGCCACCGCCATCGCCTTGATGACGAAGTCGTTCACGCTGAGCTTGTAGAGCGGCTTCTTTTCCTTGTCCTTCGGAGCCGCCGCATTGATCTCCTCGCGCGCGGCCAAGAGCTTGCCGATGTCGCAGTCGATCGTCAGGTAGAAGTGCGGGACGTTCTGCACCGATGCGGTGAGGCGCTGCGCGATGGTGCGGCGCATGCCGTCATGCGGGATGACGTCGTAGGAGCCCGGCTCGAACAGCGCCAGGATCTGCTTGTCGGACATCGAGGGTGCGAGCGCGGGGGCGCCTGCCGCAGCGGGCGCTGCTGACGGCGCGGCCTTGAGGCCCTTGCCCGATTTCGCCTCCTCGACGTCACGCGCGACCACGCGGCCATGCGGGCCGGTGCCGGTGATGCGGGCGAGATCGATGCCGGCATCCTTGGCGAGCCGCCGTGCCAGCGGCGAGGAGAAGATGCGGGCATGGCCGTTCAGCTGCGGCGCAGCGGCGGGCGCGGGAGCAGCAGGAGCTGCGGCCGGCTTCGGCGCAGGCGTGGCGACAGGAGCGGCTGCCGCTGCGGCAGCGGGCTTTGCTTCTGGCTTGGGAGCTGCGGCCGCCGGCGCGCTGCCGGCCGCCTTGACGTCCTCGCCCTCGCCGGCGAGCACCGCGATCACGTCGTTGACGGGTACATCCTGCGTGCCTTCCGGCACCAGGATCTTGGCGAGCGTACCTTCGTCGACCGCCTCGACTTCCATCGTGGCCTTGTCGGTCTCGATCTCGGCGATGACCTCGCCGGACTTGACCTGGTCGCCTTCCTTCTTGAGCCAACGAGCAAGGTTGCCCTTCTCCATCGTCGGCGACAGCGCGGGCATGAGAATGTTGATCGGCATGATCAGTGACCTTGTTTCGACCTGGGGCTGGTGGTGCCCGTGTCGGTCGGCCGAGCCAGCTCGGCTTCGAACATCTCGACGATGCGCTGCAGCGCCTCGTCTTCGGAATAATCGCTCTCGCGCGCATAGGCGCGCGCAGCATGGCGGGCGACGTCGACCAGGAGCAGCCCCCACACGTCGGGCTCCTCGAAGGCGCGCTGGAAGGCGATCGAGAGCCCGCCATCGAGCACGAAGGCGCGCAACACTTCGGTGGCGTCCTCGCGGCCGATGACGTCCGGCGGCAATGGCTGCTCCTTGGGTCCGGCCATCTGGGCTTTCCCTTAGCGGTAGCAGACGGATTTGGCGGCCTGCACGACCTCCGCCGCCGACGGCAGCGCGAGCTTCTCGAGGTTGGCCGCATACGGCATCGGCACGTCCTTGCCGGACACGCGGACGACCGGCGCATCGAGATAGTCGAAGGCGTGCTCCATGATCCGCGCGGCAATCTCGGCACCGACGCCGCTCTGCGCCCAACCCTCTTCCACCGTGACGGCGCGGCCGGTCTTCTTGACCGAGGCGACGATGGTCTCCGTGTCCATCGGGCGCAGGGTGCGCAGGTCGATCACCTCGGCCTCGATGCCCTCCTTGGCGAGCTCGTCGGCGGCCTTGAGCGCATAGGTCATGCCGTTCGACCACGCGATGATCGTCACGTCCTTTCCGGCGCGCGCGATGCGCGCCTTGCCGATCGGAATCACGTAGTCGTCGAGCTTCGGCACCTCGCCGGAATGACCGTACAGCACCTCGTTCTCGAGGAAGATCACCGGGTTCGGATCACGGATCGCGGCCTTCAGCAGGCCCTTGGCGTCCGCCGCCGAATATGGCGCGACCACCTTCAGACCCGGCACGTGCGAGTACCAGGACGAGTAGTCCTGGCTGTGCTGCGCAGCGACGCGCGCCGCCGCGCCGTTCGGGCCGCGGAACACGATCGAGCAGCCCATCTGGCCGCCGGACATGTACAAGGTCTTGGCCGCCGAGTTGATGATCTGGTCGATCGCCTGCATGGCGAAGTTGAAGGTCATGAACTCGACGATCGGCTTCAGGCCGGCCATCGCGGCACCGACACCGATGCCGGCGAAGCCGTGCTCGGTGATCGGCGTGTCCATCACGCGGCGGGCGCCGAACTCCTGCAGCAGGCCCTGGGTGACCTTGTAGGCGCCCTGATATTCGGCGACCTCCTCGCCCATGATGAAGACGTCGCCGTCGCGACGCATCTCCTCGGCCATCGCGTCGCGCAGCGCCTCGCGGATGGTCTGCGTGACCATCTCGGTGCCCGCGGGCACCTCGGGATCGGGCTGAGCAACGCTCTGCGGCGCAGCCACGCCGGTCGGCGCGGGCGCGGCCGGCGTGGCTGCGGCAGGCTCGGACGGCGGCGCCGATGGTGCAGCCTTCGTCTCGGCCGCAGGTGCTGCGGCCTTGCCGAGATCGGCCGCGGTCTCGCCGTCCGCGAGGATGGTCGCGATCGGCGTATTGACCGCGACGTCGGCGGTGCCTTCGGGGATCAGGATCTTGCCGAGCGTGCCCTCGTCGGTCGCCTCGACCTCCATCGTGGCCTTGTCGGTCTCGATCTCGGCGATCACGTCACCCGACTTGATCGCCTCGCCTTCCTTTTTCAGCCATTTGGAGAGATTGCCCTTCTCCATCGTGGGCGACAGCGCAGGCATCAAAACTTGAATTGGCATATCAGCTCCGGACAAAACAGCGTCTGCGCTTAACGGTAAACGTCGGTGTAGAGCTCGGCGACATCCGGCTCGGGATCGGCCTGGGCGAAATCGGCGGCCTCGTTGACGATCTTGCGCACGTCGGCGTCGATCGCCTTGAGATCCTGCTCGGTGACCTTGGCCGCCAGCAGGCGGTTGCGCACCTGCTCGATCGGGTCCTGGTCGTGACGCACCTTCTCGACTTCCTCGCGGGTGCGATACTTGGCCGGGTCGGACATCGAGTGGCCGCGATAGCGATAGGTCTGCATTTCCAGAATGTACGGGCCCTTGCCCTCGCGGCACCACGCGACGGCCTTCTCACCGGCAGCCTTCACGGCGCGGACGTCCATGCCGTCGACCTGCTCGCCCGGGATGTTGAAGGAGATGCCGCGCTTGGAGAAGTCGGTCTGCGCCGAGGCGCGCGACACGGCCGTGCCCATCGCATAGCGGTTGTTCTCGATGACGTAGATCACCGGCAGCTTCCAGAGCTCCGCCATGTTGAAGCTCTCATAGACCTGCCCCTGATTGGCCGCGCCGTCGCCGAAATAGGCAATGCTGACTGAGTCGTTGCCGCGGTAGCGGTTGGCGAGCGCGAGACCCGTCCCGAGCGACACCTGGGCGCCGACGATGCCGTGGCCGCCGAAGAAATTCTTCTCCATGCTGAACATGTGCATGGAGCCGCCCTTGCCCTTGGAGTAGCCGCCGCGGCGCCCGGTGAGCTCGGCCATGACGCCCTTGGCATCCATCCCGGTCGCCAGCATGTGGCCGTGATCGCGATAGCCGGTGATGACCTGATCGCCCGGCTTCAGCGCCATCTGCATGCCGACGACCACAGCCTCCTGCCCGATGTAGAGGTGACAGAAACCGCCGATCGCACCCATGCCATAAAGCTGACCCGCCTTCTCCTCAAAGCGACGGATCAGCAGCATGTCGCGCAGCGCGGCCAATTCCTGTTCTCTGGTGAATTCCGGCGGCGGGCCGTTGTCTCTGTCCTGCCCTTGTTCCTTTGCGGCGGTCTTCTTGGGTGCGGCCATGGCAATTCCGGATGAGAGAAAAAGTAGCTCTCTCTAGCTCAACTCCAAGGCACGTAAAAGGACTGCGTGAATTGCGGTTCATTTTGCTTTGCCGCACTGCAAACGAGCGCGAAATAAACGAATGCTGATGAGCGCGTTTTTGAAATTCCTGACGCCACGGCCTGCTAAAGTTTAGGCAGGGCGGCGAAGGGACACGCGTCACTGCGGCCGATTGATCCGGATCAGATCACGAGGGTTGGCATAGCCGAGCTGAAAACGGGCGCGTTCATCGAGCATGTCGGGATCGACCCGGTCGGAGCGCAGCAGCAATACGCGCTTTTCACCCTCCGCCCGCTCCTGCTTCAACCGGGCGAGTTCGGAGGTGAGCGCAATGATCTCCTGGTCGAGCTCCTGGCGCGCGGTCAGGCCGTA
>NZ_JAUHID010000006.1:0-358319 GCF_032377735.1 Bradyrhizobium sp. SZCCHNRI3043
CAGCGCCAATGGTACTATGGCTCAAGCCCTGGGAGAGTAGGTCGCTGCCAGGCCTGCAAAGGACATCCCCTCTTCACTCCCCAAAACGACAACGCCGCGCTGAAACCTCAGCGCGGCGTTGTCGTTTGTCTTGGTGCGTCAGCTCGCGTGGCGACATGCTGCCGGGGGCGGAGCTCGAGCCCCGCCGAGCTCTCGAGGCCAGAGTCCGCTGGCGATGACTTGCGCCGCGACTGAGGCCGGGCTGCGATGCTAGGATGACCATGCCGCATCGGTTCGCCCGCGCGGCCGACGCGATTGAAAATGATCGAGAGGCGCGGATGGAAACGACCTCGGCGGGGCAGCCGCATCGTCTGAGCGCAATTGCGAGCTTTCATGCCCACATCTATTTCGATGATGCCACTCGAACCGAAGCCGCACAGCTGCGGCAGTGGATTGCCGACCGCTTCCTTGTGACGCTCGGGCGTTGGCATGACGCGCTGGTCGGGCCTCACGAGCGGCCGATGTATCAAGTCGCCTTCGCGGTCGACGTGTTTCCAGTGCTGGTGCCATGGCTGATGCTCAATCATGGCCGCCTCCGCGTGCTGGTGCATCCGAATACGACGGAGCCGTTGGCCGATCACACCGCGCACGCGTTGTGGATCGGACCGCCGCTCGGCATCCGCGGCGAGAATCTTCCCTCGCACGGCGAGGCAGAGCTGCCGCGCGAGCCGAACACCACGCCGACGATCGCCGCCTGAGCTCGCGCGCGCACTGGTGACCGCGCCGTCTCCGCACGGTCGGAGCCTGGGCGGACTTGCCGGACTACAGCGTGCGCGCGAGATCGAACGCGCGGAGAATGACCTCGGCGGCATCGATGTCGAAATTGCTCGGGCCTAGCAGGCGCGGCGCCAGCGGGCGGCGGCCGGGCAGGGCATGCCCGCCACCTTCGACGCGATACAGCGACACGCCGCCGATCACCTGGCAATCGCGCCAGCTGAGTTGCGTGACGGAGGTGTCGCTGGCGAGATCCCGATGCGGCAGCGCCGCGGCCTGGCGCGCGCCGCAGCCGTCGCGCCGCGCAAAGAACTCCGCCGTCTTTTCAGCGCTCCACACCCGGCCGCGCCCGCCGCGCAGCCCGACCTCGCCACCGCGATAGGGCACCATCGGATCAGCCGTGCCGTTGATCATGACCACCGGCACCGGCCGCGCGGCGCAGGGCGCGATGCCGTCCGGCATGTTGGCGATCACCGTGCCGATCCCGGCAAACAACTCCGGCGCCTTGCAGGCCAGGGTGAAGCTCATCATGCCGCCATTCGAAATGCCGGCAAGATAGATGCGCCGGGGGTCGGCCGTGCCGTCGGCGACGAGCTGCCGCACCAAGGCGCGGATGAAGCCGACATCATCGGGACCGCCGGAGCGGCCGTCGCGGCCGTCATTCCATTGCCAGTCGAGGCCATCGGGAAAGACCGCGGCGAAGCCATGAGCTCTGGCGGCTTCGGCAAAACCGGTCGTGCGCGCGGTGCCGGCGCCGCTGCCGAGCGCGCCATGGAGCACGATCACGGTCGGCTGCGGCGTCTTGCCCGTGGTCATCACCAGCGCATGACGCGGACCGTCGCTTGTGTCGATGGTGATGCCGCGCCCCGCGGCGACCGCCGTGGTCGAGACGAACAGAGCCGCTGCCATGGCGGCCATGAACGATCGGAGATGTGACATCATGAGCATCCTTCTCGGCTGTCGGGTGACTCCCCGCGGTGGAGCTTCTGTCCGGGCGCAGCAGCCAGCACGCGCAGCCGCATCGCCCAGCTCCGGGCTGCCGCGAGGTCGCGGGCGATCGCAATCCATTCGCCAAATGCGATCCGCAACGGATTGAAGCTCGGCGCAACGCCGACGAGGCCGTAGCGCAAGGCCTCGCCGGCCGGGGCCTCGGCGAAGCTACCGAACAGCCCGTCGAAAATGATGAGCACGCCGCCATAGTTGCGATCGAGACAGGACTCGTTCGCAGCGTGGTGGACGCGGTGATGTCGCGGCGTGTTCAGCACATATTCGAGTGGACCGAGATGCGGCGCGAGCTCGGTATGGATGAAGAACTGGTAGAGCAGATTGACGCCGAGCATGCCGATGATGGCGAGCGGATGGAAGCCGAGCAGCGCCAGCGGCAGATAGAACAGGAAATGACCGGAGATCTCGCTCGTCCAGCCGAGACGAATGGCGGCGGTCAGGTTCAGATGCGTCGAAGAGTGGTGCACGGCATGCGTGGCCCACAGCCAGCGAACCCGATGCGAGGCGCGATGGTGCCAGTAGTAGACGAACTCGCTGGCGAGAAACAATGCGAGCAGGGCGAGCGGCCGGCTCGTGTCGAAATCGAAGATCCTGTGGCGATAGGCGATGGTGAAGGGAAAGGCCGCGACGAGCGCGACCATTGCGCGGATCAGATGCTGTCCAATCGCGATGGCGAACGAGGCTGCGGTCTCGCGCAGGTCGTGAGTCTTGCGGCCTGCGAGCCGGCCGAGCCCATATTCCAGCGTCATGAAGCCGAGCGCCGTCAGCAGCACGATCATGCGCGTCGACGGCGGTAGGGAAGAGAAGATGGGCATGGCGCGCATCCGACCTCATCGAATGGAGGCGGCGCGCCGGTCCGCCCCGGAGAGGCAGGCGGACCGGCGACATCGATGCTTCAGGGAGGCCGCCAGCAGCAACGCTATGGTGTTCGTTCAGCGCGTGAAGGTGCGGCTGTAACTGTAGGAGTTGCCGCGCGGTCCCGTGCCCTGGCCCTGCCGGGTGCAGCTGCCGTCACTGCAGCTCGCGGAGCCGGAGCGCGACCAGCTGCGGCCGGCGGGACCTGTGCCGCCACCCTGCCAGGCGCAGGCGCCGCCGGAGCAGCTGCCGGAGCCGCCAAATGAGGTGGTGCCGCGCGGTCCGGCGACCGAGCCGCTGCGGGTCCAGGCATTCGCGTCGACCGCGGCTGCCGCCGAAAGGACTGCCACGAGCAAAAAGGTCGCGATGGATGTCTTCACGTCAGTCTCCCAATTCGTTCGCGCCGGCGATCGCGTCGCCTGCAGAGGGATACTGTGCGTTGGATGTCGCGGGCGGATACACCGCCGGTGTCGTTTGGTCGCGGTGATTGGCCGGATTGTAACGGCTTGTCACGCGATCGCCGTCCGATACCGCAACATCGAGCGGCGCGGCGGGCTCTGGTCCAGCCGCACCCTCGACGTTCCGGCGCCTGTTCAGGCCGCTACCGGCCCGTCGGTGTGCTTCACCACCTGGTCTTCGTCGCCGTGTTGACGTTGATCACCGCCGTGGCCGTGTTGGACGTGGTTGTCGCCGTGTTGTTGATCAGGGTCAGCAGCTTGTAGTAATCGACGACCTTGGCGTTGGCGACGTACATCACGTCCTTGCTGCGCATCTGAAAGCCCGAGGCCAGCAGCATGCCGGAGGGGTCGCGCAGGTTGACGTGGTAGATGGTCGGAATGCGGTCGTAGATGAAGCGGCTGGTATCGATGCCGAGCTTCTGCAGCAGCGGGCGTTCCTCGTAGCGATAGAGGAAGACCTCGGCTGGATCCGATTGCTGATCGTTCAGGCCGCCCGCCTTGCCGATCGCCTGGGCCAGCGTCAGCGTCTCCGTATCGAACGAAATCTCGGAATTGAAGCCGAAGACGTTCTGATTGAGGGCGCCGAGGGCCGTGAAGGTGGGGGATTCCCGCGTGATGTAGACGACGTCGTTCGGGCGGATGAAGATGTTCTCGCGCGGATCCTGCACCACGCGGCTGAGCAGCACGCGCACACGTTTGCCGTCCCGCTGCAGGGTCACGTAGCTTTCGATGGCCTCGTGCTTCGGGCCGCCCGCACGTGCAATCACCGCCAGCAGGCGTTCGCCCACGCTGTTGAGGGCCAGCACGCCCGGCGTATTGACGTCGCCGAGCACGCTGACCACGCTGGAATGCTGCTGGTTCAGGCTGACGACGACCTGCGGCTCGAGGGCGCGCTTCTGGAGCCGGAAGACGATGTCCTGCTCGATCTGCGGCAGAGTCCGGCCGGCGGCGGCGATCTCGCCCGCATAGGGAACGCGGATATTGCCTTGCTGGTCTACCGCCTGCGCCGGCAGATCCACGAAGTTGCCCGGGCGGGCGCCGGCGGCCGTAGGCGGCGTGAACAGCCCGCCTGGGGCGGCTTCGAAAATGGAAACGTTCAGCACGTCGCCGATGCCGGCGACCTGCACCGGCTTCGGCCGCTTGTCCGGAAACACGCCCTGGAACGTGACCATGTTGGGCTGCGACAGGAAGCCGATCGTCTCGGGGCTGACGTCGACCAGCGCATAGGGAAGCGCCGTGTTCGACCGCACGCTGGCCGTGGCATTGTCGTTCACTGCGTCGCTGGTCGGTCCTGTTCCGGGGAGCAAGGAACAAGCTGGCAGAAGCGCCAAGATCACCAGAGTTAGGAGCGCGCGCGAGCCGCGGCAAAGGCTATGAAAGCCGCTCGGGTCCACTGCGCTGTTGCGCACAGGAGACCCCCCGCCGCCGGTCGACCCGCGCGGATTGATCAAGGCCTTCAAACCCATCCCCGAATACAGCAAAAATACGTTTCCCCACGCTGCTCCCTCCACCAAGAAGGGAGAACGTCCCACATATTTCAACCTACCCGGCGGCCATACTGGACGAAAGCGCACCGCCGGGCGGGTTGGTCCGCTTTTGCCCGGCCGTGCCAATTAGGTCACAGTCTGGCCTTACCATATTACCGCAACGAGCTGTCAACTCCGCCGGAGGTCCATGGTGGACGGATGATCCGTTCGACCTAACAGGAGCCCAGCAATTTTAAGCACAAAGCCGTTGCGCAACGGTTAGCCTGAGTCGCTTCGCTCAGGCAGGGGGCGACGACATCGCAGGCCGCGCAACGAGTCGGTGAGCCAAGGCCGTCGGACGGGGCGCCGGGACCGCAAGCGGGCGGCCGGCTGTCCAAGGCCGCCGATCAAGTCTATGCTGCTGCGCCAGCCCTTGAGGCTCTTTGCAACGGAGCACGCAATTGTCGAACGTGATCAGGATCGCCGCAGCTGCTTTCGCGATCGCCTTCACGGGCCTATCCGATCCCGCGTCCGCGCGCGGCCTCTATCCGCTGACGGAGTGCGGGCCGGATCTCAGCAGACTCTGCCGGCTGCACGGGGCATTCGAGGCCACTCCGTTTCATTACAATCTCGCGATTCATCCCGGGTGCATTCGGCGTGTCGCCGTCCAGACGCCCCGGGGCGTGCTGTACCGCCGCGCGCTGGTGTGCGGAGCGCCGGAACGGCCCATGGTGTGGTAACCCCGGCCCCTTCCTCGGCGTCTCCGAAGGGCGCTGGACGCTCCGCTCGGCCGCTTCATGGTCAAGCTTGGCGCAAGATGGCGGCCGCGATGGCTGATGCGGGCCGTGCTCGTTTCGACGGCTGGCGCCCGCCCCAGCCGTGTTCGGGAGTGTCGATCATCGCGCGGACGATTAAATGGGCAGTTCCGCACCGTGTTTTTTACGTGATCTGAAATTAAATTAATCGTGTCCAGACGATTCCGCGCGGTCGGAGACATAAAACGGTAGACTGAACAAACTAAAGCTTCAATTGTACCGGACCAAAGGTGCTTAATAAGTCCTTTCTGGCAATGCGGTAGCATTTTACTGCAAACCGTAGCGAGTGCCAGAAGTATTTAATGTCTTGCTGTCAGATGGTAAATTAACTTGTCGCGAGTGGTTAATTTAATTTCTAAAATCGAATCCGTGCATCGTCGCGATGACGGTTTGCCGGAACTCGAGAAAAATCCCTCAAAACTCGCCAATGAGTGGGGTCCGTCCTTGTGTGACGAGCTTGGTACCGCGTTGATCGAGGATATTGAGACGGATGGCGGCGGTGGCGCTCTGAATGCTGTCCTGAAATCGCTGAATAAGATGCGCCTTGCGAAATCACGTTTCGGCCGGCCATCGTCGGGCCGTTCGCCGCAATCCGCGCTGCGGTCTCAGATCGAGCTTTGTGATGCCCTGCTCGAGGAGATCCAATCCATCAGCAGCAGCCTGGGCAAGCGCGCGAAGAAGTCCGCGGCTCCCAGGCGTCGCCCGATGGCCACGCGGCGCCGCCGCGGGACGGCTCATTTGATCGCGCCCCAGCCGGCGGTGCCGGGTCGGACCAGGCAGCAGAAATAATCGCATCGGAAATTGATCGGCGCGGCGGCCGGCCGTCATGGTCGCGCCGGTTGCCGGCGCGAGGCGACGGCCGCTCAGCATCGACCCCGACGGCGCATCAGATCGCCCAGTGCTGCTGTCGCTGGCAGCGACGGCCGGACGTCATCCGGGCGTTCTTCAGCCGTCGTATCGCGCAAAGACGGCGCCCCGAGACGGTGCCGGCCGGAACCCATGTCACCGGTGGGCGGAGGATCGGGCCGCCGGGTGATCGCAGCCGTCCTCCACGCCACAGCCGATCGCGCGGCAGTCAGTTTCCGCTGCCGGTGGTGTGCCTGTCTCACGCCGCGCGACCCCGGATGCCGTCGGCGCGACGTGTTTGAGTCTGATTCGCATGAGCGCGCCTGAAGGATCCCGTGTTTGGCGAAGGCGCTTGATTCGCCGAATCGATGTCGGCGGCTTTGCGGCATGTTCACGATGCGGGCTCAATTAAACCAGCTCGCGACATTTTGTGCGCATGCAAAAATATCTCGATCCGGGTTATCGGGGTGCTCGCCCAAATAGGTTGTAAGCCCTCGCGGCAGCTTTGAAAAACATGGCGCGGTGAAAATGTTCAGCGACCGAATTCGGCACCGTTTGATCATCAAACCTACGTCACTTTGACGCGATCTTGCCTCAATAAGCAGCGAATCCGTTGCAAATCGTGTTGATTCGGCGACTTCTTCCAGCGTGCAGACGAATGTTGCCACAATCTGGGGGCGGTGCGACATAATTTCGGAAAAGGGGGTTGCGGGTTGATAATTGTTTGAGTTACAACCATTAGGTCTAGCCGGATTGGTATAAACTCAAATATTCAGTTTTTCCGAGCGTGAGCCACTTGCGGAACGAAATACCGAATTATATGACGTTAATTCGGCAGGATAGAGATCACAGACAAAGGTCGCTGCATGTCCACCAAGAAGATCGATTTCGAGGCGATGTCTTTCGATGACCTCTGGTCTCTCCATGAGCAGATCAGTCAGATCCTCGCTGTGAGGATCACGTCGGAGAAGCGCGAACTCGAACGTCGTCTGGCGGTTCTCAACCGCAGCCGCGGTGCCATCGAAGGCGCCGGCAGCGAGGGTGGGCAGTCCTACACCACCAGCGGCAAGGCGCGGCGGAAATATCCCCGGGTCCTGCCGAAGTATCGCAACCCACAGACCTCCGAGACCTGGTCCGGCCGAGGCAAGCAGCCGCGTTGGCTGGTGGCGGCGATCAAGACCGGGCATCGGATCGAGGAATTTGCGATCAATGGGGCTGGCGCTTCGAAAAGTCGCCGTCAGCGCGCCTGATCGGGGTAGCTTCAATCAAGCTCGCCGAGCCGATAGTTGAGCGACGCTGCGCGTCGATACTGGGCCTGATTCGCCCTCTCAGCATCCACGAACGACATGTGAGCGGTTTGACGCCGCAACGTCGCGATCCGCCGATCAAGACCTGACCGAAGTGGGCCCGTCCGATCTGCCCCGCACGGCTCCGCCGATTGGCTCGCGATCATCATCTGTTGCGAATGCGCCTAATAGGCATTGTTGCCGCGGATCAGCTCGATCGGCGTCCTCAGCAGGATCGCGACGTCGAGCGACAGGCTCCAATTGTCGATGTACCAGAGGTCGAATTCGACGCGCTGTTCGATCGACGCACGCGTGGGCGTGGGGCCGCGGCAGCCATGCACCTGCGCCCAGCCGGTCAGTCCGGGCTTGACACGGCGACGGAACGCGTAGTTGCGCACGAGCTTGTCGAATTCGTTGTCGTGCGCCAATGCGTGGGGGCGGGGGCCGACCAGGGACATGCTGCCGTCCAGGACGTTGAGCAACTGCGGCAGCTCATCGATGCTGGTCCGGCGCAGCCAGGTCCCGAGCCGGGTGAACCGGCTGTCGCCGATCTGGGCCTGGACGATCGAAGGCCCGTCCTCGAGAACGGACATCGTGCGAAACTTGTAGATCTGAAAAGATCGGCCGTTGAATCCGCAGCGTTGCTGCCGGAACAGCACCGGCCCGGCCGAGTCGAGCTTGATGGCGATCGCCACCAGCAGGAGCAGCGGCGACATCAATGCCAGCGCGATGCCCGCCAGCATGACGTCCATGAGCCGCTTGGTGGCGTGTTCGAGCGGGCTCAGCAGGCCGCGCTGCAGCTCGATGCAGACCGCATTGCCGAGTTCGCGGCACGGCCGCTTGAAGATGTCCGAAGCCGTTCCGACCGGCACGAAACTCACTGGAAACGGCAGGACTCTCAGCTCCGCGCCGAGCGTTCGCAGATCGGACCAGGGTTCGGGATTGGCGCCAACGACGATCTCTTCGATATCGGAGCCGCGCACATAATCGATCACGCTCGAAACGATCCGCTGCCGCTGATCCGGATCCGCGTCGGGCTCAGGAAGCAGGAAGTGTCGCTGGACGCGAAAGCCGGTGTCGGTGAGCACCTGGGTCAGCCCGGCGTTGTCCTTGCTTGCTTCATCGGTGATCAGAACGATGTTTCGGCCGGAAAATCGTCTCTCCGCCAGCCCCTTTGCCAGCAGATATGCGGTGGTGCGGCGATGCAGGATCAGCGTCGCGAGCCCGAACATCGCGAATACGATGCTGGTGCCGCGCGAGAATTCGCTCCCGATCTTGAGCGCGAACAGCGCGCCGGCCAGCACGAGGAACGCCGTGACCCAGGTCAGGCAGGCCGCGCGGATCTGGCGCGGCAGGATCAGGAGCTCGGCCGGCCGGTACATCCCGCGGATCTTCATCAGCGAGACGAACAGCGCCGACACGAGGATCGCCAACCCGAGCGATTTACTGACGTCGTTGGCTCCCGCCGGATCCTGCAGATGATACAGAAACCCGGACAGGACGCTCGACATGGTAATCGTTGCAATGTCCGCCGCGATCGCGAAGGGCTCCACCGAGTCGTAGTGGACGGGCCATTTCCGCCCTTGGAATTGTCGTTCCAAGAGGACGGCCGGCATGCCATTTCGATCGAGAGTCTTGGGCTGATCCACGTAATGCATGGGATGTCGGTGTTCGAAACTCGGTTAAATAGCGATTAGTCGTCATTATATGTTTTGGCATTTAATTTAAACAATTAAAACTGCCATTGGGATTTATTCGCGCCGTTGGACGTCTCCCGATACCGCGACGAGGCCGGTGACACCGGAATGCCGGTTCTGGAGGACGGAAACGAGGCCGCTCGCCCCCTCCAAGTCGGTCCTGGCAATGCCCGCGTGACGATTTAATGTTCGTGAAACGGATATTTCAATGCGGGTGGCCAAGAATGGCATTTAAAAAGAGATATAATTGGATTATTAATCCGGTGCCGGGCGCCCGCGACGCGGGTGACGCGTCCGCAGCCGACCGAATGCAGGGGGAGGTTTTCCTCGTGCAGCCGGGAGGGCGAAGCGAGGGCACGGCGAGCTGTCTTCGAGGCCGGCCGGCGAGATTGGAAGATTATGATGCTCATTTCAAAGATTGAGAACCCGAAGGACGTCGCGCCATGAAGGTTGTATTGTTCTGTGGAGGGCTCGGGACGCGGATCCGGGAATATTCCGAGAGCATTCCGAAGCCGATGATTCCGATCGGCCACCAGCCGATCCTCTGGCACGTCATGCAGTATTACAGCCAGTACGGGCACCGGGATTTCGTTCTGTGCCTGGGCTACAAGGCCAATGTGGTGAAGGACTATTTCCTGAACTACAATCAGGCGTCCACCACCGACTGCACGATCTCGCAGTTCGGCAAGAAGGTCGAGCTGCTGGGCGATCGCCCCCCGGATTGGCGGGTCTCGCTGGTCGACACCGGCATCTGGCGCAACATCGGTCAGCGACTGCGGGCGGTCCGGCACATGGTCGAGGGCGAGGAGATCTTTCTCGCCAACTACAGCGACGGCCTGACGGACGCGCCGCTGCCGGAGATGATCGATCGTTTCAAGCGCAGCGGGAAGATCGGCTGCTTCATCGCCATCCACCCGCCGATCAGCTTTCACCTCGCCGAATTCGACGCCGACGGCACCGTGGGCCGCATGGCAGCGAGCAACGATTCCAACATCTGGATCAACGGCGGCTACTTCATCTTCCGCAAGGAGATCTTCGACTATATCGACGAGGGTGATGAGCTCGTCGTGCAGCCGTTCAAGCGGCTGATCGACCGCGGCGAGCTGATGGCCTATCGCTACGAAGGGTTCTGGCGCGCCATGGACACGCTCCGTGACCGCCAGGTGCTCGAGGAGATGATCGAGCGCGGCGACACGCCCTGGCAGCTCGGCGCCAACCTTCCGGCGGTGGTGAACGGATGAGGGCCCTGCAGCTCGCCGGTCGCGGCGACCGGCTGTCGGTCCTGTGTCTCGGTGCGCACTCCGACGACATCGAGATCGGGGCCGGAGGCACGCTGCTGTCCTGGCTCGACCAGGGCGTCCGCCTGGATGTTCATTGGTGCGTGCTCAGCGGCAATGGCGAGCGCGGCGTCGAGGCGCGGGCGTCTGCCGACGACTTCCTTGCCGAAGCCGCCGGCCGCAATCTCGAGATCATGCAGTTCCGCGACGGCTTCTTCCCCGAGCAGGGGGAGGAGATCAAGGCCTGGTTCGAGCAGCTCAAGGGCCGGATCAACCCGGACGTCATTCTCGCTCACCGCCGCGACGACGCCCATCAGGATCATCGGCAGGTCAACCGCCTGGTCTGGAACACGTTCCGCGATCATCTCGTGCTGGAGTACGAGATTCCGAAATGGGACGGCGATCTCGGACGGCCCAATGTCTACATGCCCGTCTCCGAGCGGATCATGAAGCGGAAGGTCGCGCTGCTGATGGCGCATTTCGGCAGCCAGCGCTCCAAGCAATGGTTCGACCCGGAAACGTTCATGGGACTGGCGCGACTGCGGGGCATGGAATGCCGCGCCGCCGAGCGCTATGCTGAGGCATTCGTCGTGCGCAAGCTGTCCTTGGGGTGAACGGCGGCCGAATCCGTTCGCCGTGAGGTCCTCGCGGCGGACGCATCAATGTCCGATCGGCAATGTCCGATCTGCGAGGAGATGATCGGCGCTTGGCCGCGATGCGTGGCTGCGGCCGGCGGTCAGCCGGCCGCCCGTCGGGGAAGTTCGACGATCTCCTCTGCCGGCGGACGCTCGATTGCGGTGGCCGGCACCTTCTCCAGCCAGACCTCGCGCCACCACGCATAGATGCCGCGCGGGCAGAACAATCGGTTCTCGCTGTAGCGCGACTGGCAATAGACGCCGTCGAGAATGACGGCCGGTGTCTTCATCCGCCGGATGTAGCCGGTGCGCTCGTCGATGAACTTCTCGACGCGCGTTCGCACCCGGAACACCTTTCCGCAATAGGGCACCATCTCGGCGTCGAAGCCCATGCCGCGGTTGTTGGTCTGCTTGTCGATGGTGGCCAGGATGTCCTTGTGCGGGCGGACGCGGACGAGATCGCCGGGCTGCAGCCCGAGATCGGCGATCGGCGCGTCCTTGTCTGTCAGGAGATCTCCGCGCTTGCGCGGAAACGGGACGCCGTCCCACAGCGACTGGACGCGGTCGTAGACCCAGCGCGCGGGCCGGCCGAGCCGCGGACGGCGCGCCATGGTGGCGCCGACATAGGCGAAGTAGAGAAAGCCCTTCAACATCTTCGCGAGCGAGACATTGCCGGACGCGACATCCTCAGCGTATTGCCGGGCGTCCCACCATTTGAGCGGCTGGGTGTAGGTCGGCAGCTCGGTTGCCTGGCAGGCGTAGCGCGGGCCTTTTCCCGGCTGCTGATCCGGCGACTTCGTCGCGTCCCACACCGCGCGCACCGTGCATCCGCCGGACGGCTGAGGCGCAGCCGCCCGGTCCGGGCCGGCCGGCGCGGGTTTGGTCGCATCCACCGGGGAGAGCCACGCCTCCTTCCAGAAGATCAGGCAGGCCGCCTGGCAGCCGCCATAAGCCTCGCCGTCACAGCGGTGCTCCAGATGCACCGCGTTGGGAAGGCGCCGGCCGAGCCATTCTCCGGTGTTGTATCCGGTGACCGTGTCGCAGGTCTTGTGGGCGCGCTTGTAGACCTGGAAGCGTTGACCGCACCATTTGAACATCTGCGGCATGAACGGCAGCCCTTCCAGGCGCCCGTTTGCGTCGAGAGTGGCCAGGATCTCTTCCTTGCTGCGCACTTCGACCCAGTCGCCGGCGGATAGTGTCATGCTCTGTCTTTCAATGCTTAAATCAATGCGTCATCGAGGCGGGCGGGGCATCCCGCGCGGGACGCCTCATTTGCCAGTGATCGAATTAAAGCTGCCGAGATCTGCGGTCAACATTTGTCCCTTTTGTGGCGTTATTTAATTTGAGCCAATTAATTAAATCAAGAGGGCGCCTGATGTCGCGCCGGCCGGATGGTCGCGACATCAGGCGGATCGGGGTAAATACACGGGTTTTCACGGAGTTTTATGTGCCGCGCCGGAGAAAGCGGCTGGCGACGTCGCTTGCTGACGGATTCACTGGACGCTGGCTAGAAAATTAAATTATAATCTATTGGAGGGTGATTTAAATTCTCGTTTTGGTTGGTGACATAGAGGGTGCGATTTTGAAGGTACTGATCACCGGAAACATGGGCTATGTGGGTCCGGTCGTCGCGCGGCATCTGCGGGCTCGGCGCCCGGATGCGACGCTACACGGCTTCGACAACGCCTATTTCGCGCACTGCCTGACCGGAGCGCCGGTTGTTCCGGAGCGATGTCTCGACGAGCAGATCCATGGCGACGTCCGCGACATGTCGCTCGACCTCCGTGGCTATGACGCCGTGGTCCAGCTGGCGGCGATCTCCAACGATCCGATGGGCAATCGCTTCCAGGAGGTGACGCTCGACGTCAACCAGAACGCCACCGTATCGCTCGCCAGGAGGGCTGCGGCGGCTGGCGTGAAGAATTTCGTGTTCGCGTCGAGCTGCAGCGTCTACGGCATCGCCGACGGACCGCCGCGCAAGGAGAGCGATCCGCTCAATCCCATCACGGCCTACGCCAAGTCGAAGATCGGATCGGAGCAGGAGCTCGCCGCCATCGACACCGGCATGACCATCACCTGTCTGCGCTTTGCGACGGCCTGCGGCATGTCGGATCGGCTGCGGCTCGACCTCGTCCTCAACGATTTCGTGGCCTGCGCGCTCACCCGTCGCCAGATCAGCGTGCTCTCCGACGGCACCCCCTGGCGCCCTCTGATCGATGTCGCCGACATGGCGCGGGCGATCGACTGGGCGATTGACCGGCCGGCGGCGACGGGCGGCCGCTTCCTCACCATCAATGCCGGCTCCGACGACCGCAACTACCAGGTCAAGGATCTCGCCAATGCGGTGGCTGCGCGAGTGCCCGGGACCAGCGTATCGATCAACACCTCCGCGCCCGTGGACAGCCGCTCCTACAAGGTCGATTTCGGCCTGTACCGCTCCCTCGCACCCGATCATCAACCGCAGGTCACCCTGGACCAGTCGATCCAGAACCTGGTCGAGGGTCTCAAGAGAATGCAGTTCAAGGATGCCGAGTTTCGTTCGTCCGATCTGATCCGTCTCAAGGTCCTGCAGGACCACATGGAGACGGCCAGGATCAACGACAGGCTGCAATGGACGTGATTGCGCCGGGCAGACGCTCGCCTCTGCCGGCAAAGACAGTGACGGAGACACCATGGAACTGACCCTTCCCACCGCCGTCGGCGTCGCGCCCAAGTGCCGGCACTGCGGCGACGACCTGACCCTCAAGCTGATCGACCTCGGCGCCTCGCCGGTCGCGAACGACTACATCGATCCGGCCAACTACATGCGCGCGGAGCCGTTCTATCCGCTGGAGACCTTCGTCTGCCGCGAGTGCCGTCTGGCGCAGACACGCGACCTCCTGGCCGCGTCCGAGATCTTCCGCGCCGACTATGCCTATTTCTCCTCGCACTCCACCTCATGGCTCGAGCACGCGCGGCGCTACGTCGAAGTCATGGCCGATCGCTTCAAGCTCGGTCCGGCCTCGCGGCATGTCGAGATCGCGTCGAATGACGGGTATCTGCTGCAATACTCCCTCCAGAAGGGGATCGCCTGCCTTGGCGTCGAACCCTGCGAAAGCGTTGCGCTGGCTGCACGTACCAAGGGCATCGAGACCCGCATCGAGTTCTTTGGCCGCAACTATGCGACCCGCCTCCGGGAGGAGGGCTGGTCGGCCGATCTCCTCACGGCCAACAACGTGCTCGCGCACGTTCCTGATATCAATGACTTCGTCGGTGGCGTCAAAATTCTGCTGGCGCCGGAGGGCGTCGCGACCTTCGAGGTCCAGCACCTGCTGACCCTGATGCAGCGGCATCAGTTCGACACCATCTATCACGAGCATTTCTCCTATCTGTCGCTGATCGCGGGCCTGCGCATCTTCGCACGGGCGGGCTTGCGCGTTTTCGACGTCGAGCTCCCGGAAACGCATGGCGGCTCGATCAGGTTCTTCGTCTGTCACGAGGGCGCCGCTCATGCGGAGAGCCCGAACGTCGCCGACGTCCTGGCACGAGAGCGGGCCTATGGGTTGCATGACGACGCGATCTACATGGCCTGGAACGAGCAGGTCAAAGAGACGAAGCGGGCTCTGCTCGAGCAGCTGACGGCACTGAAGCGCGACAACAAGAAGATCGTCGGCTACGGTGCCCCGGCGAAGGGCGTGACGCTGCTCAATTATTGCGGGATCCGCACCGATTTCCTCGACTTCACGGTCGATCGCGCCCCGTCCAAGCAGGGCCGCTACATGCCGGGCGTTCGCATTCCGATCCTGCCGCCGGAAGCGATCTTCGAAGCCAAGCCCGACTACGTCCTGATCCTGCCGTGGAACATCAAGAGCGAGATCAAGGCGCAGATGGCGGCCATCCGCGACTGGGGCGGCCGCTTCATCGTGCCGGTCCCCAAGGCGACCATCGAGGAGTAGGGCAAGGCATTGCCGCACGATTGCGCGAAGAGTTTTGAGCCATGAGGTTTGTCCAGCTGGGACGTTCGGATGCGCGGCTGATCGAGCTTACCGTTCGCTCCGACGAGCGCGGCAGCTTCACGCGGACTTGGTGCGCGAAGACCTTTGCGGAGCAGGGCATCGCGTTTATCCCGGTGCAGGGCAACAGCTCGGTGACCCGTCTCCGCGGCACCGTCCGCGGCATGCATTTCCAGCGCGCGCCGAAGCCCGACGCCAAGATCGTCCGCTGCAGCGCCGGCTTGATCCATGACGTCATCGTCGACATCAGACCGGATTCTGCGACGCGCGGCGAGGTCTATGCCTGTGAGCTCGGTCCCTCGACGGCGCGGATGCTCTACGTCCCCGCGGGCTTTGCCCATGGCTTCCAGACGCTGACCGACGACGTGACGGTCGAGTATCTGATGGGTGAGGACTATGTCGAGGAGCTCTCGGACGGTTTCCGGCACGACGATCCGATGATCGGCATCCGATGGCCGCAGCCGGTGACGGTGTTGTCGGCCAAGGATGCCGCCTGGCCCTCGCTTGCTGAGCGGGAGCTGTGGTGAAGCAGCATGACGGCAGCGCGGTGTCTTGGGGGAGGAATCTGGCGGCCCCGGAGCGGCCCGATCGCCTCGAAGGTTCTGACTATTTGTCGAGGAGGATCACGGAATGACGAACATTTTCGTTGATGCCATCATGCCCGATGACGAGCGGCGCCAGAAACTGTACGAGGGTGCGCTGTTCCTGTACTCGCCGACGCCCTCGCTCGATGCGCTGGTCACGTTTGCCAGGGAGCTGATCGAGGAGGCGTTTCATCCTTACGATCCGCGGACGGCGCAATTCGAGCTTCCTGTCGAGCGCTACGTCGAGATTCTCGTCAGGCTGAAGCCATTCTTCATTCATCACGCCCGGTCGAAGGAGCTGGTGCAGGGAGCGCTCCGCGAGCTTGGCTGCGATCCCGAGCTGACCTATTTCGACGTGCCGCGGCTGCGGTCGGCAACGAGCGATGACTATCTCACCACCGGGATCGCATTCGCATTCCACCCTCATCGCGACACCTGGTACTCGGCGCCGCCGTGCCAGCTCAACTGGTGGCTGCCGGTGTATGACATCGCGCCAGACAACGGCCTTGCATTCCACCCGCGCTATTTCGACGAAGCGATCAAGAACGGCTCCAGAAACTATAACTATTACGAGTGGAACCGGACCTCGCGGGCATCGGCGGCGCAGCACATCAAGACCGATACACGGGTGCAGCCGAAGCCGGAGCAGCAGATTGCACTGGATCCACAGATCCGGGTGATCGCGCCGAGCGGCGGCGTCACGATCTTCTCCGGAGCTCATCTGCATTCGTCGGTGCCGAATACCTCGGGCGTGACGCGGTTCAGCATCGATTTCCGCACCGTGCATTTTGCCGACGTCAGCGGCAGGCACGGCGCCGTCAACGTCGACTCGGAGTCCACGGGCACGAACCTGCGCGACTTCCTGCGGGTGACCGACCTCGCGCGGCTGCCTGAGGAGGTCGTCGCGCCGTATGATCAGGTCGAGGCCCCCCGCGATCATCTGATCTATCAGCCGACGATCGTGCCGCTGGCGAACGGCGGTCTCGCAGCCGATGCCGCGCAGGCATCGGCCTGACGGATGATGCAAGGCTCGCAGGTCATGCTGGACACCCTCACATCATCGATTGGGCCGCGGGCGCCGGCGATCGATCTCCATGATCTGATTACGGAGCTGTTTCCAATCAACCGTAGCCTCACGGGAGCTGGGGTCCGTCAGACGCTCGAGATCGTCTCACGCTATGTCGACCTCGTGATTCACGAGGTACCGTCCGGAACGCCCGTCCTCGACTGGCATGTGCCGGCGGAGTGGAACATTCGTCGCGCGACGATCTCGACCCTGGCGGGCCGCCCTCTCGTCGACTTCGCCGACAATAATCTGCATGTGATGGGCTACAGCAAGCCGGTCCAGGCGGTGCTCAGCCGCGCTGAGCTTGCGAAGCACGTTCATACCTTGCCGGAGCAGCCTGATCTCATTCCATACCGGACCGGCTACTATGCCGACGATTGGGGGTTTTGCCTGCCGGATCGTCTCTGGCGAGAGATGACGGACGACAGCTACCACGTCGAGATCGACAGCGAGCTCTCGCAGGGATCGTTGACCTACGGCGAATTCTTCGTCCCCGGACAGACGGACAAGGAAGTCCTGATCACCTGCCACGTCTGCCATCCGAGCCTCGCCAACGACAATCTCTCAGGGATTGCCGTCATGACGGCGCTGGCGATGCGGCAAGCGCAACGGCCCCGCCGGCTCGGGTACCGATTTCTATTCCTGCCGGCAACGATCGGCGCGCTTGCATGGCTCGATCGCAACGAGCGGGATCTCGACCGTGTCGAACACGGCCTCGTCCTCACCTGTCTCGGCGACCCCAGTGGATTTCACTACAAGCAAAGCCGGCGGGGCGCGACCATCGATCGCGTCGTCGCGCATGTCCTGAAGCAATCAGGGCATCCTCACGAGATTCTGCCATTCAGTCCCTATGGATATGACGAGCGGCAGTTCTGCTCACCGGGATTCGATCTCCCGGTCGGGTGCCTGATGCGCGGCGTGCACGGCACATTCCCCGAATATCACACCTCGGCCGACAATCTGAATTTCGTCAAGCCGGACTGTCTCGACCAATCCTACGCCGTCATCGAGGAGGTGCTGGATCTGCTCGATCGTGACTGCATCTACGAGCGCGTCGATGGGCGAGGGGAGCCGCAACTGGGACGGCGTGGTCTGTATCGCGCGATTGCCGGTCAGCGCGAGGCAGGTGGCGCGACGCAGATGGACCTCCTCTGGGTCCTCAATCTGGCGGATGGCAGGCACAGCCTGCTCGACATGGCAGTCCGGGCCGACGTTCCGTTCGCGCGAATCGAGGCCGCCGCACGGATCGCGCTGGACGCCGGCCTCGTTATCGTAACGTCATCGCCTTCTCCGTCAGCACCGGAGCATGTGAGCCGACAAGACCAGAGTGAGGCGTCATGAGTTCGCAACCGGGCAAGCCCCGCATCGCCGTCTTTTCACTCCGAAACATCTTCGGTAAGGCGCTCAATCGCGGCCCCCACGTCGAGTTCGAGGACATCATCTGCGAGGTCGATTCCGCCGAGCTGTTCGCGCCCGAGCTCGATCCGTCGCGCAGACGGGCGAGCTTCGCCACCCGGCTGGGCTACCACGCGCCCGTGCTGTTGAATCCTGGGATCGCGCGGATCCAGCCGCGGCAGCAATACGACGTTCTGTTCGCGATCTGTGGATTCCCGCAGGACCTGATCATGTTCGATGCGATCGAGGATCTGAGAGGGGCGTGCAGGACCTCGGTGTGTCTGCTGGACGAGCTATGGGTGAAGGAGATCGCCAAGCACCGGCACTTCCTGAAGATCCTCGCCAAGTTCGACGTCGTGATGCCGTTCCAGATCAGTACGGTGCAGCCGCTCAGCGAGGAGATCGGCCAGGCTTGCGTGCATCTTCCGCTCGCCATCGACGCGATCCGCTTTTGTCCCTATCCCGATCCCCCCGAAAGGGTCATCGACGTCTTCAGCATGGGGCGCCGCTCCCGCGTCACGCACCAAACGTTGTTCGCGATGGCGCGGGACACCGGCCTGTTCTATCTCCACGACACGATCGGCGGCAGCCAGGCCATCGACCTCCCGGAGCACCGGGCCCAGATGGCAAACCTCGCCAAGAGGAGCAGGTATTTTCTGGTCAATCCCGGCAAGTTCGACGAGCCGCAGGAGACCGGGCGGCAGGTCGAGTTCGGCTACCGGTATTTCGAGGGCGCGGCATCGGGAGCCATCATGCTCGGTGAGCGTCCCGACAACGAACTCTTTCCGCGGTTGTTCGACTGGCCCGAGGCGATGGTCGACGTGCCGCACACGTCGCCCGACATCGACCGGGTCATCAGGGAGCTGGACGGTGACCCGGTCCGGCAGGACCGGATGCGGCGAAGCGGCATGGCCCAGACCTTGATGCGGCACGACTGGGTGTATCGGTGGGAGACGATCCTGGAGGCCACGGGTCTGCAGCCGATGCCGGGCGTCGCTGCACGCAAGGATCGGCTGAAGAGGCTGGCCGAGATGGCGGCCGGTCCGGGGGTGGCGCGCGAGCATGAATTAGATCGCGAGCCGGCATTGTTGGCGCAGTGATGTTTCAATCCGTTTCTCCGCCACAAATTGGCGTCATCGCGCCCCGGCGGCCCATGTTTCGGCTGCAGACGATTTTATACCGGCTGCATTTCGACGATCGGATGTTTCATTGCCCTGTACGGATCTGTTTGGCCGTGACTGGGAATAGGAAAGTTGGTTGCAATGTTTGAAAGCGATTGAACGAAGATGTCGGAAGCCGTCGCCGCCTATTTCGAGGAACATCGGGAGTCGAACGATCTCGGACGCCGCGCGTTGCGCGGCGGCCTGATTTCCATCGTCATCCAATACGGCAATGCCGTGCTCCAGATCGGAGCGGCCATCGTGCTGGCCCGGCTGCTCGCGCCGGAGGATTTCGGGCTCGTCGCCATCATCACCGTGCTGACGAGCTTCGCGCCGCTCCTCATCGACTTCGGCCTGCTCGACGCCACCGCCCAGCGCAGCAGGATCACACCGGCCCAGGTCAGCGGCCTGTTCTGGGTCAGCACCGGCATCGGCGCGGCGGTGGCGATCGTCGTCGCTGCATCCAGTCCGCTGATTGCCTGGGTCTACGGTGATCCAAGACTGGAGCCGATCGCGCTCTGCGTCGCGATCACCTTCGTGCTGTCCGGGCTGACCAATCAGCACATGGCGCTGCTCCGGCGCACGTTGCAATTCGGCCGCATCGGTCGGATCCAGCTGTTCGGCACGCTGGCGGGGACGGTTGCCGCCGTCGCCATGGCGTTCGAGGGCTACGGCTATTGGGCGCTGGTCATTCGCCCCGTCGTGACATCGATCTGCGTCGTGGTCGCCGCGTGGTCGGCATGCCGTTGGCGGCCCAGCGCGCCGGTGTTCGACGCCGAGGTGCGATCGATGGTGCGTTTTGGCCTCCACGTGGTCGGATTCACCGTGGCCTATACGTTGTCACGGGCGGTGGACCGGATCGCGCTCGGTCTGCTCTACCGGCCCGATCAGGTCGGGTACTACCAGAATGCGATGAACCTGTACGACAACTCGATCTATGCGGCGCTCAATCAGACGCATGCGGTGGGAAGCTCGGCGCTCAGCAAGCTGCAGACCAATCCGGTCGCGCTGCGGCAGAAGTACGAGGCGGCGCTCTCGATCCTGGCCTTCTTCGTGATGCCGGCGGCGGCGATCCTCTCCGTCACCGCCGAGGACCTGACCGTCGTCCTGCTCGGGCAGAAGTGGCAGGCTGCGGGAGCGCTGCTCAGCATCATCGCGCTGCGCGGCATTTCGCACGTCGTCGAGGGCTCGCAGGGCTGGCTGCATCTGTCGCTCGGACGGGCGGACCGGTGGCAGACCTGGGGGATCATCTCGCTCGTCGCGCAGGTCGTTGCGGTGCTGGTGGGGCTGCCATTTGGGCCGGTCGGCGTGGCCTGGGGCGTCGTGGTCGGATACTCGCTGATCGCCCTGCCGTCGGTCATGTACGCCGGACGTCCGATCGGCATCGGTGCGGAGGTCGTGATCCGGGCCGTCGGACCGCAGACCATCGGCGCCGTCGCGACTGCAGCTGCCGGCTGGTGGCTGCAAGCCGCGCTTCTAGGGGCCTATCCCGTCCTCCTGCGCATGTTCCTGTCCGGGTGCTTCTGCGGCTGTCTCTATCTCGCGATCGTCGTCGGCGTGTTTCGGGTCCGCGAGCCGCTCAGGATCGCAGGTACGATCGTGCAGGATTTCGCCGGCAAGCGCTGAGAGGGAGCGAAAGGAGGCTCGGACAGCACCGCACGTCGCGATTAACTATCGCAATCATTGAATACCCCATATAAAACATCCCGTGATTTAAATGCTTTAAATGGTCATGGCCAGCGACAACCACCCGGACTTGGATGTGATGGAGGCGGATCCTGCGCCATCGGCGCAGCGCGAACCCGAATGGTCCGCAGCCGGTTTCGCCGACCGACGGCGGCTCAGCATCCTCAGCGTCTCGCACATGCCGGCGAGCCCGCCGCGGTTCGGGGCACAGGCGCGCATGCACGGGCTGATGACCCAGCTCGCGCGCCGCCACGACCTCACGGCGGTGACGCTGGTCGATGACGCCTTCGACATCGACGAGTGTCGGCGGGCCATGCAGGCCTATTGCCGCGACGTGGTGCTGGTGCCGAACCCCTACGGCCGTGACGGTCTGGCGAAGCGGCTGCTGCAGCTGCGCTCGCTGGTCTCGTTGCGGAGTTTCGATCGGCTGCGCGTGGCCCTGCCGGAGCTGCAGCGGGCGCTGGATCGGGTGCTGCGGACGACACCGTTCGACATCGTCAATCTCGAATTTCCCTATCTCGGCCACTGCCTGTTCCGTCAGGCGCCGGCCGGCGCGTCGCCGCCGCGGCTGATCGTGGACTCGCATGAGATCGCCTATGACCTGGCGCGGCAGTTCGCCGCCACGGGCGCGAGTCTGGGCCGCCGGCTCTACGCCGGTGCGAACTGGCGCAAGCTGCGCCGCGAGGAGATCGCGGCCTATCGCGAAGCCGATGGCGTTTATCTCTGCAGCGCGGACGACGAGAAGCGTCTGCATGACGACGTTCCGAACGCCCGCACTGCGGTCATTCCCAACGCCGCCGATATCGACTTCTATCAGCCGCGCAGCACCGACCCCGCGCCCGACGGCCGGACGCTGGTCTATTTCGGCCTGCTGTCGACGGTGCCGAACATCGATGCGGTCACGCATTTCGTACACGACATCTGGCCTCGTATCGCCGCCCGGCATCCCGATGCGCGCTGCAAGATCATCGGCGGCCGGCCGCCGCCGGCATTGACGGCGCTGGCCGGGCCGCGGATCGAGCTGACCGGCTTCGTGCCGGACCTGCGGCCGCACCTCGCCGCGGCCGCGGCGGTGATCGTCCCGCTGCGACTCGGTGGCGGCACGCGGCTGAAGATCGTCGAGGCCATGGCGATGGGCAAGGCGATCGTCTCGACCAGCCTGGGTGCCGAGGGCATCGAGGCCATGCCCGGGCGCGACATCCTCATCGCAGACGAGCCCGACGCCTTTGCGGGCGCGGTCAATCGGCTGCTCGCCGAGCCCGATCTCGCGGCGCGGATCGGCGGCGCGGCGCGGCAGGTGGCGGTCGAGAAATATGCCTGGAGCGCGGCGGCGCAGGCGCTTGAAGACTTCTACTGCGAGATCCTGGAGACAAGATCGTGATGAAGGCCGCGCTCATCGGGGCAGGGCAGATCGCCCGCCAGCATCTGGCCTGTCTCAACAGTTTGCCGGGCGTTCAACTGGCCGGCATCTGTGATCTGTCGCCGGCGACGGCGGAGGCCGCAGCCGAGCGTTACGCCATCCCGTCTTGGTTCACCGATCATCGTGCGATGCTGCAGACCGTCCGGCCCGATGTGGTGCATGTGACGACGCCGCCGACCTCGCATTTCCGGCTGGCGATGGATGCGCTCGAGGCCGGCGCGCATGTGATCGTGGAGAAGCCCGCGACCTCGACCTTCGACGAGCTGCAGACCCTGACGTTGCGCGCCAAGCAAACCGGCCGCCATGTCGTCGAGGACTACAACTACGTCTTCAACCGGGCACCGCAGGAGATCCTGCGTCGCATCGAGACCGGCGAGTTCGGCGCCGTCACCCATGTCGACGTGCAGATATGCCTCGACATCCTCGGTCCCGACGGTTTTGCCGATCCGAACTCGCCGCATCCGGCGCTCAGCCTTGCGGGCGGTGCGATCGCCGACTTCCTGCCGCATCTCGCCTCGCTGTCACATGCATTCGTCGGCCCGCATCGCAACGCGCATACCGTCTGGAGCAAGCGCAAGCCGTCGCCGCTGCCGTTCGACGAGTTTCGCAGCGTCGTCGAGGCCGAGCGTGGCACGGCGACGCTCGGCTTCAGCGCGAGCGCTCAGCCCGACGCGTTCTGGCTGCGGGTCTATGGCGAGCGGATGCAGGCGACCGCTAATCTGTTCGAGACGCGGCTGACGTTCGACGGCCCCCGCAACGTGCCGAAGCCGCTGCGCCCATTCTTCAGCGGACTGGAGGAGGGCCGCGACATCCGTCGTGCCGCGCTGTCGACCCTGCTGCGCAAGTTCAAGGGCCCAGGGGCCTATGAGGGGCTGTGGGAGTGCCTGGCACGCACCTATCAGGCGCTAGGCTCGGGAACGGCCTTGCCGATCACGATGGAGGACGTCCTGGCCGTCAATCGGATGGTCGAAGCGATGAAGCCGACGGAGCAGGCGGACATGAGGAAGCTGGCGATATGAAAGCCCTGGTCACTGGCGCCAACGGGTTTCTCGGCCGGCATGTCGTCGATGCGCTGCTGGCCCGCGGCATTGAGGTTCGCGCCATGGTGCGTCCGGCGACGCGCGTTGACGCGCTTGGCTGGCCGTCGTCGGTCGACATCGTCAGGGCCGACCTGCGCACCTCGCGCGACCTTGTTCGCGCGTTCGAGAATGTGGATGTGCTGATCCATCTGGCGGCGGTGGTCGCCGGCGGCGAGGATGCGCAATTCGCCGGCACGGTAGGCGGCACCGAGCGGCTGCTCGAGGCGATGGCGGGCAGCGCCTGCCGCCGGCTCGTGCTGTGCAGCAGCTTCTCGGTGTACGACTACACGGCGACGCGCGATATCCTCGACGAAAGCGCACCGCTCCAGCAGACACCTGATGTCTACACCCGCGGCGGCTACACCGTCGCCAAATGGTGGCAGGAGCGGGTGACACGCCGTTACGTCGAGAAGCACGGCTGGGACCTCACCGTCCTACGTCCCGGCTTCATCTGGGGACGCGGTCACGGCTATCTTGCGGCGCTCGGCCAGCAGATCGGGCGCCACCACGTCGTGATCGGGCCGCTGACCCGCATCCCCATGACCCACGTCGAGAACTGCGCCGATGTCTTCGCGCTGGCCGCCGCAGATCCGCGGGCGATCGGCCAGACGCTGAACGTCGTCGACGGTCCCGGCGAGCGGGTCTGGACTTATCTGTCGGACTACATGCGCGGCACCGGCGAGCGCGGCCTCCGGTTGCCCATCCCGCATTGGCTCGCCAGCAGCATCGTACGGCTGGCGTTTGCGACCGTGTTCAGGCGGGCGACCAAAGTGCCGGCGATCCTGACGCCCAAGAAATTCAACGCGATGCTCAAGCCGCTGCGCTTCGACAATCGCAAGCTGAGGGATACGCTCGGCTGGACGCCGCCGCTCGACTACGAACAATGTCTGGCGCGGACCTACGGTCCGTTGCCGGCTTCGGCGGCAGCGCCGGCGTCCTGGTCGTCTGGAACGGCTGCTTCCATTTGAGGGCCGCGTCCGCCATTTTGACGTCGCGCGTCGCAAGCGGATTGTTCTGATGTGTGGCATCGCTGGGATCATCGGACGGGTGGACGACGACAACCGCGCAGCGCTGCAGCGGATGAACGACGCCATGCTCCATCGCGGTCCGGATGCCGGGGGAATTTGGGCCTCGGCCGCGGACGAGCGTGGCTGGGGCGCGCTGCTGGCGCACCGCCGGCTCGCAATCCTCGATCTGTCGCCCGCCGGTGTGCAGCCGATGATCGATCCGGTCACCGGGCACGTCATCGTCTTCAACGGCGAGATCTATAATTTCGCCGATCTGCGGCAGCGTCTGGTCAACGACGGCCAGCAGTTCAGCTCGACGGGCGATACCGCGGTGATGCTGCGCGCGCTCGGCCTGCATGGGCCAAAGGCGGTGGCCTGGTTGCGCGGCATGTTTGCGTTCGCCTGCTGGGACCCGAAGGAGCGCCGGCTGCTGCTGGCGCGCGATCCCCTCGGCATCAAGCCGCTGTATGTCGCCCGCGCGTCGAAGCCCGATGCGGGCTGGTCGGTGGCCTTCGCATCCGAGCTGCGCGCTCTCCTGGCGTCCGGTCTTCTGGGCAGGCCCCAGCTCGATCCGCAGGCCGTCGCCAGCGGTGTCTGGAACGGCTTCGTGGTCGGCCCCGGCACGGCGGTCAAGGGCGTCGAGCTGCTGTCTCCCGGCCATCTCACCGCGTTCGACGGTGTCGGCAACACCGTCCGCGACGAGGATTTCTGGTCGATCCCCGAGCGCGCCCCGGACCCGACGATGGATGAGGATCAGCTTGCCGCGATCCTGGAGGAGGGGCTGAGGCTGCATCTCGCCAGCGACGTGCCGCTTGCGGTGTTTCTCTCGGGCGGCGTCGATTCCTCGGTCATGGCCAATCTGGCGCAGCGTGCGGCCAAGAGCCGGATCCACACCTTCACGCTGGCGTTCGAGGAGCAGGAGCTGAACGAGGGGCCGATCGCGCGGCAGATCGCCGCCGCGATCGGGACCGAGCATCACGAGGTGGTGCTGACCGAGCAGCACTTCGTCGACAACCTCGAAGCGGCGCTCGACAGCCTGGACCAGCCGACCTTCGACGGCCTGAACTCGTACTACATGTCGCATGCCATCCGCGGCGCAGGCTTCACGGTGGCACTGTCGGGGACCGGCGGCGACGAGCTGTTCGGCGGCTATACGTCGTTTCGCGACCTGCCGGTCCTGCAGCAATGGTCGAAGCGTACGGCCTGGGTGCCGGCCGGCCTGAAGGTTGCTGCGGCGAAGCTGGCTGCCAATATGCTGTCACCCTCGGGCGGGACGGTCGCGCCGCAGACGCGCTGGGCCAAGCTCCCGGAGATGGTTCGACGCGGCGATGATCTTCTAGCGCTCTACCAGATGGCCTATGCGCTGTTCCTGCCCGGTTTTCAGCGCGAGCTGCTCGCGCCGGACCTCATCGATACGCTGAGCGACGGGCTGCCGGCCGCGATGAGAGCGAAGATCACCGCGGAGACCCGCGCACGCGCCCCGCTGTCGGCGATCAGCGTCATGGAGCAGCGCCTGTTTCTAGGCGAGCGCCTGCTGCGCGACAATGACGCGGCGAGCATGGCGGCCTCGCTGGAGCAGCGGGTGCCGCTGGTCGATCAGGTGCTGTTCGAAAGCGTCGACCGGCTGCCCGATGCGACGCGCTATCAGCCGCTGCGAAGCAAGGCGATGCTCAGGCGGATCGGCCTGCGTGGCCTCGATCCGTCGCTGTTCGACCGGCCGAAGAGCGGCTTCGTGCTGCCGCTCGATCGTTGGATCCGGCGCGGCCTGCAGGATGCAATGGACCGGACCCTGCGGGACCCGCAGGCCGTTGCGCCGGTGGGGCTGGACCCCACGGCCGTGGAGCGCCTCTGGCGCGCCTTCCTCGATGGCGCTCCGGGGATCTATTGGTCGCGCGTATGGTCGATCTATGTGTTCGTGCGTTGGTGCCACCGTCACCGCGTCTTCCGCTGACGTCCGACATCAGAAGAGCCGGCGCCAGATGCGCGTGCTCAGGCCTCCGGCATGACGCTTCCGCCGCACACCGGCACGCGAACGCCGGTCACGAAGCTTGCGAGGTCCGAGGCCAGAAACGCGATCATGTTGGCGACGTCCTGATCGTAGCCGCGCCGTCCGAGCGGCACGGACCGCTCGTAGAGCGGCTGCACCTCGTCACGGTCACGACGGTCCTTGTCGGAGATGACCCAGCCCGGGGCGACCTGATTGACCGTGATGCCATGCGGTCCGAGCTCCCGCGCCAGGGACCGCAGCATGCCGTCCGTGGCGCATTTGGCTGCCGTGTAGGGCGCTCGGTTGGGCAGAGCCAGGCTCGTCATCTCCGTGCCCAGGGAGATCAGGCGTCCCCATTTTCGCTCGATCATGGGGCCGGAAAACACCCGCGCGGTGGCCCAGGCCTGCAGGACCGAGGAGCGAAACACCTTGTCGAACTGGTCGGGTGTCTGCTCGACGACGGGACGTTCGTCGAACCATGTCACTGCATTGTTCACGACGATGTCGACGGGGCCGAGCGTGCTCTCGGCGATGCGGCGCATCGCCTGGACATCTTCAAGCACGGCAACGTCACCCGACATCGTACACGCGTGCTGCGGCTGAAGCTCGTTCAGCTCATCGCAGAGTCGTTCGGCAGCAGCGCGTGCCGTCAGATAGTGGATGGCGACCTTGGCACCACAGGCCGCCAGCGTCCGGGCGATCGGACGGCCGAGTTCTCCGGCCGCTCCCGTGACCATCGCGACCTTGCCCGACAGATCGATCTGGAGCGGTGACCTCAACGGTCTCAGCGCCGGATCGTCCGGCAGGGGACCGAGCGTATTTCGTCGAATTCGTCGTGCAACTGCGCTCGCGATCCGCATCCACCCGTCCCCCGAAAGTATTCGTTGGCTCGGGTCGAGTATTAAATGCGCGATTAAATAAATTGAATTGCACAATTTGCCGCATTTGTTCGGGTGGGTGCACCGATCGGTTCATAAGGGCGCCCGTGCCCGGTACGCGCTCTTGGTGCCGGCTGCAGCAGCCGGTGAGCGTTGACGAGGGCCGATGCGCTCAGGATGCGCGTGTCGTCGGACTCTCGACGAGACGGTCGCCAAGCGGCCAGTCTGCGCCAGATGTATCCTGCGCTCGGCCTACGGCAGGCACCGGCCTGCACTTGTGCCGGAGCCGCCTGAAATACGGCTCGATGAAGCGCTCGATGGCCGCCGCGTAGAGGACCGAGATCAGGAGCGCGAGCGGAAACAGGATGTAGGGTTTGGCGGCGATGGCGGGCAAGTTCTTGTCGATCGTTCGGATCACGACGTTGTGGATCAGATAGATCGCGTAGGAATAGGTGCCGAGCGTCATCACCCAGGCGTGATTGAGATGACGAAACAGCGGCGCGTCGGCGAAGCGGACCGCGAAGTAGAACAGCGGCATCAGCGCCAGTCCCTGAAGGCTGTAGCGGGCGGTCTCCCGGAACACCGGATCACGGTAGACCAGGGAGACCAGCAGCGCCGCCGCGGCGCCGGCGAGCAGCGCCCATTGAGCCACCGACATCCGTCCTGAGGAAGAGCGCTGCCGCACCGGGGTCATGACCAGCGCCAGAATGCAGCCATAGGCGATCGAGTCGATGCGGGTGTCCGAGGCGTAATAGGTGCGGTCGGAGAAGAATTCCGGGGCGTGCACCAGATGGATGCGCCAGGCGAGGACGCCGAGACAGACGAGCCCGAGCAGCGCGCCGATGGTGCGCGGCCGCAGCACCGATCCGAGCAGCAGGGTCATCAGCAAGGGATAGACGATGTAGAAGTGCTCTTCGACCGCCAGGGACCACAGAATGCCGGTGCCGTCGGGAACCGTATTGCCTGGATCGAAGAACAGGCCGTAGTAGTTGGCGAAATACAGGACCTGGGCCGCCAGCCCCTTGGCGGTCATTCCGCCGTCCAGCAGGCCCGCGGCGGTGAGACCGTAAGCGATCGCCAAGGACAGCAGCAAAGGCGGCATCAGCCGGAACACGCGCCGCGCATAGAAGCTGGGAACGTCGAGCGCGCCGGTGCGCTCATGCTCGGCGAGCATGAGCGTGGAGATCAGGAAGCCGCTCAGGAAGAAGAAGATGGTCACGCCGAAGCCGCCGGGTACCATGGCCTGAAGTCCGGAATGGCCCAGGACCACGATCAGCACCGACAGCGCGCGGATGCCGTCGAGTGATGGAATGAGCAGGGATGCGCTGCCATGAGCGTTCATCCCGTGTGACGCTATCGGCGCGGTCCCACCGCCGTCGACAGACGTCATCGGCGGCACGGCGGAAGCATCACGAAGGCGGCTGAACTCGAGAATGTTGGCCATGCTGTCCAATGGAGTCGGAGAAACACCTAGCTTCGCAATTCTCGCGTCAGTACCGCGGCGATCTGTCCGCCGAGCGTCATCGCGTATCGGCTGCGGCGTGGCTGGCCCGCCAGAGCTGAGCCCGCTCCGCATCGATCCGGGCCGTCGCGGCGCGCTTGCCCAGGCGCAGGCAGGCGTGCTGATAGGCGCGGAGGAAGCGCCGGAACTCGAGATCGTCGTAGCGCGGCAGGCCCGCCAGCCAGCTCCGGAAATAGCCCCACAGCATCGCTGCGCTGCCGATCAAGGCGGGATAGGCCGGCAGGTGATAGACCGCCACCGCGAATTGGTACAGCGGCGACGTTCCCATGAAGTACTGGCCGAAGCCCTTCCGCAGGCGTCCAGTCCAGATGCCCTTGTGACTGGCGCCCTGCGGCCGCAGATGGATGAAGCGCAGTGCTTCGGTATCGATGCTCTCGGCAATCCAGCCGAGCATGCGGCAGCGGTGGCAGTCGATACCGTCCCACATGACCTGGCGCACGAAGCCGCCGATCTCCTGGAAGCAGGCGACGCGGTAGAACTTGGTCATCCCGACCGACATCTCGTCGCCGCAGACCTCAGGCTCCAGGGCGCCGGTCTGCGGGTGGACGAACCACGGCTTGCCTGAGGTGGTCCCGACCCGCGGATCGCTCTCCATTCGCTCCATCAGCAGCTCGAAGTAGCGCCCGGGCAGATCGAGGTCCATGTCGAGCTTGCAGAGATAGTCGAAATCCTCCAGCCGCACCGTCTCCAGGCCGGAATAGAACGCCTCGATCACGCCAGGACCGACCTTGCGTCCGCCGCGATCGGCGCGGCGGATCACGCGCAGATAGGGCAGGCGCTGGGCGTACTCCTCGAGAATGGCGGGGGTGTCGTCGGTCGATCCGTCGTCCACCACGATCCATAGCGCCGGCGGCACCGATTGCGCAGCGACGCTGTCGAGAGTCCGGCGGAGGTACTGGCCCTCATCCCGGCAGGGCGAGACGAGCAGGTAGCGGCGCGATGGCGTCACGTATCAAATCCCTTGCGGAAGACGGAAGGACCGATGCAAACCTGCCGCGAGCAGGGGAGTCACCGGTCGCCTTTCAATAAATTAAATCGTGATTTAATATTATGTCATGGCGCGTGTCAAAGTCATGGTGTTTTTAGTCGGCGCGCCATTTCAATGTGTGGTCGGTCCTGCGAGAAGGTCCCATGGATAGCGTCCGCCTCGTGATCCCCGGTTGCACTCAGGCTCAGTCCCGGTCGTCTGCACGGGTGTCGCGCCGGATCGATGCCGTGGGCATCCGGGCGCTTTGCACGGCAGCGCTTGCCCTGCTGATCCTCAGCGGAGCTGCCGAGGCCGCCGAGCCGGCCGCGTCCACCCGGCCGGCATTGGCCGGCAGTCTCCTGCCGGCGGAGCGCCTGGCCGCCTGGAATCCGGGGTTGATGTCAGCCGGCGGTATTCCGAGCCGCACCATCATTTATCGCACGCTGTCTCCGAGCGGGAGAGATGACAGCGGCGCGATCCAGGCCGCCTTGAACGCTGCGCCCGCCGGCCGGGTCGTGATGCTCAACCCCGGTACGTTCATCGTCAACGAGCCGCTCTTGATCAGTCGCCCGGTCACGCTGCGCGGCGCGGGCGCAGGTGCGACCAGGCTGGTGAAAACCAACGGCGCACGCGCACGAACGTCGGCCGTGATTGCCGGCACGAAGGGAATCCTCACGCCGGTCGACCCGAGCTCGTACAGTTATGATCCCAAGCCTGTCATCATCGTCGGACCTTCGCGCTGGAACAATGGCCCCGACAGCAGCGCGTCGCAGAACCTGCTGGCCGACGGCGAACAGGGAACGTCGACCGTCACCCTCGCCAGCGCCGCGAATATGAAGCCGGGCGATTTCGTCCTGCTCGACGAAGTCTCAGGCGCATCGTGGCAGGCGACGCCTGCCGGTTTTCCGGCGGGAGCGAAGGTCTGGCAAGGCGATCGCGTCGCCTGGAACATGCACGATCCGGTTCAGCCGGGCGATGACAATGCCGGCGCGAATGCGGGAGGCCCCTATGACCAGGCCCCCGGCGTCTTGCCGAAGCCGATGTCGTGGTTCGCCCGCGCCGACCGGGCGACCGCCGAGATCAAGGAGATCGCCTCGGTGACCGGGAGCACGGTGACATTCACCTCGCCGCTCACGATCAGCTATCGCAGGGATCACCAGGCGCAGCTCACGCCCTACAGCACCGACCCGAACAGCGGTCGCCACGCCGCCAATCATCGCGACATCCACGTTGCCAATGTGGGCGTCGAGGATCTGAGCATCGTAGGTGGAGCGGACGGCGCGTTGCGGTTCGAAGCCGCCGCTTACTCCTGGGCCAGATCCGTCGAGGTGACGCAGTGGCTCGGCGAGGGCGTGGCGATCAATAATTCGTTCCGGGTCGAGCTCCGCGATTCCTACATTCATACCGGCTCGTGGCCGCAGCCGGGCGGCGCCGGATACGCGATCAGCCTGGCGGCGGGCTCCTCGGAGGTCCTGATCGAGAACAACATCCTCGTCGACGTCTGCAAGAACATGGTGTTCCGGTCGTCCGGCGCCGGCAGCGTCGTCGGCTATAACTATGTCGACGACTCGTTCGATTTCGACAACCCCGGCTGGGTCGAGGTCGGCATCAACGCATCGCACATGGCCGGCGCCCATCACGTCCTGTTCGAAGGCAATCTGTCCCACAATGCCGACAGCGACTACACCCATGGCAACGCGATCTATCTGACCTTTTTCCGCAACCATCTCACGGGGCAACGCCAGCGCTTCGTCGATCGTTCAGGCATTCGAGCCGTGGGTCTCGCATATGGCTCGTGGTGGGATTCGTTCGCCGGCAACGTGCTGGGTCGGCCGGGACGCATGAGCGGTTGGACCTACGACGATCCTTCGATGCAGGCCGGCACGGCGGTTTGGGGGCAGGGCGGTGTCGGCAACGTCTGGATGCTTGGCTACGATCCGGAGCGATGGACCATGGCGCCAGACCCGAAGACGCTGACCACAGTGATCCGCGGTGGCAATTTCGACTATCTCACCAGCAAGGTGGTCTGGACCGACGGCCTCGCGGCGCAGCCGCTCCCGGCGTCGCTGTATCTGAGCGCCAAGCCGGGCTTTTTCGGCAATCATCCGTGGCCCTGGGTGGATCCGACCGGCGATACGAAGCTGCATACGTTGCCGGCCAAAGCGAGATTCGATGCGGGCACGCCGTTCGCGGCGACGCCGGGAACAACGCAATAGAGCTGGCGTGAGGCTCCAACGGGTTTCCGTCAGGTGCGGACACCGAGTCGCGGCCGCCATGCCGGTCGTGTGCGGCTCCAACGAGCCGGTCGCCTGCTCACGGGCTGAGGAGAGGCGGGCATGCTCTGTTGCGACCTCCGCCAGTATCGCGCGGCCTCGACCGTGACGAGCACGAACACGACCCAGGACACGTCGAAAGCGCGCAGCCACAAGGTCTCGAGAAAATCATACAACATGACGAACAAGGCGACGGACAGCAGGATCCACGCTCGCTTGTAGTCGTAGCGCGCCACGCGGCCGATGACGTGAACGGTGGCCGCCAGAAAGACGAGGAGAAAGGCAAGACCCACATAGCCCAGCTCGAGCATCGCATCATAATAGCCGTTGTGGGAGTTCGGCATGGCCTTCACCCAGCCAGGTGCCTCGGTGATGCTCGGTGCGTCTGCCCCGACCAGCCAGAAGCTCTGATAGCCCCATCCCAGGAGCGGCCTCTTCGCGATCTCCATCTCCGAAAAGGCCCATATGGTCGTCCGGCCGGTGAAGCTGGAATCGCCCGTCAGCAGATAGGCGATGCGGCCGGTCGTGAAGCCCGCGAGCTCGCCGAACATGAAGTAGCCAAGGATCATCGCGGTGAGAATCAGAATCGGCGCAAGCCGCAGCGTTCTCGCGATCGCGAGCGTCAGGATGGCCAGGACGGGAGCGACCAGAGCGAGACCGAGCGCGGTCTTCGAGCTCGAGAAGAAGATCAGGGCGATGGCAGCGACGGCAACGACGATCCCGAGCGCGCGGCGCGTTCCGGGATAGAGCAACTCGTGAACCGAGAGCAGGAACGCAATGGCGGCAAACTCGCCCAGCAGGTTCTTTCCTGAGAAATAGCCCTGGTAGCCGATGTCGACCAGCGTGTTGCCGTATAGCGCGTAGGTCGCATAGCCGCCGGGAAGCAACAGTATGTTGAGGATCACGCCGACCGCGAAGCAGAGGAACACCCCGCGCATGATGTTGGCGTTCGGGTTCGACAACAAGGCGGGCAGCACGACGGCGGTCAGAACCATCGCTTCCTGGACGAAGCGGACGAAGGCGAACTCGGGTTTGAATGCCCATCCGATGCTGGCGCCTGCCAATCCGAAGTAGGCGCAGAGAGCGATAATGTTGGGCGGAAGGGCAAGCCGGTCGCCGCGGGCCAGGCGTTGCATCGCAACGACGATGGCGACGGCTGCGAGGACCGGCCAGAAGACCCGGTTCTCAATCCGGCTCTCGAGCAGGCCCTGGAGCCCCGCCGACGGTGGGAAGCTGAAATAGATCAGCGGCTGAATGAGGGACGAGTAGGCGAAGGCCAGCACCGGTATCAGCGCGCAGACGTCGAACGTCCCCGCAGAGGCCCGCGGCCCGGCCGACATCGACGTCGTCGCTGAAATTCTCGGCATCACAATCTGGCTCAGACATTCGAACGGGGCGGCCGGGCCGGCAGCCGCCAGGAATATTGTCGAGCGATATTATCCAGAGATGCAATTAAATAAAAGCGCCTCGTTGTGCGCCTGGGAGACATTGCTGCGACTGCGCCGCAAATCTGCTCTGGTATTCACAAATAAATCGTATTAAATGCGTCGTGTGATTTAAAATTAAATAGTGATATTTTGGTCACCCGCCTCCGTCAGGGAGGTGCGGCCGGGGTCCGCAACCCGGCATCTTCGTGCGGCGGGGCAGATTGAGGGAGAGCGGCTGATGCTGACCACGCATGAATTGCAGGAGCCGGGATCAGCCCTCTATCGCGTAGGGCGCTCCGGGACGGGTCGCGGTCGGCCGGAGGCCGATGCTGCAGCCATGTCCGACCCCGCAGTTCCCGACGACCTCGCGCGCGACGTCTATTGCGTCCTCGGGATACCGGTCGATGCCATCGGCATGCGCGGCGTGCTGCGCCGCATCCGCGACGCTGCCCGACGCAGAACGCGGCTTCTCATCTCGACTCCCAATCTCAACTTCCTGGTCGCCAGCCAGTCGAACAGGAGCTTCAGGGAGTCGCTGATCCTGAGCGATCTCTGTACGGTGGACGGCATGCCGGTGGTCTGGATCGCCCGGCTGCTTGGGATTCCGATCAAGAGCCGGACGGCCGGCGCGGACATCTTCGACGCGCTGAAGTCGGAGGCCGGAGCAGCGAACGCGCTGAAGCTCTTTCTTTTCGGCGGCCCGGAGGGAGCCGCCGAACGGGCCGCCCGGACGCTGAACGGCCAGTCGGCGGGATTGCAGTGCGTCGGTTGGTCGAACCCCGGCTACTTGTCGGCCGAGGAGTTGAGCCGGGATCACATCATCGACGAGATCAATGCCAGTGGGGCCGACTTCCTGGTTGCCTCTCTGAGCAGCGTGAAGGGACAATCATGGTTGCAGCGCAATCATGAGCGTCTCGAGATTCCGGTCCGCGCCCACCTCGGTGCCGCGCTCAACTTCCAGGCCGGGACGGTGAAGCGTGCACCTGCAATCCTGCGTCGATCAGGCTTCGAGTGGCTGTGGCGCATCAAGGAGGAGCCCTATCTCTGGCGTCGCTACTGGAACGATGGGACGGCGATGCTCGGCCTCATGCTCACCCACGTGCTGCCGTTCGTGGTCTGGACCTGGTGGATGCGGCGCACGCATGAGCGGGGTGAGGCGCTGACCATCACGCAGGACCATGGAGCGCGAGCGGTCACGCTCAGCCTGTCGGGGCCCGCCGATGCGCGCCACGTGGACAGGGCCATCCCGGTTTTCCGTGCCGCTGCTGCGTCCCGCAAGCCGGTCACGCTCGATTTCTCGAACGTCTGCGCCATCGATGCGCGCTTCCTCGGATTGCTGCTGATGCTGAGGAAGCAACTGGAAGCCCACGGCTGCATAGCGACGTTCGTGGGCGTTTCGCCGCTGATGGCCCGCATCTTCCGCTTCGGCGGACTGGACCGGCAATGACAGGGGGAGGCTCGTCACCGATCGCATCACAGCTCCCGCAATCGGTGGTTCGATGATCGCCGCCGCGGCGCTCGCCGGCGTTGCGAAGGATTGCCTGAGCCGTGAGTCCGACCAGCGCCCCTCGGCTGATCGCCGCCCATGGAGTGACTCGTGTTCGGAGATTGAGCGTTGAGCGCTGCAAGTCCAAAAGGACGCGAGCTTCTGATCGACTTCTATCGAAGCTGCGCGATGCTGTTCGTATTCTATCATCACACAGCCAACGTCTTTCCGGACTCCGTCGATCTGTTCACGAAATTCAACCCCTTCGCCGAACTGTTCGTCGTGATCTCGGGGTTCATGGTCGGGTACGTCTATCTGCACAAGGAGAGACACGGAGAGCTCGTTGTCCGCGGGTTGAAGGTGCTCGCCGCCTATTTCGTCATCTCGGTGCCGGTCGCGATGGGCATGGCTGTCCTGGGGAAGAAGCGAGAACCGGTGGGGCAGGCGATTTTCGACGTTCTGACGTTCCAGTCCGAGCCGACCTGCATCACGATCCTCAAATTCTACGGGTTGATGTTCCTGCTGCTTCCGTTGATTCTGCTGGTGTTCAAGCGCCGCAGGCTCCTGGTGCTGGCGTTGTCGGCTGCGATCTTCGTGGCCTGCACCTGGTTCAGCAATACGACCACGGCAACCGAGTTCGAGAATCCAGCCGTCATTCTGTTGCTGTTCTCGCTCCAGGCGCAGATGTTTTTCATGATTGGCATCTGGCTCGGAGATCTCCATCGGTCCAACCGCTTGATCGGACCCGCGTTCTACACGGCGCTGGCGGGGATCTTCATCTTCGGGCTGCTGCTCGACTACGGACTCGGCTTTCCCAGCAATGGCGAAAAATACCCCTATCGGTTCGACAAGCTCCTCAACCTGCTTTGGACATTGCCGCTGCTGTTGGCGATGTTGTGGGCGGTGTTCGCGCGCACCCGGCGATCGCCGGCGGTCGCGCTCATCCTCAACGTCGGCCAGAACTCGCTGATCGCGTTCCTTGGGTCGGAGGTGGTGCGGCAAGCGGTCAAACTCGCGCTCCTCCTGGGCGGCGTTCACCCGCAGGTCTACGGCCAGACAATGATGGGCCTGTTCGATGTGGTCCTGGTGACCGCGGTGCTTTGGCTCTACCGGGCACGCTGGCAGAACCGCCAGACAGTGCTGCACCCGCTCAGCGGGCCGTAGCGGCGTCTTTCGCCTGGAAGTGTTGCTCCAGTGCGCTTGCTCGAATCCTCCCGGGCGGCTTAGCTCATCGCTAACCATTGGCCGCTAGCCTCTCGAGACGCCCGAGGAGGCATGAACTGATGTGGGTGATAACGCTTCATTTTGCAGCCGGGGTCGTTGCCGGGACGATGTTCACGGTTCGCACGCTGCTGGCGCTTGCCGCGATCGTCTTCATGGAGTCTATCGCGGCTTCGATCATCAGCGGGCTGTCGGCCGCGCTGTATGCCGGCGCCGGTCTGATTGCAGTCCAGGTGGGCTATCTCTCAGGCGTCTATGTCCGCAGCGCTCTGGAGCGTGCCGGCATCGCCCATCCCTCCATTCGCCCCGAGCACCAGCGCTGACGGCCGATCTCTTCTCTGTCAGCGGCTCATTCGATGGCGCGCGCTGACAGACCTACTCGGCCATCACGCTCCCGTAACGAGCGTAATATTTGTGGTTGTAGTAGTCGCCGAAGTGATTGGCGTAGCGCTTCAGCGCCTTCATGTTCGTCTTGTTGAGCACGACGCCGAACAGGGCATCGTAGACGTTGGGAGCTGTGTTCAGCGCGTGCTCGACCACCTCGGCCGGCGTGCGTCCCCATTCCACGACGAGGACGAAGCTGTCGAGCAGCGCGGAGATGGCGCGCGCATCGACAACGGGCGCGAGCGGCGGAAGATCGACGATGACGTAGTCATAGGATGCCCGCAGCTGCTCGAACAGCTTGCGCATCTGCTCGTTGCCGAGGATATCGCTGGTGTCGCGCTGTGCGGCGCCCATTCCCGGCAGAAAATCCAGGCGCGTCACCGGGTCGGTCCAGACTGCGTCTGCGAGCTGGCATCCTCCCAGGACGATGTCGGCGATCCCGGTGCCGGCATCGGGGGCCAGCATGGCGGAAAGCGACGGATTCCTGAGGTCGCAATCGACCACGATCACCCGCTTGCCTGAATTTGCGATGAGCTGAGCCAGCGACGCGGCGATGATCGACTTGCCTTCGTTGGGCAGGGCGGACGTCAGTCCGAAGACCTTCCGCGACGTCCGGCTCGGATCCTGGTCGATGGCGACTTTCAACGAGCGGATGGATTCGGCAAAGCGCGAGGTGGGCATGGCGGATGCGGCCCAACAGGTCCCGGGGCCTCTCGAGACCATGCGCTGGCTGCTGTCGGGTTCGGCCTTGTCGGGGGCGGCCTTGGCAACGGCGTTGACCGTCGCCTTCTTGGTGAACCTGTCGACTTCGCCTCGTTTGAGCAGAGGGACGACTGAGAGGCAGGGCAGGCGCAGGCGATCCTCGACCTGGTCGGTCGTCCGAAAGCTGCGGTCCTTGACTTCTGCGAGCAGGCCCAGGCCGCCGCCGAGCGCCAAGCCGCCGAACAGGCCGATCGCCATCAGCACGATGGACTTCGGCTTGATCTTCTTCTTCGGCGGCGTGGCCGTTGAGATCACCCGCGCCTTCGCAATCGGGAAGGAGCCCTGCTGGACTGAGCCCATGTAGCGCTGAAGGAAGGTGTCGTAGAGGGAACGATAGCTCTTGGCGCTGGTCTCCAGCTCGCGGAGGCTGAGCTCGGCCGCCCTGGTATCCTGCGACCGGACAACGGCCTGCGCCAGCTGCTTCTCGATCTCCTGCTGCTGCTGCTTGGACTCCTCGTAATCGTGCTTGGCGACGTCGGCAAGGCGCCGCACCTCGTCGACGATGGCCTGGCGGATGCTCTTCATCGTCGCGCGGATATTGACGACCGCGATATGATCCTTGCCATATTTGGCGGAATACTCGTACTCGCGCTTGGCGCTATCGAGATATTGCTGACGCAAGCTGTTGATGATGAGCGTGCTGTTCGAATTGCTCAAGGAGAGACCGTCGGGCGGATTGACGTTGCCGCTGAGCTCTGCCGGGGAGAAGTCGGAGACCGCGGCTACGCGGTCGATCGTCATATCGGCATTGCTCGTCGCGAGCATGTCGTCGAACCGATTGAGCCGGGTCATCAGCGAGGCGGTACGCGTGCGCACCGCCACCAGACGGTTGGTGAGCTCGGTGACCTGTTGCTGGTCCATGAACCTGCCGTCGGCCGAGACGATGTTGTACCGGCTTTTCAGCTCGTTCACGGAGCGTTCGGCGGCGGTCGCGTCGTTGCCGAGATCCTGCAGGCGGTCGTGAAGCCAGGCGGTGATTGTGCGGTGCTCGTTCGCCTCCGCCTTCAACTGCTGATCGAAATACTCCTTGACGATGGCGTTGGCGATCATCGCCGCCCGATTGGGGTCGCTGGCGCTGAAATCGACCTCGACGACCGTGCTCGTGCCAATTCTGAAGGCGTTCATCCTGCGCTGGAATTCGTCGAGGAGATCGTCCATCGAGGGCCCGTTCGGCTGCGGCGCCGAACTCACGAGGCGGCGAACCGCATCAACCGCACCATGCAGCGGGCTGGCTTTGCCGTTGAAGTCGGGATCGTCCGCCAGGTTGAGCTTGTCGATGACCGCTGTCGCGATCGACTTCGATTTAAGGATCTCGATCTGCGATTCCATGTCGAGCGGCGGCTCGTCCTGAACCGGCGGTTGCGGCTGCACAACTGCGGCTTTCGAGGTGCCGAGCATGATCTTGACGTCCGCCGAATAGGTGGGCGGTAGGATTTTCAGCAGGGCGAAGCTGGCCACGAGCGAAAGCACGGTGGTGATCGCGATCACCAGATAGTGCCGGCGCAGGAATCCCAGCGCCATGTCGAACGGTCCGGGTCCGCTACGTTCCCAACCTTGCTCCTGTGGAGAGGGGGAGGCAACCGTGCTCGCGTTAGGATTGTGCAGCATTTTTGTGAGGCTTTTCAGTTGCGCTTCGGACGTCGGAGCCGCCCGGTTGCCTGCGAGAACGAGGATCTTGTTTTATAACCATTAAATGATATTGGAGTGCCGCGCGATTTAATTTATATTAAATCTGATTTTGCTCAGCAAGTGGCTCTGCAAAATTAAATGTCGCCTGCGTGGAGGGCGTGCCTTGCGCCTGCGGCGGCCTTCTCGGCCGGCCGGATGGCGGCGTCCTGGTCGTCCGCATCCCGGTATTTGGCTGCCGCGTAACGGCTTGTAACAGTCGCTCCCGGCCCATTGCCAAGCCGCGGGTTTTGGGCATCAGTCCTGGCGATGAGCATGCCTGCGGCCACGCTTTTGATGGTGGAGGACGACCCGGAGATCAGCCGGCTGGTCAGCGATTTCATGCGCCGGGAAGGGTTCGAGATCGAGGTCGCCGCCACGGCGCCGGCGATGGATGCCGTGCTGCGAAGGCTGCGGCCTGATCTCATCATTCTCGACCTGATGCTGCCGGGAGAGGACGGGCTTTCGATCTGCCGCCGGCTGCGGCAGAGCGACGACATTCCCATCCTGATGCTGTCGGCCAAGAGCGACGAGATCGATCGCGTGGTCGGGCTGGAGCTCGGCGCCGATGATTACTTGGTCAAGCCTTTCGGACCGCGCGAGCTTCTGGCCCGCGTTCGCGCGCTGCTGCGGCGCTCCCAGGCGAGCCCACCGCGTGACGCGAGCCGGCGTTTCGGTTTCGACCGGTTCGTGGTCGATGTCGATGCCCGCAGCATCGAGATCGTGGATGCCCAGGCCGCGCCGATCCAGCTGACCTCGGCGGAATTCGACCTGCTCGCCTGCTTCGTGCAGCGGCCACGGCGGGTGTTGAGCCGCGACCAGATCCTGGACTGGACGCGCGGCCGCTCCGCCGACCCGTTCGATCGCACCGTCGACATGCTGATCTCGCGGCTGCGGCGCAAGCTCGATGCCGCAAGCCCGGGAACGAACCTGATCACCACCGTCCGCAACGGCGGATACCTGTTCACGGCGACGGTGAGGCCGGTGGCGTGATGATGCGGCTGACGCTTGCGATGCGTATCGGCCTCATCGTCATCATCGGCCTGCTGGCGATCTGGATCGTCACCTTGGCGCGGTTCTACCGCGCCCGTACCGCCGAGCTCGAAGGCGCGACGCCGCCGCCGACGCGGCTGGCCGCGCTCGCCGAGCTGATCGAACGAACGCCCGGGACGGAGCGGGGCCGGGTCGTCGATGCCGTGTCCTCCGACCGCTTCGAGGTCCGGCTGGTCGGGGCTGACGCGGCGGTCCGGCCTCCGCGGACAGAGCCCGCGCCGGTCCGGTCCGGATTGCGCGACGCCTATGCCCGCGCGCTGGGTGCGCGCCCGCTGACCATCACCTCCGTGCCCGAGCCGGAGGGTCGGTGGTTGCCCCGGCTCGCGCGGGCGCCGCAGAATGCCCTGGAGTTTCGCATTGGCCTGAACGGCGGCGATGTTCTCGTCGTGGACTCGCGCTCGTCGCTGGTGCTGACCCAACAGGGGCTGCCGATCGGCTTCGGCGCAGGCCTGTTCGGAACGGTGGTCGCGCTGCTCGCGCTCCTGATCATGCAGCGTGAGACGCGGCCGCTGGTGCGCCTTGCGGCCGCCGTCGACCGGGTCGACCCCGGCGGGGCGGCGGTACCGCTGCCCGACGTCCGCCGCAATGCGCCAGAGGTTCGCGCCGTGGTCACGGCGTTCGGGCGGCTGCAAGACCGGCTCGCCGATCTGATGCAGGCGCGCATGGCGCTGGTCGGCGGCATTGCTCACGACGTTCGCACCTTTGCCACGCGGCTGCGGCTGCGTGCCGACCTGATTCCGGATGACGCCGAGCGGCAGCGCGCCGTGGTCGATATCTCCGACATGATCCGTCTGCTCGACGACGCGCTGCTCGCGAGCAGGGCGGGTGCCGGCGAGCTGCCGCAAGAGCTTATCGCCTTCGACGAGCTGGTGCGCGCCGAGGTTGAGGATCGCCGCGCGCATCGGGCGCGGGTGCGCTTCGACAATGCAGGCGACGGGCGCGAGCTGCTGATGCTGGGCGACCGCGTCGCGCTGCGCCGTATCGTCGCCAACATCATCGATAACGCGCTCAAATATGGCGAGGCGGCGCACGTCTCGCTGCAACGCCAGCCGGAGCACGCCATGCTGGCGGTCGATGACGAGGGGCCTGGGATTCCCCGCGACCAGCGCAAGGCCATGCTGGAGCCGTTCACGCGCCTGGACACGTCGCGCAATCGCGGCACCGGCGGAGCCGGGCTCGGGCTGGCGGTGGTGCGGACGCTGGTGGAGGCCCATCGCGGCAGCATCGAGATCACCGACGCGCCGCGCGGCGCCCGCATCGTCGTGCGGCTGCCGCTGTTTCTCGACGGACCCGGCGACGTGCATTCCGATCCGGCGTGATCGACGGCGGCGTGATCGGGGCGCTGTCTTTGAGTGGTGGCAATCCGCCGCTCTTCTCGTAAAAGTTGAGGATGACGACGTAGCCGGCGGGAAGGATGCCATAGCCTCCGTCGTCGCCTCACGTGAGGTCGACGATGCGCCTTGCGCCGCTTGATGATCGCGTGGAGATTGTGATAGGTATTCGATGCATCCTCATTGCATCGCCACGCGGATTGAACTGGGCGCGGCGCCGATTTTGTAAACCCATAGTACCGAATGTCATTCAACCGCACGGGCCGCGCGGACCGCGGACCCGTGCGCCGATGGACGACGTCGTACCGGCTCGCCCGGGCACGAACGTCCGAGGTCAGGGCAGGATCATCGACATGGCAGCAAGAAAGACCCGCGTGGCGATATTGGGCGGCGGCATCGGCGCGTTGAGCGCGGCCTTCGCCTTGAGCGAGATCGATCCGCGCGGCGAGCGCTACGAGATCACTCTCTATCAGCTCGGCTGGCGTCTCGGGGGCAAGACCGCCAGCGGACGCAACGCCAAGCAGGGCCAGCGCATCGAGGAACACGGGCTGCATATCTGGGCCGGCTTCTACGAGAATGCCTTCACCATCCTGCGTGCAGCGCTGAAGGCGCTCGATGCGCCGCCGAGCGATCCGATCAGGACGATTGATGATGCGTTCAAGCGGCAGAACGAGATCTTCTACGCCGAGGACATTGATGGCCAATGGTTGCCCTGGCCGTTCTGGTTCCAGCCGGATGTCGATGAATCGGTCTATCCTGGCCGGGACAGCCTGTGGGCACCCGCCGACAACATCGTGCCGCCGCTCTCGACCCTGCTGCTGCGGACCATCGCCAGCATCATTTTCAACCTGAACTACTACCTCGACGACTGGCCGGGCGACCAGAATGCCGAGCTGGCGAAGGTGATCGCCGCCATGCCCGCCGAGCGGCGGGCCCGGCTGGCGGCCGTTGCGCCTGATGGCAAGGGCCATCCGCTGCTGCTGCTGGCCCACCGCGTCGGCGAGAAGCTGCACAGTGACGTCGAAGCGATCCGCCGCGATGCCCAGGGCGACATGGCGGCGCTGCTCCATGCGTTCCGCGGCATCGTCAAGGAGCACCAGACGATCGACGGCCTCGAGGAAGGCCTGCGCCGGCTGTTGATCCTCGCCAATCTCGGCATCTGCATGCTGCTCGGCATCATCGAGAACGACTGCCTGACGGACGGCCTGGAGGTTCTCGACCGGTACGAATTCCGTAGCTTTCTGGCGCAGCAGGATGAAGAGGCCGCCAACAACGCCATCGTGACCGCTCTCTATGAATACATCTTCGCCTTTCGCAACGGCTCCCGCGAGCCGTCGCAGCAGCAGGTGTCGGCCTGCTCGGCCGTTCAGGGACTGCTGCGGCTGTTCTTCACCTACAAGGGTGCGTTCTTCTATAAATCCGTCGTTGGCATGGGGGATACGATCTGCACGCCGATCTACCAGGTGCTGGCGCGGCGCGGCGTGAACTTCAAGTTCTTTCACAAGGTCACGAGTCTCGAGCCGACCGAGGACGGCAGCAACATCGCGACCATCCACATCGACAAGCAGGTCGAGTTCGTCGACGGCAAATATGATCCCCTGGTCCTGGTGAAGGATTACTGGTGCTGGCCGTCCGAGCCCAAATGGAAGGAGATCGAGAACGGCGAGTACTACGCGCTGAAAGGCTACAATTTCGAGAACGCCTATGGTCCTCCCAACCCGCCGCAGCCGCCCCCGGCGGCGCGGCTCAGCCTGCAGCTCGGCGAGGATTTCGACAAGGTGGTCCTCGGCATCTCGGTCGGCGCGCTCAATGAGATCTGCCAGTCTCTGGTGCAGCAGAAACCGGCCTGGGCCGACATGGTCGACAATCTCCCAACCGTGCGCACCATGGCGCTGCAGCTCTGGCTCGACTGCGCGGTCGCAGATCTCGGCGGTCCCTACGTGGCGCCTGGGCCGTCGCTCGAGACGATGGGGCCGATCGTCACCACCTGCAAGCCGCCGCTCGACACCTATTCCGACATGTCGCAATTGCTGCCGGCCGAGGACTGGCCGGCGCCGGGGCCGCGCTCGGTCGCCTATTATTGCGCCATCATGAGCGACGAGAGCGCGCCGAACAATGAAGAGCTGGCTGCTGATTATGTGAAGGGCGCATCCAAGGACTGGATGACCTCGTGGCTCGATACGCTGTGGACCAACATCGGCAGCGGCAGCACGTTCCGCTGGGATCTCCTGCATGCGCCGAGCGACATCAGCGGATCGGCGCGGCTCGACTTTCAGTTCTGGCGCGCCAACATCAATCCGAGCGAGCGCTACGTGCTGAGCCTGCCGGGCACGCTGCGGCATCGGATGGAGTCCGGCAAGTCCGGCTACGACAATCTCTTCCTCGCCGGCGACTGGACCCGCGTGCCCGAGATCAACGCCGGATGCGTGGAGGTCGCGGCGATGTCCGGTCTTGCCGCCGCCTCGGCGCTGTCGGGCGTCTACATTCCGATCGTCTCGACCAGTCCCGAACCCTACATCACCAACGCCTACGTCAACTACGCCGGATGGATCACGCTTCCGCCGGCGCCCTATATCTGCAACGACTCAACCTTCTACGGCTTCGCCGTACCGGCCGACCTCGGCGCCTGCCAGCGGTTCCTCGACCGCTCCTTCAACCGCGTCGCGGGCCGCGACCAGTTCCGCGTGATGCTGGACATGGCCTTCGTCAACGTCATCCAGGTGCGCAAGAGCCAGGCCGCCACGCCGCCGTTCGCGGAGCAGGGGACGATGTCCGAGACCGATATCGGGCTGTGGCTCTTGGTGGGCAGCTACGAGCGGGGCGCTTTGCTGCCGAAATCGATCGGTTTCGTGCCGGCCTATCTGTTCGTGGACAATGCCTGGTCGGTGGTTGCGGGGCAGGAGCTCTGGGGCTTTCCCAAATATCACGCGACCATCGCCCAGCCCGCCAGCGCACCATCGAACGATCCGTTCGACGTCTCGGGGCTGGCGATTGCCAGCTACGAGCCGGAGGCCCACGCCTCCCAGCAGCGCATCATCCGAATCGAAGGCTCGGCGGGATCGACCCCGACGGCAGCGGCCTCTCCGGCGGATGCGTTCCGGCAGCTCTGTGCGGGGGCCGACCAAGAGCGAATGAAGCAGCTCACGAGCGGGCCGGGCATGGCGTCGTTCCTGGGCGGCGCCTGGGGCCTGCCGATCCCCGTGTTCTATCTCAAGCAGGCGCGGTCGGCGGACAGCCTCACCGCGGCGAGCTACAAGACGCTGTTGAACGGCGCGCTCGACCTGACAGGGCTGCGCAGCTGGCAATTGCAGTCGGGCAACTGGTCGATCGAGATGAGCGCGCTCGACAGCCTGCCGTTCATTCGCGACCTCGGGCTCGGCACGCCCGTCGACGGCAAGCTCGTGCTGACCGCGACCACGCGCATCTGGGCCGAGATCGATTTCACCGTCGCCATGGCCAGCCCCATGGCCTGAGCAGCTCGTCACGCCGATTGTCGCCTCGGCGCGTCATCGTCGATGGCGGCGAGCCGCGCCGCTGCCCGGCGCAGGAACGCCGACGCGCCTTGCGCCTCGGCGACCGTGACGGCCTCGCGTAGCGCGGCCGTCACCTGACCCGGTGCGGTGTCGGGCAGGGCGGCCAGGATCTCGGCGCGCCGCCGATGCAGCGGCGACAGGAAATAGCCGTCGCCATAGCGCCGCGCGGCGTCGATCGCCGCGTCGATCGTCTGCATCGCCTCGGCCGTCTTGCCGACGATCAGTTGCAGGCCGGCGACCTCGCCGAGATAGAAGCAGGAGAAATGCATCATGCCGAGCGTCTGGAACGCCGGCAGTGCCTCGCACGCAGCCGCGAGCGCCTCGTCTGGATTCTTGCCGAGATGGCCGCGGGCGTGCGCCTCCAGGCTGCCCGCCACCAGCTGATAGAGCGGATAGCCATGGTCGCGGCAGATGCTCAGGGCCTCCTCGGTCGCGAGGAGGACATCCTCATAGTCGCCGCGTGCGAGCTGATAGAAGGCGAGCCACGACAGCGCCCAGGCGAGGTCGAACGGGCGTCCGAGCCGACGCGCATGCGCGATGAGATCGCTGGCGATCGCGGCCGCGCCGGCATCGTCTCCCATCGCATGCAGCACCTGCAGCAGCGAGGCCTGGCCGGCGACCAGCGGATCCTGCGAGGACAGTTGCGGCAGCCGCGCGCCGTCCGACACCTGATAGAGCTGCACCGCGGCGGCCAGCAGCCGGCGCGCGGCGGGGAGGTCGCCTCTGGCGAAGAGAATGTAGCCCAAGGCAATGCCGCCCTCGATCCGGTGCTCGGGGAGGCCGGTCTGCTCGCCGATCCCCAGGCACAGATGCGCCATCTCCTCGGCACCGTCGAGATCGCCCGCGATGATCAGGAAACTGCAGATGCCGCGCAGCACGGCGAACAGGCCGGCGGTGTTGCCGAGCGCGTCGCAGATCGCCCTGGCCTCGGAAAGCGCCTTGCCGACCTCGGGCACGGTGTAGCCGCGTGAGGCGGCGAGGCTGACGGCAAGCCCGATCAGGAGCTCGAGCTCCAGTCCCGCGCGCTCGCCCTCGGCGGATTGATGACGCAGCAGGTCGAGCGCCGTTTGCAGATGTCGTGCCGCTTCGACATGCGCGGCGCGCGAGGCGGCACGCCGACCCGCGGCCGCCCATAATGGGATGGCCTCGGCGATCGCGCCACTCTCGGTGAAATGGTAGGCCAGCAACTCCGGCTCGGTGTCCCGCGTCTCGGGAAAGCGGTCGCGCAGCACGGCCGCGATCCGGCCGTGCAATGTCTGGCGTTCGCGCCGGAGCAGGGACTCGTAGGCGGCGTCGCGGATCAGCGCGTGCTTGAACGTGTAGAGGCTGTCGGGCGGCGCGCCGCTGCTCTCCACGAGGCCGGACTTGACGAGCTGATCCAGGCTCTCGCCGAGCCTGGCTTCGGGCTCCGCCACGATGGCCGACAACAGATCGTAGCTGAAGCGGCGGCCGATGGCGGCGCCGAGATTGGCGATCCGTCGCGCCGGTCCCAATCGGTCGAGCCGCGCCACAAGGGAATCCTGCACCGAGGCGGGGATGGCTACGCTCGCATGACCGTCCCAAGCCGGCGCCGCCGAGGCTTCGATGACGTACTTCGCGAGCTCTTCCAGGAACAGCGGGATGCCCTCGCCGCGGCTCACGATCTGGTGCAGCGTCGTCGCGGGCAGCGCGGCCGAAGCGGCCACATGGGCGCAGATCCGCTCGGCGTCGCCGTGACTCAATCGTCCGAGCTGGAGCCGCGTGACCTGCGGGCTCGCGGCCCAGGGCGGCTCATATTCGAGCCGCGCCGTGACCACGATCAGCCAGCGGCGTTGTCCGGCGCGCCGGATCGCCCGATCGAGCAGCTCCAGCGTGGTCGTGTCGCTCCAATGCGCGTCTTCCAGCACCAGCAGCGCGGGCCCGGTCGGCACCATCAGGTCGATCAGCCGGAGCAGCGTCTCCCGCGTGACCTCCGAGCGCTTCTCGACGGTCATCGTCTGCAGGGGACCGTCCGGCTCGGGAGCGACGCCCAGGACATCGGCGAGCACGGCGCGCGCCGTGGCGTCGCCGACGCCGTGCTCGTTCATGAAGCGATCGAGCTTGTCGCGACGCGTCGCAGCGCCGTCGGAGCGGTCGAAGCCGGCGATGAGCGCGAGCTGTTCCGAGATCGGATACAGCACGCTGTCACAGCGGGTGGGGCTGCAGTACCAGATCATCTGCAGTTGGGAGACGTCGGCCACGCGCCGGCGCAGCTCCTCGACCAGCCGCGACTTGCCGATGCCCGGCTCGCCATGGAGCAGCACCACCTGTCCGCTGCCGAACCGCGCCGCCGCCCAGCAATCGAACAGACGCGCCAGCTCCTGGTCGCGTCCGACCAGAGGGGAGCTTTCGCCGCGAATGCGGGCGTGGAAACGGCTCGCGACGGCGGCTTCCTCCAGCACCTCGAACGCCTCGACCGGTGCGGCGAATCCCTTCAGCGCGAACGTGCCGAGATCGCGGAAGTCGAACATGCCGCGCGCGATGCGCTCGGTCGTCCGGGCCACGACGATGCTGTCGGGGGCGGCGATCGATTGCAGCCGCGCCGCGAGATTCGGCGTCTCGCCGACGATGTCGACCGGGCGACCGTCGGCGCGGGGTAGCAGGTCGCTGACCACGACGAGGCCGGTGGCGATGCCGATGCGCAGACGCAGCGCCTGTCCGTGCGGCGCCTCGAGCCGGCCGACGGCGTCGCGCAGGGCGATGGCGGCGCGGATCGCGGTGGCCGCATCATCTTCCCCGGCACGCGGATAGCCGAAATACGCGAGCACGCCGTCGCCGGCATATTGCGTGATGGCGCCGCCATGGCGGCCGATGACGTTTTCGCAGGTCGTCAGGAAGGCGTCGATGACGCTGGTCATGTCCTCCGGATCGAGCCTGACGGTGAGCGAGACGGAGCCGACGAGATCGCAGATCAGCGCCGTGACCTGCCGCCGCTCGGCGCGATGCATGCCGAGCAGGCGCGAACTCGTCGTCGTATCGGATGACGGCTGCCGCAACGCCCCGCCGCACCCGCCGCATACGTCCGAGCCCGGTGGATTGGGGCGACCACAGGTTTCACAATCCATCTGCGTTCGGGCTCCCGGACACGGCTACGGAATGCGAATGAGCGCGAAGCGCGGAGCTGGCGATGCGGGCGCGGTCACGGCGTCCGTATCGACCGACGTCGCGCGCCGAGCGCGATGCATCGGTTTGCGGTACTGGCATTTTGAGCGCGACCAGGACCGGCTGATCATGTCCAACTCATAGCGCATTCGTGGCAAGGTAGCAACGGTGCCGCAATACTCGCGATCGCTCCGGGGAGCGGGAACGATGTCGGACGGCTCCCTCGGGAGTCCTCGATGCTGGCGGGACCGTTCAAGGCTGCGACGATTTGCCTTCGATGTGGGCACAACAGGTCGCCTCTCCTGCGGAGAGAGTCGCGCATGATCTCGCGATCCCGCGGCGGATGGCCCGTCCGGGTGATACATCGTGAGGCCCCCGGGAAAGCGTGAGGGCGCAGGGAAGGCCGGACCTCGACTGAGGCCCGTGGCCCGCCTGCGAAAAAAATGCAGGCGGCAGGTACCACAGGTCAGCCGGAAATCCGGCCCTCCCTGCGCGATGGTTGAACGGCTGCTTCGCTTTCTCCCTGGTGCGCCGGGCTTTCTGGCCACCATCCCCACGCGAAGCAAAGCCTCGACGTGAGTTGATATCAGCATCGGGATATCAGGACCGAGCGACTTGACCGTGCGTGGCGGATTGTTCGTCGGCGCGAGCAACCCGCGCTGCAATCCACCACGCCCACCGCTCCCCGCCTCGCATGTCGTGACGACCGCGATACGCCCCTCAGCTCGAGACGGGATGGGGGGATAGAACCATGATTTCCGGAAAAACGAAAGCTGAATATTTTGGGCGCAGGGACTGGACAGGCCAAATCAGCTTGATCGCGCAGCGGAAATGCGTTTCTCGGCGCATTGAGCATCCAGCGGTTGCGCCGCCCGTCCGAGCCTGAGATTTGCTGGTCCGACGCTGACGCGTCGTCCTGAAATGACGAAGAGGGTGACCGAGGCGCCTGGCTGCGCCGCTCTGTCACGGCCAGTCGGCGAAGTTGAGCATGGCCCGTGACTGGCCTTTGGTCCGCTGCGACGAAACACCTTTGCGCCACGCGCCCGGTGATTGACCGGTGTGCCTGACGAAGAAGCGGTTGAAATAGGCGCTGTCCTTGAAGCCGAGCGCGAAGGCGATCTGCTTGATCGTCGCGGTGGTGGTTTCGAGCCGGGTCACCGCCTCCTGAATGACGCGTTGCTGAATCAGCGCGCTCGGTGACCGCTGCAGCACGCGGGTGCACAGCGCGTGCAGGCGATCCGGCGTCACGCCGAGCAGCGCAGCGTAGTCGGCGACCCGCAGTTGCTGATGAAAGCGTTCCTCGACGAGCCGGCGAAAGCGGCTCAGGATCTCGGCGCTGGAGCCTTGCGCCTCGCCGGCGCTCTCGTCGGCAAACAGCCGCCAGAAGCGCAGCACGCACAGGGTCAGCTCCGATGACATGATCGAGGCCGCGCCGCGCCGTGAGGGATTTTCGATCTCGGCTGCGATCGCCGCCATCGAGCGCGCGATGACCGCGGCGAACTCGGTCGTGACGGAGAAGGCCAGGACGGCCTCCGTGCCTGCGAGATCGAGATAGGCGGGCTCGGCCGAGGAGGGCAGGTGGCGGTGCCAGAGCCCGGAGCGCAGCCGCAGGAGATGGCCGGCGGAACCGGCCGCGACGTCGAGATGCTCGGCCCCTCCCGCCGGCACCCAGACCAGCGCCGCACCGGCCCAGATCTGGATGTCGTCTTCGGCGAAGCGTACCGAGGCCGTTCCGGCGGTCAGGCAGAGCAGGTGGACGAACGGCCGCGCGGCATCCGAGCGCAGGGCCCAGCGCCGTGCCTCGAAATGCGAGGGAATGACTTCGGCGCCGAGCGCTGCCGGGGTGCCACGGGCCGTCGGCGGCAGCGTCCGAGGCGCGGCATTACGCGCAGTCGCCGCCCCAGAAAAGTGCACTCTTTTACCGGAACTGTCCATTGCGCCACCCAAGCCTGCGGTGTTTCCCTCGTCAAGTCCCGACGACCGCAAACAAAAAGCCGCGGACGACGCCGGGGCAGAGGAACGTCACCGATTCACCCGCGCGGTCCGCGCGCGTGAACATGGGAGGAGGACAGAGAGATGACTTCGACCAACCGTCGTCAGGTGTTGCGGATCGCGGGGGCGGCGATCGCAGCCGGCTTTGCCGTATCGGCCGCCCAGGCACAGTCGCAGGACAAGATCCGCATCGGCTATGCGATCTCGAAGACCGGCCCCTATGCCGGCGGCGCCGGCATCACCACGCTGCCCAACTATCAGCTCTGGGTGAAGGACGTGAACGCGGCCGGCGGCATCAAGCTCGGCGACAAGCGGCTGCCGGTCGAGATCGTCGAATATGACGACCGCAGCTCGTCGGAAGAAGCGGTGAAGGCGATCGAACGCCTCGCCAATCAGGACAAGGTCGACTTCATCCTGTCGCCCTGGGGCACCGGTCTCAACCTCGCGGTCGGTCCGACTCTCAACCGGCTCGGCTATCCGCATCTCGCGGTGACGTCGGTGACCGACAAGGCGCCGGAGCTCGCCAAGCGCTGGGCCAATGCCACCTTCTGGCTCGGCACGTCGGCGCAGATTTCCAATGCGCTCGCCGAGCTGCTCGGCAAGCTCAAGAGCGAGGGCAAGATCGGCGGCACCGTCGCGATGGTCAGCGTCGCCGACCAGTTCGGCATCGAGCTCGCCGCCGCCGGGCGCGAGGCCTTCAAGAAGGCCGGACTGACCGTCGCCTACGACAAGACCTATCCGATGGGGTCGCAGGATCTGCAGCCGCTGCTCAAGGATGCGATCGCGAGCAACGCCGATGCCTTCGTCGCCTTCAGCTATCCGCCGGATACGATCGGGCTGACCGAGCAGGCGCAACTGCTGAAGTACAATCCGAAGGTCTTCTATGTCGGCGTCGGCACGGCGTTCCCGCTGTTCAAGGGCAAGTTCGGCGCGGGCAGCGACGGCGTCATGGGCATTGGCGGCTGGAATGCCGACGCGCCCGCGCTCAAGGACTATCTCGCCCGCCACAAGGCGGCGACCGGGCAGGAGCCGGATCGCTGGGCGAGCCCGATCACCTATGCGAGCCTGCAGGTGCTGCAGCAGGCGATCGAGAAGGTCGGCAAGGTCGATCGCGCCGCGGTCGCCAAGGAGATCCGCGAAGGCACCTTCGACACGATCATCGGCAAGGTGAAGCTGAAGGACGGCCTGCTGCAGGAGGTGTGGGGCGTCGGCCAGTGGCAGAACGGCGAGTTCTATGCGCTGGCGCCGGCCTCGCTGCCGGGCGCACGCGCCGCTGTCGTGCCGAAGCCGGAATGGAAATAGCCGGAACGAGGTCGTGAGCTCGCGGGCGCGCGTGATCCGGCGTGCGTCCGCGGGATTCGCGCAAGAGGCACGCGCCCCATGCTGATGTTCGACATCCTGCTGCCCGGCCTGGTGCTGGGGGGCATGTATGCCCTGATTGCGCTCGGGCTCACGCTGCAATATGGCGTGGCGCGCATCATGAACCTGTCCTATGGCGAGTCGCTGGTCGCGGCCGCCTTTGGCACGCTGTCGCTCTATTCCGGCCTGCAACTGAGCCCGCTGCTGGCGCTGCTGCTCGCGATGCCCGTGGCGGGGCTGCTGAATTGGCTGCTCTATCGTCTGCTGCTGCAGCGTCTGATCCGCCGGAGCAAGGACGCCGGCGCGCAAGAGGTTGACAGCATCCTCGTCACCTTCGGCGTGCTGTTCGTGATCCAGGGCGTCATGCTGGTGGCCTTCGGCGGGCAGTATTACAGCTATAGCTATCTCTCCATTCCCGTGACGGTGCTCGGCTCGACGCTCGCGGTGAACCGGCTGGTCGCGCTCGGTTTCGCCGCGCTGATCGGCACCGGCGTCTATCTCGCGCTGACGCGGACAAGGATCGGCACAGCCGTGCGTGCCGTCGCGGTCGATGCCAATGCCGCGCGGCTGGTCGGCATCGATGTCGCTTGGCTCGCAGGCCTGGCGTTTGCGTTCGGCGGTGGACTGGTCGCGGCCGGCGGCGTGCTGGTCAGCATGTTCCTCACCTTCAATGCCTCGATGGGCGTCGTGTTCACGATGAAGGCGCTGGTGGTGGTGATCATGGGCGGCGTCGGCAACGTCATGGGCGCGCTGGCCGCAGGGCTGCTGCTCGGCGTCGTCGAGACCGCGGTGGCGCGGCTGGTCGATCCCGGGCTGACCTTGGCGGCGACGTTTGCGATGTTTCTCGCCGTGCTGCTGATCCGGCCGACCGGACTGTTCGGAAAGGCGGCGTCGTGATCAGCCCCGGCAAGATTCTCGCCTGGTGCATCGGGCTCGTCGGCGTTGCCGCGGCAGTCGCGCTGCCGCTCTATGCCAACGGCTACTATCTCGCGCTCGGCATCAGCATTCTCTATTTCACCGTGCTGGCAACCGCCTGGGCAATGTTCTCCGGACCGACCCGCTACGTCTCGCTGGCGACGGCTGCGTTCTTCGGCATCGGCGCCTATACGGCGGCGGTGACGGGCGAGACGCTGAGCTGGCCGCTGCAACTGATGACCGCTGCGGGTGTCGGCGCTGTCGTCGCGGCCATCACCGGCCTGTCGACGCTGCGGCTGTCCGGCATCTACTTCATCATCTTCTCGTTCGGCCTCGCCGAGCTGATCCGCCAGCTCGTGATCTGGTACGAGGTCAACATTCACAAATCGGTCGGCCGCTATCTGTTCAGCGACATCACCCAGGAGATGCTGTACTGGCAGCTCTGCGCGTTGACGGCGCTGGTCTTCCTCGCCGGCTTTCTGCTGACGCGCTCGCGCTATGGCCTCGCGCTGCGCGCGATCGGCGCCGACGAGACCGCCGCGCGCCATTCCGGCATCGATGCGACCGCGGTGAAGCTCGGGGTCTTCATCCTCAGCGCGGTGTTCATGTCGGTGACCGGCGCGATCATGGCGCCGCGCTGGACCTATATCGATCCGGCGATCGCGTTCAACCCGATGATCTCGTTCCAGGTCGTAATCATGGCGCTGCTCGGCGGCGCAGGTTCGCTGATCGGCCCGGTGCTCGGCGTCATCCCGCTGGTGCTGCTGTTCGAGGTGCTGACCGCGGCGCTGCCCAATCATTTCAGCATCGTGCTCGGCCTCATCTTCATCGGCATCGTGATGGCGCTGCCGCGCGGTGTGATCGGGCTCGTCGACAGCACTTGGCGGAGGGAGCGCCGGGTCGTGCCCGAGAAGCCCGAGCAGGACGGTCGGCCGCTGCTCGTCGCGGAGGCCGTCGGCAAATCCTTCGGCGGCCTGCGCGCCGTCGACAGTGTGAGCCTGGACGTCCGCGCGGGCGAGATCCTCGGCGTGATCGGTCCCAACGGCTCCGGCAAGACGACGCTGCTCAACATGCTCTCGGGCGCGCTCGTGCCCTCGGCCGGCACGATCCGCTTCGGCGGCATCGTCATCAGCGGTCTTGCGGCACACCGGATTGCGCGGCTTGGTCTCGCCCGCACCTTCCAGTTGGTGCGGGTGATGCCGGACCTGACGGTCGCCGAGAATGTCGCGGCGGCGGCGTTGTTCCGCACGCGCCAGACCGGTGCGGCCGCAGAATCGATCCATGAGCTGCTCGCCCTGGTCGGCCTCGATGGCATGGCGGAGATGCCGGCGGGCGACCTCACTTACATCGACCAGAAGCGGCTGGAGTTGGCCCGCGCGCTGGCGCTGCATCCGCGTCTTGTGCTGCTCGACGAATGGCTGGCTGGGCTCAATCCGACCGAGCTGGAGACCGGCATCAGGCTGATCGCCTCGCTGCGCGACCGCGGCATCACCATCGTGATGGTCGAGCATGTGATGGATGCGATCCGCGCGCTGTGCGACCGCTGCGTGGTTATGAGCGCCGGCACCGTGATCGCGCGCGGAACGCCGGGCGAGGTGCTGGCCGATCCCGCCGTGATCACAGCCTATCTCGGAGAGCCCGATGCTTGAGATCAAGCGGCTGTCGCACGCCTATGGCAAGCACCAGGCGCTCACCGATGTCGCGCTCGAGGTCGCGCGCGGCGAGATCGTCGCCATCCTCGGCGCCAATGGCGCCGGCAAGTCGACGCTGCTGAAGGCGATCGCGGGACTGATCCGGCCATCGGCTGGGTCCGTGATCCGCCTCGGCGGGACGGACATCGGCTCGCTCGCGCCGCATCTGATCGTCGAGCGCGGCATCGCGCTGGTGCCGGAGGGCCGCGGCGTGTTCGGCGATCTCACCGTCGCCGAGAACCTCCAGCTCGGCGCTTATCCTTCGCGCGCCCGCGACGGCGAGGCCGCGCGGCTGGCGCACGTGCTCGCGCTGTTTCCGCGCCTCACCGAGCGCATGGGGCAGGCGGTGCGCACCATGAGCGGCGGCGAGCAGCAGATGGTCGCGATCGGCCGCGCACTGATGTCGCGGCCCGATTTGCTGCTGCTCGACGAGCCGTCGCTCGGCCTGTCGCCGCTCTTGAGCCGCGAGGTGTTCCGGGCGCTGAGGACGATCCGCGGCGACGGCGTCGGCATCCTGATGGTCGAGCAGAACGCGCGCGCCAGCCTCGACATCGCCGACCGCGTCTACCTGATCGAGCAGGGGCGCAACGCCGGCCGGGGGCCGGCGTCCGAGATGAAGAACAATCCCGACATCCAGCGCGCCTATCTCGGCCAGTCGCGCGCGCCGGCTTCCGCAACCGCATCAACCCCATCGACCTAGGAGCGCCCCATGAACGCGATCAATCTCCTGATTGGCGGCAAGGACCAGTCCGCCACCAATCAGCGTACCTTCCAGCGGCTCAATCCGATCAGCGGCGAGATCGCAACCATCGTTGCGGCGGCGTCGATCGATGACGCGCTGCGCGCCGCCGATGCCGCCGCGGCGGCATTTCCGGCGTGGTCCCGGCTCGGTCCGGGCGAGCGCCGCAAGCGGCTCAATGCGGCTGCGGATGCGCTGGCGCGCAACGCCCCGGAGTTCATCGCGCTGATGATGGCCGAGACCGGCGCCACGGCGGGCTGGGCCGGCTTCAACGTGCATCTCGCCGAGGGCATGCTGCGCGAGGCCGCGGCGATGACGACGCAGATCGCGGGCGAGGTGATCCCGACCGACGTGCCCGACAACATCGCGCTGGCGCATCGCCAGCCGGTCGGCGTCGTGCTCGGCATCGCCCCGTGGAATGCGCCGGTCATCCTCGGTGTCCGCTCGGTGGCGATGCCGCTCGCCTGCGGCAACACCGTGGTGCTGAAGGCCTCGGAGATGAGCCCGGGCGTGCACCGGCTGATCGGCGCGTGTCTGGCCGAAGGCGGTCTCGGCGACGGCGTCGTCAACGTCGTCACCAATGCGCCCGAGGATGCGCAGGCGGTGGTCGAGGCGCTGATCGCCCATCCCGCGATCCGCCGCGTCAACTTCACCGGCTCGACCCGCGTCGGCCGTCTCATCGCCATCGCCTGTGCCAGGCAATTGAAGCGCGCGCTGCTCGAGCTCGGCGGCAAGGCGCCGCTGGTCATTCTCGACGATGCCGATCTCGACGCCGCGGTGAATGCCGCCGCGTTCGGCGCCTTCATGAACCAGGGCCAGATCTGCATGTCGACCGAGCGCATCGTGGTCGACGACAAGGTGGCGGATGAATTCGTCGCAAAGTTCGCCGCCAAGGCCAACAGCCTGCCTTACGGCGATCCGCGCAAGGGCGATGTGGTGCTGGGCTCGCTGGTCAGCGCCGCCGCCTGCGACCGTGTCGGCGGCCTGATCGAGGACGCGGTGGCCAAGGGCGCCGTGTTGGCCGCCGGCGGCCGCGGCAGCGGCACGATCATGCCCGCGACCATCGTCGATCACGTCACGCCGGCGATGCGCATCTATGGCGAGGAGAGCTTTGGCCCGGTGGTGACGATCGTGCGCGTCAGCGGCGTCGACGAGGCCGTGCGCGTCGCCAACGACACCGAATATGGTCTGTCGTCGGCGGTGTTCGGCCGCGACATCGCCCGCGCGATCGGCGTCGCCAAGCGCATCGAGTCCGGCATCTGCCACGTCAACGCGCCGACGGTGCATGACGAGCCGCAGATGCCGTTCGGCGGCGTCAAGGCCTCCGGCTATGGCCGCTTCGGCGGCAAGGCCGCGATCGACGAGTTCACCGAGCTGCGCTGGATCACGGTGCAGACCGGCGAACGGCACTATCCATTCTGAGACGGCGTTTGCGGCCCGGCCCTGGCGCATCGTCGGATGCAGCCAGAGCCGGTTGCGTTCCGCGCGGCCATGCGCGGCAGCTTTTCGATATGTGTCGATGGTGCGAGGCGCGATCGAAATTCACGTTGTAGCTCCGCTGGTTGCGGCAGACAGGCGCGCTACTTTAAAGAAATTCCAACGGTTTTAGATCGATTCAGTTTGCTGCGGCCCTTCTCTTGCCGGACGTTCGGATCATCACGTGCAACGTCGATGAAGAAGGGTGGGTTCGAGCGCATGCGGCTGTGGGTTCAGGTTCACACGTGGACGTCGCTGATCAGCATGATCTTTCTGCTGATGCTGTGCCTGACCGGGCTTCCGCTGATCTTCCATGACGAGATCGATCATCTCTTCGAGGACGAGATCGCCGCGCCGGCGATGCCGGCCGACACGCCGCTGCTGCCGCTCGACCGCCTGATCGCGGCGGCCAAGCAGCAATTGCCGGAGCAGCATGCGCTGTTCGTGAGCCTGAAGCAGGCGGAGCCGCTGATCGTGGTCGCGATGTCGCCGACCGCCATTCCGGTGCCCGGGCAGTTTCATCGCCTCACCGTGGATGCGCGGACCGGCGTCGTTCTCGGCGAGGAGGCGCCGCATCAGGACGTCATGGACGTGATCCTGCGCATCCACCGCGACATGTTCACCGGCCTGCCGGGCGAGCTCTTTCTCGGACTGATGGGACTGGTGTTCGCGGCCTCCATCGTCTCGGGCGTCGTCGTCTACTGGCCGTTCATGCGGCGACTGCAGTTCGGCACCGTGCGGGATCGCTCGGCTCGGCTGAAATGGCTCGACCTGCACAATCTGCTCGGCATCGTCACGGTGAGCTGGGCGCTCGCGGTCGGCTTGACCGGCACCATCAACACGCTTGCCGTGCCGCTGTTCGATCTCTGGCGCGCGAAGACCATGCCGGCGCTGCTCGCGCCCTATCGGGGCAAGCCGCTGGCGGAAGCAAAATCGATCGAGGCCGCCGTTGGCGCCGTCCGCACCGCGTTTCCGGACCGGCTGGTGACGTCCATCACACTGCCGACGACGACGCGGTTCGGCAGCCCGCAGCATCTGATGATCTGGACCAAGGGCCGCACGCCGTTCACCGCGCGCATGTTCAAGCCGGTTCTGGTCGACGCCCAGGACCGCAGCAAGATGGTCGCGCCCGAGCTCGCCTGGTATCTCACCGCGTTGCAGGTATCGCGGCCGCTGCATTTCGGTGACTACGGCGGACTGCCGCTGAAGATCATCTGGGCCGTTCTCGATGTCATCACGATCATCGTGCTGTGCAGCGGACTCTATCTGTGGGCCGCCAAGCGCTGGGGCTTCCGCAGGAAGGTGTCCGGCGTTGTTACATCGGCAGCGCCTGCGGTGGTGTCGCCATGAGCTCCTCGGCCGCATCGGCGACGCCATCTGCCCGCGTCGCGCAACTCTCGACCTGGCAGGTGTTTCGTGCGCCGCTGCTGATCGGCCTGGCCGCCGCAGCCGGGCTCGCCTTCGGACTGTTCGGCGACGGGCTCTGGGACGGCCTGTGCTGGCTCGGGCTGTCGATTCCGATTCTGCTGTCGCTCGCATACGGCACGAAACTAAGCCGCGGCGCGAAGGCCGGAGCGCAAGGCGCTCAGGCCGGGACGCAAGATCTGCCGCTCTGAGCGCCGACGTCCGCCGTCGGTCGGCGGAAGATACCCCGCATCATTGACCTCGATCCGCGCTGCTGGACGACGCGCCCGGCGCGATGACCCTGATGCGCTCGGCCGGCCAACGATCCCACGCATCTCTTCTCTCACGCGTCCTCTCGCGCGCGGCGCCTCATTGCGATGGCAGCGCGCTGCGTCGGCGGCGCGTGATCGGTCTCGCGCAGCGAGGACCGACGCGAGCGGCGTCGCTCCGCCCTGGAAACAAACAGATACAATGGTCCCGGTGCTTTCTTCGATCTGCGCGCGGCGCGGCGGAGATGTGGCGCATTTGAAAGCAAAGATTGATTCAAAAGTGGCAATTTGATTAGTTATCATCGTACGATTGATCGAAAGTATCTCGATGAGTTCGAGACGATCGGTGTCGTGAGTTGTATCAGCCGACGCGATCGCATCGCTCTTCCCCGCGACATGCGCTTCTTTTGAAGGCTTCAAAGAAGCGGAGGGAAAAGAATCTCGTAGTAGCGACAATCTGTTGAGCCGATCGATTCGGCGAAGCTGTCGCTCGTTAGACGAGTTCTACGTCGCGCGGCGCCATCCTCAAATACCTGTATGTTAGGACCACCGACGAGCCGAGTTGGAACTTGGAATGATCGGGGTGTCAGGATGGTCTGTCGCATTTGGGATAAAGACGTTGGATTGACGATGTCGTTGGGACTTGTGAGCTCATTGGCGCTCTCGCTGAATGTCGGAGGCGTTCAATCGGCCTTCGCGCAGACCAAGCTCCCCGATGTGACCGTCGACGCGCCGAAGCCGAAAGTCCGGCAGACCGCTTCGAGACCGCAGACGACCGCGACGCGGACCGCTCAGCAGCGCCGCGTCGCGCCGCGCAACCTGCCGCCGACCGCCCCGGTGGCCTACGTGACGCCGTCGACGGGCACGATCGGCGCGCCGCCGTCGCCCTATGCCGGCGGCCAGGTCGCGAGCGGCGGCGGCCTTGGGCTGCTGGGCAACCGCGGGGTGATGAACACGCCGTTCAATCAGACGAGCTTCACATCGCAACTGATCCAGAACCAGCAGGCGCGCACGATCCGCGACGTGCTGATCAATGATCCCTCGGTGCGCACGATCCAAGCCGCCGGCGGCGGCGCCGACAGCCTGTTCATCCGCGGCTTCTACTACGACAGCGGTGACTACGCCCTGAACGGGCTGGCCGGAATCGCGCCATATTATTCGACGGGCGCCAATTTCATCGAACGGGTCGAATTGCTGAAGGGGCCCGCGGCTCTGCTCAACGGCATGACGGTCGGCGGCACTGGCGCCTCAAGCGGCGGCGCGGTCGGCGGTAGCGTCAATCTCGTCACCAAGCACGCGCTCGACACCGACATCACGCAGCTAACGGCGACCTATGCGTCCAAGACGCAATTCGGCGAGCAGATCGACGTCGGCCGTCGCTATGGCGAGCACAAGGAGTGGGGCGTACGGCTGAACAGCAAGTATTCGAACGGCGATACCCCCTGGAACCGGCAGACCGACGAGTTCGGCAATGCGCACCTCGCCGTCGACTATCATGGCGAGAATGTCCGAATCGATGCCGATGTCGGCTATCAGGCGGACAAGCTGAATCCACCGCTGCGATTCTTCGGCGTGGGTACTGCCGTCACCAGCATTCCGTCGCCACCGTCGTCCGGCACCAATTTCCAGGTGCCGTGGGCGTATTATGCGCCGACCGATTTCTTCTCGACGGTGAAAGGCGAGGTCGATCTCAACGATCGTATCACCGCCTATGCCGGATTCGGCTATCACGACAGCAACATCAACTACCGCTATCCATCGCCGGTGCTCTCGAGCAATGCTGGCCTGTTGTCCGGGACTCCGGGAACGGGAAGCGAGACGTACAAGACGTACGCCGGGGAGGCCGGCCTGCGCATGACGGCCGATACCGGCCCGATCAACCATGCCATCAATGTCGGCTATTCGGTTACCGACCGCACCTATACCCAGCAGGTGGTCTCCGGCAAGATGCCCAACTGGAGCCTTTACAGCGAGCCAACCAACATCGGGTTGCCAAGCTTTGCGACGCTCCAAGCCAATCAGACCGTCGGCGCCAATCTCTGGAGCATCGGCGTCTCCGACACGATGTCGCTGCTGAACAAGCGGATTCAACTGACCGTCGGTGTGCGCAGACAAACCGCGGGAACGGAAGTCACGAATCTCGTTACTCCGGCATCGAGCCGCCCCTTCGAGGACACCTCGGTGTGGACGCCAGCCTATGCACTCGTGGTCAAGCCCGTCGAGTTTGTGTCGCTTTATGCCAATTACATCGAAGGCCTGCAGACCCCGACCGTCGTCGCCGCCGGCTATGCCAACAGCGGCACGGTCTTCCCGCCAGGGCAGACCAAGCAGGTCGAGACCGGCATCAAGGTCGACTTCGGCCGAATCACGACCACCGTCAGCGCCTTCGATATCTCGCGCCCGAGCGTGATTACCACGAGTTCAGGGGGAGTCTTGACTCAAGAGCTGAATGGCCGGCAGCGCAATACGGGGGCCGAGTTCAACGTGTTCGGCGAGGTCACGCCGACGCTGCGGCTGCTAGGGGGCGTCGCGTATATTCACGGCGTGCAGGAGAAGACCTCGGGCGGCCTGACTGACGGCAAGCGGGCGATCGGCGTGCCCGAGCTCACCGTGAATCTCGGCGCCGAGTGGGATACACCGTTCGTGCGGGATCTGACGCTGACGGGGCGGGTCGTCTACACCGGTGCACAATATGTCGACGCGGCCAACAAACTCTCGCTGCCGGATTGGACACGCGTCGACCTGGGCGCCCGCTACACCTTCACCTCGCCCTGGAACGGCAAGCCGATCGTGCTGCGGGCGAGCGTCGAGAATGTCTTCGACAAGGCGTATTGGGCGTCGGCCTATAGCGGTGTGATCACCCTGGGGGCGCCGCGCACCTATCTCGTTTCCACGACGTTCAATTTCTAGGACGTCGATACGCGTTGGCGATGATGGGGCCGCCGCACGGCCGTTGTGCGGCGGCCTTGTTAGTCTGAGCGATGCGGACGGCGTTCAATTCCAATCTGATGAAAATTTGCGTAGCTCATCGATTGCGTCGAGGCGTGATCATCCCCGCGGTGACAAAGCGGTCGGGTCAGCAAATCATCTAGTTGGAGCCGATACATCCTCGTGTTGAATCGTCACCTGCGTGTCACCTTGGAGAGATTAAAAACTTCGATCGGCGGTATCCTTTTGACTGTCATTATCAACTGCATTACTCGTAGTCCATCAACGTCGATTGTTAGTAGGAGTAGCCGGGCATGATGGTCTTCGACAGAGATGACGTCACCTTCACCGTCGTCGTGAATCACGAAGAGCAATATTCGATCTGGCCGACCTTCAAGGACATTCCGAACGGATGGACGGCCGTCGGCGTGACCGGAAGCAAGAAGGAATGCCTGGACCATATCGAGCAGGTGTGGACCGACATGCGGCCGCTCTCGCTGCGCAAATTTATGCAGGACAACGCTCTCGCATCAGCCGAATCCTGACGCGAAGGAGATCGCTGCGATGCGGCTCATCTGTTTGCCCTATGCCGGCGGCAGCGCCATGGTCTATGCGCGCTGGAGGAGAGGTCTTCCGTCCTGGATCGAGGTCCAGCCGCTGGAGCTGCCAGGACGAGGCGCACGGATGGACGAGCCGCTGCAAACGGATGCGACGGCGTTGGTCGATCAGCTCGCGTCCGAACTGGTCGGGACGCCGTTGGCGGAGCCTTACGTCCTGTTCGGGCACAGCCTCGGCGGCTTGCTTGCCTTCGAGCTCGCGCACAGGCTGCTCGCGCTCGGCGCGCCGAGACCGCAGATGCTGCTCGTATCGGGAACGGAAGCGCCGGCCGTGCGCGACGGCAGCCGCTGGCGCGAGCCGCTCGGTGACGCCGCATTGCGCGAGGAGCTTCTCAGGCTGAACGGCACACCGCCGGAAGCGTTGCAGAGCATGGAGATCATGCGCAGCACGCTGCCGATCCTGCGGGCCGATTTCCTGATGTGCGGGAACTACGTGTATCGGCGGCGCCAGCCGTTGCCGTGTCCGCTGCACGTGTTCGGCGGAGAGCTCGACGAAACGCGTGCCGAGGCGCTGGAGGCATGGCGGGCCGAGACCTCCGGCACGTTCGGCCGCGACATGCTGCCGGGCGACCATTTCTTCATCCACAGCCAGCAGGCGGATCTGCTGAAGCTCGTTGCCGCATTGCTGGTACGTCGGGCATGGCCGGAGCCCGCCGTTGCTCGCGCGGGGCCTTGAGCGGCGCGTCGAAAGCAGGACCCAGCCGGAAAAGCCGGCTGGTGAAGAAACTTCGATGCCGAAATCGACGGGAGACGGGGAGAAGTCATGTTCGCAATACAATCTAAAGTAGAACAAGAATCGCTGCCGTTCCTTCTGCGGGCCAGCCGCACGCAGCAGCCGCTGATGGAGGCCGTCAGCGAGGTCCGCGACATGATCGAGCGCCAGCTCTACGCGTGCGGCGGAATTCTCTTCCGTGGCTTCCATCTCGACGGCGCCGAGGCGTTCAGGAGCTTCGCCGCGAGCTTCGGCCATCCGCTGCTGTCCTATGAATTCGGCTCGACGCCGCGATCGCAGGTCAGCGCCGGCGTCTACACCTCGACCGAATATCCGCCGCACCAGAGCATTCCGCTGCACAACGAGCAGGCCTATACGCGCGACTGGCCGATGAAGATCTGGTTCTATTGCGAGCAGGCGGCGCAGCAGGGCGGCGAGACGCCGGTCGCCGACAGCCGGTCGATCCATCGCGACATGCCGGCCGCGATACGCAACCGCTTCGCCGAGCGGGGCGTCATGTATGTCCGCAACTATGGCAGCGGACTCGATGTCGACTGGCGGCAGGTGTTCGGCACCGAGTCGAAGGCCGAGGTCGAGGCCTATTGCGCCTCCCATGCGATCGCCTGCGAATGGAAGGGTGGCGACGAGCTGCGGACGCGGCAGGTCTGCCAGGGGACCGCGGTGCATCCCGTGACCGGGGACATGGTGTGGTTCAATCAGGCGCATCTGTTCCACGTCTCCAGCCTTGCGCCCGAGGTGCGGGAAAGTCTTCTCGACATCGTCGGTGATCCGCTCGAGCTGCCGCGCAATGCGTTCTACGGCGACGGCTCGCCGATCGAGGATGAGACGCTGGCCACAGTCAGAGCCGTGCTCGACCGGCACAAGATCGTCTTTCCCTGGCAGACCGGCGACGTCGTCATGCTCGACAACATGCTGACGGCGCACGCGCGCGAGCCGTTCAAGGGGCCGCGCAGGGTGATCGTCGCGATGGCGCAAGCCCATCGCGTGAATTGAGCCTGCGCGATCGATCCTCACATTGTTATCGGACCTTCGGAAGATGCCGACACAGACCCTCGTCGAACGACTCCGCGAGCATGCCGCCTCGCGTGCCGACCATCCGGCGCTGCGCTTCATTGAAGGCGACGATGTCGTCGACGAGCTGACATTCGCGGCGCTGGATCGACGCATTCGCGCAACGGCCGCACATCTGCAGCAGCTTGCCGGCGCAGGCGAGCGCGCCGTGATTCTGCTGCCGAACGGTCCCGACTATGCCGTCGCGTTCTACGCGTGCCTCTATGCCGGGGTCATTGCCGTGCCGGCCTATCCGCCGGAAGCCGGGAAGGAGCGTTACACGAGCCGGCTCGACGGCATCCTGCGCGATGCGGCGCCGCGGCTCATTCTCACCCAGGCGCGTCTGCGCGACGCCGTCGTCGCTGCGTTCGGCGAGACCAATGCTCGTGTTGTTGCCGTCGACGAGGTGCCGGTCGATGCCGCCGCATCGTGGCGCGAGACGGACTTGCACGGCGAAGCGATCGCGTTCCTCCAATATACGTCGGGTTCGACGTCGCAGCCGAAGGGTGTCTGCGTCACTCACCGGAACCTGGTCGCCAATGAGTTCGCAATAGAGGCGGCGCTCGGCGGGACCAGGGATGACGTCTTCGTCAGCTGGCTGCCGCTCTATCACGACATGGGGTTGATGGGCGGATTGCTGAATCCGCTGTTCACGGGCTTCACGGCGGTGCTGATGTCGCCGCGCAATTTCCTGGAGCAGCCGCGGCGCTGGCTCGACGCCATCCATCGCCACGGCGGCACCTGCAGCGGCGGGCCGGACTTTGCGTTCGCGCTCTGTGCGGACCGGATCTCGGACGAAGCGATCGCGCGGCTGGACCTCGGCCGATGGCGGTTCGCGTTCTCCGGCTCGGAGTTCGTGCGCCGCGCGACGCTGGATCGATTTGCCGCGCGCTTCCGGCCGGCGGGCCTCGATCCTCGCGCGCTGACGCCGTGCTACGGCCTTGCCGAGGCGACCTTGCTGGTGACGGCAGGCGACCGCGCGAGCCGGGCGGTTTGTCACACGCTCGATCCCGCAGCGCTCGCCGGCGGGCGCGTTGCGGACGCCGGCGAGGGCACGGATCTGATGGCGTGCGGCGCCGTGGCAGACGGCCACGCCGTGCGCATCATGAGGGTCGATGCGTCCGCCGAGGCCGAGAGGAATGAGGTCGGCGAAATCTGGGTCGCAGGCCCGAGCGTCGCGCAGGGCTATTGGAACAATCCCGGGGCGACGCAGCAGACGTTCGTCGTTCGCGACGGCGCGCGCTGGCTGCGGACCGGCGACCTCGGCTTTGTCCGCGACGGCGAACTCGTCGTCACGGGAAGGCTCAAGGATCTGCTGATCGTCCGCGGCCAGAACATCTATCCATTCGATCTGGAGCAGGCCGTCGAGACCGAGGTGGCCTCGGTTCGGAAGGGACGTGTCGCGGCCTTCCCGGTCGAGATCGATGGCGTCGAAGGCATCGGCGTAGCTGCCGAGTTCAGCAGGGCAGTGCTGCGGCGAACGCCGGCCGACGTGCTGATCAAGGCGATCGGCGACGCGGTCATGCGGCAGACGCAGGAATATCCGGCGGTGGTCGTGCTGCTGAACCCGCAAGGCATGCCGCTGACCACCAGCGGCAAGCTGCAGCGGTCCGCCTGTCGCGCCAGATGGGTGCAGGGCACGCTCGATAGCTTCATGGTGTTCGAGCAGCGACGCGAGGCGGCGGACCCATCGCCGTCCCCGGAGCTTGCGACGGCGACCGAACGCCGTCTTGCGCTGATCTGGCGGGATGTGCTCCGGCGCGAGACCGTCGATCGCGACGACGACTTTTTCATGCTCGGTGGCAACTCGGTCGCAGCCGCTCAGATCACGGCGATGGTGCGCGAGCAGTTCGGAATCGAGCTCGCGCTGCGCGGCTTCTTCGATGCGCCTACGCTCGCCGCGCTCGCAGAGCTTATCGATGCGGCCGGCGCGGACGCGAAAGTGCTCCCGCCGCTGCAGCCGGCACCGGCGGGCATACGCGAGCTGCTGTCTCCCGCGCAGGAGCGGCTGTGGTTTCTCTGGAGCATGGATCCGGCCGGCACGGCCTACACTATCGCCTGCACGGTGCATTTCGACGGCCCGCTCGATCAGGCACTGATGGTGCAGGCGCTGACCGAAATCGTCGCCCGCCACGAGACGCTGCGCACCACCTTCTCCGCCCCGGATGGCCGCGTCGTGCAGGTCATCCATGCGGCGCCCGACATTCCGGTCGCGGTCGAGGATCTGCGGCGCAGCCCGGCGGCGGAGCGCGCGTCGCGGGTCGCGGCGCGGACACGCGAGGAGCTGGCGCGGCCGTTCGATCTCGTCAATGGCCCGCTGCTGCGCGCCGTGCTGATGCAGCTCGCGGACGACCGCCACGTGCTGCTGCTGTCGGCGCATCACATCGTCGCCGACGGCCTCTCGCTCGACGTGCTGCTGGCGGAGATCGCCGCGCTCTATGACGGGCTCCGGCGCGGGGCAGGGGCGCCGCCGTCCCCATCCGCCGTCCAATATGCCGACTACGCCGCATGGCAGCGGGATTGGCTTTCCGGCCCCGAGGCTGCGCAGCAGCTCGCCTACTGGCGCGGGCGGCTCGGCGACGCGGATACGCCGCTTGCATTGCCGTTCGACCGGCCGCGCCCGCCTTTACCGAGCTATCGCGGCGACACCATTCACGTCGAGATCGAGCCCGATCTGGCGCTGAGGCTCCGCGCGCTCGCCAGGGAGCATCGCGTCAGCATGTTCATGCTGCTGCTCGCCGCCTATCAGTTGCTGCTGTTCCGCTACTCCGGCCGCTCCGACCTGCGCGTCGGCGTGCCCGTCGCCGGGCGCCGCCAGGCCGAGCTGGCGTCGCTGATCGGCTGCTTCGTCAATACGCTGGTGCTGCGGGCCGACGTGGCCGACGGCATGAGCTTCGCCGAGCTGCTGGGGCAGGCGAAAGAGGAGGTCATCTCCGGGCTTGCACATCAGGATCTGCCGTTCGACCGTCTCGTCGATGCGCTGAAGCCGACCCGCTCCGGCGGCCACAATCCACTGTTCCAGGTCAAGTTCAACTACATGGCCGCGCCGGCCGGATTTGCGCTCGGCGATGGCCTGCACGCCCAGCCGCGCATCGTCGATCTCGCCGGCTCGCATTTCGATCTCGCGCTCGACATCATCGACGGCCCAACGGGCATGAATGCGAGCCTGAATTTCGCAACTGATTTGTTCGATGCGGCCACGGTCGAGCGGATCGGGAGCCAGCTCGTCGATTTCCTGCGGCAGATCGCGGCGGGCATCGACCGGCCGCTGCGCGACTTCGCAATCGCGCGAGACGTCAGGCAGGTCGTCGCGGCGGAGGTGAAGAGCTTCCCATCGATGGACATCCTCGATCTGATCGACGCTGCGTTCGCGGGCCGCGACGATCGGATCGCGCTGCGCCAAGGACAGGACACCGTCAGCGTCGCCGAGCTCGTGGGTTGGTCGGACCAGATCGCGCGCATGCTCGTTGCGGCGGGCGTCACGCGTGAGACGCCGGTGGCGCTGTGGATCGAGCGGTCGCCGAGCTTCGTCGCGGCGCTGCTCGGCGTCTTGAAGGCGGGCGGCGCCGCCGTGCCGCTCGATCCGGCGTGGCCGGTGGCGCGTGTTGACCGTATTCTTCACGATGGTGGCATCGACATCCTGGTCGCGACCGGCGAATGCCTCGCTGCGGCGAGCGCGTTGCAATGCGTCGCGCTGGATGGCGAGCCGCGCAGCGATGCGTCTCGCGGCGAGTTTATTCGCCCGCACGTTCATCCGGCGCAGACTGCCTACATCATCTACACGTCGGGCTCGACCGGCGCGCCCAAGGGCGTCGCCGTGTCACACGGTGCACTTGCCAACTATGTGCAGGCGCTATTGTCCCGGCTGCGGCCACGCGCCGACGCGAGCATGGCGATGGTCTCGACCGTTGCCGCCGATCTCGGCCACTCCGTGCTGTTCGGCGCACTCGCGAGCGGCGCAACCTTGAATCTTCTTCCGGCCGATGCCGCGTTCGATGCGGATGCGTTTGCGCAAGCGATGCGCGACGGCGAGGTCGGCGTCCTCAAGATCGTGCCGAGCCATCTGCGCGGCCTGTTGCGGGCGCAGCGGTCGGCCGACGTTCTGCCGCGCGACATGCTGATTCTCGGCGGCGAGGCTTGCGATCCCGGCTTGATCGAAGAGGTCCGCCGGCTGCGGCCGCACTGCCGGATCGTCAATCACTACGGCCCGACCGAGACGACGGTCGGCGTGACGACCCATGAGTGGACGGACGCCGAGGCCAAAGGTGTGCTGCCGGTCGGATTGCCGCTTGCCAACCTGCGCGCCTACGTTCTCGACGATACGCTGAATATCGTCCCGGCCGGGGTCACCGGTGAACTCTATGTGGGCGGCGCCGGGCTGGCGCGCGGCTATCGCGGTGCGCCTGGACAGACGGCCGAGCGCTTCATTCCCGATCCGTTCGGACCCGCAGGCGAATGCCTCTACCGGACCGGCGATTTGGTGCGCTGTGATCAAGCGGGCCGGATCGTGTTCCTGGGCCGGCGCGATGATCAGGTGAAGCTGCGCGGCTACCGCGTCGAGCCCGCCGAGATCTGCCGCGCGATCACATTGCTGAGCGGCATCGCCGATGCAGCCGTCGTGGCCCGCGCCGTCGATGCTGAGCAGGAGCGCCGGGAGCTCGTGGCCTATTGTGTCGCTGCGGCCGGCGTCGTGTTGCAGCCGGAGGCGCTACGGCAGCAACTCTCGGCGATGCTGCCGGACTACATGGTGCCGTCGCGCATCGTCGTGCTCGACCGGCTGCCGCTGACCGCCAACGGCAAGCTCGACCGCGCGGCGCTGCCGCAGCCGGACGAGGACGCCGTGCTATCCTATGCCGCCCCGGCCGGCGCGGTGGAGGAGACAATCGCCGCGGTCTGGCAGGACGTGCTGGGCCGCGAGCGGATTGGCCGCAATGACAATTTCTTCGAGCTCGGCGGCGACTCCATCCTCAGCCTGCAGATCATCGCGCGGCTGCGCAAGCGCGGCGTCATGCTGACGCCGAAGCAGATGTTCGCGCAGCAGACGATAGCGGCGCTGGCCGGCGTGGTTGCGACCACCTCCGCGCCGGCCATCACGCCGCCGGCAGCAGCACGCAACGCAATGAACGCCTGCGCTGCGGAGCTGCTGCCGATCCAATTGCGCTTCTTCGCGGAGGATATCTCCAACCGCGATCACTTCAACCAGGCGGTGCTGCTGATCCCGCGGGACCGGATCGACTGGAGCGTGCTGCAGCGGGCGCTCGCTGCCGTCGTGGGGCATCACGATGCGCTTCGCATGACGTATCGGCAGGTCGCGGGTGAATGGCAGGCGGTGCCGTCCGACCTGCCTGCCGCGCCTGAGCTGCTTTGGCTCCGCACGGCAGTCGAGCCGGCCGACGTCAGCGCGATCGCGTCGGCGGCGCAGGCGAGCCTGTCATTGGCATCGGGATCTCTGCTGCGCGCCGTCGGATTCGACATGCGCGACGGCAGCCAGCGGCTGCTGGTCGCCATTCACCATCTCGCCGTCGATGGCGTGTCATGGCGGATTCTGCTCGAGGACATCGCGTCGGCTTGCGAGCAGCTGACGGGGCAGGCGGGCGCCGTCAACCTGCCGCCCCAGAGCTCCACGCCGTCCTCCTGGGTGCAGCGACTGCGAGCGCATGCGGCCTCCGACCGGCTCGGAGACGAACTGCCGTTCTGGCTGGCGTCCTCCCACGGCAGCGAGCTGCCCTGCGACGACGACCATGGTGGCACCGACGTCGAAGCCGACGCCGAGGAGGTCGTGCTGAACCTCGAGGCGGAGCTGACCGAACGGCTGCTCGATGCCGCGCCTGCGGCCTATCGCACGCAGGTCAACGACCTGCTGCTGGCTGCGCTGGCGCGTGCGGTCTGGAACTGGCGTGGGATCGATGGCGTCGTGATCGAGCTCGAAGGCCACGGCCGCGAGGATGTCCTTGCGGACTGTGACCTCACACGGACGGTGGGCTGGTTCACGACCGCATTCCCGGTCCGTCTCGACAGCGGCAGCGAGACCGACGGCGCGCTCATCACCCGCGTCAAGGAGACGCTGCGCGCCGTGCCCGATCGCGGGCTCGGCTATGGAGTGCTGCGCCATCTCGGTGCGAAGGAGCATCGCGAGGCGCTGGCCGCGGTGCCGAACCCGCGCATCGTCTTCAACTATCTCGGCCGCTTCGATGGCCAGCTCGGCGCGTCGGCGCCGTACCGGATTGCGCCGGAAAACCCGGGACCGATGCGAGCCGCCGACACGCCGTTGCGGGCCTGGCTCACCATCAACGGCGAGGTGCGTGACGGGCAGCTGCGTCTCGGTTTCCGCTATGGCAGCCGGCGCTATCGGCGCGCGACCGTCGAACGGCTCGCGGAGCTCTATCGTGCGGCGCTGCACGGTCTCGTCGATCATTGCCTCGGCGGCGCCGGCGGTCTCACGCCGTCCGACGTTTCGCTCGCGGGGCTCGATCAGGCGGCGCTCGACCGGCTCTGCGCGACGATCGACTGTCGCTCCGTCGAGGACATCTATCCGCTGTCGCCGATGCAGCAGGGCTTGCTGTTCCATGCCCTGCGCGATGGCGCTGATGATGTCTATGTCAACCAGCTCTCGATCGAGCTCCGGGGCGTGACGCCGGCGCGGTTGCGTGCGGCATGGCAGGCGGCGAGTGCGCGGCATGCGGTGCTGCGGACTGGATTCGTCTGGCAGCAATTGTCCGGAGCGGCCCAGCAGATCGTGTACCGGCAGCTCGACGTGCCCGTCGTCGAGGAGGATTGGCGCAGCCGTATCGCTGATGGGGCCGCGGCGGCGGATATCGAGGCGGCGCTTGCGGAGGCGGCACGGCGCGAGCGTGAGCTCGGCTTCGACATCACCCGGCCGCCGCTGCAGCGGCTGCGGCTGATCCGGCTCGGCGATGACAGGCTGTGGCTGATCTGGACGCATCATCACATCGTGATCGATGGCTGGAGCTCGGCGCGGCTGCTCGCAGACGTGCTGCAGCAGATCGGCGGCGCAGCGCCGTCGGCGGCGCAAGCCAGTTATCGCGACTACATCGCCTGGCTGCAGACGCGCGACCACGCGGCGGCCGTGGATTTCTGGCGCGAGACGCTGCGCGGCTTCGATGAGCCCACGCCGCTCGCCGACGCCTTGCGCGCGAGCAGCGCGATCGACGCTGCGAGCGGCCACGGCCGGCTGACGCTGCGCGTGGACGTCGATCTCGCTGCCCGCCTGCGGCGGTTCGCGACGCAGCAGCGCATCACGATGAATACGCTGCTGCAAGGGGCCTGGGCCCAATTGCTGCGGCAGTATACCGGGCAAAGCTCGGTCTGCTTTGGCGTGACGGTCTCGGGCCGTCCGGCCGAGCTTGCCGGCGCCGAGCACATGGTCGGCCTCTTCATCAACACGCTGCCGCTGATCGACCGCGCGCACCCGCAGACCGCGACCGGCGATTGGCTGCGAACCCTTCAGGCGCAGAGCGTCGCGGCGCGCGACTATGAGTGGCTGCCGCTGCACGAGATCCAGCGCCTCGCCGACAGGGCCGGGCAGCCCCTGTTCGACAGCCTGATGGTGTTCGAGAACTATCCGATCGATCAGGCGCTCACCGCGCGCAACGGTGCCGGGCCGCAGATCGGGCGGGTCGAACATGTGACGCCGACCAGTTATCCGATCGCGGTCATCGTGTTCGACGGACCCGAGGGCCTGCGCCTCGACTTCAACTACGATCGTGCGCAATTGGACGAGCACGCGATTCGACGGGTGAGCGCGTCGTTGCGGGACTGGCTGATGCAGATTTCGGCGGATGCCACCCGTCCGACCGGCAGCCTTCGAATGGTCGATGGGGAGGCGCTGGCGTGGCTCTTGCGCTGGAGTGGAGCTGCGATTGGCGAGACGTCATCCCCACGTCCGTTGATCGACGCAGCGCCCGGCGTGGTGGCGCAGATCGAGGCGCGGGCGAAGGTTGTCCCGGACGCGGTTGCGATCGTCAGCGGCGACCGCCGGATCAGCTACGGCGAGTTGAACGCGCGCGCAAACCGGCTGGCGCGGCGACTGCGCGCGCGCGGGATCGGCGCCGATGTCGTGGTCGGACTGGCGCTGGAGCGCGACGCCGAGATGATCGTCGCGCTGCTCGCCGTGCTGAAGGCGGGTGCGGCCTACCTGCCGCTCGACCCGGATTATCCGGCCGAGCGTCTTGCTCACATGCTGAGCGACAGCGGCGCGAGGCTTCTGCTGACGCAAGCTGGGCTGCAGGATCGGTTCGCGCTTGCGCTGGCCGACAGCGGAGCCGAGGCCTGGCTGCTCGATCGCGACGATGATGCGGGCGACGCCGACAATCTCGGCAGCACCATCCATCCGGAGAGCCTCGCCTACGTCATCTATACCTCGGGCTCGACCGGCCTGCCCAAGGGCGTGATGGTGCGTCACGGCGCAGTGACGAACTTCCTGGCGACGATGGCCGAGCAGCCAGGGATCGCATCCGACGACCGGGTGCTGGCATTGACCTCGCTGTCGTTCGACATCGCGGTGCTGGAGCTGTGGCTGCCGCTGACACGGGGCGCCCGGATCGTGCTGGCCGATCGCGCCTCGGCGCAGGATCCGATGGCGCTGAAGGCGATCGTGGCCAGGCACGGCGTGACCATGATCCAGGCGACGCCGTCGAGCTGGCGCATGCTGCTCGATCATGACGGGACCGCGCTGCCTCGTCGCTGTCGCGTACTCTGCGGCGGCGAGGCGCTGGCTCCCGATCTGGCACGGCGGCTCGTCGCGCTGAGCGGCGAGGTCTGGAACATGTATGGGCCGACCGAGACCACGGTGTGGTCTGCGCGCCACCGGCTCGATTCCAATGATCCTATGCCGGTGCTGGGTGGTCCGATCGGCAACACCACGCTCTACGTGCTCGACGCCAATCTCAATCTGGCGCCGCCCGGCGTGACCGGCGAACTGTTCATCGGCGGCGAGGGACTGGCGCGCGGCTATTGGAGGCGCGCCGGGCTCAGCGCAGAGCGCTTCGTTCCCGATCCGTTGGGCGGTGCTGGTGCGCGGTTGTACCGGACCGGCGATCTGGCGCGCTGGCGTGCCGATGGCACGCTCGACTATGTCGGCCGCGCCGATCACCAGGTCAAGATGCGCGGACATCGCATCGAGCTCGGCGAGATCGAGGCGCGGCTGCGCGCACTGCCCGGCGTTCGCGACAGCGTCGTGGTCGCGCAGGAGTTCGGCGGCGGGCGGCACCTGATCGGCTATGTCAGCAGTGACAGCACCCTCGACGGCGGCGACTTGCGCGCGATGCTCACGGCCATGCTGCCGGACTACATGGTGCCGTTGCGCGTCATCGTGCTGCCGCGGCTGCCGCTGACGCCGAACGGCAAGGTCGACCGCAAGGCGCTGCCGCTGGCGTCACAAGGCGAGGCGGGGGACGACTATCAGGCTCCGGTCGGTGAGATCGAGATCATCGTGGCCGGCATCTGGGCGGAACTGCTCGGCCTCGATCGCATCGGGCGGGACGATCACTTCTTCAGGCTCGGCGGCCACTCTCTGCTGGCGGTACGGCTGCTCAGCCGTGTCGCGCAGGAGTTCGGCACGTCGGTGCAATTGTCCGAGCTGTTCGCTCATCCGGAATTGGCGGAATTCGCGCGCGTCCTCTCGATCAGTCTGATCGAGCAGGAGTTCGCCGAAGGTGAGCTCCAGGAACTGATGACGGCGGAGCTATCATGAGCGGACAATCAGGACGGTCTCTTCTGCGTGACCTCGATCTGGAGACGCTGCGCCGGTTGGCATCGCGCGCGCGACAGCGCGGCCGCAACGCCGCCAGACGCGACACAAGCACGATCCCGATCGTCGATCGCGGGGGCCGGCTGCCGCTCTCCTTCGCGCAGCAGCAGCTGTGGCTGCTGGCGCAGCTCGATGGCGGAAGCGCGAATTATCACATCGACGTGGCGCTGCGGTTGCGCGGCCGGCTCGACATCGGCGCATGGCGCCGCAGCCTCGACCGCCTGTTCTCCCGGCACGAGGCGCTGCGGACGGTCTTTGTCGCCGAGGACGGCGAGCCGCGAATTGCGCTGCTGCCGTCCGACACCAGCCTGCCGCTGGAGATGCATGATCTTCGCGGCCGGCCGGACCGCGAGAAGCAGCTGGGCGACGTGCTGGATGAGTGCACGCGCGCGCCGTTCGATCTCGCTCGGGGGCCGCTGATCCGCAGCCATTTGATCCGTCTGGGCGATGATGATCACGTCGTTCTGCTCAGCCAGCACCACATCATCTCCGACGGATGGTCGATGGGCGTCATCGTCCGCGAGCTCTCGGCGCTGTATGGCGCCTTCGCCGCAGGCGGCGATGATCCGTTGCCGCCGCTCGCGATTCAGTATCCGGACTATGCAGCATGGCAGCGCCATTCGCTGACGGCAGATCGACTGCAGCGGCAGCTCGATCATTGGACCGCCGTGCTGCGCGACGCGCCATCCTTGCTGACATTGCCGACCGACCGTGGGCGTTCTGCGCCGCGATCCAACGCCGGCGCCGCGGTGCCGGTGGAGATCGACGACGGTCTATCGGCCGACATCAGGCGGCTGGGCCACGCGCTCGGCGCCACCCCGTTCGTCATCGTGCTGGCGGCCTGGGCCATCGTGCTGTCGCGGTTGGCGGGCCAGCAGGATCTCGTGATCGGCACGCCGAGCGCCAATCGGATGCGTTCGGAGCTCGAAGGCCTAGCCGGCTTCTTCGTCAACATGCTGGCGCTGCGGCTCGACCTCTCGCATGGTCCTGCTGTCGCCGAGCTGATCGACCGCGTCAAGACGGCGGTCCTCGCGGCGCAGGATCATCAGGATCTTCCGTTCGAGCTCCTGGTCGAGGCGCTCCAGCCGCCGCGGCATCCGGAATACACGCCGGTGTTCCAGGTGGTGTTCGCGTGGCAGAGTAACGATGTCGGCTCGTTCGCACTGCCCGGCCTGGCGGTCGAACGCCTTGCGATCGAGCAGCACAAGATCAAGTTCGATCTCGAGCTCGATCTCAGCGAAAGTGGCGGCCGCATCACTGGCAAGCTCAACTACGCGACGGCGCTGTTCGACGCCGATACCGTACAGCGCTATCGCTTCTATCTGTTGGCTGCGCTGCGCGCCATGGTCGCCGACACCAGCCAGCCGGTCGATCGGATCGAGCTGCTGCCGGCCGAGGAACGTACGCTGCTGCTGGATGTCTGGAACCGGACGCAGTCGTTCACGCCAGCCGACTGCTGCATCCAGGAGCTCATCGCAGAGCAGGCGCGCCGCCGCCCCTCCGCCGTGGCGCTGGTGCATGGCGCGGTCAGCTTGAGCTATCGCGAGCTCGAGCTGCGCGCCAATCGCCTCGCACATCATCTCGTTGCGCTGGGCGCCGGTCCGGACCGGCTGGTCGCGATCTGCCAGCAGCGCGGCATCGATGCGATCGTCAGCATGCTCGCGGTTCTCAAAGCGGGAGCGGCCTATCTGCCGCTTGACCCTGCCTATCCGCCGCAGCGGCTGCGCGAGACCGTGGCCGATGCTCAGCCGACGCTGTTGCTCTGTGACGGTGAGAGCGCCAGCACGCTCGGCAGCGTGGCGCACCCTGTGATCGATGTGGAAAGCGATGCGCCGGCCTGGAGCCGGCTGCCGGAGAGCGCACCGGATGTTGCTGCCCGTGGCCTGACGCCGCGCAATCTCGCCTATGTCATCTACACGTCGGGCTCGACCGGACAGCCGAAGGGCGTGATGGTCGAGCACCACGGCCTGGTCAATCTCGCGCAGGCCCAGATCGGGCTGTTCGACACCGGTCCGCACAGCCGGATCGTGCAATTCGCCTCCTTCAGCTTCGACGCAAGCGTGTGGGACATCGTCATGGCGCTTTGTGCTGGTGCCGAGCTGCATCTGCTCGGAAGCCGCGAGCATCGCGACGCGCCGGAGCTGTTGAATTATCTCGTCGAACATCGCATCACCCACGCCACCTTGCCGCCCGCGATGCTGCAGGGCCGCTCGGACCTCGCCCGGCTCTCCGGGCTCGAGGTGCTGGTTCTCGCCGGCGAGTTGCCAAGGCCGGAGCTGTTCGAAGCGCTGCCGCCCGAGATTGCGGTCTTCAACGCCTACGGGCCGACGGAAGCGACCGTCTGCGCCACCGCATGGCGCCGTCCGCCCGGCTTCGCCGGCGGTGTCGTCTCCATCGGTCGCCCGATCGCCAACGCGCGGATCTATCTGCTCGACGCCCAGGGCATGCCGGTGCCGCGCGGCGCCGTGGGCGAGATCTGGATCGGCGGGGCAGGGGTTGCCCGCGGCTATCTCAACCGTCCCGATCTGTCGGCGCAGCGCTTTGCTGCGGATCCCTTCGATCGTTCGGCCGATGCACGGATGTATCGAACCGGTGATCTCGGCCGCCATCTCGCCGACGGCAACATCGAATTCCTGGGCCGCAACGACCATCAGGTGAAGATCCGCGGCTTCCGCATCGAGCTCGGCGAGATCGAGCATCGGCTGAATGCGCAGGCCGGCGTGCGGGACTCGGCAGTCCTGGCGCGGCGCGATGCGCAGGGCGATCTCACGCTCGTCGCCTATGTGGTGCCGGCGGACGATGCAGGTGATCCCAGCGCATGGGCTGCGCGCCTGCGCACGCAATTGCAGGCGTGTCTTCCGGACTACATGGTTCCGTCGGCGATCGTTCACCTCGATGCGTTTCCGCTGACGCCCAACGGGAAGGTCGACCGGCAGGTGCTGCCGGCGCCGGACGACGAGGCGTTCTCGCACGCCACCTATGATCCTCCCCAGGGCGAAGCCGAGCAGACGCTCGCTGCCATCTGGCGCGAGTTGCTTGGCGTCGAGCGCGTCGGCCGCAACGATCACTTCTTCGAGCTCGGCGGCCATTCGCTGCTCGTCGTCCGCATGCTGGACCGGCTGAAGCGCCATGCGCTGACGATCGATGCGCAGATGGTGTTCGCCAAGCCGGTGCTGCGCGATCTCGCGGCCAGCCTGCGGCAAAGCGAGGAGACCGCAATTCCTGACAACCCGATCACGGCGCAGAGCCCGGTCATCACGCCGGACATGCTGCCGCTGATCGCGCTGAGCCAGGACGAGATCGACCGCGCGGTGGGCCGTGTGCCGGGCGGCGTCGCCAACGTCCAGGACATCTACGCGCTGTCGCCGTTGCAGGAGGGAATCCTGTTCCATCATCTGCTCGCGACCAAGGGCGACCCCTACGTGCTGGTCGCGCAGATGGCATTTGCGGGCCGTGATCTGCTGGATCGCTATCTTGCGGCCGTTCAGGACGTGATCGACCGGCATGACGTCCTGCGGACGTCATTCCTCTGGGATGAACTGTCGGTGCCGGTGCAGGTGGTCTGGCGCCAGGCACCGCTAAGCGTCACCGAAGTTGAGCTCGAAGGCAACGAGCCGGCCCAGGTCGAGCTGGCGCGCCGCTTCGATCCGCGATCCTGCCGGCTCGATCTGACCCAGGCGCCATTGCTGCGTCTCGTTGTCGCCCGCGACCCACGAAATGATCGCCTGCTGCTGCTGGTCCTGCTGCATCACATGGTCGGCGACCATTCCACCCTGGAGGCGTTGCATGAGGAGGTGCAACTGATCCTGTCGGGACGCCGTACTGCTCTGCCTCCGCCGATTCCGTTCCGCAATCTCGTCGCCGAGACTCGCAAGCCGGGCGGACAGGATGCTCAGCAGCGCTTCTTCCGCAGCATGCTTGCCGACATCGATGCGCCGACGGCGCCGTTCGGATTGATCGAGGTGCGCAGCGACGGCGCCGGCGTGCGCGAGGCAAAGCTGCCCCTGCCGGCTGCGCTCGATGCAGGGCTGCGCGCGCAGGCGCGCCGCCTGGGGGCGAGCCTCGCCAGCCTCTGTCATGTCGCCTGGGGGCAGGTGCTGGCGCGCAGCAGTGGGCGCGAGCAGGTCGTGTTCGGCACCGTGCTGCTCGGCCGCATGCAGGCTGGCCATGATACCGGCCGCAGCCTGGGCCTGTTCATCAACACGCTGCCGTTGCGGCTCGATCTCGACGGCACGTCGGTTGAGGACAGCGTTCGCGCAACGCATGCGCGGCTGGCGGAGCTGATGGTTCATGAGCATGCCTCGCTGGCAATGGCCCAGCGTTGCAGCGGCGTCGCGCCGCCGACGCCGCTGTTCTCCGCGATCCTGAACTATCGGCACGGCCAGCGGCAGGACGCGCGGGCAGACGCGCAGCCCATCCAGGCTCTGCGTGGCGTCGAATGGCTCGGTGGCGAGGAGCGTACCAACTATCCGCTGATGCTGGCGGTGGATGACGACGGTCATGGACTTCACCTGACGGTCCAGGCCGTGGCGCCGGTTGCGCCCGAGCGGGTCGGCGCGATGATGCAGCAGTCGCTCGATCGGCTGGCGCTGGCGCTCGAAGCGGCGCCGCACGCGCCGGTGCGCCAGCTCGATGTCGTTCCAGAGGACGATCGCGCGCGGCTGCTGCGCGCTTGGAATGCGACGGCTGTCAGCTTCGCGGATACGCTCTGCGTGCACCGGCAGTTCGAGGTGCATGCGGCGCGATCTCCCGATGCGATCGCGCTCGTACACGGGCAGGAGACGATCAGCTACGGCGCGCTGAATGCGCGGGCGAACCGCCTGGCGCGGCGGCTCAGGGATCGCGGCATCGGGCCGGATGTTGTGGTCGGGCTGGCGCTGGAGCGCGGCGTCACGATGATGGTTGCGCTGCTCGCGGTGCTCAAAGCGGGCGGGGCCTATCTTCCGCTCGATCCGGACTATCCGGCCGAGCGGCTCGCGCACATGCTGAACGACAGCGGCGCCAAGCTGCTGCTGATGCAAGCCACGCTCCACGACCGCTTCGCGCCGGTGCTGGCCCGGAGCGAGGCCGAGGCATGGCTGCTCGAGGTGGCGGCTGGCGAGGGCCTCGGCCAGACCGATAATCTTGCTGTCGACGTGCATCTGGAGAGCCTCGCTTACGTCATCTACACCTCCGGCTCCACCGGTCGGCCCAAGGGCGTGATGGTGCGTCACGCCGCGGTGACGAACTTCCTGACGACGATGGCCGAGCAGCCGGGCATCGCGGCCGACGACCGCGTGCTGGCGTTGACCTCGTTGTCGTTCGACATCGCCGTGCTGGAGCTGTGGCTGCCGCTGACCCATGGCGCCCGGATCGTGCTCGCCGACCGTGCCGCTGCCCATGATCCGGTGGCGCTCAAGGCGATGGTGGCACGGCACGGCGTGACCATGGTCCAGGCGACGCCGTCGAGCTGGCGCATGCTGCTCGATCACGACGCGGCCGATACACACGAGACGGCTCCATGGCTGCCGAAGGGCTGTCGCTTGCTGAGCGGCGGGGAGGCGCTGGCCTCGGACCTGGCGCGGCGGCTGGGCGCGCTGGGCAGCGAGGTCTGGAACCTGTATGGGCCGACCGAGACCACGGTGTGGTCGGCGCGTCACCGCCTCGATGCGACCGATCCGTTGCCGCTGCTCGGCAGCCCGATCGGCAACACCCGGTTGTACGTGCTCGACACCGAACTCAATCTGGCGCCGGTCGGCGTCACTGGCGAGCTCTTCGTCGGCGGTGACGGGCTCGCGCGCGGCTATTGGAAACGCGCTGCGCTGAGTGCCGAGCGCTTCATTCCGGATCCGTTCGGCAGCGACGGCGCGCGGCTGTACCGGACCGGGGACCTCGCGCGCTGGCGGGCCGACGGCGTGCTCGACTATGTCGGCCGCGCCGATCATCAGGTGAAGATCCGCGGACATCGGATCGAGCTCGGCGAGATCGAGGTGCGGCTGCGGGAGCAGCTGGGCGTGCGCGACAGCGTCGTCGTGGCGCAGGAGCTCGGCGGCGGCCGTCAATTGGTCGGCTATGTCAGCAGCGAGGATACGCTCGACGGCGGCGGCCTCCGCGCTGCGCTCGCAGCAGCGCTGCCGGACTACATGGTTCCGTCGCGCGTGATCGTGCTGCCGGAGCTGCCGCTGACGCCGAACGGCAAGATCGACCGCAAGGCGCTGCCGCGGCCCGATGTCGGGGCTCCCGAAGCGCATCGCATCGCCCCGCGCAATCCGACCGAGGCCGCACTCGCGGCGATCTGGGCAGAGCTGCTGCACAGGCCGGACGTCGGCGTCACCGACAATTTCTTCGAGCTCGGCGGCGACTCGCTGGTGGCCGTCCAGCTCGTCGGCCGCATCAAGCGCGATCTCGCGTGGGAGGTGCCGCTGAAGCGGTTGTTCGAACTGACCACGATCGAGGCCATAGCGTCTGCGCTCGCCGCGGACCCGCCGACGAGCAGGCGGAGTGACGACATCGCCGCCATGTTCGATCTGCTTGAGGAAGTCGAGTTTGCCAATGAATGATCAGTCCGGACTCCAGGCCCAGCAGCTCGGCGAAATCGCGCGTCGATTGGTGCGTCTCGATGCGTCGAAGCAGCGCGCGTTCCTGACGCAGTTGGCGGCCAAGGGGATCGATCTGTCGATCTTGCCGATCGCCCGGCAGCATCTGCAGCGCGCGCCGTTATCGTTCGCGCAGGCCCGCCTCTGGTTCCTGTGGCGGATGGATCCGGGCGGCTCCGCCTACAACATGCCGGTCGCGATCCGCCTGCGGGGTCGGCTTGATGTTGGTGCGCTCCAAAGGGCGCTCGATGAACTCGTCATGCGCCATGCCGCGCTCCGCACGACGTTCCGGCAGGACGACGGCGAGGCGGAGCAGATCGTAGGGTTGCCGGCGCCTGTCGCGCTTCGCCGCATCGAGATCGCGGGCGATGACCGCGAGCAGCGGGCGAGCCGGCTGCTGCGTGAGGAAGCGGCGTTGCCGTTCGATCTGGAATCCGGACCGCTGCTGCGCGCGGCGCTGCTGGGTCTTGGCGAGCACGACCATGTCCTCTCGGTCACGCTGCATCACATCGTCGCCGATGGCTGGTCGATGCAGGTCCTCACCGAGGAGTTCTGGCAGCTCTATCGCGCCGCCGTCCGCGGCGAGACCGCCTCACTGCCGGCGCTCGAGATCGACTACGCCGATTTCGCCGCCTGGCAGCGACTGTGGCTCGGTGCCGTCGAGGAGGAGCGGCAGCTCCGCTACTGGACCGGCCGTCTCCATGACACGGCCATGCTGCCGCTGCCGTTCGATCGGCCCAGGTCAGCCCAGGCCGATCAATCCGGCGATGCCATACGGCTGTCGCTCGGGGCGGAGCTTGCCGATCGCCTGCGCGAGCTGGCGCGGGGACAGCACACGACGTTGTTCGTCGTTCTGCTGGCGGCGCTGAAGCTGGTGCTCTATCGCTACAGCGGCCAGCCCGACATCAGCATCGGCGTTCCGCTCGCCAATCGCGACCGGTCGGAGACGCGGCGTCTGATCGGCCTGCTGGTCAACACCCAGGTGCTGCGCACACGGATCGACAGCCGGAGCACGATCGCCGACGTCATTCACGCCCTGCGCGAGGCCTCGCTCGAGGCCCAGGATCACCAGGATCTTCCGTTCGAGCGGCTGCTCGACGTGCTGCAGCCGCAGCGCAGCCTAAGCCAGACTCCGCTATTCCAGGTGCTCTATAACCATCAGCACCGGCGCGAGCCGGCGCATGCGCCGGCTGCGTCCGAATTGCAGATCGAGACGATCGCGGCAGAGATCGACACGGTGAAATTCGACCTCGCTCTCGACAGCGAGGAGGCGCCGTCGGGAGACGTCTCGGCGCTGTTCTCCTTTGCCACCGCGCTGTTCGACCGGTCGACCATCGCACGGTTCGCCGGGCATTGGCTCACGATCCTACAGGCGATGGTCGCGGATCCCACACGTCGGATCGCGGCATTGGAGCTGTTGTCGGCCCGGCAACGCGACGACGTCAGACAGTGGAACGCTTGCCCTCCCGCGCTCGTGCCGTTCCAGCCGGTGCATCGGATGTTCGCCCGGCACGCAAAGGAGACGCCGAGCGCAGCGGCCCTGGTGTTTGGGGCCGAGACGATCACCTATCAGGCGCTCGATCGCCGCGCCAACGCCATCGCACAGCATCTTGCAACGCTCGGCGTTCGTCCCGGCGAGCTCGTCGGGCTCTCGATGCGGCGCTCGCCCGATCTCGTCGCCGGTTTTGTTGCCGTCCTGAAGGCCGGCGCGGCCTATCTGCCGCTCGATCCTGATCATCCGCCAGCGCGGCTTGCCGCCACCGTTCGAGATGCCGGCGCGCGCGTCGTGCTGGTCGATGCGGCGGGACGATCGCAATGGCCGCCGATGCCGGGGATCGCGGTCGTCGATCTCGGCGCGATGGCGGCTGAGACGACGGAGAGCGACCCGGCGGTCGATGTCCATCCCGCGAGCCTCGCCTACGTGATCTATACGTCCGGCTCCACCGGCGTGCCGAAGGGCGTTGCGGTCGCTCACGGATCGTTCGCAATGCATTGCGAGGCCACCGCCGAGCTCTACGAGATGGGCCGGCAGTCGCGCGAGCTGCACTTCCTCTCCTTCACGTTCGACGGCGCGCATGAGCGGTTGTGGACCGCGCTGGGCTGCGGCGCGACCTTGGTGATGCGTGATGCCGATCTCTGGTCGGCGGAGAAGACGCTCGACGTGATGGGCGCGCAGCGGGTGACCAATGCCGGCTTTCCGCCGGCCTATCTGCAGCAGCTCGCCGACTTCGCGGCGTGGAGCGGCGATCCGCCGCCCGTGTCGCTGTATTCGTTCGGCGGCGAGGCGATGCCCAAATCCGGCTTCGACAAGGTCAGGCAGGCGCTGCGGCCGCGCAAGCTGATCAATGGCTATGGTCCGACGGAGACGGTGGTCACACCGCTGGTCTGGAAGGTCGACGCCGATGCCGAGATCGACTGCGGCTATGCGCCGATCGGCCGTCCAGTCGGCCGGCGCTCGGCCTATGTTCTCGACGGCGATCTCAACATCGTTCCGGTCGGCGTCACCGGCGAGCTTCATATCGGCGGCGAGGGGCTCGCGGCCGGCTATTGGAATCGGCCGGCGCTGACGGCGGAGCGCTTCATCCCCGATCCGTTCGGCGCACCTGGCGCGCGGCTGTATCGCACCGGCGATCTGGCGCGCTGGCGCGCCGATGGCGTGATCGACTATGTCGGACGGTCCGACCATCAGCTCAAGATCCGCGGCTTTCGCATCGAGCCGGGCGAGGTCGAGGCACGGCTGACGCGGCAGACGGGTGTTCGGTCGGCGGTGGTGGTGGCACGCGAGATCGCCGGACGCCAGCAGCTCATCGGCTATGCCTGCGGCGAGGATGGCCTCGACGAGACGGGGCTGCGCGCGGCGTTGTCCGAGGAGCTGCCGGACTACATGGTTCCGGCCCGCATCGTACTGATGTCGCGGATGCCGCTCACGGCGCATGGCAAGGTCGATCGCGACGCCTTGCCGGCGCCCGAGCAGTTGTCTGCTGAGGCCGACTACGTCTCGCCGCAATCCCCGGCCGAACTGGAGCTGGCGGCGATCTGGGCTGAATTGCTCGGCCATTCGCGGGTCGGGCTGACCGACAACTTCTTCGAGCTCGGCGGCGATTCCATCATTTCATTGCAGGTGGTCGGACGTGCGCGCCAGCGCGGGCTTGCCATCGAGCCGCGCGACCTGTTCCGGCATCAGACGCTGCAGGAGCTGGCGCGGGTCGCGCGTCGCGATCGGGCCGTCGTTGCATCCGCTGAGCCGCTTGCGCGCGATGGCGATCCGGTGCCGCTGTTGCCGATCCAGCGCCGCTTCTTTGCCGAGGACGCCGGCGAACGGCATCACTGGAATCAGGCGTTGATGCTCGTGCCGTCGGCGCGGCTCGACTGGCGGGTGATGGCGCAGGCGGTCGAGGCCGTGGTGGCGCATCACGATGCCCTGCGGCTGCAATTTCGGCAAAGCGACCGAGAGTGGCAGGCGAGATACGGCGCGATGCCGGCGAGCGCCGATCTGCTCTGGATCCGCACCGTCGCCGATGCGGCTGAGATCACCTCGGCTGGCGCGACCGCGCAGGCAAGCCTGTCTCTGCAGGGACCGTTGCTGCGGCTCGTCGGCATGGACGTTGCCGACGGCAGCCAGAGGCTTCTCATCGTCGTGCATCATCTCGTCGTCGATGGCGTGTCCTGGCGCGTGCTGCTCGAGGACATCGCCTCGGCGTATCGACAGGTGGCGCAGGGCGCGGCCGCGATTGCTCTGCCTTCCAACAGCCGGTCCATGGCGTCATGGGGCATCAGTCTCGAAGACTACGCCGCCAGCGAGGAGCTGGCTGGTCAGCTCGACTATTGGAGACAGCGGACCGCCGCCGGCGACGTGCCATGCGACGATGATCACGGCGAGACCGATCGTGTCGCCGATGGTGAGGATGTCGTCGTGTCCTTCGATACCGACATGACCGGGCAACTGCTCAAGCAGGCGCCCGCTGCCTACAGGACCCAGGTCAATGACCTGCTGCTGGCGGCGCTGGCCCGCGCGGTCAGCCGCTGGGGCGGGCTCGATGAATGTCTGGTCGAGCTCGAAGGTCACGGCCGGGAAGACATTTTCGAGGGCTTCGACCTGTCGCGGACGGTCGGCTGGTTCACGACCGCGTTTCCCGTTCGACTCGCCGGCTGTGCTGGCGATAACGCCACGCTGATCAGATCGATCAAGGAGGAGTTGCGGGCCATCCCGGCGCGCGGGCTCGGCTACGGCGTGCTGCGCTATTGCGGCAGCCCCGAGCAGCGCGCCGCCCTGACGGGCGGAGCCGAGCCGCGGATCGTCTTCAACTATCTCGGCCAGTTCGGCGCCGGCTCTGACCTTGCCTTCGCGCTCGCGCCGGAAAGCGCGGGGCCGTCACGCAGCGCCAGCGCGCCGCTCGGGCGCTGGCTCAGCATCAACGGTCAAGTGCTTGATGGCCAGCTGAGGCTGACATTCAGCTTCGGCCGCCGACGCTATCGCCGCGCGACGATCGAGCGGCTGGCCGCGTGCTATTCCGCGGCCCTGCGCGAACTCGTCGCGCATTGCACGAGCGGCGTATACGGCCTCACGCCGTCGGACGTTCCGCTCTCAGGCCTCAGCCAGCCGGAGCTCGACCTGCTCGGAGCGTCGCGCGATTGGCGCGATATCGAGGATATCTATCCGCTGTCGCCGATGCAGCAGGGCATGCTGTTCCACGCGCTGCGCGATGGTGACAGCGGCAACTATGTCAGCCAGATCGCCGTCGACATCAGCGGTGCGGACGCGGCGCGATTGCGCGCGGCGTGGCAGGCGGTGACGGCGAGACACGCGGTGCTGCGGACAGTGTTCGTGTGGAGAGAATTGTCGGGCGCGCCGCAGCAGGTCGTCCACCGGCAGGTTCCTGTCCCCTTCGTCGAGGAGGACTGGCGCGACCGTGTGGACTCGATGGATCAGGCCGCGCGTGACGCGGCGCTGGCCGATGTGGCCGCAGCCGAATGGCGGGCCGGCTTCGACCTGTCGCGTCCGCCATTGCAGCGGGTCCGTCTCATCGATCTCGGCGGCGGTGTGCACCGCCTGATCTGGACACATCATCACATCCTGCTCGACGGCTGGAGCGCGGCAAGGCTCATCGGCGAGATCATGAAGCATGTCGGTGGCGCGTCGCTGTTCGCCCCACGCGGCCGCTACCGCGACTACATTGCCTGGCTGCAGCAGCAGGATCGCGATGCGTCGAGTGCGTTCTGGGCACGCTCGCTCTCGACGGTCGGCGAGCCGAGCCTGCTTGCCGATGCGCTGGGCGGGCCGCCCGCGCCTGCCGACGGCCATGGCTCGATCGATCTCGTCATCGATGCGGCGACGACGGAGCGGCTGCAGGTCGTGGCGCGGCGCGAGCGGGTGACCCTGAACACGGTCCTGCAAGCGGCCTGGGGACAGCTGCTGCGGCGCTTGACCGGCCAGGATGTCGTCTGCTTCGGCGCCACGATCTCCGGCCGGCCGCCTGAGATCGCGGGCGTGGAGGAGACCGTCGGCCTGTTCATCAACACCGTGCCCGTGTTCGAGGATGCAACGCCTCAAACGTCGGTCGGTGATTGGTTGCGCGGCTTGCAGGATCGCAACGTAGACCTGCGCGAGCATGGCTGGATGCCGCTCCACGAGATTCAGCGGCTTGCGGGCCGCGCCGGCCGGCCGCTGTTCGACTCCATCTTCGTGTTCGAGAACTATCCGGTCGACGCGGCGCTGCGCGATCAGGCCGGCGAGGGGCCGCGTGCCAGCCGCGCCGAGCAGATCTCGATCACGAACTATGCGCTCACGGTCGCGGTGTTCGTGACGGACAGGGGCATCCGGCTTGGATTCCGCTACGATCGCAGCCAGTTCGACCAGGCGCAGATCGAGCGGATACAGGCAGCTTTCGCCTGTCTGCTCGCGCGCATTGCCGACGACAGCAGCCGACCGGTCGCAGAGCTGCATGGATTGGACGCCGCCGCTTTGCATCGAGTGCTCGGCTGGAGCTCGGGACCTGTCGCGCGGACGGTGAATGACGACTTCGTCGACGTCGTGACGCAGATCGAGCAGCAGGTCGCACGGTCGCCTGCGGCCATTGCCGTGATCTCCGATCAGGAGAGGATCAGCTACGCCGAACTGAATGCGCGGGCGAACTGCCTGGCGCGACAGATCAGGCAATCCACCGTTGCTCTGGATGCTCCCGTCGGCTTGGCATTCGAGCGCAGCGCCGACCTGGTCGTGGCTGTGCTGGCCGTTCTGAAGGCCGGGGCCGGCTACCTGCCGCTCGATCCGGATTATCCCGCCAAGCGGCTCGCCGCGATGCTGGGCGACAGCGGCGCGCGGCTGGTGCTGACGCAGCCGCAGTTGCGTGATCGGCTGATCGAGATCACGGCAGGGGCGGGCGCCGAGTTGATCGCCGTCGGCGACAGACGCGCCTCGCAGGACACGGACACCGGCAGCTTGGATCTCCAGAGTCCGACCCACGCCGAGAGCCTCGCCTATGTGATCTACACGTCCGGCTCGACCGGCGTGCCGAAGGGCGTGGCCTGCACGCGTGGCGCGCTGGCGGCGCGGCTCGCCTGGATGCAGCGGGAGTACGGGCTCGATCCCGGCGAAACGCTGTTGCAGAAGACGCCGTTCAGCTTCGACGTCGCGGTGTGGGAAATCCTGTGGCCGCTGATCGTCGGCGCGCGGCTTGCGATTGCAGCGCCGGGCGCACATCGCGAGCCGAAGCGGCTGATCGATGCGGTCACTGCGCATGGCGTGACCACGCTGCATTTCGTGCCGCAGATGCTCGCGCAATTCGTGGCTGAGCCGGAGGTTCAGCGATGCGTGACCTTGAAGCGCCTGTTCTCCGGTGGCGAGGCCCTGCCGGTCCAGCTGAAGGACCAGGTCTATTCGGTGTTCCCCGCGATCCGGTTCGACAATCGGTATGGGCCGACCGAAGCGCTCATCAATGTCAGCTTCTGGCACTGTCGCGGGCCGAGCGGATCGGGCGTGCCGATCGGATTTCCGATCCCGGGCACGACCCTGCGCGTTGTCGATGCCGATCTCAATCCGGTCGCCGAGGGAACGACGGGCGAGCTCCATATCGGCGGAGACGGGCTGGCGCGCGGCTATCTCGGGCGCGCGGCGCTGACGGCCGAGCGCTTCATTCCCGATCCTTTCGGACCTCCCGGCGCGCGGCTCTATCGAAGCGGCGATCTGGCGCGCTGGCGCAGCGACGGCGCCATCGACTATGTCGGCCGGGCCGATCACCAGGTGAAGGTTCGCGGCTTCCGCATCGAGCTCGGCGAGATCGAAGCGCGACTCCTGCAGCAGCCCTCGGTCAGCGCGGCCGTCGTGATCGCCAGGGATTTCGGCGTGGGCCGGCAGCTGGTCGGCTATGTCTGCGGCGACGGCATGCTCGATGCTGCGACGCTGCGTGAGGCCCTGTCCGCAACGCTGCCGGACCACATGGTGCCCGCGCGGATCATGGTCCTCGACCGCCTGCCTCTGATGGTGAATGGCAAGGTCGATCGCACCGCGCTGCCGGCGCCGGAGGCGCGCGCTGCAGCCGAGGGGATCGCGCCGCGGACGCCGGCCGAGGCTGCGTTGGCCACCATCTGGGCCGAGCTGCTGCATCAGCCGGATGTCGGGATGACCGACAATTTCTTCGAGCTCGGTGGCGATTCCATCATCTCGCTGCAGATGGTCAGCCGTGCGCGGCGGGCCGGCCTTCTGATCGAGCCGCGGGACGTCTTCAAGCACCAGACGCTGGAAGCCCTGGCGCGTGACGCGCGGGTGATCGTCCGGCTGGAGACGACGGCAGAGCAGGGGCGCATCGCCGGGCCACTTCCGTTGCTGCCGATTCAGCTCCGCTTCTTCGAGCAGGAACTGGACGCTCCTGATCACTGGAATCAGGCTTTGCTGCTGCGGCCGCGGCGGCGGCTCGACTGGGACGTGTTGCGACGCGCAGCGGTGGCCGTCGTCGCGCATCACGACGCACTGCGACTGCGCTTCGAACGCATCGACGGTGTCTGGCGCGCCGAGCACGGGCCGGGGCCGGCTGTCTCGGACCTGTTGCGGTCGTGCGAGCTCGCCGACGGCGAGGCGGTCACCGCGCTCGCCGCTGAGGTCCAGGCGAGCCTCTCGCTCGCGCATGGTCGCCTGGTGCGGATGGTCGGCATGGATATGCCGGAGGGCGAGCAGCGCCTCCTGATCGTGATCCATCACCTCGTGATCGACGGCGTGTCGTGGCGCGTGCTGCTGGAGGATATCGCGGCTGTCTACGAGCAGCTCATGCGCGGGCAAGAGGCGACACTGCCGGCCAAGACGCACGCCTACGCCCAATGGGGCGCAGCGCTACGCGCACACGCGGCCTCGGATGCGCTGGTTGCCGAGCTGGACTACTGGTCAGGGCTTCGGCGGGCGGAGGACGTGCCACGCGATTCTGATCATGCGGATCGGGATACGATCGCCGACGCCGACGACGTGCCGCTTGCGATCGACGCCGAGCTGACCGCGCGTCTGCTGGGTACGGCGCACGGCGCGTACAGAACCCAGGTCAATGATCTGCTGCTGTCGGCGCTCACGCGCGCGGTGTGGCGGTGGTCGGGCCGCGAAATCATGACGGTCGAGCTCGAAGGCCACGGCCGCGAGGATCTGGGCGGCGGGCTCGATCTGTCGCGAACCATCGGCTGGTTCACGACTGCGTTTCCGGTACATCTGATGGCTGGATCGCAGCCACCCGCGGTGCTGATCAAGACGACCAAGGAGATGCTGCGGTCAGTCCCCAGCCGGGGACTTGGTTACGGCGTCCTGCGCTATCTGGGTTCTGATGCCCAGCGTGCGACGCTGACGACGGGAGCGCAGCCGCGCATCGGGTTCAACTATCTCGGTCAGGTCGATGGCAGCACGGACGAGACTGCGCTGTTCTCGATCGCGCCCGAGAGCGCCGGCCCGTCGCGCGCGGCATCGAGCCCGTTGCGCCACCATATCGCCATCAATGCGAGGGTGCTCGACGGTCGTCTGGAGCTATCGTTCGGCTTCAGCAGGAAGCGCTATCGACGCGAGACCGTGACCCGCGTCGCAGGCTGTTTCGAGGCGGCGCTCCGTGAGCTGGTCGATCACTGCACGAGCGGCGTCCACGGCGTGACGCCATCCGATGTGCCGCTGTCGAAGCTGAGCCAGGCCGAGCTCGACGCGCTGACGCTGGATTGGCGCGAGGTCGAGGACATCTATCCGCTGTCGCCGATGCAGCAGGGCATGCTGTTCCACGCGTTGCACGACGACGGCACCGGGGTCTACGTCAACCAGGTTGCCGCCGAGATCCGCGGTCTCGACGCCGGCAAGCTGCAAGCCGCATGGCAGGCGGTCAGCAATCGCCATACCGTGCTTCGCACCGGTTTCCTGTGGCGTGAATTGCGGGGACCGCCGCAGCAGGTCGTGCATCGCAGTGCCGACGTTCCCTTCGTCGCGGAGGATTGGCGGGAACGTGCGGCGCAGCTCGCTCCGGCCGCTTTGGATGCTGCGCTCATGGCGGCTGCAGACCGCGGGCGCGTCGACGGCTTTGATCTCTCGCGGCCGCCGCTGCAGCGCGTGAGGCTGATCCGGATCGCCGACGACCGGCATTGGCTGATCTGGACTCATCATCATATCCTGATGGACGGCTGGAGTTCGGCCCGCTTCATCGCCGAGGTGATGCAGCACAAGGAGCAGGCGGCGCTGCAGGGACAGCCGCCGCGCTACCGCGACTACATCGCCTGGCTGCAGGCGCAGGACCATGGTGCTGCGGCCGAGTTCTGGCGAGCGGCGTTGGCCGGGCTCGACGAGCCGAGCCTGCTGGCGCAGCCTGCGGTCGACGCGCGCATGGGCCATGGCTCGCTCGCCATGGCGGTGGACGTCGATCTCAGCGAGCGACTGCAACGTTTCGCGACCCGCGAGCGGGTCACGCTGAACACGGTGATGCAGGCGGCATGGGCGCAATTGCTTCGTCGATTCACCGGCCAGGACACGGTCTGCTTCGGTGTGACGGTGTCGGACCGACCCGCCGGGCTCGCCGGCGCCGAGGAGATGGTCGGTCTCTTCATCAACACCTTGCCGGTGGTCGACGCCGAGAATCCGCAGCAGCGGATCGGCGCGTGGTTGCGCGACCTGCAGGATCGCAATCTCGCCTTGCGGGATCACGGCTGGATGCCGCTGGCCGACATCCAGCGGATCGCGGGCCGGGCAGGGCGTCCGCTGTTCGACAGCATTCTCGTGTTCGAGAACTATCCGGTCGACGAGGCCTTGAGGACCAAGGATGGCCGCCTGAGCGTCAGCCGGACGAGGATCCTCGAAACGAGCAACTATCCGCTGTTCGTGAGCGTCGGTCTCGAAAGAGAGCTGCGGTTGGTGTTCAATTTCCAGCAGCAACATTTCGACGAAGTCGAGATCCGTCGGCTGCAGATGGCGTTCGTGCAACTGCTCGCGGCCATCACTCGCGATGCCGAGCAGGCGGTCGGCTGCATTGCGGCCGATGATTCCGCAGACATCGCGCTGCTGGCGCGGGTCAACGATTCGGCGGGGGCCGTGACGACACCGAGCGTCGTCGCTCAGTTCGAGGCGCAAGCAGAGCGCGCGCCCGATGCGATCGCGCTCGTGCACAATGAGGAGACGATCAGCTATGGCGCGCTGAACGCGCGCGCGAACCGGCTCGGCCACAGGCTCAGGGAGCATGGCGTAGGTCCCGACGTGGTGGTGGGGCTGGCGCTCGAGCGCGGTGTCACGATGATGGTGGCGCTGCTCGCGGTGCTCAAGACAGGCGGAGCCTATCTGCCGCTCGATCCGGACTATCCGGCCGAGCGTCTCGCGCACATGCTGAGCGACGGCGGCGCGAAGCTGTTGCTGACACAAGCGACGCTCCACGACGGGCTCGCGCCGGTGCTGGCAGGCGGCCACGCCCAGGCTTGGCTGCTGGACGAGGTGGCTGGAGAAGAAACGGTCGACGCAGGCAATCTCGACGTCGCCATCCATCCTGAAAGCCTCGCTTACGTCATCTACACCTCCGGTTCGACCGGCCTGCCCAAGGGCGTGATGGTGCGCCATGGCGCCGTGACGAATTTCCTGGCGACGATGGCTGAGCAGCCCGGCATTGCGCGCGATGACCGCGTGCTCGGTTTGACCTCGCTGTCGTTCGACATCGCGGTGCTCGAGCTCTGGCTGCCGCTGACGCGTGGCGCTCGGATCGTGCTGGCGGATCGCGCCTCGGCCCATGATCCGGCGGCCTTGAAGGCGATCGTGGCCCGGCAGGGCGTGACCATGATCCAGGCGACGCCGTCGAGCTGGCGCATGCTGCTCGATCACGACGACGGTTCGCACGGATGGCTGCCTCGGGGCTGCCGGTTGCTGAGCGGCGGCGAGGCGCTGGCTCCCGACCTGGCGCTCCGGCTGCTCGCGCTCGGAGACGAGGTCTGGAACCTGTTTGGACCGACGGAAACCACGGTGTGGTCGGCGCGCCATCGGCTCGATGCGCGCGATCCCGCACCCGTCCTGGGCGGCCCGATCGGCAGCACGACGCTCCATGTGCTTGACGGCGGTCTCAATCGCGCGCCCGTCGGCGTGACAGGCGAACTCTTCATCGGTGGCGAGGGCCTGGCCCGTGGCTATTGGAGCCGTCCGGCGCTCAGCGCCGAGCGCTTCATTCCCGACCCATTCGGCGATCCCGGTGCGCGGCTGTACCGGACCGGCGATCTGGCGCGGTGGCGGCCCGACGGATTGCTCGATTATGTCGGCCGCGCCGATCACCAGGTGAAGATCCGCGGCTACCGTATCGAGCTCGGCGAGATCGAGGCGCGGTTGCGATCACAACCCGGCGTGCGCGACAGCGTCGTGGTGGCGCAGGAACTCGGCAGTAGTCGGCAGCTGGTCGGCTACGTCAGCAGCGACGATGCGCTCGATGGTGCTGAGCTGCGCGCGCAGCTCATCTCCTTGCTTCCGGACTACATGGTGCCGTCGCGTGTGATGGTGCTGCCACAACTGCCGCTGACTCCCAATGGCAAGATCGATCGCAAGGCGCTGCCGCTGCCTGACACGCGGTCCGCTAAGGCGCAGCGCATCGCGCCACGCAATCCGACCGAGGCCGCACTCGCTGCGATCTGGGCCGAGCTGCTGCACCAGGTGGATGTCGGCGTCACCGACAACTTCTTCGAGCTTGGCGGCGACTCGATCATCTCGCTGCAGATGGTCAGTCGCGCACGCCGCGCCGGTCTCGAGCTGGAGCCGAGAGACGTGTTCCGGCTGCAGACGATCGAGCTGCTCGCGCCGGCTTGCCTGGTGGCGCGGAACGACCAGCCCCCGGTTACCGTCGCGCGCGGCGCATTGTCGGGACTGACGAGCGAGGAGCTCGCGCGGCTTGGTGTCGACTGGGACCGCATCGAGGACGTCTATCCGCTCTCGCCGATGCAGCAGGGCATGCTGTTTCACAGCCTGCGCGATGCCGGCAGTGGCGTCTATGTCAACCAGGTCAGCGTCGAGATCCGAGGGCTGGACGTCGAGCGACTGCGCAGCGCGTGGCAGGAGGTCTCTGCTTGTCATCCGATGTTGCGCACCGGTTTCCTCTGGCGCGAGCTGTCCGGCGCACCGCTGCAGGCGGTCCATCGCGAGGCGAGCGTGCCGTTCACGACGGAAGACTGGCGCGGACAGGCCGTCGATGAGGCGCGGCTGTCAGCGACCCTGGCCGCAGAGCGTGACGCCGAGTTCGATCTCGCGGTACCGCCGCTGCAGCGTGTCCGCCTGTTGCGGCTCGACCACGATCGCCATCGCCTGATCTGGACTTACCACCACATCCTGATGGATGGCTGGAGCTCGGCCCGCTTCATCGCCGAAATCCTGCAGCGCTATGCCGGGCGGGCGCTCACGGCTCGTTCGGCGCACTATCGAGACTATGTTGCCTGGCTTCTGGCCCAGGACGCGCAGGCGGCCGAGCGCTTCTGGCGAGGACAACTCACGGCCTTCGACCAGCCGACGCAACTGGCCGATGCCTTCGGCGCGCGGCGCCACGATGCGCACGGACATCGCCGCTGCTACACGCGGCTCGACAAGGATGCGACCGCGGCATTGAAGGCGTTCGCACGGCACGAGCGCATCACGCTGAACACGCTCATCCAGGGCGTCTGGGCGCTGCTGCTGCAGCGCTACACCGGCCAGCAGACCATCACGTTCGGCGTCACCGTCGCTGGCCGTCCGCCCGGTCTCGACGGCGCCGAGCAGATGATCGGCCTGTTCATCAATACGCTGCCGATGATCGAGGCGCCCCCGCCGGATGTTCTGATCGGTGACTGGCTGCGCGCCATGCAGGACCGTAACGCCGCGATGCGCAACTTCGAGCAGACGCCGCTCTACGACATCCAGAGCTGGGCCAGGCGTGCCGGCGAAACCATGTTCGACAGCATCATCGTGTTCGAGAACTATCCGGTCGAGCGTGGCCTGCTGCAGGGTGATGGCTCGCTTCAATTCGGCGAGCTGCGCAATGTCGACGTCACCAACTATCCGATGGATCTGTCCGTCTTGGTCGAGGATACGCTGCAGGTCGAATTCACCTATATGCCGAGCCACTTCATGCCGGATCAGGCGGAGCAGGTGAGGGCACAGTTCGAACATCTGCTTGCGGTCATGATGCGAAGTCCGGATGCCCCGCTCGGCGCGATCGATGCGGCGGCTGCTCAGGACGTGCAGCGAGCACGTGTCTGCAATGGTCGGGCGGCGTCTGCCGCGACGCGTCCGCTCGTGCACGAAATGATCGGCGGTCATGCACAGCGCAATCCTGAGCGTGTCGCTCTCACGATCGGCGGCAGCAGCGTCTCCTACGGCGAGCTCGATCGTCGCGCCAATCGGCTCGCGCACCATCTCATCGAGGCCGGGCTCAGGCCGGACCAGCGAGTCGGGGTCGTCGTCGAGCGCAACGACGCCACGATGGCAGCGCTGCTCGCCGTGCTGAAGGCCGGCGGAGCCTATGTGCCGCTTGATCCCGAGCTGCCGCCGGACCGCATTGACTTTGTGATGCGTGACGCCGGCATCACGGTTCTGCTGTCCGGCTCGCGTCACGTCGCCGCCATCGCCGGCGTTCGGGCCATCGATCTCGCCTCGTTTGATTTCGAAGCCGGTCCGCATCATGCGCCGGATCCTCATCTGCATCCGGAGAACCTCGCTTATGTGATCTACACGTCAGGCTCCACCGGGCGGCCGAAAGGCGTTGCGGTTGCGCATGGCCCGCTCGCGATGCATTGCAGGGCGACCGCTTCGCTCTACGAGCTCGATGAGCACGCAAGCGAGCTGCATTTCCTGTCGCTGGCGTTCGACGGCGCACATGAGCGCTGGCTCACGGTGCTGTCGCAGGGCGCAAGGCTGGTCATGCGCGATGCGGAGCTATGGACGCCCGAGCAGACCGTTGCGACGCTTCATGCCCAGCGCATCACGCACATCGGCCTGCCGCCGGCCTATCTCCAGCAGGTCGCCGAATGGGTGGACCAGACCGGCAATCCGCCGCCGGTGAGGCTGTATTCGTTCGGCGGCGAGGCCATGCCGAAGGCCGGCTTCGACAAGGTCAGGCGGACGCTGAAGCCGCAGATCCTGATCAACGGATATGGTCCGACCGAGACCGTCGTGACACCGCTCGTCTGGAAGGTCGACGGAAACACGGAGTGCGACAAGGCCTATGCGCCGATCGGCAGTCCCGTCGGCCGCCGCACGGCCTACATCCTCGATGCCTTCCTGAATCTCGTTCCAGCGGGCGCCGCCGGCGAGCTCTACATCGGCGGGTTCGGGCTCGCGCGCGGGTACCACGCCAAGCCAGGCATGACGGCGGAACGCTTCGTGCCGGATCCATTTTCGACGAACGAGGGCGCGCGTCTCTACCGCACCGGCGACCTTGCGCGATGGGATGCGAGCGGCACGATCGAATATCTCGGACGCAGCGACGATCAGGTCAAGGTCAGCGGCTTCCGGATCGAGCTTGGCGAAATCCAATCGGCTCTGCTGAGCGACCCAGCAGTCGCGCAGGCCGCCGTGCTTGCCGTGGTGGGTGCGGGAGGAAATCAGCTCGTGGCCTATGTGGCGCCACGGGCGCCAGGCGACGCCGCCGCTGCTGCGGCCGAGCGGCTGTCTGCAACGCTGACTGCCGCGCTGCGCCGGACTTTGCCGGCCTACATGATTCCATCCCGCATCATCGTGCTCGAGCGCCTGCCGACGCTGTCGAGCGGCAAGGTCGATCGCAAGGCGTTGCCCGCGCCGGACATCGCTGCCGCGGCCGCGTTCATCGCGCCGGAAAGCGCTGCCGAAGTCGCGATGGCGAAGCTGTGGGCGGAGATTCTCGGCGTCGCGCAAGTTGGCGTCACCGACAACTTCTTCGAACTCGGCGGCAATTCGATTCTCAGCCTCAAGGTGATCGCGCGACTTCGCCGCGACCCGGTCCTCGATGGCGAGATCAAGCTGCGCGATCTCCTGCAGAGGCCGACCATTCGCGCCTTGCTCGGCACCCCCGCAGCATCATCCACGCGGCCGTCGGCGCTGCTGCCCCTGAGTTCGCCGGTCGATGGCACGCCGCCGGTGTTCTGCCTTCACGGCGGATTCGGCACGGTGTTCGACTATGCGCCGCTGGCGCGCCGTTTGGAGGGACAGAGACAACTGATCGGACTGCAGTGCCGGACGCTGGTCGAACCATCCTTCATCGACCAGTCGCTGGCGGCAATGGCCGTGGGCTATGTCGATGAGATCGTGCGGACGCAAAGCAAGGGACCCTATCATCTGATCGGCTGGTCGCTTGGCGGACTGGTCGCGTGCTTGGTTGCTGCAGAACTTGAGCGGCGCGGTGAGCGGGTCGAGCGCCTGGCGCTGATCGACAGCTTCGTTCCGCATGGTGACGAGCAGCCGTCGCCCGGGCGGCATTGGACGGACGACTTGCTGACGCTGCTGTCGGTCACGGCGCCGGGCGTGCAGCCTTCAGCCATCACGTCGCAGGTGACGGCGATTCGTTCCGGCGATGTGCCGGTGACGGACGAGGTGATCCGGCGCCTGGTCGCCGATGCAATCGGCATGGCGCCGCTGCAGCCGCGCGACGGTCTTCTCGGCGTCGACGACATCGTCGCGGCCTTCAGGGTCGGGCGCCACCTCGCGCAACTGGCTCGGGCGGCCGAATGGCCGGCCGATCTCGTTGCAGCACCCGGCTGCTGGTGGACGTCCGGCCGGCTTCGACAGCGCGATCGGCTCGCGGCGCGGCTGCCGCACGCGGCGGATTGTGGCGTGGCCGGCGACGACCACTTCTCGATCCTTAGCAACGAATCCTTCCTGGCGGCGCTCGGCGCGTGGCTGGAGCCCGTCCGGGCGGCGCAGACATCGCCGGATCTGCAGCCCGAACCGGCTGAATGAGGTGATCATGAGCCTTCATCCTGATATCGCTGCACTGCTCGAGATGATTCAGCTCGGAACGGAATCCGGCGCGCGCATTCCGTTTCGGCAACTCACGCCGGCGCAGGCGCGTGCCGATTTCGACGCCTCCTCGCCGTTGCTGGATATCGATCCGCCGCCGCTCGCATGCGAGAGACAGCTTGTGCTGCCCATGCGCGACGGGACGGAGATCGCCGCGCGGCTCTATGCGCAGCGGCCGTTGGACGTCGCCGATCCGATGCCCGTGCTGCTCTACATGCATGGCGGCGGCTTCGTCGTCGGCAGCCTCGACTCGCACCAGCCGCTGTGCCGGGGTCTTGCCGATGACAGCGGCGCGGCGGTGCTGTCGATCGGCTACCGGCTGGCGCCGGAGCATCGGTTTCCGACCGCGTTCGAGGACTGCGTGGATGCGCTCGCCTGGATCGGGCGCGAGGGGCCTGCGCTTGGTCTGGACCCGCGGCGTGTCGCGGTCGGTGGCGACAGTGCGGGCGGCACGCTCGCTGCAGCCCTGGCGATCGCCGCGCGCGATGACCGGGCCTTGCCGCAGCCCGCTCTTCAGGTCCTCGCTTATCCCGGCCTCAGCCCGCAGCAGATCTCGGATTCCTACGAAAAATACGGCTCGGGCTATCTGCTCGAGCGCGAGACCGTGGACTGGTTCTTCGACCACTATCTCCCCCAGGACGCCGATCGCCACGACTGGCGATTTGCGCCGCTGGCGGCATCCGATCTCACGCGCGTCGCGCCTGCGCTGATCGTGCTCGCCGAGTTCGATCCGCTGGCCGACGAGGGGCGGGCCTATGCTGAAGGCTTGCGCGCGGCCGGGGTCGCCGTGGATCTGAAGGTCTATCCCGGCATGATCCACGAGTTCCTGCGCATGGGCAACGTCGTGCCGGACGCTCTGCGGGCCCGCGCCGACATCGGCGACAAGCTCGCTACCGTCTTCGGCATGGGAATGGGAGCTGGCGACCGATGATGACGTCATCCAATCCAGGACTTGCCAACGTCGGAAGCCTGCTGCGGCCTTATTGGTTGCTGCTCGTCGCAGCCATCCTGCTCGGTCTCCTCGGCGGCGCCAGCGTTGCGGGTCTGCTCGCCGTGGTGAACCGCGGCCTTTACGCAGGGCCAGGCGACATTGGTGGGCTGGTCGCCTCGTTCGCGGGTCTCTGCGTCCTGATCGTGGTCGGCTCCGTCGGCTCGGACATCAGCGCCAACGTCGTCGGACAGCGGATCGTCGCCTCGCTGCGCAAGTCGCTGGCCGCCAAGATCCTGATGGCGCCGATCGACCAGCTCGAATCCTATCGGTCCCACCGCCTCATCCCGGTTCTGACCAAGGATGTCGACGCCATCAGCGATTTCGCCTTCTTCTTTCCGGCCTTCCTGGTGTCCGGCGTCATCGTCGCCGGCTGCCTGATCTACCTGGCGGTGCTCTCGTGGCCGCTGTTCCTGGTCACGGCAGCCTTGATCGCGCTCGGATCGTTTGTCCATTATCTCGCTCGCAAGCGCGGAATGACGGGCTTCAATCTCGCGCGCCAATACGAAGACGACCTGCAGAAGCATTACCGCGCGATCTCCGACGGCGCCAAGGAGTTGCGGCTGCACCGCCCGCGCCGGCGCCACGTCCATGTCGATCTGATAGGGCAGACCGTCGACCGGATCGGCGACGTCCAGATCAAGGCCATCAATCTGCTCGTGACGGCGCGTGCGCTCGGGACGGTTCTCCTGTTCCTGGTGATCGGGACCACGCTCGTGCTGCGTCCGCTGCTGTGGCCCGACAGCCCGGCCTCGGTGTCCAGCGGCTTCGTTCTGGTGCTGCTGTTCATGCGCGGACCGATCGACCAGTTGATCGGTATGCTGCCGTCGCTCGGCCGCGCCCAGCTCGCGATGCGTCGGATCGCCGAATTGTCGGACCGTTTCACCACCGAAGAGGCGGAACTGCTTGATGATCCGGCCGGTCGGACTGCCGACCAGATTGAATCGATCGAGTTGCGCGGAGTCTCCTACGCATTCCCGGCGTCCTCATCCGAACGGCCCTTTGCCATCGGACCGATCGACCTTCGCATACGCCGCGGCGAGATCGTCTTCATCGTCGGTGAGAACGGCAGCGGTAAGACGACGCTGATCAAGCTGCTGCTCGGACTCTATGTGCCCGATCGCGGCGTGCTGCTGCGCGACGGCAGTCCTGTCGTCAGCGAGACCCGCGACGACTACCGGCAGCTCTTCACCACAATATTCTCGGACTATTTCCTGTTCGACACCCTTGCACAGCAGAGCAATCAGCGATCTGAGCTCGCACAGCGCTATCTCGACCGCCTCGAGCTTGCGCACAAAGTCTCCATCGAAGGCGGCGCATTCTCCACAACCGACCTGTCGACAGGCCAGCGCAAGCGGCTCGCCTTGATCAATGCCTGGATCGAGGGACGGCCCGTGCTGGTGTTCGACGAATGGGCGGCCGATCAGGATCCGGCGTTCCGTCAAATCTTCTACACCGAGCTGCTCGCCGACCTCAAACGTCTCGGCAAGACGATCATCGTGATCTCGCACGACGATCGCTACTTCCACTGCGCCGATCGGATCGTGCGCCTGCGCAACGGGAATATTGACGTGGGCGCCCCCTCCGAGCGCCGCGAGCCGGCGCGAAGGCAACGCTCGCTCACGCCGGCTCTGCAGGAGTCCATTGAGTCATTTGAGGCAACGAAGCCGTGATGCGCAGCTTTGTAGTTAATCTAAACGCGGTGCCTCGGACCTTCTTGTTTTCGTCGTGCCGGCCGATCTACATCCTGAACGGGAGTGGACAGGGATGACGCCCGTGCAGATCAATGAAGGGGGAGGGTTTCGCATGAGCGCGACCGCGAGCGCTGCAGGCAGCGCCCGGACATTTCCCGTCGCAATTGACGCGACAATGTCGGTCGTTCGCGACGATGACGGGATAAAGGTGATCGCGGATGGTGCGGCGCTGTTGTCGTTCCGGTCAGATGGCGAGCTGATGCGGCTGACCGTGCACGACGGCATCGGTGATTGGGGCCGCGTGTCGCGCGGAGTCGCGGCGATGGCCGAAGCGGTCTTCGGCTGGACGCCGTCGCTGGAGAGGCTCGTCCTTGCGCTCGACGACAATCCGGCAGCAGCATCGGCCTTGGCGAGAGACGGCCTTGCGGTGGTCACCGACGGCAGGTTGACGCTGCGTCCGGACATGGTGATGCAGCGACGCGAGAACTGGCTGACGGACGCCGCATGTCCGCCGTTTCCACTATCCTACACGATGACCGATGGCAGGCGCCATCCACGGCGACCGCCCAAGCCGGTCGGCACCGTCTACGCCCGTTTTATTCCCTGGCTGTCCGACGTCGTCAGTTTTCGCGTCGTCGACATCGCTCACGATCTCCCGCTGGTCCACCGCTGGCTCAACGACCCGCGGGTGGACTCGTTCTGGAACGAGGCGGGGGACATCCACGCGCACCGGCAGTATCTGTCGCGGATCATGTCGGACCCGCACATGGTGCCGCTGATCGGCTCCTTCGGTGATCAGCCTTTCGGCTATTTCGAGCTCTATTGGGCAAAGGAAAATCGCATCGCGCCGTTCTACGAGGCGGCGGACTATGATCGCGGCTGGCACGTGATCGTCGGCGAGGCCGGCTTCCGGGGCCGCCGCTTCATCACGGCCTGGCTTCCCTCGCTCATGCACTACATGTTCCTCGACGATTGCCGCACCGAGCGCATCGTCGGCGAGCCGGCGGCGGCGCATTCCCAGCAGCTGCGTAACCTGGATCTGGCGGGCTTTGCCAGGCTCAAGAACTTCGACTTCCCACACAAGCGGGCAACCCTGGTCATGTTGCTGCGCGAGCGCTTCTTCGGCGACCGGCTGTGGCAGCCGGCTCCTAAGGAAGCACCCATAGAAGCCTAGCGCGGACGGAGCATCACTCATGTCGTATCATCCTGCCCCTGAATATGATGTCGTCGGCGTTGGCTTCGGGCCATCGAACCTCGCACTGGCGATTGCACTCGACGATTGCGCCAGGCAGCAAAGCTTGAAATGCCGGTCCCTGTTCGTGGAAAGGCAGCAGGACTTCAAGTGGCATGGCGGAATGCTGCTGCCCGGCAGCAGCATGCAGATCTCCTTCCTCAAGGATCTGGTATCGCTTCGCGATCCGACCAGTCCGTTCACCTTCGTCAACTATCTTCACAAATCCGGCCGGCTGCTCGACTTCACCAACTGCAAGACGTTCTATCCGAGCCGGATCGAGTTCAACGACTACCTCCGATGGGTCGCCGGCCAGTTCAGCGCCATGGTCGCATATGGAGAGACAGTCGAGGCTGTCGAGCCCGTGCACGCCGGTCAGTCCGTCACCGCGCTTCGCGTGCTCACGCGCATGGCTGACGGGAAAGAACGGTCACGCGTCACGCGGCACCTCGTGGCCGCCGTCGGCGGCGTGCCGCACATCCCGTCCGTATTTCGAGCGGTCGCGATGGATCCGCGGGTCGTGCACACCAGCGGCTATCTCGGCTCGACGCTTGCGGCAGGATCGGACGGCCGCTCGCCGCGGGTGGCGGTCATCGGCGGCGGGCAAAGTGCGGCTGAGGTCACCCTCGATCTCAGCGAGCGGATTCCGGGCGCCCAGATCGATCTGGTCTTCCGCGGGCATGCGCTCAAGCCGGCCGACAGCAGCCCGTTCGTGAACGAGATCTTCAACCCGGACTACACCGATTATTTCCATTCGCGGTCCGACGGGCAGCGCGAGACAATCGTCCGCAGCTTCCGCAATACCAATTATGCGGTGGTCGACCCCGACCTGCTCGATCAGCTCTACCGGATGACGTATCAGCAGCGCGTTGCCGGAGCTCGGAAGCTGGCGCTTCATCCGCGCAGCGAGATCGTCGCAGCTCATGCCTCCCCCGAGGGGGTGGTGCTCGAGTTCAATAACAAGGACGAGGAGGTCCGCCGCCGAGCGGCATACGATGCCGTCGTGCTCGCCACCGGCTACGAGCGATCTCCGATCCCGGGGTGTCTCGATCCGATCAGCCGCTACATCGAGTCGGCGTCGCTTGATCGCGACTATCGTCTGCAGACAAGTCCCGCGTTTCGTCCACACGTCTATGTGCAGGGCTGCGCCGAGACCTCGCACGGCCTCTCCGATACGCTGCTCTCGGTGCTGCCGATGCGGGCTCAGGAGATCACGAAGTCGCTCGTGTCGACAACGGCGAGAGAACAGGACGCAGCGTCCTCGCATGACCGGGCCGAGCGCGTGTACTCGTGATGGAAAGCCGAATGCGGAGCCGCGACGAGCGCGCCGCGCGCGACGTCGTGGATTGAAGCCGAAAGGGCATCTTTGCGACGACCTGGCCGTCCCTGGCGTGTCACGGTCGAATTGTGATCGGGGGGCGCCGTGCCTGCAGCTGCTGGATGACCGACATCTCGAGTCGGCCGGCGGGCACGGTGGAGTGCAGGATTGGAAATGGGTGAGCCGCATCTGCCTGAGCGGGTCGTAACCTTGCTAGTGTCGAGTGAATACGCGCGGCTCGTCGGCCGGACCATGTCGGAACGGCTCGAATACATCGTCGACATCGCCTCGCTGCATACGCGCGACGAGTTGGTGCGGCGACTGGGACTCGGCCGCGTGGTCGTGCGCCAGGTCGAGAAATGGCTCGCGTTCCACGGACGCCGTCTACGGCATCCGAACGAAAGCATCGATATTGCCATGTGCGGATTGGAATTTCGGAAGCGGCGCATCCGGCGGTCTCGGGTGGCGGTACGATCGCGTCGGTTGAACTCTAAGACGATCCCAAGGGAGCCGGGCCGAGGCAGTTGAGTTGCCCGTGCTCTGCCAGCGCGGCCAGGCCGCTGCCACGCCGACGAAGCCCTGACGGGACCGCGATGCACGCGGAATGCATCACAGGCTTATCGCGTCGCATCATGGAAAATGAGACTCGTCGTCAAGGCGGAGGCCGGGCGGGTTGCGCCCGGCCTCGGCTCATCCGCTAGCCTCCGCGGTCGATGGGGGCTCACCGTCGCTCGTCAGAGATCACGCGAGGCGTCGGGAAGGTCCGCTGCCAACATGGCCAACAAAACAGTGGCCGGCACACGCTCGTGTGCCCCAGCAATGGGCGACAAGGGAGGAGTTCGATGCACATGCGAAGTGTAGGTATCGCCGTGTTCACGGCGCTTTTGCTGTCCGGCACGGCATTCGCGCAGGAAAAGATCAAGGTCGGCGTCACGGCGACGCTGGAGGGCACCTATACCGTGCTCGGCGAGGACGGGATGCGCGGCCATGTCACCGCGCTGAACGTGCTCGGCAAGAAGGTCGGCGACAAGGAGCTGGAGTTCGTCGTCGCGTCGACCGATGCCACGCCGGACTCGGCCGTCCGTGCCGTGCGCAAGCTGATCGAGCAGGACAAGGTGCAGATCCTGCTGTCGCCGCTGTCGGGCGACGAGGGCATCGCCGTCAAGAACTTCGCCAAGACGCACCCCGAGCTGACTTTCGTCAACGCCGCGTCCGGTGCGCAGGAGACGACCTATGTCGATCCCGCGCCGAACTTCTTCCGTTTCAACATGGATGGTGCTCAGTGGCAGGTCGGCCTCGGCAAATATGCCTATGAGACCAAGGGCTATCGCAAGATCGCGACCGTCGGCGAGGACTATTCCTTCATCTATACCCAGGTGTTCGGCCTGGCGCTGGAGTTCTGCGGCCTGGGCGGCAAGATCTCCAGCCGGCAATGGGTGCCGCTCGGCACCAAGGATTTCGCGTCGGTGATCGCGGCGCTGCCCGATGATGTCGATGCGATCTATCTCGGTCTCGGCGGCGCCGATGCCGTCAACTTCCTCAACCAATATCAACAGGCCGGCGGCAAGGCGCACCTGATGGGCGGCTCGATCATGATCGACCAGACCATCCTGTCGTCGAAGGGCAATGCCAAGAACGCTCTGATCGGTACGATTGCGGCATCGGGGCAGGCCGATACCTGGGAGGATCCGCGCTGGCAGAAGTTCGTGAAGGCCTATCAGGACTCGTTCCCGCCTGAGAAGCGCTTCCCGAGCCCGTCGCTGCTTGCCACCAACTACTATGGCTCGACCATGGCGTTGATCCTGGCGCTGCGCGAGGTCAATGGCGATCTGTCGAACAACCAGGCCAAGCTAAAGGCGGCGCTGGCGAAGATCGAGATCGATGCTCCCAACGGCAAGATCAAGCTCGACGCCAACCGCCAGGCGATCGGCACCAACTTCGTCACCGAGGTCGTCGACGATGGCAAGGGCGCGCTGTTCAGCAAGGTCGTGAAGGTGATTCCCGACGTCAACCAGACGCTGGGATACGACGCCGCCACCTTCGCCAAGATCGGCCTGCCGAGCCGCACCGTGCCCGAATGTAAGAAGTACTGACCTTCTGCAGAGAGCGACGCGGCTCGAGCGGGCTCGGGCCGCGTCGTCGCGTCTCTTGCTTTCTGCAAAACAATGATCGACGCTGACGAACAATAAGAACCATTTCGGTGAGGAAGTGATGAGTAGGGCGCTCGCCGTCTTTCATGCTCGCTTCGGCCGCGCGACGGTTTATCAGCTCAATCGGCCATTCAATGTGCATGCCCACCGCGAGGGACATCTGATCTTTCATGTTGGCGGGACGCCGGCCGATATCGACGTCTGCGATCAGCATTATCAGATCGGCGAGGACTGGATCGTCGCGGTCAATCCGTGGGAGCCGCACAACTTTCTGCCGAACGATGTCGGCAACGGCGCCATCTTCTTCGTGCTCTACGTCAATGCGGAGTGGTTCACGCCGTCGGCCGCGCGCGAGCAGGGCCTGCGGTTTGGTCGTACCTGCTTTCGGCGAACCGTCGCCCTCGATCGCTGCATTCGCCGCGCCGCAGCGTTGGTATGTGGCGCGCCATCGCTGGGTTGCCTCGACGGCGAGTTGCGGCAGCTGATCGACAGTTGCTACGAGGAGAGCTGGCGCGTCTCGGATCAGATGCCCGAGCGGCCGTGCGCGGAAGTGACGGATTTTCGAGTTCGCAAGTGCATCAAGCTGATGTCGGACAGTCCGTGCGCCGAGATCGAGCTCGATCACATAGCCCGCGAATCCGGACTGTCGCGGCCGCATTTCTATCGGCTGTTCCGTAGCCAGACCGGAGTAACGCCCAACCTCTATTTGAATACGCTGCTGATGGAGCGGGCGCTCGATGCGGTGGTGGCGACGGAGTCGCCGATCGCCGACATCGGCTTCGATCTCGGATTCACCTCCCAGAGCGGCTTCACGCGCTTCTTCGCCGGCAATGTCGGCATGGCGCCGACCGACTATCGCCGCGCTGCAAAAGTGCTGCGCGCCTGACGTGCTGCTGCGCGTCGCGCGAAAAGAGACTGTCGATCAAGTGCGCATGCTTGTCTGCCGCTACACTCTTCGGAACGTGATCCGGAAAAGGATCCGACGAGGGAGGACGAGCGATGGCCGGCACACCCGGCGATCTTCGGCTGAATGCGCCTTTCCGCTGTGATGACGGATCCGTCCCTCTGACCATGAGGGAGGGACGATGAGCCGCTTCATCGAGCGCCACCCGATCTGGTCTCTCATCATTCTCCTCGCCTTGGCGCTGCTGGCGTGGCTGATCGTCGCCGTCTGGCCGCCGGGGCTCGAGGAGGCGATCGGTCGGAAGAAGGTGTTCCTGAGTGCGGTTTTCAACGGCATCACGCTGGGCGGACTGTATTTCCTGGTCGCGAGCGGGTTTACGTTGATCTTCGGCCTGATGCGAAACGTCAATCTTGCGCACGGCTCGCTCTATCTGCTCGGCGGCTATGTGGGCTACGGAGTGTCCGCCGCGACCGGGTCATGGATCCTCGCATTCGCCGCCGCCTTCATCGTCGTCGCGGCCATCGGCGTTCTCCTGCAACTGCTCGTCTTTCGCCGCATGGAGGGGCAGGACCTGCGCCAGACCATGGTGACGATCGGCCTCTCGATCGTGTTCGCCGATCTGATGCTGTGGGCGTTCGGCGGCGACTTCTATCAGATCCAGACGCCGGCCTGGCTGATCGGACCGGTGCAGCTCCCGCTGATGACGGCGATGAAATCGTCGGGCGAGCCGGTGTTCCTGCAGTATCCCCTGGTACGGCTGGTGATCTTCTGCGGCTCGGTCGTGATCGGCCTCGCGATGTGGCTCGCGCTCAACCGCACCCGTGTTGGCATGATCGTGCGCGCCGGCGTCGATGATCGCGAGATCCTGGCGGCGACCGGCGTGCAGATTCAGCTCGTCTTCGTGCTGGTGTTCGCGCTGGGCGCGGGGCTGGCCGGCATTGCCGGCGTGGTCGGCGGAACCTTCCAGTCGATCTCGCCCGGCGAGGATACGCGCTTTCTGCTGGCCTCGCTGGTCGTCGTCATCGTCGGCGGCATGGGATCCATCCCTGGCGCGGCGCTCGGCGCTGTCATCATCGGGCTCGCCGAGCAGCTCGGCTCGGTCTACATCCCGACCTATGCGATCGTCGTGACCTTCCTGATCATGGTGCTGGTGCTGGCGCTGCGGCCCCAGGGCCTCCTGGCGAGGCGGTGAGATGTCGCTGATCCAGGAGGCACGGGCGCGGGAGAGCATGCTGGCGGGAAGCGCGAGAGCGCAACCGGCGGCATGGTCGGCCACCGAGCAGCCCTGGGCCTGGGCGGTCGCGGCCCTGCTGCTGATCATGCCGCTGATCGCCAACGGCTTCTTCCTGATCGAGATATTCGGCACCACCCTGATCCTCGGCACCATCGCGCTGAGCCTGATGTTCCTCGCCGGCTATGGCGGCATGGTCAGCCTGATGCAGCTGACCATTGCGGGCTTTGCCGGCTACATGGTTGCCGTGTTCGGCGTCAGCGGCAACGCCAATATCAGCCTGGGCTGGCCGTGGTGGCTGGCGACGCCCATGGCGCTGGTGCTCGCGGTGCTGTTCGGCACGCTCGGCGGCGCGCTCGCGGTGCGTACCGAGGGCATCTACACCATCATGATCACGCTCGCGATCGGCGCCGCGTTCTACTACTTCACCAACCAGAACTGGGCGATCTTCAACGGCCACACCGGCATCAATACGATTGCGACGCCGCATTTTCTTGGCGTCGATTGGCGCATGGACATCGCGTTCTATTACCTGACGCTCGCGGTGGCCGCGCTGTGTTATTTCGTCGTGCTCTATCTGTCGCGCGCGCCATTCGGCCTGGCGCTGCAGGGCGTACGCGACAATCCCAGGCGCATGGCGACGCTCGGCTTCAACGTCAATGCGCATCGCATCGCCGCCTATGCGTTCGCGGCCCTGATCGCCGGCATGGGTGGCGTGCTGCAGGTCTGGAACTATCGGCAGATCTCGCCCGGATCGGTCGCGGTCGAGCGCTGCATCGACATTCTCATCGTCGCCGTCGTCGGCGGCATCACCCGGCCGGTCGGGCCGTATATCGGCGCCTTCATCTTCGTCATCCTGCGCACCTTTGCGCTCGACTTCCTGGTGAAGGTCGGGCTCGACGGCAACCGGTTCCGGCTGCTGATCGGGCTCGGCTTCCTCGCCATCGTCTTCTGGTCGTCCGATGGCGTGATCGGCCTTTATGATCGGTGGCGCCGTCGCAGCAAGGCATCGGAGCCGGCGTCGCGCCCCGGAGGTTACGGCCATGGATAGGGTCGCGGACCGGCTCTCGGCGCTCGGCTCGACTGCAGCCCTCGAATTGCGCGGCGTGACGCGGATGTTCGGTGCGCTCGCCGCGCTGACCGACATCACGATCACGGTGCGGCCTGGGGAGCGGCGCGCGGTGCTGGGCTCGAACGGCGCCGGGAAAACCACCTTGTTCAATTGCGTCACCGGCGACTTTCTGCCGACCTCCGGCACGATCCGCTTCTTCGGCGAGGACATCACCGCCTTTCCGCCCTATGAGCGGATCCGCCGCGGGCTGCGCCGCACCTACCAGATCTCGGCGCTGTTCCTCGGCCTCTCGGTGCGCGACAATGTCTACCTGGCCTGCCGCGGCGTCTCGCGCGCGCGGTTTTCGATGCTGCGACCCAGCGTCAACGATGCACTGATGCAGGCGACCGAACGCCTGATCGAGGCGGTGCATCTGACGTCAGTGCGCGATCAATTGGTGTCGGAGCTGGCCCATGGCCAGCAGCGCCAGCTCGAGATCGCGCTGGCGCTGGCCGGAGCGCCGCGATTCATCCTGTTCGACGAGCCGGCGGCGGGCCTGTCGCCGACCGAGCGGCGCGAGCTGGTCGAGATCCTCACCGCGCTGCCGCCGCACATCGGCTACATCATCATCGAGCACGACATGGACGTGGCGCTGCGCGTCGTCGAGAGCGTGACGATGATGCACAACGGCCGCATCTTCAAGGAGGGCGCGCCGCAGGAGATCGAATCTGATCCGGAGGTGCAGGAGCTCTATCTCGGAGGCGGTCATGAATGACATCCGCCGCTCCGCGCCTGCGCTCGAGGTCCGCGGCCTCGACGTGTACTACGGCCATTCGCATGCGCTGCAGGGCGTCGATCTCCGGCTCGACAGCGGCGTGTTCTCGCTGGTCGGCCGCAACGGCATGGGCAAGACGACGCTGTGCAAGGCCATCATGGGCCTGCTGCGGCCGTCCGGCGGCACGGTGCGGCTGCGCGGCAATGATATCACCGGGCTCAATCCGGCGCGTATCGCGCGGCTCGGCGTCGGCTATGTGCCGCAGGGGCGGCGTCTGTGGCGCTCGCTCAGCGTCGACGAGCACCTGCGCCTGGCAGCGGGCCAGCGCCGCGGCGCCTGGACCGTCGAGCGCGTCTACGAGACATTTCCGCGCCTCGCCGAGCGGCGCAACAATGGCGGCGGCCAGTTGTCGGGCGGCGAGCAGCAGATGCTGGCGATCTCGCGCGCGCTGCTGACCAATCCGCAGCTCCTGATCATGGACGAGCCGACAGAGGGCTTGGCGCCGGTCATCGTCGCCCAGGTCGAGGAGATGCTGATCCGGCTCGGCCAGGACGGCGACATGGCGGTCCTCGTGATCGAACAGAACATCGGCGTCGCCACGGCGATCTCGCCGCGCGTGGCCATCATGGTCAACGGCCGCATCAACCGCATCATCGACTCGGCCCGGCTCGCCGCCGATCGCGAGCTGCAGCAGCGTCTGCTCGGCGTCGGCCAGCATGCCGGCGACGAGACCGATCTCGGGACGGGAGGGGTTCAGGAGGTGCCCGTCGCAGGTGCGGCGGTGTCAACGACGCCGAAAGCTGCGCCCGTCAAGGTTTACGTCTCTAATCCCGTGCTGCCGACGCGCTGGTCGCAGCCGGTGCCGATCGCGCAGATCGAGGCCAAGGCGCGCACGCTGTCCACCAGTGTGACCCGGCTCGACGAGGCAACTCGCCAAAGTCGCGAGGGCGCCGTGTCGATCGCGGCGGGCCCGCCGGCGGTGATCGTGGTCGGCACGCTCGACACCAAGGGTGACGAGCTGCGCTTCATCCGCGACATCGTCGCGGGCCACGGCCTGCGCACCCGACTTGTCGATGTCTCCACCAGCGGACGGCACGCGAGCTGCGACGTCTCGGCCCAGGAGGTCGCACTCAATCATCCCCGCAGCGGCTCCGCCGTGTTCGGCCCCGATCGCGGCGCATCGGTCACCGCGATGGCAGAAGCTTTCGCACGTTGGCTGCGGCGGCAGGACAACGTAGCCGGCATCATCTCGGCCGGAGGGTCTGGGGGCACATCGCTGGTCGCGCCGGGAATGCGCGACCTGCCGGTCGGTGTACCGAAACTGATCATCTCGTCGGTCGCCTCGGGTGACGTCGGCCCCTATGTCGGGCCGGCCGACATCGCGATGATGTACTCGGTCACCGACGTCCAAGGACTCAATTCGATTTCGCGCGCGGTGCTGAGCAATGGCGCGCATGCGCTTGCCGGCATGGTGACGGCGCGCGAGCAGCAGTCCGCCGTCGCTGACCGCACCCGACCGCAACGTCCCGCCATCGGCGTCACCATGTTCGGCGTGACCACGCCGGCGGTGCAGAAGCTCACGGCCGAGCTGCGCGACGACTACGAGTGCCTGGTCTTCCACGCCACCGGCGTCGGCGGCCGCTCGATGGAGAAGCTGGTCGAGTCCGGCATGCTCGCCGGCGTGATCGATCTCACCACGACCGAGGTCTGCGACCTGCTCATGGGCGGTGTGTTTCCGGCCATCGAGGATCGCTTCGGCGCCATCATCCGCAGCCGCGTGCCCTATGTCGGCTCGGTCGGCGCGCTCGACATGGTGAATTTCGGCGCGCCCGAGACCATTCCGGAGCGCTATCGCGGCCGCAAGTTTCACGTCCACAACCCGCAGGTCACCTTGATGCGGACGACGGCGGCGGAGAACGCGCAGATGGGGCGCTGGATCGGCGAGCGGCTCAATCGCATGGACGGGCTGGTCCGGTTCTTCCTGCCCGAGAAGGGCGTCTCGGCGCTCGATGCGCCGGGCCAGCCGTTCTTCGATCGCGAGGCGGACGAGGCGCTGTTCCGCAGCCTCGAACAGACCGTGCGGCAGACCTCGAGCCGGCGCCTGATCCGCGTGCCGCATCACATCAACGACAACGAGTTCGTCGCGGCGATCGTCGGCGCCATCAGGCCGATGCTCGGGCGGCTGCCGGCGCGGCGCAGACAGGCGAGGTGAGGGGATGGCGAGATATGAGCGCGCACCGCTGCTGAAGAAGTTTCGCGACATGGTGCGCCGTGGTGTGCCGATCATCGGCGGCGGCGCCGGCACCGGCCTGTCGGCCAAATGCGAGGAGGCCGGCGGCATCGACCTGATCGTGATCTACAATTCCGGTCGCTATCGCATGGCCGGCCGCGGCTCGCTCGCCGGGCTGATGGCCTATGGCGACGCCAATGCGATCGTCGTGGAGATGGCGAGCGAGGTGCTGCCGGTGGTGAAGTCCACCCCAGTGCTGGCGGGCGTCAACGGCACCGACCCGTTCCGTGACATGGATGTCTTCCTCGATGAGCTGAAGACGCTCGGCTTCTCCGGCGTGCAGAACTTTCCGACCGTCGGCCTGATCGACGGCACCTTCCGCGCCAATCTGGAGGAAACCGGCATTTCCTACGCGCTAGAGATCGACATGATCGGGCGCGCCCATGACAAGGACCTGCTGACGACGCCCTACGTGTTCAACGAGGCCCAGGCCGCGGGCATGGCGATCGCCGGCGCCGACATCATCGTCTGCCATCTCGGTCTCACCACGGGCGGCTCGATCGGCGCGCAGACCGCGCCCAAGCTCGATGACTGCCCCGGCCTGATCGATAGCTGGGCCTCGGCTGCGCTCAGCGTCAACCCGGAGATCCTGGTGCTGGCGCATGGCGGCCCGATCGCCGAGCCGGCCGATGCCGACTTCATCATGAAGCATACGAAGAATTGCCACGGCTTCTACGGCGCCTCCTCGATGGAACGGCTGCCGGTGGAGCGGGCGCTGACGGAGCAGGTGCGACATTTCAAGGCGATCAGCTCGCGGCCACGCCGCGTCTGAGGCGACAACAAGAGATCCGGCAGCAACGGTGCACGGCGCCGCGCTCGCCGGACGGGAGACCGAGGGAGGAATGAGATGTCCGGGGTTCTGGTTGGTGAGCTGATCCTTTGGCTGATCGTCGCGATCGTCGTCATCGTGGTCGCCGTCTACATCGTCAACTGGCTGTATCATCGCTCCTCGAAGGAGGTCTCCTTCGTCCGCACCGGCTTCATGGGGGAGCGCGTCGTGATCAATGGGGGCGCCTTCGTGCTGCCGTTCATCCACGACTATACGCCGGTCAACATGAACGTTCTGCCGATGGGCATCACGCGTGCGCGGCAGGACGCCGTCATCACGCGCGACCGGATGCGGGTCGACGTCGAGGCCGATTTTTACGTTCGCGTTCAGCCGACCCGCGAGGCCGTGTCGATCGCGGCGGCGACGCTTGGCCGCCGCACCCTCGAGCCGGAAAAATTGCACGCGTTGCTGTCCGGAAAGTTCATCTCCGCCGTGCGCGCGGTCGCCGCGGAGATGACCATGGAGCAGATGCACGAGCAGCGCGGCGACTACGTCTCGCGCGTCAAAGCGGCGGCCGCCGAGGCGCTGGCCCAGAACGGCCTCGAGCTGGAATCGGTCGCGATCACCGATCTCGACCAGACCGATCTCGAATTCTTCAACCCCTCGAACCGGTTCGACGCCGAGGGCTTGACACGGCTGATGGAGGACATCGAAAGCAAGCGCAAGCTGCGCAACGACATCGAGCAGGACTCGATGATCAAGATCCGCACCCGCAATCTCGAAGCCGAGCGCGAGGCGCTGGAGATCGAGCGGGAGAGCGAGACGGCACGGCTGGAGCAGGAGCGCGACATCGAGATGCGCCGTGCCTTGCAGCGGACGGAGGTCGCGCGCGAGCGCGCGCTGCGTGAGACCGAGGCTGAGCAGGCACAGATCATGGCACGGGAGGCGATCGAGAAGTCCCGCATCGCCAACGAGCTGACGATTGCGGAGGCGCGGATCGCGGCCGAGCGCGACACGCGGCAGCGGGAGATCGAGCGCACGCGCGCGGTCGAGGAGCGCGAGCTGCTGGCGCGCGAGGACATCGAGAAGGCGCGCATCGCCAACCAGCGCGCGATCGATGCCGCGCGCATCGAATCCGAGCGCGAGGTGCGCCAGCGCGACATCGAGCGGACCCGTACCATCGAGGAGGCTGAGATTGCGGCGCGCGAGGCAGTGGAGAAGGCGCGGATCCAGCAGGACCGCGTGGTCTCGGATGCGCGCATCGCCAACGACGAGGAGACAAGCCGCCGTGAGATCGAGCGCACCCGCGCGATCGAGCAGGCGGAGATCGCGGCGCGCGAGGCGACCGAGAAGGCGCGGATCGCGCAGACCATGATCGTGAACCTGGAGCGCATCAGCTCCGACGAGCGGACGCGCGCCACCGAGATCGCCCAGGTGCGCAACATCCAGGAGGCCGAGATCGAGGCGCAGAAGGCGGTCGAAGCCGCGCGCATTGCGCGTGAGCAGGTGCTGTCCGCAGAGCGCATCGCCGCCGAGCATGCCACGCGCAAGCTGGAGATCGAGCGCAACCAGGGCATCGAGATCGCCGGCATTGCCGCGCGCGAGGCGACGGAAGCCAGCCGCATCGCGCAGGAGGAACGCGTCCGAGCGCTGGAGATCGCGCGCATCCGGACTATCGAGGAGGCCGACATCGCCTCGCGCGAAGCGATCGAGGCGGCCCGTATCGCGCAGGAACAGGCTGTCGCCGAGAAGCGCATCCGCTCCGAGAAGGAGACGCGGAGCCTGGAGATCCAGCGCACCGAGGCCGTCGAAGCCGCGGATTTGAAGCGGCGCGAGGCCGTGGAGCGGCGCCGCATCGAGGTCGAGCTGGCGCTGGAGGCTGAGCGCATCGCCTCGTCGCGGACGCGCGAGGTGCTGAACATCGATCAGAAGAAGGCGATCGAGCTCGCCGATGAGATCAGGGTGATCGAGCTCGCCGCCAAGCGCGCTGAGCGCATCGATGCCGATCGGCAGGTCAAGGAAGCCGAGATCGTCGCGCGCAAGCAGGTCGAGACTGCGGACGTGTCGCGCGAACAGGCGCTGGAGGCCGTCCGGCTGGAGCGCCGCCGCGCCATCGAGCAGCTCGAGGTCGCGCGTGTGCAGTCGCTGCAGGAGGCCGAGATCGCCGCCCGCGAGGAGGTCGAGCGCGCGCGCATCGCCTCCGATCGCGGTCTCGACGAGGCCCGCATCGGCCGCGAGCGCGAGCTGCGCAAGCTCGAAGTGAACCGCGAGAAGGACGTCGAGACGGCGCTGATGGAGAAGGCGATCGCGCTGTATCAGAAGTCGCTGGAGGAATCCGCGGCCAAGGTCGCCGCCGAGGAGGCGCGCACGCGTGCCACCGAGGCAACGGAAAAGGTGATCACTGCGCGCGAGAGCGAGATCGCCCGCCGGCGCAAGACCGTGGAGGTGCTGATTGCCGAAAAGCAGGCGGAGGAGACCCGGATCGCCGCCGAGGCCGAGCGGGTCCGCGCGGCTGTCGAGGCGGAAGCACAGAAGCTGCTCAACGAGGCCGAGAATGTGCTGACCGACCAGGCGCGCTACTCGCTGTTCCGGCGCAAGCTGCTCGACCGGATCGAGGGTATCGTGCGCGAGAGCGTCAAGCCGATGGAGAAGATCGAGGGCATCCGCATCCTCCAGGTCGACGGCCTGAACGGCAATGGCGGCAACGGCAATGGGGGCCGCAGCGCTACCGACGAGGTGATCGACTCCGCGCTGCGCTACCGTGTCCAGGCGCCGCTGATCGACTCCATCCTCTCCGACATCGGCGTCGAGGGCGGCAGCCTTGCCAAGATGCCGGGCTTGATCCGCGAAGCCAGGGACATGCAGGGCATCCGCAAAGAGACCTCGGCGCGCAAGGACGCAGGGGGAAGCGGAGGGGGGGACGCCAGCCCAACCGAACCGCCGGCCGACCGCGGTCCGCGCAAAAAGGGGTGAGGCACCATGGCGAGGGTCTACGTCTCCACCGTCGTGAGCGCCCGCAACGATCGGGTGTGGGCGCGCGTCCGCGACTTCAACGGCTTGCCGAACTGGCATCCGGCGATTGCGGAGAGCCGGATCGAGGGCGGTGAGCCCGCCGACAAGATCGGCTGTGTCCGGGACTTCCGCTTACGCAACGGCGACCGCATCCGCGAGAAGCTGCTCGGCCTGTCCGACTACGACATGTTCTGCACCTATTCGATTCTGGAATCGCCGATGGGGGTGACGAACTACGTCGCCACCTTGCGGCTGACCCCCGTCACGGATGGCGATAAGACCTTCCTGGAATGGACCGCCGAGTTCGACTGCGCGCCGGAGCGCGAGGCCGATCTCGTCGCCTCGATCGGCGGCGGCGTGTTCCAGGGCGGCTTCGATGCGCTCAAGCGCGCGTTCGGAGGCTAACGCCGTGCCGCACGTCGTCAAGAGCACCATCATCGACGCGCCGACGGAGGCCGTGTGGGAGGTGCTGCGCGACTTCAACGGCCATGACCGCTGGCACCCGGCGGTCGCGACGTCGGCGATCGAGCGTTCGCAGACGTCTGACAAGATCGGCTGTGTCAGGCGCTTCCGTCTCAAGGATGGCTCAGAGCTGCGTGAGCAGCTGCTGGCGCTGTCCGATCTCGAACAGAGCTTCAGCTATTGCCTGCTCGATACGCCGCTACAGCTGTTCAACTACGTCGCCCATGTCCGGCTGCTGCCGGTCACCGACGGCGACCGCACCTTCTGGCACTGGGAAAGCCATTTCACGACGCGGCCCGAACAGGCCGAGGTGCTGACGCGCATGGTGGCGGAAGACATCTACCAAGCCGGCTTCGAAGCGATCCGATCGCATCTGAAGCAGGCGGCATGAGGACGAGGTGAATCGATGCCGGTTACGGTGAAGACGTTTCAGGCCGCGAGCGAAGCTGCGTCTGCGCTGTCGTCGGACCGCGCCGCGCGCTATCTGGGCGGCGGCACGCTGGTCATGCGCGATCTCAACGAAGGCGACGTCTCGATCGCCACCGTGATCCGCGCCACCGATCGCGCGCTGCAGAGCATCGACGCCACGGGCGGGCGCACCCGGATCGGCGCCGGCGTCACCTTCGCCCGCGTGCTGGCCGAGCGCGACCTTGCGTTTCTGCATCCGGCGGCGCGCTCGATCGGCGGCCCGGCGGTGCGCAACATGGGCACCATCGGCGGCAATCTGTTCGCACCGGCCCCGTTCGGCGACTTCGCGGTGGCGCTGCTGGCGCTCGACGGCATGGTCTCGCTGCAGGGCGGCTTTGGCGTCCGGGAGATGCCGATCGAGGATTTCCTGCAATCGCGCGACCGCCAGGGTGCTGCGCTGGTGGTCGCCGTGTCCTGCATCAGGCCGGCGTCATCAGATGCGTTCCGCTATCGCAAGATCGCGCGCATCAAGCCGAAGGGCGGATCAGTCATTACGCTCGCGGCGCATCTTCCGCAGAGCGGCGGCCGCGTGACCGGTGCGCGGATCGCGCTGGGATCGATGGCGCCGACCGCTGTTCGCGCCAAGGCCGCTGAGCGCGCGCTCGAAGGCCGGCCGCTCGATGCCGGCGCGATCAGCGCCGCCGCTGCGGCGGCAGCCGAGGGAACGGCACCCACGGACAATTCGCTGGCGAGCGCGTGGTATCGCCGCGAAGTGGTCGGCGTGCATCTGCGGCGGCTGCTGTCGGGACAGGAGAGCTAGACCATGGCCAAGACCCCACTTCAGTTCCGGCACAATGGTCGCGACGTCGCGCTGTTCGTCGACGGCGGCACCAATCTCCTGGTCGTGCTGCGCGAGATGATCGGCGACGTCACGCCGAAATTCGGCTGCGGTCAGGGCGGCTGCGGTGCCTGCACCGTGCTAATCGACGGCGACGCGCATCTGTCGTGTCTGACGCTCGCCGAAGCCGTCGAGGGCCGCGCGGTGGAGACGCTCGACGGTATCAAGAGCGGCCCGACCCTGCATCCGCTGCAGCGCGCTTTCGCCGAGGGTTTTGCCGCGCAATGCGGCTATTGCACGCCGGGCATGCTGATGGCGGCCAAGGCGCTGCTGGACAAGATCCCGCAGCCGAGCCGCGAGCAGGTGGTGGAGGCGATCTCCGGCAACATCTGCCGCTGCACCGGCTACGAGCCGATCATCAATGCGGTGCTGGCGGCAGCCGCGTCGCTGCGCGCGAGCGCCTGAGGGGAGATCGCCATGCTGGAACTGCGCAAGGACATCTTCGCCGACGAGCGCGACGACAATCTCAACGAGGTCGGCAAGGGCACGCAGCGCCAGGACATGCTGGGCCATGTCACGGGGACCTCGACCTATTTCAACGATCACAAGCTGCAGGGCATGCTGCATCTGAGGGTCGTGAGGTCGACGCAGCCGCATGCCCGGCTGCGCCGCATCGACATCAGCGAGGCTGAGCGGAGCGAGGGCGTGCGGCGGGTCATCCGCGGCAGCGACGTGCCGCGCAACCTCAACACGCTGCTCAGCCTGATCAATTTCGGCAAGGACGATGAGCCGACGCTCGCCGTCGATAAGGTCCGCTACAAGGGCGAGCCGATCGTTGCCGTAGTCGCTGACACGCCGCGCGCCGCAGCCGAGGCGGCTGCCAAGGTGCGGGTGGACTACGAGAGCTTGCCGGCCGAGTTCGATGTCGAGGAGGCGTTGAGACCGGGCGCGCCTGTTGTCAACGAGACCTATCCGAAGAACACGTTCACCTATCACGAGCGCTACGATCACCAGAAGCTGCGCTTCGGCGATGTCGAGCGCGGCTTTGCGCAGGCCGACCATGTGCTGGAGCAGCGCTACCAGATGTCGCCGATCGAGCACGCGCCGGTCGAGACCAACGGCTCGATCGCCGCACCCGACACCAACGGCCGCTATGTCGTCTACACCTCCACCCAGGCGCTGTTCTTCTCGCTCGACACCTGCGCCAAGATCCTCGACCTGCCGTCGAACACCTTCCACTTCATCGGCGGCACCGTGGGCGGCGGCTTCGGCGGCAAGGTCGATACGCTGACCGAGCCGCTCGCCATTCTGGCCGCGATGCTGACGGGGCGGCCGGTGCGCTATGTGCTCGGGCGCGAGGAGGAGATGCAGTTCGGCCCACCACGCGGCGCCGAGCGCATCTACGTCAAGGACGGCGTGATGCGCGACGGCCGCATCGTCGCGCGCCAGATCCGCGCCTATTTCGACTCGGGCGCCTACACGCGGCTGTCGAGCTACGCGGTGGTCAAATGCGCCGCGCACCTGCCCGGTCCCTACACGATCCCGAACGTCCATGGCGACATCTACTGCGTCTACACCAACCGCACGCCGGCCACCGCGATGCGCGGCTTTGGCATCACGGGCATGGACTTCGCGCTCGAATGCCAGATGGACAAGCTCGCGCATCTGATCGGCATGGACCCCATGGAGTTCCGCATCCTCAACGCCTATCGCGACGGCGACATGAAGGCGCATCGCCGCGAGGCCAAGAACACGGCGCTGATCGAATGCGTGCAGGTCGCGGCCGAGAAGGCCAAATGGCCGATCCGCGAGGAGTTCCGCCGCATGTCGTCGCGCAAGGATGGCGGCGGGGCCCGGGCGGCTGTTCCCTCCACGCCACGTGAGCCGGTGAGCGCGCGGCCTGCGCCGGCGCAGCAGCGCACGAGCTACGACCGAGGGCTTCCAGTTTCTCCACCTCCTGAGCCGCCGTCACCACCCCCACAGAGCCCGGCACCGGCTCCCGCGCATGGCGCGACGCGGTTCTCGTCGGTGTTCGGAACGAGGAGGCGCTGACATGACCAGGCACCGCGGCCGCGGCATGGCGGCGATCAACTATCCCATCGGCATGAATCTCGGCGGCGATCCGAGCCAGGCACTGGTGCATTCCAATCCCAGCGGCAAGTTCACGGTGGCGCTGTCGTCGATCGATCTCGGGCAGGGCATGAAGTCGGTCACGCGGCAGATCTGCGCCGAGACGCTCGGCGTGCCGGTCGAGGACGTTTATGTCGACACCGCCGATTCCGATACCGGGCCGCACTGCATGGGCTCGTTCGCCTCGCGCGGCACCCATCGCGTCGGCAATGCCGTCATGGCGGCGGCCAAGGAGGCGCGCGGCGTCATGATGGAGGCCGCGGCCGAGGAGCTCGAGGTCAACGCCAGCGATCTCGAAACCGACGGCCGCGGCAACATCCACGTCAAGAGCGCGCCGCATCGCTCGATCTCGGTCAAGGACGTCGCCATCGCCGCCCAGTTCCGACAGGGCAAGACCATCTCCGGTCGCGGCATCTTCCTGGTGCCGTTGTCGGACGTCGATCCCGAGACCGGCGAGATGTCGCCGGCCACCTGCTACGCGCATGCGTGCCTCGTCGCGGAGGTCGAGGTCGATGACGAGACCGGCGAGGTCGGCGTGGTCAGGATGGACAGCGCCTATGAGCTGGGACGTGCGCTCAATCCGCGTCTGGTCGAGCAGCAACTGGTCGGCGGCGCCTGGATGGGCATGAGCCATGCACTCTATGAGACGACCGAGCCGTATTATCCCGATCCCAAACAAGGGCCGCGCGACTTCGTCGAATATCTGATGCCGGGACCCGGCGACATCTGTCCGCACGACATCGCCGTGCTGGAACGCCCCGCGCCGGACGGCCCGTTCGGCGGCAAGGGGCCGGGTGAGATGTGCGCCAATCCGGTGCTGCCCGCGATCGCGAATGCGATCTTCAATGCGGTGGGCGTGCGAATCGACGAGCTGCCGATCACGCCGGAGAAGGTGCTGCGCGCGATCAAGGCTCAGGGCGGCGCGCGGCCGCAGACGCGGCGGTGAAACGATATGGTCGTCCGCAGCAACATCGTCGGCATCGACTCGCCGCAGGCGCTGGAGAAGGCGCTGCGCGCGGCTTATTATCTCGCCGATGAGGGACTCTCCACCGCTGCCTATCTCGCGCTTGCGCTAGGCAAGCCGCTGCTGCTGGAGGGTGCGCCCGGCGTCGGAAAAACCGAGGCGGCGAAGGCAGTCGCCGCGGTGCTCGGCCGCAAGCTGATCCGCCTGCAATGCTATGAAGGCGTCGACGCTGCGGCGGCGCTCTACGAGTGGAACTATCCGCGCCAGATGCTCGCGATCCGCCAGGCCGGCGAGGACAGCATCGACATCTATGGCGAGAGTTTTCTGATCGAGCGGCCGATGCTGGCCTGCCTGCGCGCGCCCGACTCGACGGTGCTGCTGATCGACGAGATCGATCGCGCCGACCAGGAGTTCGAGGCCTTCCTGCTCGAATTCCTCTCCGACTTCCAGATCTCGATTCCAGAGCGTGGCACGATCCGTGCCGCCGAGCGGCCGATCGTGGTGCTGACCTCGAACCGCACCCGTGAGCTGCATGAAGCGCTGCGCCGCCGCTGTGTCTATCATTGGATCGACTATCCCGATGCGGAGCGCGAGGCACGGATCGTGATGATGCGCGCGTCCAGCGTGGCCGAGGCGACCGCGCGCGCCGTCGTGGCGGCGGTGGCGAAGCTCAGGCGTGAGCCGTTGAGCAAGGCGCCCGGCATTGCCGAGGCAGTCGACTGGGCCGAGGCCGCGACGCTTCTGAACCAGACCGGCGCGCGCTGGCCCGACGCCTTCCGGCGCTCGATCGGCGTAGCGCTGAAGGACGAGGAGGATCTGTCCTTCATCGCGCCTCGGCTCGATGCCCTGCTTGCGGAGGCGATGACATGAGCGAGGCGCGCCTGCCGCCTGCGACTGAGATCTTCGTGACATTCGCTGCGCTGTTGCGGCGAAACGGCTTCGCAATTGCGCCGGAGCAGACCACCGCCTTCCTCGCTGCGATCGAACTGCTGGGGCCTGTCAGCATCGAGGATATCCGCCGTGCCGGGACGGCGACCCTCGCGCCACCTCCCGAGCGGCTCGCGACCTACAATCTGCTGTTCGACGTCCATTTCGGTGTCGCCGAGGCGACGGCGTTCAGCGAGAGCGACAGGCAGGACGATGTCGTGCGGCTGCAGGAGGAGGGCGACAGCGCCGTCGATCCCGACATTGCGCAGGACCAGAACGAGTCCGGTCTGGCGGCAACGCGCGCCGAGGCGTTGGTTGCGCGTCGGTTGAGTGCGACCACGGGAGGCGGTCCGCTGCAGCTTCTGGCGCGGCAGGCGCGTGCGAAGCTACCGAAGCGGCGAGGCCATCGGCGCATGCGCACGCGGCGCGGCAGCTTCGTCGACCTGCGCCGAACCTTGCGTGAAAGCGTGCGGCGCGATGGCGAGGTGCTGTCGCTGCGGCGCTTGAGGCGCCGGCCGCGGCTGCGCCGGCTGCTGCTGTTGATCGACGTCTCCGGCTCGATGAAGGCGCGGACCGAGGACAACATGCGGCTCGCTCATGTGTTGGTCCAGGCGGTGCCGCAGGCCGAGGTGTTCACCTTGGGCACGCGGCTGACGCGGGTCACGCGGCCGTTGCGGCTGAAGCGGCGCGAGCAGGCGCTGCTGGCGGCTTCGCATCTCGTCAGCGACTGGGACGGCGGCACGCGCATCGGCGAGGCGCTGCAGGCCTTCCTCGGCGTGCCGCGATTCTCGATCTATGCGCGGGGCGCGGCGGTTCTGGTGATCTCGGACGGGCTGGAGCGGGGTGACCATCAAGTGCTCCGCGAAGCCGTGTGGAAACTGTCGCTGCGCGCCTGGCGCCTGAGCTGGCTGACGCCGCTGGCGACTGGGCCGGGCTTCAGGCCGCAGACGGAAGCGCTGCAGGCCATTGCGCCACTTGTCGATGACATGGTGCCGGGCGGCTCGGACGAGGCCATCGTCGCGCATGTGTTGTCGCTGGCGCAGAGGAGGGCGGCATGACCGGCTATGTCGATGCGCATCATCACATCTGGCGCCAGGCCGACCTGCCCTGGCTGGTCGGCCCGATGCAGCCGCGGATCTTCGGGCCCTATGAGTCGATCCGGCGCGACTACCCGATCGAGGAATATCTCGGGGACATCGCCGGCAGCGGTGTGACGCAATCGGTCTACGTCCAGACCAACTGGGCCAAGGACGGCTTCGAGGAGGAGGCCGCGTGGGTGCAGCGCACCGCCGATCAGCACGGCTATCCGCATGCCATCGTCGCCTATGCCGATCTCGCCGTTGATGACGCGCGGCCGCAATTCGATCGGCTCGCGCGTTATCCGCTGGTGCGCGGCGTTCGCATGCAGCTGCACTGGCATGAGAATCCGTTGTACCGGTTCGCGGAGTCGCCCGATCTCTGCAGTCAACGGAATGTCCGCGCCAACATGGCGCGGCTGGCCGACTACGGCTGGTCGTTCGACCTGCAGGTGTTTGCCGGGCAAATGGCCGGCGCCGCGGCGCTGGCCGAGAGCTGTCCGGCCGTCACCTTCGTCCTCCAGCACGCCGGCATGCTGGAGGACCGGTCGCCGGCGGGACGCGCGCAATGGCGCGCCGGCATGCATAAGCTTGCGGCCTGCCGCAATGTCGTCAGCAAGCTCTCGGGCCTTGGCACCTTCATCCGCCGCAACGATCCCGCTGATGTCGCCGATGTCGTACGCGAGACCTTCGCTATCTTCGGCCCCGAGCGCTGCCTGTTCGGCTCGAACTTTCCGATCGAGAAGCTCTGGACCGACTATCGCACACTGGTGGCAGCCTATGAGGCTGCCATCCACGGCCTCGACAAGCGTACACGTGCGCAGGTCATGGGAGAGACGGCGCGCCGCGTCTATCGGCTGGGATGATACCGCCTGCAACGACAACAAAAGCAACAGGGAACGCTCATGGCGCTGGAAATCAAGATTCTCGACTATGGTGATATCGAGCTCGAATCGAGCTTCCTCGTGCTGGGCCGCGACTGCGGCCGCACCCGCCGGGTGCTGACGCTCGGCTTCCTGATCCTGGGCGGACCGTATCCGGTCGTGGTCGACACCGGCTACCGCTCCAACCAGATCATGGAGACGCTGGGCATGCGCGGGCTGCAGTACCATGAGAACATGATCGAGAACCAGCTGGCGCGGCACGGCGTGCGCATGGGCGACGTCCGTTATGTCTGCCACACCCATCTGCACATCGATCATGCGGGAAAGGACGATCTGTTCCCGATGAACACGACGGTCGTGCTCAACCGCCGCGAGCTTGAATATTCGGTGTCCGGGCTGATGCACCCGCAATATCCGGCGCCGGACATCAAGCATCTGATCGACCGGCTGCACACCAAGAGCGCGCTGCGCTTCCTCGATCTCGAGCTGACCGGACCCGTTGAGCTGATGCCGGGAGTCTATTGCGACGCCGCCAATGCCCACACCGAAGGCTCGATGAACATCCACGTCCACACCGCCGACGGCATCGCCACCATCTGCGGCGACGTGATCTACGACTTCAACGACCAGATCGTGACCCCGTTCAACGAGATCCAGGACGCGGAGCCGCGCACGACCGGCAATCACGGCACCTCGAAGCGCGCCGAGAAGGCGGCGATCAAGAAGCTGCTGTCGAGCTCCCGCTATCTGTTGCCGGTGCATGATCGCCCGGCCAAGATCGAGGGCGGCGTGGTGACAGGGCGGTTGCACGACCAGGTGCCGGGTCCCATCGTGCAGTCGCTGCCGCAGCGGCAATGGTTTCCGGCGTAGTCGGCGCGAGGATCGGCCATGACCCATGTGACCTTGCGCCCTGAATTCGAGAGCTTGATCGACCCCTACGCACCGGTGTCCCAGGTCGCGACCGGCTTCGAATTCACGGAAGGGCCGATCTGGCACCCGATCGAGCATTTCCTGCTGTTCTCCGACATGCCGGCCGACGTCCGCCGCCGCTGGGACGCGAAGCGCGGCGTGGTCGAGATGCGTCGGCCGTCGAACAAGTGCAACGGCATGACCTATGATGCCGACCTCAATTTGATCGTCTGCGAGCACGCGACGTCGTCGCTGGTGCGCGAGCGGCCCGATGGCCGCCGCGAGATCCTGGCCTCGCATGTCGATAACCAGGAGCTCAACAGTCCGAACGACGTGTGCGTCCATTCCAGCGGCGCAATCTACTTCTCCGATCCCTGGTATGGCCGCATGCCGGTCTACGGCGTCGAGCGGCCGCGCCAGCTCGGCTTCCAGGGCGTCTACCGGGTGCCGTCGGGCGGCGGTCCGCCGCGGCTGCTGGTCGATCGTTATCTGTTCGACCAGCCGAACGGGCTGTGCTTCTCGCCGGACGAGGCGCTGCTCTATGTCAACGACACCGTGCAGGCGTTGATCCGCGTGTTCGACGTCGGTAGCGACGGGGCGCTCTCGAACGGGCGCGTGTTTGCTAGCGGCATCCGCTCCGAGCTGGAGCCCGGCGTGCCCGACGGCATGAAATGCGATCAGCGCGGCAATGTCTGGGTGACCGCGCCGGGCGGCGTCTGGGTCTATGCGCGCACCGGCGAGTTGCTCGGCAAGGTGCGCGTCCCGGAACTGGTCGCCAATCTCGCCTGGGGCGGCGCCGATTTTCGCACGCTCTATCTCACCGCGACGCATTCGGTCTATGCGATCGCGACCAAGGTCGGCCCGCGCCACGAGCCCTATATGAAGGCCCAGGCGCGGGGGGCTGCGGCGGGCTCGTCCCCATCCAGCGCGACGTCCGCAGGCGCGCCATCGGCGCCGCTGCTGGCGTCGGGCGACATGCAGCTCGATCCGCGCCGCTGCGCGATGATCATCCAGGATCTGCAGAACGACGTCATCATGGACGGCGGCGCGTTTGCCGATTCCGGGGCTCCCGGTCATGCCAGGCAGCAGCGCGTCGTCGACAACGTCCGCCGGCTTGCCGAGGTCGCGCGCGCACGCGGCGTCGTCATCGTCCACGTCTGGTTCGTCGTCGAGCCCGGTGCCCCCGGCGTGACCTTGAACGCGCCGCTGTTCGAGGGGCTGGTCGACAGCAAGGCGATGGTGCGCGGCAGCTGGGGGGCTGCGCCGGTCGCTGGGCTGGAGCCGCGGAGCGGGGACTTCGTCGTCGAGAAGATGCGGATGAGCGCCTGGGAGGGCACGCGGCTCGAGACCATTCTCAAGGCCACCGGGCGTGACGTGATCATCAATACGGGGGCCTGGACCAACATGTCGGTCGAGCACACCGCGCGCACAGGGGCCGACAAAGGCTACTTCATGGTGGTGCCGGAGGATTGCTGCTCGACGATGAACGCGGACTGGCACAATGCGTCGATCAACTTCGCCATGCAGAACGTTGCTGTCGTGACCAGGGCCGACGCTGTGATCAGGGCGCTGGGGTGAGACATGCCCAAGCTGCTGCATCTCCTCGCCTCGCCGCGGGCAGATTCGGAATCCAGCGCCGGCGCGCACGCCTTCCTCGACCGCTTCAGGCAGGCGCGGCCGGGCTGGGACGTCGACGAGATGAATCTGTGGCGCGAGAAGCTGCCGGAGTTCGAGGGAGAGATTTTGCAGGCGAAGTATGCCCGCATGGGCGGACGCGCCTTCACCGATGGCCAGCGGGAGGCGTTCGCGGTGGCCGAGCGCATGGCGATGCGGCTCGATCTGGCCGAGCGCGTCGTGATCTCGACGCCGATGTGGAATTTCGGCATTCCCTACAAGCTCAAGCACTGGCTGGACATCATCAATCAGCCGGGCCTCACCTTTCGCTTCGATCCGTCGCGCGGCTACCTGCCACTTCTGAAGGATCGTCCGACGCTGGTGATCCTCGCCAGCGGCGGCGACTTCACCAGCGGCGTCAGCCGGGGGCGCACCGATCTCGCGACGCCCTATTTGCGCGAGGCGCTGCGCTTCATGGGGCTTCGCGATCTGCACTTCGTGGCGATCGGGCCGACCAGCGGGCCGGCCGCGCACACCGGCGTGGCGCGTGAGCGGGCGCACAGGCGGCTCGTGGAGATGGCCGCACGGTTTTGATATGACATGAAGAGGCGGGCCCGCTGCGCGTCGCGTCCGAGCTGCCGGTGGTTTCGTCCCTCGACTGGCGTCCTGTGATCGTGCTCTCGACTGATCCAGCCGCAGAAAGAATTCAACCGATAAGGTCGAATGCGGCTCCCGCCGCGTCGATCAGGTGGACACGGTCGACCTCGGTGCGCGGCAGCAGCGCACGGATCTCAGGCTCCGACATCAGACTAAACGCGGTCGAAAGCGCGTCGGCCGCCGTGGCATTGCCGGCGACCGTGGTCACGCTGCGATAGCGCTGCGCGCAGCCGCCGCTGTGCGGATCGAACAGATGATTGAAGCGGCCGTGCGGATCGAAGCGGAGGCCATAGGCGCCTGACGTCGATACGGCCCGATCGATGATCGGTAGCATCGCGGCGATCCGATCGGGAACGTCGGGGTCGGCGATTGCGATCTCCCAGGGCCGGGCGTCCGGCCGCGCGCCGATGGCGCGGGCTTCGCCCATGTCGACCAGGCTCTGCTGCACGCCTTCGCTGCGCAGCAGGTCGACGATCCGATCCGTGACATAGCCCTGCGCGATGCCATTCAGGGTGAGCGCCGTGCCGCGCGGCATGACGATGCGATCGCGGCTGACGCTGAGCCGCTGATGGCCGACCCGCGCCAGCGCCTCTTGTACGGCCGCCTGCGGTGGGCCGTCGGGATTCGCATCGGGGCGCGAAAAATGATCGGCATAGAGCCTCCACAGCGGCTGCACGGTCGGGTCGAAGCGGCCGTCGGTCAACGCGGCGTAGCGCTGCGAGAGCGTGAGGATGTCGACCAGCTCCGGCGCCGGTGCGACCAACACGCCGGTGCGGTTCAATGTGACCAGCGCCGAGTCCTCAAGATAAAGGCTGAACAGGCGCTCGAGTCGCCGTGCTTCGCTGATCGAGACCGTGATCACCCGCTCGGCCTCGCGCCGGTCATGGTGATGAAGCTTGATCGTGGCAACGGCGCCGAGCAACGTGCCGCGCCATTCGACGAGGCCAGCGGTGCTGCCGGCCGCCTGCCTGCCGCAGGGGGCGATCGCAAGGCCCGCCAGTGCGGCGCTGATGCGGATGAAGCGCCAACGCGAGAGCTGATTTGTCATCGTCGCACCTCAGTCGTGCCCTTGTGGTCCGGCTCGTTCGTGCCGGCGTTGTCGTCGGGGGAGCTCAGCACATAGTCGCGCGGCACCTCGGTGAAGCCGACGATGCGACCGCCGTGCTCGGCCGCGAAGCGCTCGGCGGCGCTCCGATCCGAGAACGGCACCGCCTCGTCGCTGCCCATGCCGCTTCTGAGTCGGCTGCCGATCACGAACACCGCCTTGCGGGCTTCGACCCAATTGTCGGCACCCGGATTGTCCCAGCTCGCGGCCTTGCCCATGTCGGAGACGTAGATCGCCTGGATGTCCTTGGGCTCGTCGGGCAGCATCGTGAAGGCGATGGCGTCGCGGGCCGAGGAGAACCACACCGGCTCGATCAGGCTGGCGGCGAAGATCTGTCCCTTGGGACCGGAATGCTCGAGCAGGTTCATGCCGCAATAGTGCCCGATCGCCTCCGCCGTCAGCTTGATCGGCGGCGGCGGCGCGGCGGCCTGCTTGTCGTTGCAGGCGCCGAGAGCAAAGGCGGCGATGAGCGCGCAGGCGAAAGCGAGGCGTTTCATAGCTCCCTCCGTGAGAAGGCCAGCGCGGCGCCGGCGAGCGGTACCAACGTCCACAGCACCAGCGCCGCGAGCAGCGCCTGCACCGACAGCGTGCTGCTGCCGGCGAGCCCGGCCATGCCGGAGAACAGGCTGACATTGGCGAAGCCGGTCAGGTTGAAAAGCCGGTAGGCATCGGTCGGATTGAGCAGCAGCAGCGCGCTGAGCACGCCGCCGGAGACGTTGCGGCCCTGGTCGATCACCAGAAGGCCGAGCAACGCCATGTCGTAGATCAGGACGAGCACGAGCCACAGGCCGATGCTGACACCCGCTGCGGTGCCGCGGTCGCGCACGACGGCGCTGACGAGATAGCCGATTGCGACGAACACCGCGCCAAGCAGAACGGAGGAGCCGATCATCGCCGCGAAGGCCGCGAGCCCGTCGCTGTCGAAGTGGCTGCCGGCGATCAGCAGCGCCACCGCGGCGGCGCCATAGCCGAGGCAGGTCGCGAAGGCGAGCACCGCGAGATGACCGAGGAACTTGCCGAGCAGCACCTGCCAGCGCGCTACGGGATAGCTGAGCAGCAGCAGCATGGTGCCGCGCTCCATGTCGCCGACGATGGCATCGTGCGAGATCAGAAGCGCGATCAGCGGGATCAGGAAGATGGTCAGGCTCGACAGGCTGACGATGACGACATCGAGCGCTCGCGCGCCGACGGTACCGGTCGGCGCGCTGCCGAGGAAGGTCAGCGACAGCGCGAGTCCGGCCAGCAGCAGGGTCGAGGCCAGCACCCAGCGATTGCGGATCGCCTGCTGGATCTCCTTGGCGGCGATGGTGATCACGCTGGTCATTGCGGGTGCTCCGCGTGGCGCAGGAAATGCGCGTAGAGCTCGTCGAGACTGGGTGGAATGAGCTCGAGATCCTGGACGGCGGTGGCGTCGGCCGTCGCCAGACGCAGCAGCTCGATCTTCTCGTCCGGCGCTGCGTCGATCTCGACGATGTGGCCGTTCACCCGGCGATAGGACGCGGCCGGCGGGAGCCAGGCCGGCGGGCCCGACGGTGGCAGGAAGGCGACCTTGACTCGAATCCGGGTCGGCAATCGCGCGAGGCGGCGCAACTCGTCGAGTGTGCCGTCGGCGACCTTCAGGCCGCGGTTCATGATGATGACGCGGCCGGCGCGTTCCTCCAACTCGGTCAGCGCATGCGACGACAGCAGCACCGTCGTGCCCTCGGCGGCGAGCCTCTCGATCACCTCGTAGAAGGTCTGGCGGAGCTCCGGATCGAGACCGCTGGTCGGTTCGTCGAGCAGCAGCACGCGCGGGCGGCCGATCAGCGCCTGTGCCAGCCCAAGGCGCTGGCGCATGCCCTTGGAGTAGGTGTTGACGCGGCGCTTTGCGGCATCGCCTAGTCCGACGACGTCGAGCAACTCGATGGCCTGTCCGACCGGCTCGCGCTTGAGCCGTGCGTAGAAGGTCTGGGTCTCGCGGCCGGTAAGGGCGGCATCGAAGGCAACGTTCTCCGGCAGGTAGCCGAGGCGGCGCCGCGAGGAGAACTCGCCGGCGGCTGGATTTTCACCGAGTACGGCGATGGTGCCGCGGGTGGGGCGGATCAGCCCGAGCATCATCTTCATCAGCGTCGTCTTGCCGGCGCCGTTGTGGCCGATCAGCGCCACCATCTCGCCGGCGGCGAGATCGAACGACACGCCCCTCACGGCTTCGACCTTGCCGTAGTGCTTGGTCACGTCGGCGACATGGATTGTCGCGGTCATCGGGGCCTGCTTTCTGCAGCGGCGCGGCGCGCCGGCGGCGATATCAGGGGATGGCTGTCGACGACTCCGCCGGGCAGGATCGCGGGAAACTGCGCCTGCGCCCAGCGGATCACCTGCACGGCCGGGCTGTTGATCAGGACCTTGGCGGCCGGCGCGGTCCACAATACGCGGTCGATCAGATCATTCGGCCGATAGGCGGTGTCGGCGATGCCGTCGCCGTTGAGGTCGAAGCCCGGGTTGTCGCTCCAATAATTGCCGCGGCCGCTTTTCGACCAGTCGAGATGGCGGGTGCCGACATACTTGATCTGGCTGGCATTGTTGACGAAGGCATTGCCCCTGATGTCGTTGCCCTCGGAGCCGGCGGTGAAGTGAACGCCGATCTCGCACCCTTCGAACCAGTTGTCGGTGATATGGTTGTTGTTGGTGTTGTAGATGAACACGCATTTCTCGGGACCGGGACGGGCGCCGGCGGTCGGCGTGGCCGTGCTCGCATCGGCCTGCGGCACGCCTTCGTCGGTGCCCCGGTTCTCCGCGGTGGCCCAGCGCTCTGCCGGCTGCAGCCCGCCGATCACGCTGTTGCCGGAGATCTGCGAGCCATTGGCCGCGTTGAACAGCAAGCCGCGGTCGCGGTCGTGATCCGAGACGTTATCCCTCACGACGAGCGCCTTGGAGAACATCATCGCATAGCCGATGATGTTGCGGGTCGAGACGTTGCCGGAGATCTCGCTGTCGTTGGTGTACATGAAGTGGACCGCGAAGCGCAGGTCGCTGAAGCGATTGCCGCTAAAGACGTTGTTGCGGCTGGTGATGGCGAACACGCCATCGCGGCCGTACCGGAATTGGTTGTCGATCACCTTGGCGCCCGGCGCGTTCCAGACGGAGACGCCGTTGCCGGTGACGCCGCCGCGCGTCGCGCGCAGGCCGATGATGCTGTTGTGACGGACCATGGCGTTGGCTGATCCGTGCAGATAGACGCCGAACAGATTGCCTTCGATGCGGTTGTTCTCGATCAGTGCGTCGTGCGCGGCCTGCTCGACGAAGATGCCGGAATCCATCTGCTCCAGCGCACGGCCGGATCCGTCGATGGCGAGGCCGCGAATGACGGTGCCCGGCGCCGCCACGGTGATGACGCTGCCCTCGCCGCCACCGCTGATCACGGCGCCTGGAGCCCCAGCCAGCGTCAAGCGGTGGCTGATCCGTAGCGGTCCGCGATAGGTGCCGGTGGCGAGCGCGATCTCGTCGCCGTCGGCGGCGCGGTCGAGCAGGGCCTGCAGGTCGGTGGTTTCAGCTCCGACCTGCAGAGTCGCCGCCTGGGCGCGGAAGGGCAGGCCGGCGACGACGAGCGCCGCCAGCCCCAGAGTCTTGATATGGCGCATGCGCCGCATCGCTCACGCGTTCCGCGGCGAGACCAGCATGCGTCCGCGCATTTCCATGTGCATGGCGTGGCAGAACCATGTGCAGAAATACCAGTACACGCCGGGCTTGTCGGCGATGAACGTCACCGACGAGGTCTGCTGCGGATCGATCTCCATGTTGACGCCGTAGTTGACGATGCAGAAGCCGTGCACCAGGTCCTCGACGTCGTCGATGTTGGTGACATAGACGGTCACCTCGTCGCCCTGCTTGACCTCGAACTTCTCGAGCGCGTAGGCGGGCGCGCTGGACCACATGTAGACGCGCACCTTGTTGCCGTCGCGGATCACCTTGGCGTCGCTCTCCAGTGTGACGCCGTCGGCCGCGGCCTGCTTGCGGGCGTCGGCGAAGAACGGGTCGTCGCGCTTCCAGATCGAGGTCACGCGCCCCTCGAGCTTGGAGCGATGCACGATCACGGCGTCGTGCGGCTCGGCGAAGCTCGGGCCGTCGTGCACCAGCTCCATCTTGTCGCCGGAGATGTCGATCAGCTGGTCGTTCTCCGGCTTGAGCGGGCCGACATTCAGGAAACGGTCCTTGGAGAACTTGTTCAGCGACAGCAGCCATTTGCCGTCGGCTTCCTTGGTCTCGCCCATCGAGGCGTGGTTGTGGCCCGGCTGATAGTGGACGTCGAGCTTCTGGATGATCGGGTTGACCTTCTCGCCCTTGAAGGCGCGCTTGGCGAGATCGAGGCTCCATTTACAGACCTGGCTGTCAAGGAACAGCGTGGTGTAGGCGTTGCCGCGGCCGTCGAAGGCGGTGTGCAGCGGCCCGAGGCCGAGCTCCGGCTCGGCCACGACGACATCGCGCGGCTTGATCTTGTCGTCGAACAGGTTGTCGATCAGGCGGACGTCGATCACGGTGACCGTCGGCGCCAGCTTGCCATTGGCGACGACATGGATGCCGTCGGGGGCCGTGTTGAGGCCGTGCGGGCTGTTCGAGACCGGAACGTAGCGGGTGTAGGGCGAGCCCTTGCGACCGTCGATGACGGGAACGCCGTTCATCTCCTTGAAGTCGCCCTTCTTGACGGCCTCCTCGATGCGCTTGATGTTGAAGATCGTCACCCAGTCCTGCTCGCTCGCGGTCATCTCGGCGAGCGTCACGCCCTTCTCGGAATTGTAGCAGGTCGCGAAGGCGTATTTGCCCTGGTAGTCGCAATCGGTGTTGTCGAGATTGCCGTCGACGATCACCTGCCAGGCAACCGTCATGGTGTCGCCGTCGACGGCAGAGAACATCGACCAGTATTTCGACTTGTCGTCGAGCACCTTGCCGTCGTTCGGCAGCGGCACCTCGTATTCGCCGTTGCAGAACAGGTAGCCGGTGCGCGGGAATTTCTGCGGACGCATGCCGTGGATCGTGTACTGGTTCGGCAGCTCGATGATCTTGTCGCACTTCATGACGTCGGTGCGAATGCGGGCCAGGCGGGTGTTGGCCTTGTCGTTGATGAAGACGTAGCGTCCGTCGTAGGTGCCGTTGGTGAACGACATGTGTGGGTGGTGGCAGTCGCCGTTCATCCAGATGCCGAGCCGATCCTTGAGCCGCTCGCGCGTCTCGGGCAGCAGCCCCTCGGTCATGATCTTGCGGCTCTCGTTGGTCTGGCCCCAGCCGGTGGCGCTGCACCGGTTGAAGACGGGGATACGCATCAGCTCGCGCATCGACGGCATGCCGACGATGCGAAGCTCGCCGGTCTGACCGCTGGAGAAGAAGACGTAGTATTCGTCGAGCTGACCCGGCGCGACCTCGGCCTTGCCCCCGCTCTGTCCAGCTCGCGCCTGCGCCGCGGCCGGTGTCGTCTCGATGCTCTTGCCGAGGCCGATGCTGCCGGCCACGCCGGCCGCGCCCAGTGCGGCGGTGCCGACGATCTGCCGGCGGCTGAGTTTCGTCTGGTCGTCGTCGTGCGCCATCGTCGTCTCCTTATGATGGATGGGTGAGATCGTTGGATTGGGCCGGCGCCGTCGTCGGCCGGCCGGCGTGGGTGATCACGGTCTTCGGACCGGATTTGGCGGCGCGCATCGACGGCGATGACATCGCCTCGAACTTCTCGCGCTTGAGCCGGACTTGGATCATGTGCGGACAGCGCTGGTCGTCGTAGTAGAGCTCCTGGCAATGCATGCAGTAGATGCACTCATTGACGTTGATGTGTCCCTCGGGATGGATCGACTGCACCGGGCATTCCTTGGCGCAGCGCTGGCAGGGCGAGCCGCACTCCTTCCAGCGGCGCAGCCATTCGAAGGTGCGGATGCGACCGGGAATCGCGAGCGCGGCGCCCAGCGGGCAGAGATAGCGGCAGAAGAAGCGTTCGATGAACAGGCCGATGCCGAGCAGGGCCGCGGCATACAGCACGAACGGCCAGCTGCGCGAGAATTTCAGGATGATCGCAGTCTTGAACGGCTCGACCTCCGCGACCTGCTCGGCGAGCGCGACCGAATACAGCGACAGCCCAAACAGGCCGAGGAAGATGATGTATTTGATCGGCCACAGCCGCTCGTGCAGCCCCCAGGGCACCGTGATCTGCGGCACCTTGAGCCATTTTGCCACTGTGTTGGTCAGCTCCTGCAGCGCGCCGAACGGACAGAGCCAGCCGCAGAACGGCCCGCGGCCCCAGAACAGCAGTCCAGCCGCCGTTGCCGCCCACAGGATGAAGATCAAGGGCGCTGCGAGGAAGAACTCCCAATGGAAGCCGGTCAGCAGCGCGTTGATGAAGGTGACGACGTTGACGACAGAGAGCTGGGCGTTGGCGTACCAGCCGAGCCAGACCAGCACGAACAGGAGATAGGCGCGGCGGACCCAGGTGTAGAGCCGGGGACGGCGCACCAGAACGTTCTGGAAGAAGAAGATCCCGGTGAGCACGGTCAGCGCGAGCGCGGTGATGCCGATGGAGACCGTCTGCGAGCGCCAGATGCGCATCCATAACGGCTCTTCGGTGTCGTCAGTGACTGGTTGCGCGGTGGCCGGGGCGGGCTGTGCGGCCGTCGCCGTCGCCGTCGCCGGCGTCGCAGCGGCGCGCGTCTCGTGCTTCAGATAAACGTCTGGAACGGTGTAGTCGACATCGAAAGTCAGGAACGCCTTGTCGTGGCTGCCGGTGCTTCGTTGCACCAGGAGCTGGAGCTGCCATGGCTCGGTCGGGTCGAGCGTGAATTCGGGCGGCGTGACGAACAGTCCGATCTCGCGCAGGGCGGGCGCGCCGGCGGCGGCCAGCGCACCGAGTCGCATGTGGTTCTTGTCGCGGAACCGTGTGCTTCCGCCCTCCTGCAGCACCTCGATACGGTCGAAGATGCCGCCTCGGACATAAGCGGAGCCCTTGAACGAGTAGACACCGTCGCCGGCGACGACGATCGCCTGCTGTCCGGGCTGCAATCGCTGCTTGAGTCGCTGATAGCCCTCGTCGCCGAGCAGGCTGCGGCCGATGGTGGGCACGCTGGCCATGGCCACATAGAGATCGATGAAGGTGTCGCCGGCATCGCCGGGCTCGGGATTTTGCGCGGCCGCCGCATTGCCCGACTTGGCGAATGCGTCGTTGACGTCGCCGATGCTTAGATGCAGGCGCCGCACCGAGCCGTCGCCGAGCAGGCTGCCCCAGTCACGGATCTCGCTCTTGTCGGGATCGACCGTCCTGGTCACGCCCGGCTGTGCTGCGGCGGCGCTCGCCGCAGCGCCGGCACCAATGCGGCCGCTGCGGATCAGGCGCGTAGCGGCGCGCACGATGCTGTCGTGCATCACCAGCACGGTGACCGTGGCACCCGAGACGATGTCGGCCTGCGGCGCATGTTCTGCGCCGTGCGCGATCGGCGTCATGTCCTTGCCGAGCAGGCCGTTGAGTGCGGCAACGATGCGTGGCTCGGGAATGCCGATCAGCACGATCGGCTCCTTGTGATCGACCAGCTTCAGCCCGGAGATGACGCCCTTGGGATCGATGCCGACGAGGATGTGGATCGGCTTGCCCGAATAGCCGACGGAATTGGCGAAATCGGAGTTGAGATAGACGTAACCCTTGAGCTGATCGCCGCGATACACCGGCATGATCGGCGGCTCGCCTTGCGGCACGCCGAAACGATCCGCATCGGGGAAGAGCTCGCCCGGCGTGATCTTCGAGAGGTAGGTTGCGAGATCGCCGGCAGCATGTGCTGCGCGCAGGGCCGCGATCGTGCAGAGCCCGATGAGGATTGCTACCAAGATAGCAGGCATGCGCCACCGTTTGGTGGCGACATCACTCGCAACCATGATCACCTCAAGCGGAACGGCCGGCCCACGAAGGGCCGTATTCCAGTCAGGACTGTTTCGGGGAAGGAAAGGATCGTCGCCATTGACAATCCCGGAGCAAATAGAGTCGGGCTAAATTGACTCCTTATCGTGCCGGTTGTCTAGTGGGTCGCAATCCGACGGACGTTGCGCTGGATCAAACAGGCCAGGACAATCAGGCGGACTATCATATGTTGTTGTCACGCACGCTTTCGCTCAAGTCGGAACCGGCCGGGAACCTGCATTCGATTGACGAGCTGTTCGCGCTCGCCAATGCGATGGAGCAGGAGGCGGCCGATCGCTACGACGAGCTGTCCGGAGAGATGCAGCGTCAAGGCCGGCTCGATCTGGCCGACGTCTTCGCGAGGTTGGCCGCGGCCGAGCGCGAGCATGTCGACAGTGTCGCGCAATGGTCGCAAGCGCGAACGGGGCGTGCCCCCGATGCGTCGCTGGTGCGCTGGCAGCCGCCAGAGACCTTTGAGCCCGGCGCGGCGCGCGAAATCCAGGACTCGCGGCTGATGACGCCGTACCGCGCGCTGTCGATGGCGGTGCGCAACGAGGAGCGGGCCTTCGCGTTCTGGTCCTATGTCGCGGCATTTGCCGACGATCCCGAGGTCAAGAAGGCGTCCGAGGCCATGGCGCGAGAGGAACTCGGTCACGTCGCGACGCTGCGCAAGGAGCGGCGCCGTGCCTATCATCTTGAGGCCGACGCCAGGCGCGCGGCGACGGTGGCGTCGGACACGGGCACGATCGACGTCGGCCGGCTGGAACGCCGCCTCGCGGAACTGCTCGGCGCGATGGCGTCGCGTGCCACGGGCCGACCGGCGGATCGCGTGCGCGAGCTTGCGCGGGAAGCGGCGGCAATGGCATCGGAGGTTGCGGACCTGCTGCGCCTGCCGGCTGCGCTCGCGCAAGCCGATGCAGCCGTGCTGGCGGAGGCGCTCGCGGACGCGTATCTGGAGCATGCGGAGCGAGCAACCGAACCGGACCGGCTCGATCTGATGCAGCGGCTGGCGTCGCAGGCAATCGCACGGCTGGCCTGGCTGCGGTCGCTCGGTTGAGTCCAACTTAAGAGCTGCTTGGCGAAAGACGAGGGTCGCCCAGCCTGGCTGGGCGACCCGATCATGATGAGGCTTAGTTGCGGGTCGGCGCCGGCACGGCGGTGCGGTTCGCCGGCACCGTGACGGGCTGGAAGGAAAACACGTCGCGGCTGCGCGGATCGACGGTCACCTTGACCCAGCGCACGTCGTTGTTGCCGTTGCCCTGATTGTCGCCGAACGTTTCGACACGAACGAAGTTCTCCAGCCGCTGGCCGGCACTGTTGAGGAAGGGCTGGTCGATCCGGAAGTAATGGGAATCGCCGTGGACGTAGGCGACCGGCTTGCGGAACGCCTCGACTTCGGTGCGTAAGGCGGTCAGAAAGCTGATGAAGCCGTCCGGCTGCCCGTCCGTCTCGGCGAGCGTCTTGGGATCGCGCAGCGGCGCGCGCGTGGGATCGGCCTGGTCCCAGCCCGGGTTGCCCTGGGTGATGAACATCACCGCAGCGGAATGGCGCTTCCTGGCCTCTGCGAAGGTCTGCTGCATCCAGAGAATCACGGCTGCATTGCGCGCGTTGTATTCGTCCGGATCTGGATTGGTGTCGCAGAGATTGTTGCAGGAGCCCTGGATGTTCAGCGTCGCATAGGTCACGCGGCCAACGGTCCAGCGGCGATTCTCGACGCAGCCGACCTTGGTGCCGTTGGCGCTGAGACACAGCGGATCGGTCTGCACCTCCTGGCGCAGCTTGCGCTGGCCGAGCGAGAACGGCGTCGAGAAGAACACCTTGCGCTCGTAGTCGAGCCGGTCGCGTGAGTTGAAGCCGCCATTCGAGGGGCGATCGCAATCGACCCAGTCGTTGTCGCCGGGCGTGAACATGGCCGGCGCCTCGAGGCTGTTGAAGAAGGCGAGCGCCTGGGCATAGAGGCCGGCGTCGCAGGCGGAATTGGAGCCCTGCTTCAGGTCGCCGTCATGCGCGGTGAACTTCAGCCGGTGGGCGTTCATGTCCGCGATCAGGTTCGGGACGCCGACGGTGGCCTGCAGCGTGGAATAGGGTAGGTCGCCCCACAGACCGATGGCGTAGCTGTCGTCGTCGTCGTCGTCGAAGCCGTGATCGTGCGCGAGGCTTGGCGCGGCAGCGGCGAACGCGAGCAACAACATCGTGACAGACAATGTGAGCAGTTCGTGAAAGGCAGATTTGAATGATGATCGAAGTGACATTCTACAAGATCCCCCAAGACCTCGGTTGCATCGCGCCGCTTCATTAAGCGGCGGCGGGACGATGCGGAGGGTCGATAACGGGGGCGTGACGATCGGCTGACAATCCGCTGACGGCGTCACGATGTTGCAATTCGGTGCACCATCAATGTCGTCCGCCGCGGACAATGCACAGAAGGGCCCGCCGCAACGTGTGCGGCGGGCTGTTCTTGACAACGGCAGACTCCCGTCGATCAGCGGTCGTCGCCGTGTCCGTGCTCACCGTGGTCGTGATGATGCCAGCCGCCGTCGTGATCGTGATCGCCATCGTTATCGCTGAAGGCGAACAGGTTCATCAGGTCGCCGATCGCCGGACGGTTCTTCGGCACGTAGCGGTTGTCGTCCCGATCATGAATCGGGTTGGGCAGCCGGTCGCGGCTGACGGCGGAGATCGTGGGCAGCCGCCAGTTGCGCTCGATGAATTTCAGCAGCGAGACGTGATCGTAGTAAGTGTGATCGATATGGCCCTTCTTGGCCAGCGGCGAGACCAGGATGAAGGGAATGCGGGTGCCGTCGCCGAGGAAGTCCACCGGCTGGACATAGCCGGAGTCGTAGTAGCCGCCGCCCTCGTCCGTCGTGATGAAGATCGCGGTCTTGGCCCAGAGCTGCGGGTCGGCCTTGACGCGATTGATCAGTGCCTCGAGGAATTTTTCGTAGAGGTCGGTGGTCGAATCGGCGGGATGCCCTGCGAGCGCCTCGAACGGACGCACGAACGACACTGCGGGCAGCGTGTTGCTCTGCACGTCCTTAACGAAGGCGCCGTAGTTCTGCAGCTTGGCTTCCTCGGCGGGGTTCTTCATGATGTTGTTGAAGCCGGTGAGCGGGTCGCAGATGCCGCAATAGGAGTGGAACAGCAGCGGCACGCCGTCGACGCTCTTGGCGAAGGTGGTGGCATCGTCACCGCGGTCGGCGCTGTAATACTTCCATGACACGCCCTTTGCCGTCATCACGTCGGCGATGGTCGGCGCGCTCTGTGGCGGCAGCACGAACTTGTCCGAGCCGAGCGCATTCGGCTTCGCGCTGGTCTGGTTCCAGAACATGCTGTAATTGTTGACGAGATAATAATGGTTCGACGCGCAATTGTTGCTGGTGACGCCGTTCTTGAACAGCTGCTCGTTGATGGCGGCGACGCCGGGCGCTGACGGATCGGAGCAGTTGACGTAGGAGCCGCCGCTGTAGCCGTCCTGCTTGTAGTAGTTGTTGGTGCCGGCAACCGGATCCGGATTTTCGATCTGGTTGGCATAGGGCACGGCCGGGGCGCCGTTCAGCGTCTCGGGATTGGTGAAGAACGCGGCGTGGCCGGTCACGAGGGCCTGGAAGTTGGCGCCGGTGCCGCCCATGATGGCCTGATGATAATTGTCACTGATCGCATATTCGTCGGCGAGCTGCTTGAAGAACGGCGCGTCACCGGGCTGGGCCTTGCCGGAGGCATCGGTGAACGGGTTCATGTTGTAGAAGCCCATCGAGATGGCGCCTTCCATCGGGTTGAACCCGCCGGCCGGATAGGGCTGTCCGTTCGAGCCGGTGCCGATGGTCTGCTCGACCCACACGAACTTGTCGTGCTTGCCGCCGTCGATGTCCTGCCACATCTGGAAGAAGCGGTGCACCGGATCGCCGGTATAGGCGGCGTAGGAGACGTATTTCGAAATCTGATACGGGCCATTGGGAAGATTGGCCGGGAAGCGGGTGTCGAGGACGTTCTGCGGCAGGCCGATTCCATATGTGGTGTAGGGCTGCGGCAGCGTTGCGTAGGCGCCGGTGGACGCCGTCTCGGCACTGTAGCGAGCCTCGGCGCGACCGATCCGCTGTTCCGCCTTCTTGAAATGCCGGCCCGGCGTGCCGTCCTCGTTGACGATGCCCTTGCTGAGCAGATTGTCGATGGCCTGACCAGCTTTCGGCTTGTAGGTGCCGAACAGATTGTCGAAGGTGTGGTTCTCACCGACGATGATGATGACGTGCTCGATCGGGGTGCTGGTCGCCGCGCCGGCGAAGGCTGGTGCGACGGTGGTCGCGGTGAAGACGGCGGTGGTCGCAAGGGCGAGCGCCTTGGACCGCGTGACTGTTCTGGTCATGACATCTCCGGACGGAGTGGGGTGGTGGCGCGCGCTTACGAATTGCTGCTCGCCTGCGGCAATTTATCGCGGCAACAAATTGCAACGTGGTGTCGGTCTTGCTTCGGTTTTGTGAAATGCGCGCGAGACGCGCGTTTGCGTAGATGCAGGAGACGCACGGCTCAGCATCGTGCAGGCCCGGCATCACATGCCGGCGGGCCTTCGCTCATCGCCGCAGGAAGCCGGCTCGCTCTGAACTCTGAAGAAGATCGCCGATCGGCGATGCCGGTCAGAGCTGGCCCGGGATCCAGTCCAGCGCGAGGGCCTGGCCTTGGGCGATCTGGCTGGCCGACATCTTCGAGGCCACGGCGTTGCGAAGCCGCAGGAAGTAGCTGCGCTGGGTCGACTTGGCATGTCCGGCAGCAAGGTTCAGCCATTTGTAGGCGAGCACGACGTCCTGTGGAACGCCATGACCCTTGTCGTACATCAGGCCGAGCATCGCTTGGCCGAACGGATTGCCGGCTGCGGCGGCCTGGCAATAGAGATCGCTGGCGACCTCGTAGGCCTGCGGGGTTCCAAAGCCGTTTTCATACATGAAGCCGAGCATCGCCTGAGCGCGTGGATCGCCGCGCAGGGCAGGCGGGGTCAGCACGCGCACGGCGCGGACGAAGTCGCCGCGCGCATAGGCGATGCGTGCGGTGCCGACCGAATCGGCGCGAACGGGCGAGGCCAGTGCTCCCAGCAGCAGGATGGCTGCGGAGCAGGCGATGGCGAGGCGCCCCATCGTCGGCCGGATCACTTGGCTGGGGTCAACGGGTGGTGCGGACACGCAAATCATCCGTGATGCTCGCTCCGACTGATCCGCGGAGCTTGGAACGGAGTTCTTCTGCGACCTGATGCGCATCGCTGCCGTCGCGAATGATCTGCGGCCGGATGAAGATGATGAGCTCGGTGCGCGTGCCCTTCTTGCCCTGATGCGAGAACGCGTCGCCAAGAACTGGAATCTCGTCGAAGCCCGGAATGCCGTTGCGATTGCCGGTCTGCTGCTCGCTGATCAGGCCCGCCAGCAGCACGGTCTGGCCGTTGGCGACGGAGATGGCGCTCTTGACCTTGCGTTGCGACACCGTCGGCGTGAGACTCGCGGCGGTCTGGGCCGCGACGTTGCTGATCTCCTGCTCGACCTCGAGCCGCACATTGCCGTTGGCGGCGATCCGCGGCACGACGCGCAGGATGATGCCGGTGTTGCGATAGTCGATGGTGTTGACCACCGTGTTGCTCGACGACAGTACGGTCGCGCTGCCGGTCGATACCGGCACGACGTCGCCGACCTGCAGGGTGGCGGTCTGGTTGTTGATCACGACCAGCGAGGGATTGGAGAGCACCTTGACGCTGGTGACAGTATGGAGTGCGTCGAGGATCATGTTGGGCGAGGCTTCGTGTCCGATCAGGAAGTTGAAGCCGGGCAGAGCGCGGTTGATCAAGGCCGTCGTCGCCGCGGATGTCGTGGCCGTGGCCACCGACGTGGTTTGCGTATTGGTGATCGATCCTTTGTCGGTCCCGAGGCCGAGCACCTTGCTCGAAAGATAGGCCTGCACGCCGTAGGACAGCTCGTTGGTGAGCGTCACTTCGGCAATCGTGGCGTCGATCCCGACCTGCAGCACCGGCTGGTCGAGCTGCTGCAGCGTGCTGGAGATGATGCGGTAGTTCTCGCGGTCGGCATAGATGAGCAGCGAGTTGTTCACCGTGTCCGGGGTGATCCGGACATTCGGCATGATGGCCTGGCCTCCGCCGGCACCACTGCTGCGTGGCTCCAGCCCGGTCGAGGACGGCGTACTGCTGGAGGACGACGTGCTCGAAGATGACATGCTCGAGAGACCACCGCCTTGGGACCGGCTCGCCGGATTGGCGCTCGAACTCGATGATCCCGCTGCATTGGTGTTGAAGGAGAGCCGATCGGCGACCGACGTCGTCGTGCCGTCGGACCCCGGCGCGGTCTGGCCGTCGGCGCCGTCGGTGGAGGACGAGCCGGCGCCGCCGAACATGTCGGTGAGCACCTTGGCGAGCTGGCGCGCGTCGCCGTAGCGGACGCGGTAGACGTGGACGCTGGTGCGCCCGGAGTCGGCCTGGTCGAGCCGGCGGATCCAGGTCGCCGCGCTCTGCAGCAGCGCCGGCTTGCGCGTTACGACCATGATCGCGTTCAGGCGATTGACGACCTGTAGCTTGACCAGGCTCTGGCTCAGCCCGTTCTCGCCGGAATCCATGATCTTCTCCAGCTCCGCCATCAACGGCTCCGGCGCCGAATTGCTGACCGGGAAGATGCCGACCGACTGGCCGCGCATCCAGTCGACGTCGAAGCTCATCACTGTTTCGATCGCGGAGCGTCGCTCGGCTCCTGTGCCCTGGATCAGCAGCAGGTTTCGGGTGGTGTCGGCGCGCACGCTGCCGGCCCGGGTCGCGAAGCTGTCCATCAGCTTGAGGATCGTCTGCGCGCCGACATATTGCAGCGGCACGACGGAGACGCCGTAGCCGGGCTCGGCGCGGCCGGCCTCGCCGTCGACGCGTCCGGCGCCGATGGCGTCGCCGAGCGGAGTCAGCTTGTAGCCGCCGCCTTCGCGGACCAGCACGACGCCCGACAGGCGCAGCGCGCTCTCCAGCACGAACAGGATGTCGGATTTCGGCACCGGCCGCGCCGACACCAGGCTGACGCTGCCCTGCACGCGGGGATCGATCGAGTAGCCCGCGCCGAGGATGTCGCCGATCACGACCTTCGCGACCACTGCGATCGGCGTGTTCTCGAAATTGAGGTCATAGCCCTTGCCATCGGCCGCCGGAAGCGGCCTGACCTCGGCGACCTCCTGAACCGTGGTCCCCTGATAGGTCCGCGCGCTCGCCCGCTCGACCTCGGGGCGTCCCTGGATCGATGCGACCGGTGCATTGTCGCGCGGCAGGATATCGAGCGAGCGCACCTTGTCGATGACGTCGACATCGGCCGGCGCGCTGGCCTGGGAATTGAGCGTTGCCATGTTGCAGGACGCGAGCAGCACCGCGATGGTCAGCAACCAGGCATGTCTGACAACCGCAGCGGACTGGCTTCGATTGCCGATACGAAACATGGACTTACCGATCTACTCGTGTTGACCGGCCGAACCAGGATCGCGCCTCGTTCGACCGCGCAGCCTGCATAGCGGTCCAATGTGACACTTATGTATCTTTGCCTGATGCCGCCCGCCTTTGCGCGACATGTGTGTCGGAAATGTCCGCGCCGTCCACATTCGTACAGCCGTCATGTTCGCGATCGATAACGTCGGTCGCCAGTTGCGCCGTGCCGAGACGTAGAGCCGGCACGGGCGCCACCCGGATCACGCCATGAGCGGTACACTGTCGACCCAATTCCATGCCTATCTTCGCGAGCGCCATCCCCTGGCGGCGGGCGAAGGCGGAGCCGCGGGCGAAACGCAGATCGCGCTCTGGGACAGGTTCGGCTTGACCGCCGACGTTTTCGCGGAGGAGGTTGCCGGCTTCACCGGACTGGAGCGCGTCGCGCTGCGCGAGCTGATGGCGGCACTGCCCGCGGTGAGTGAGTTCTCCGATCGCTTCCTGCGCGAAGTGCTCGGCTATCCATACAAAGACTCTGACGGCGCCGCCGTGTTCGCGATGGCCGACCCGACCGATCAGGCCGTGCGCCGGGCCGCCGAGCTGGTGCTCGGCCCGCAGACTCTTTTCAAGGTCGCCTCGCATGACGATATCGCCGTCGTCCTCGACCAACGACTTGGCGATTCCGACGAGGCCGAGATCTCGCCGGCGCAGGAGCTCCGCGACGACGACATCGAAAGCCTGCGCGATCTCGCGAGCGGCGCGCCGGTCGTCCGCGCGGTCAACGACCTGATCGAGAAGGCCGTCGAGATGCGCGCCAGCGACATCCACATCGAGCCGTTCTCGACCGGTCTCGTGGTCAGGCTGCGGGTCGACGGCCTGTTGCGTCCGATCGCGGCGCCTGCGGGCGTGCTGCCGCAGGCGGTGATCTCGCGCATCAAGATCGTCGCCGGTCTCAACATTGCCGAGCGGCGTCTGCCGCAGGACGGGGCCGCGCGCATTCGCGCCGGCCGAGCCGAGATCGACGTCCGTGTTGCGATCATGCCAACCCAGCACGGGGAATCGGCGGTGCTGCGCATCCTGCCGAAGGATCGCTCGCAGCTCGTGGCGAGCCGTCTCGGCCTCTCCACGCGCGATGACACCGCGCTCCGGCGCCTGATCACGCTGCCGCACGGCATGATCGTGATCACGGGGCCGACCGGCAGCGGCAAGACCACGACCCTGGCGACGATCCTGTCGATGCTCAACACGCCGGAGCGCAAGATCCTCACCGTCGAGGATCCGGTGGAATATGAGATCCCCGGCATCAATCAGTCGCAGATCAAGCCGGCGATCGGGCTGACATTCGCGAGCGCGCTGCGCTCCTTCGTGCGTCAGGATCCCGACGTCATCATGGTCGGCGAGGTCCGAGACAGCGAGACGGCACATGTCGCCGTCCATGCCGCGCTGACCGGCCATCTGGTGCTGACGACGCTGCACACGGAAACCGCCGCGGCGGCGGTGCCGCGCCTGCTCGACCTTGGCGTCGAAGGCTTCTTGTTGCGCTCGACCCTGCGCGCGGTGATCGCGCAGCGGCTGGTGCGCCAGCTCTGTGATCACTGCAAGACGCCGCAGCCGCTTGATGAGGAGACGTGCCGCCAGGATCCGCGCCTCGGTCATCTCGGCCTCGTGCCCGGCGACATCACCTGGCATCCGACGGGATGCGAGCGATGCGGTCAGAGCGGCTATCGCGGCCGTGTCGGCGTGTTCGAGCTGCTCGAGCTGACCAGCAGCCTGCGTGAGCTGATCGCTGATAGTGCCGACGGCCTCGCGATCGATCGGCTGGCGATCCGGGAAGGCATGACGACGATGCTCGACGACGGTGTCGCCAAGTGCCGCGCCGGCGTCACCTCGGCCTCCGAGTTGCTTCGTGTCCTCGTGGCGCGGTGAGGTGGATCGTGCCGAGCTACCGCTATCGCGCCCTGACGCAGTCCGGTGAAATCGTCGTCGGATCTCTCGACGCGCCGTCGCGCGGCGAGGTCGAGCGGCGCATCTCCTATCTGCAGCTGCTGCCGATCGAAACCGTCGAGGAGACGAAGGAGCGGACGGGCGGTGCGTCCGGGCTCTCGTTCGGCGCTCCGTCCGCGGCTGAAGTGACCACGTTCACGCGCGACCTGGCCCTGCTGCTCAAGGCCGGCGCGCGACTCGACGACGCGCTCGATCTGCTGTCGAGCGATTCCGACATCGGCCGCCTGCGTCCCGTGGTGGCGCGGCTGCGCGCGGCGATCATGGCCGGTGAAAGCTTCGCCGACGCGGCGGCTGCCCAGCCGCAGCTGTTCTCGCCGATGTATGTCGCGCTGATGCGCGTCGGCGAGGCGTCGGGAACGCTCGATCATGTGCTGACTGCGCTCGCCGGCGAACGCGAGCGTTCGGAGGCGACGCGCCGCAAATTGACCGACGCGATGCAATATCCGGCCTTCGTCTTCCTCGCGGCGATCGGCGTGATGCTGTTCTTCCTCGTGGCCGTGCTGCCGAACTTCTCCGCCGTGCTGCGCGACTTCGGTGGCCGTGCCGATACCGCGCTCGGCTTCTTCATGACGATGTCGGATCTGCTGCGCGCCAATGCAGCTGCGATCACGCTCGGCTGTGCGGCGCTGCTTGCGGCAGGCTGGTGGCTGTTGCGTCAGCCCGCGGTTCGCGCCGGCCTGACCAGCATGCTGGCGGTGACGCCCGGCATCGGCAGCCTCTTGCTGTTCTATCGGACCAGCCTGTTCTGTCGCAATCTCGGCCTGCTGCTCGGCTGCGGCGTCAATCTGAGCGCGGCACTGCGCATCCTCGTTGACGTGATGGCGGTGACGTCGTCGCGCGCGCCATGGTCGGCGGCGGCGGATCGCGTCCGTCACGGTGGCAAGCTGTCCCAGGCGCTGTCGGCCGACAACACGCTGCCGCCGATGGCGCTGCGCATGCTGCGGCTCGGCGAGGAGACCGGCCAACTGCCGACGCTGTCGACCCGGATCGCAGAGTTCTACGAAGCCAAGCTGCAACGGGGACTCGACCGTGTCGTCGGCATCGTCGGTCCCGCCGCCATTCTGCTCATCAGCGTGGTCGTCGGTGGCCTGATCGTCTCGATCATGACGGCCCTGCTTTCGGTGACGCAACTGGTCGGCTGACCGACATCAAGGAGAACGACATGAGATCGGATACGCAGATCGAGCCGGCCACGAGGGCCGGGCGCGAACACGAGCGCGGCTTCACGCTGGTCGAGATGCTGGTCGTGATCACGATCATCGGGCTGATCATGGGGCTGATCGGTCCGCGCGTTCTGAACTATCTCAGCGAATCCAAGACCAAGGCAGCGCGGATCCAGTTGCAGAGCTTTTCGGCGGCGCTCGACCTGTTCTATCTCGATGCCGGCCGCTACCCCTCGACCTCGGAAGGCCTCGGTGCGTTGGCGCAACGGCCGGCCGGACTGAGCACCTGGAACGGTCCTTATCTCAGAGGCGGGGCCGTCCCGAAAGATCCGTGGAACACGGCCTACGTCTACCGCGCACCGGGCGATCACGGCCCGTATGACATCCTGTCCTACGGCGCCGATGGCCAGGAGGGCGGCAGCGGGACGGCGGCGGACATCGTCCTGGGAACGCAGACGAGCGCGCGCAGTGAGTGACGACGGCCAGCGCGGCTTTACGCTGCTCGAGATGGTCTGCGTGCTCGCGATCGTCGCGCTGCTGGCGTCCGTCGCGCTGCCTTACCTGCCGCGGCAGACGTCGCGGCCGCGGCTGCAGGCCTATGCGCTGCAGGCCGCGACGCTCCTGAAGTCGGATCGTGCCTCGTCGATGCGGACCGGCACGCGCGTCGACACCGAGATCGACACGTCGCGCCGCCTGATCCGCTCCGGCAGCGGCGCGGCTGCGCTGAAGCTGCCCGACGATGTCGCGTTTCTGGCAACGTTGCCGCGCAGCTGCCAGCATCGGCCGGTGCTGGCGACGATCAGCTTCTTTCCTGACGGACTGTCCTGCGGAGGAGCGATCACATTGTCGCGCGCCGATCTGAGCCTGGAGATCAGGGTGAACTGGCTGACGGGGAGAATCGACATTGTCTCGCGCGCGCTCGCCAATGGTTGAGACCGCTGATCGCAGCGAAGCCGGCTTCACGCTGATCGAGGTGCTCGTCGCCCTCGCCATCGTCAGCGTGTCGATCATCGCCATCGGCGCCGTGGTGTCACGCAACGCGGCCAGTGTTCGCAAGCTCGAGCAGCATGTCACCCTCGTCACCGACATGAGGCTGGCGCTGGCCACATTGCTGGCCGATCGCGGCCGGCTGCAGCCGGGCAGCACCGATCAGCGCTCCGGGTCCGGCGCGGTGGTGCTGCAGGTCAGGCCGCTCGGCGGTGATTGGAATGAACCGGCCGGACAGACCGGGTGGATTCCGGAGGCGGTGACCTTGCGCGTCAAGACCGGCTCGGGCGCCATGGCCGATGTGCAGACGGTCCGCCTCGCGCGAGGAGCGCGCTGATGATCCTCCGATCCGATCGGCCGCAACAGCAGGGCTTCGCGCTGATCGAGGCGCTCGGCGCGCTCGCGATTGCCGGCATCGTCTTGTCGGCGCTGGCCGCAGTGACGTCGCAATGGCTGCCGGCGTGGAAGCGTGGCCTAGATCGCGTGCAGCGCGCGGAGATGGTGGCCGCTGCGCTGCGGCGGGTCGGCGATGATTTCGCCGCCGCGCAGTTTGTTTCGGCCAATCGCGCGCAGAAGGGGCCGTTGTTCGTGGGTGACGAGGTCTCGGCGACGTTCGTACGCGCCGAGCTCGGCCCCAATGCAGGACATGGTCTCGATGTCGTGCGCATCGGTGAGGAAGGGAGCAGGGGCGAGCGCGCTCTGCGGCGATCGCGGGCCGCGTTCGATCTGGTGTCGGTCGGCCAGCCAGTGACCGAGCATTTCCGGTTCGGCGATCCCGTGGTGCTGTTGTCTGCGCCGTTCCGCATGTCGTTCGCCTATGCTGATAGAACGATGGCGTGGACGACGGAGTGGCGCGATGCGACCAGGCTGCCGTCCGCCGTTCGCATGACGGTGTACGACGACAGCCGCGGCGGCGCCGCCGTTCTCGTCAGCGCAGTCCGTATTCAGGTCGATGCGCCGGGCGGCGGCTTTGCCGATTCGGGAGCGGGCGGCACCGCGAACCAGCCAGCCGCGGCCGAGCCGGCACAGCCGAACAAGAGCGAGCCGATCGACTGATGCCGGCCCCTTCCTTCACCAGAGGTTCTGCCGACGGGCGCGGCGCGCAGGATGGCTTCATCCTCATTGCGGTGCTGTGGATGCTTGCGGCGCTGGCTGCCCTCGTCGTGGTCGTCTCGCAGCAACTGGGAAGCTCGGCGCGATTGCTGCGGCTCGAGGACGAAGCGGTCGAGGCCGATGCGCTGATCTCGGCGGCCATCGAACTCTCGGCCTATCGTCTGCTATCGTCCAAGGACGAGGAGCGGCCGAGACAGGGTGGTTTCCGTCTGGCGCTTGCAGGCAACGACATTGCGGTCTCGTTCGTCAACGAAGCGGCGCGGATCGATCTCAACACCGCGTCGAAGGACATGCTCGAAAATCTCTTTGTCACGTTAGGCGTCGACCGGGATGCTGCCAAGGATCATGCCGAGCGGGTGGTTGCGTGGCGCTCCAAGCCATCCGATCCAGCCAAGGCCCAGGCGGAGGAGGCGCGCTATGCGGCGGCCGGTCTCAAACGGGTGCCGCGCCTGGCGCCGTTCGCGCATGTCGGCGAGCTGCCGCTCGTCCTCGGCATTCCCGCATCGCTGGTCGATCGGGTACTTCCGTTGGTGACCGTTTTCAACGGCTCTCCCGGCATCGATCCGACGATCGCGGCGCCGGAGGTCGTTGCAGCGTTGCCGGGAATGACGCCACTGATCTTGAAGGATTTCCTCAACGCGCGGGCGTCGCTGTCACAGGATGCCGATACGCTTGTCAAGGCACTGGGCCCCGCTGCGAAGGATGCCGCCAAGGGCAGGAGCAAGGCTTACCGGCTACGCATCGTCGTCGGTCCGGCGGGCGGGCTTCGTCATGCGGCGACGGCGGTGATCGTTCCCGGCGAAGGCGAGGAGCCTTATCGGCTGCAGGCGCGGCAGGACGAGGGGCCGCAACCGAGGGGAGCGCTTCGGGCGCAGAGAATGCCATGAAGCTGACCGAAGCGATCGAGCGCGGACTGACGGTGTGGACGGCGAGCGTCGCGACAGCGATCGAAGCCGTGGCCGATCGGCAGCTCAGACGTCCGCGGGTCCTGATCCGCTACGATCAGCCAGAAACCGTCGTCATGACGGTGCAGGCACCGCCGAAGGCGAAACCGACGCTGGCGCCGGCAAGGGTGAATCCGGCCGCGGGCGCAGCGCATGTCGGGCTCTCGCCGGAGTGGCTGCGAACGCTGCGCGGCGCCGCGCTGGAGATTCATCTTGCCGCCGAGAGCGTCCTGATCCGCCCCCTCGACTATCCGAAGCAGGCCGAGCCGTTTCTCGACGGCATGATCCGGACCCAGATCGGTAGGCTGACGCCGTGGAATCTCGAACAGGTCCTCTACGGTTACAGCGCCCCGCGCACTGCCAATGACCGGATCGCACTGACGCTCGCGGCGATGCCGCGGGCTCTGGTCCAGCCCTTGCTCGCCTTGGCCGATCAGGTCGGCGCCGCCAAGCTCGTCATCACGACCGACGTTGGCTCACCCGATGCCGCCCGCATCCAGATCTTCAAGACGTCGCTGCGCTCGTCGCTCGCCGGCGGCCGCGATCTCGGGCGCGTGCTCAAGCTCGGCTGGCTGTCGGTGGCTGCGACCACGGCGATGCTGCTGATCACGACGACATTGATCGGCGGATATGTGGATGGTGAGCTCGATGACGCCCAGGCGCAGGTCGCGCGGCTTCGCGCCGCCTTGCGGTCCGCGATGGGCGCCACCGCCGCCGACGGGCTGCTCGCCAAGCGCAAGCAGACCAGCCCCGCCAGCGTCATCGTCCTCGACACGTTGTCGAAGATCCTGCCCGACGGGACTTACGTCGTCGAGATGCATATCGAGAACGATCGGCTGCAGATCTCCGGCCTGACCCAGGATGCACCCGCGCTGATCCGGCTGATCGAGCAATCGCCGCAGTTCAGCCGCGCCACCTTCTACGCGCCGACGACGCGCACCGCCGGGGAAGCGGGCGAGCGCTTCCATATCGAGGCGCGCATCAACGCCTATTTCGGAGACCGGGCATGAACTGGTCGACATCGCTGCGCCGAATCTTCGTGAACTCGCCGGCCGCTTCTGCGATCCTCTATGCGGTGACCATCGTGGCGCTGCTCTGGCTTGGTGCTGCAGCGGTCGTCGACCTCGTCGCCAAGCGCGACCAGCTCAACGACGCCAACGCGCAGCTGTCGCAGTTTTCCGGACGCAAACGGCCGGCCGGCAGTTCGGCCGCGGGCAGCGCGACGGCTTCGGGCGGATCGGTGTTTGTCGAAGGACGAACGGTCACCATCGCGGGTGCGGCGCTGGTGCAGCGCCTCACGGAGGCGATCAGCAAGGTCGGCGGCAGCGTGCTGTCGACCCAGGTCGAACTGCCGGCGGCGCGCGCCACCGCCAACGCCAACCTGATCAGCATCGTCGCCAGCTGCGAGCTCGAACAGCCGGCGCTGCAGCAGCTGCTCTATGACCTCGAAGCCGGATTGCCGTTTCTCTTCGTCGATCAACTGCACGTGCAGCAGCCGCTGGCGGCTGCTGCCGGCGGTGTGGGGCGGCTGACGGTGCTGGTCACCGTGTCGGGCCAATGGCAAGGAAAGATGTGATGCGATCGTTCGTCCGCTCAGGTCTCGTCACCGTTGCTACCGTGTGCATTCTTACAGCTTCGCTCGGCCGGGCGTGCGGCGAGACGGCGGATGGTCTCGAACCTGCTTCGCCCGTCCAGGCCGCGCCATTCGATTCCAACCGGCCGGCCGCTGCTGCCAGCGTGCAAGTCCCGGCTGGCACGAGCGCCAATCCGCTGTGGGAGGTTCCCATCAGCGCTCTCTCGGCGACGCGCGACCGTCCGATCTTCTCGGCCTCGCGCCGGCCGCCGCTGGTTGCCGCACCCGTCATGGTGATGCGCGCGCCGCCGCCTCCGCCGCCGAGAGAGCCGGAACGACCAAACCTGCAACTCGTGGGCACGGTCATCGGGGATGAGGAGAGCTTCGGCATCTTCGTCGATGCCTCGTCGCAGGCATCGCTTCGCTTGCGGGTCGGCGCCTCGCATGAGGGATGGGTGCTGCAGTCGCTGCGACCGCGCGAGGCCTCGCTGCTGAAGGCACCGGAGACAGTCACCCTGCAGATGCCGCAGCTCGGCACGACGGCAAACAGCGACGTGCAGGCGGCGCCGATGACCCCGCCCATGCCACCGGGCGGACGCGAGCGGATGGCGCGGCGCGCGCGATGAGGACATCGTCCCACGGTATTCAGAAGGTCACGATCAACTCACTGCTGCTGGCTTGCAGGACGAGCACGGCAAGCAGGCCGAGGACGAGGAACGGACCGAACGGCAGTGCCGTCTGGGCTGTCAGCCGGCGGCCCGTGAAGGAGAGCGCGAGCGCCGCGGCGAGTGCCGTCGTCGTGGCAACGAGCAGCAGGATCGGCAGACTCGGCAGGCCGGCCCAGAACGTTGCTGCCATGAGAAACTTGACGTCGCCGAGGCCCAGTCCCTGGCGGCCGCGGGCCATCATGTAGAGTCGGCGCAGCAGCAACAGGGCCAAGCCGACGGCAAGGGCCGCAGCGGCGGTCCATAGGGCCTCGGGCAGATCGACGAGCGTCGCGGTTCTCAGAAAGCCGCTGGCGGCGACCAGCGCATTCATCCAGTCCGGCAGCAGGCCGCTGCGCAGATCCGTCCAGATCAGGCCGGCACAGGTCAGGAGTAGCACGGCGATCGTGGCGATGTTGATGTCGGTCACGCAGCACGGGGATTGGCGGTGTCGGATCGCCTGAGCATAGGCGGCTCAGGATGCGAGCGATAGTCCCGCCATCATCAGGCCAATCGCGGCGACCCAGCCGCCGACCGCGCGCACGGCGATCCCGCGCCAGCTCGACAGCGGCTCGGTGTCGGGACGCCTGAAGCTGAGCGCGAGCGCCATCACGAGGGTGATGGTGGCGTAGCCCGCACCGGCGAGCCCGGCGGCATAGAGGAGGCGGTCGGTCTGCGGCATCAGCTCGCCGGCATTGGCGGCACCGCGCATCACACCGAGCACGAATGCAACCACGCTCAGTAGTACCACAGGAATGCGCAAGGCCGTCGCCAGCAGCAGCCCGAGAATGAGAATGGTCGCGGCATCGACGAACGGGGACACTGCCGTCACGCCCGAGCCGGCGGCGAGCGCAAGCCCCGCGCACAGGCCGACCGGAAACACCACGACCAGCCAGCGTCCGCTCGCCGCGCCGAGCGAGCCGGCCAGCAATCCGAGCGCGACCCAGACCACGACGTCCTGCAGGGTGAGCAGCGGATGCAGGGCACCGGCGTAGAAGTCGCCGAGCCGGGCCGATACGATGTGGGCATCGGCGATCTGCGCTTGCGTCAGCAGCAGCACGGATGCGAGCAGCGCAGTCCGGCGGAACGTGCTCATGCCGCGACTCCCAGGCTGGCGACCAGGAAGTAGCCGCCGAGCGCGGCGATGGCTGCCCCGACGCCCTGGATGATCCGCTCTCCGCCCGGCCAGCGCGCGAGCGCGCCGATGGTGATGCCGCAGGCGTGGAGAAGCCCGGTCGCGACCACGAAGCCGCAGCCATAGGCCAGCGGATTCGCCGCCGTCGGAAGCTCGACGCCATGCGCGTGGCCATGAAAGATGGCGAAGATCGCAACGATGACGGCCGCAACCGCGAACGGGACACGGATGCGCAGCGCGACCGCAAGCCCGAGGACCAGCGCCGAGAGCGCGATGATGAGCTCCGGGACGGGCAGCCCGATCTTGAGGATTCCCAGGACGGCACCGAACGCCATCACCAGCGGGAAGACGACCGGCAGGATCCAGATCGCAGCGCCGCCGAGCTGCGCGCCCCAGATGCCGACTGCAACCATCGCGACCAGGTGATCCAGCCCCGTCAAGGGATGCAGCAGGCCGCTGGCCAGCCCGCCGCCGACGCCCGTCTGCTCGTGGGCAAGGCTCGGATCCGCCGACAGCAGCGAGAGCAGCGCCGCACCCAACATGGTGTGCAGGAGCTTGCGCGCAATCATGTTCGTCCCATTCGTCATCATGCGGCCGCCAGAACCCGCACCAGACGGCCCAGGAACCAGAACATCGACACTGAGCCGATCGCATAGGCCGGCAGCTCGGCGCCCCATCGCGGCAGCGCCGCGCCGAGGCGGCGATGCGCCCAGATCAGCGCCAGCACCAGCAGCACGAACAGGATCTGCCCGATCTCGACGCCGACATTGAAGAAGAGCAGCGCCGCAGGCAGGATCCGCCGCTCGAGCCCGAGCCCGGCCAGCGCGCTGGCGAAGCCGATGCCGTGCACGAGACCGAAGCTGAAGGCGACGGCCCATGGATAGCGGGCGGTCAGCCCGGTCTCGCCGCGCTGCTGTTTGACGATCTCGACGCCGACGAACACGATGCTGAGCGCGATGCAGGCATTGAGCGGCCCCTCGGCAACGCCGATCCATCCGAACGCCGTTGCGGCGAGCGAGGCGCTGTGGCCGATCGTGAAGGCCGTGATCGTCTTGAGCAGGCGCCAGCCGCCCTGGACGATCCAGATCAGCCCGAGCACGAACAGCAGGTGATCGGCGCCGAGCAGGATGTGGTCGATGCCGAGATTGACATAGGTCTTCGCAAGCTCGAGCCAGGTCTCGAGCGTCGGCGCGTCGGTGCCGAGCACCGTCACGACCGGATTGGCCGCCGAGATCGTGTAGCTGCGCGTCTCTCCAGCCAGGGACGTCACACGGATGATGGCTGCCGACATGTCCTCGCCGAGATTGGCGATCGTCATCTGTCCGACGAGGCCCTTGTCGCCGCAATTGAGCTCCGGCAGGCGCAGGTAGCAATGCGGGGGCATCTTGAGATCGATGCGGTTGACGCCATCCTTCGGCAAGGTCGTCCATCGCCCGATATAGACGCCGGAGCGCATCTCGCGAAACTCGAGCACGGCGATCGTCGCCTGATGCGCAGCCGCCGGCCGCCCAGGCAGCAGCGCCGCGAGCGCGAGCACGATGGCGAGCAGGACGCGCGCGCCGGTCACGGCTCGTACCTGATCGTGTAGTTGGCCTTGAGCCGGCTCACCGCCTCCCAGGCCCGTTTGCGCGTCTCTTCGGTGTGCCAGATCTTGGCCGCCTCGGCGCGAATGTCCTCGAGTTTCGCCGGAGCGCCCGGCGTCCGGGCGTCGAGACGAACCACGTGCCACCCGTCCTTCGACTGCAGCAAGGTCCATTCCTGGAGGGGCGCCTTGAGCAGGCCGTCGCTGAAGCCGTCGCCGAAGCCGGCGGCCAGGCTCGGCACTGGTCGGTCGAGAACCGCGCGCGTCTGATCGTGCAGCTCCTCGGATTCGCGCTGCTCGCGAATGTCGTCCAGGTAGCGCCGCGCCGTCGCTTCGTCGCTGGGTGGCGTCATGAGGAAGCTCACACGCTCGGGCTCGTCGAACCGGGCATGATTGTCGGCGAACCAGGCGCGCAACTGCTCCTCGCTCGGCTGTGGCACGCGCACCTGATCGAAGATCAGATATTGCAGCTTGAACGCGACTCGGTCGCGGATCATCTCGTCGCCGCGGTCGACGCCGAGCATCTTGCCTTCGCGATAGAGGATTTCGCTGGCGACCCAGGCCTCGACCATCTTCTGCAGCTCGGCCTCGCTCGGGGTCCGCTGCTTGTCCTCGTCGAACGTGTCGACGAAGGACTGGCGCAGTGCCTTGGTCACGGTGATGACCTTCTCGTCCTTCGCCGGCGGGTGGATGATGGCATCGGCCGCAAAGATCAGGCCACCGAGAACAAGGAAGTGCAGGAGTGGCTCCCTGCTGAGCCCGCGCAGGGCGGTCACGGATAATGATCGCGCAGGGGAAGAGCTGTTGCCATCTTGCTGATTGGAGCGTGCAGAGGCGCTCTCGAAGGTCTGCGCCGCATTCGACATGGCAGGGGCTGACATACGTTCTTTACAACTCGGACCGCGCTCGTTGCGCGGCGCGTATATGCAACGGCACACTTGCCGTTGTCACCGGGCAAACGTCGGTGTCACAAAAATTTCGCAACGACTGCGGACCGCGAATGTTCGTTGGGAAGGCACCGGCAAAAATAAATCCTTCAACAAACTGTCTCCGAGTTTTGGTTTGTTCGCGCCGCGAATGACAACGGCGCATCGGTCGCGTTGTCATCCGGTTTGGAGATCGATCGAATTCTTTAGGGGCGACGATAATGGTTCCATCTGCCAAGAAAATCCTGCTGACAGCGGCCTCGGTCTCGCTGGCTCTGTCGCAGAGCGCCGACGCTGGGGAGCGTTGGGGGGAAGCGAGCAAGAACAATCCGTATGTCGCCGGCGACATGCACAACCACAACACCTGCACCGACGGTTCGGTCGCAGCCGGCTATGCGATCGACCGCTCGGTCGGCAAGGGCACCGCGGCTGCTGGCGGCACCAATTTCGATCTCGACTGGTTCACGCTCGGCAACCACGGCGGTTCGGGCAATCGTGATTGCCGCTTCAGCGATGCGAGCGCCAACATCCCCGGCGACAACACGACGACGTATTGGAGCCAGACGCTCGGCAAGACCATCGACGGCATCACGATCACCAGCCTGAAGGGCACGCCGAACGGCACCGGCACCAGCGCCAAGATGTGGCGCTGGCAGTCGATCAAGGAGATCGAGTATCCGACCATCGTCAATCGCACCGCGACCTACAACAAGGTGCTGGTCGAGGGCCTGGAGTGGATCCTGCCCGGCCACGAGCATGGCGACGTGGCGGTGATCGCCGGCCAGAACCCGCGCGGCTACGGCAATGCCGACAAGATGGCCGAGTTCGAATATCGCTTCGACCGCGGGGACACCGACGCGATCGGTCCGGTCGATGCCAGCAACAACCCGGTCTGGGCCGGCAAGGACAATGTCAACAATTCCGGCACGGCCGGCCACCAGAAGGCCGTTGCCGGCATCGCCTGGCTGCAGGCGAACCACCCGCTGCAATCCTATGTGGTGCCGACCCATACCGAGCGGCAGGGACCGTTCAACCCGAACGGCTCGGCCGGCTACAACATCGAGCACTTCCGTGACTTCAACAATGCCGGCCCGACGGTCGCGTTCGGCATCGAAGCCCCGGGTCACATGGCCGAGGGCGGCGTGAACGGCGGCTCGGGCTCCTATGGCTCAGGCGCAGTCGGGGGCGGCACCTACGGCATGCAGGGCGTCTACACCGCCAAGGTCGGCGGGCTGTGGGATGGTCTGCTCGGCGAAGGCCGCAACTTCTTCCTGTTCCAGAGCTCGGACTGGCACAGCCGCGGCGTCTATGGCGCGCGCGATCCCGGCACGACAGCGGACTTCATCCCCGGCGAGTACACCAGGCTCTACGTGCCGAACGAGCGGCGTTTCTCCCAGCAGTCCATCATCGACGGCATGCGTTCGGGCAACTCTTATTCGGTCAACGCCCACATCATCGACTCCGACATGGAGTTCCGTGCGAAGGGTGAGTGGGACGACGACTGGAAGACGATGGGCGAGACGCTGGTCGTGCGTCCCGGCGAGAAGGTCACGCTCGAGATGGAGATGACCGTTCCGGCCTCCAACAACAGCCCGTACAGCTTCAACAATCCGCTGCTGCTGCCGGTCGGCATCAAGCAGCCGTTGAACAAGCCCTATCTCGACCACGTCGATCTGATTACCGGCGACATCACCGGTCCGATCGCGCCGGGCGCCCCGGGCTATGCGGTGGCCAATGCCAAGGGTGTCGATGGTGCGGCCATCGTCTACAACCCGTCGGCCAAGATCGCGAAGCAGATCCAGGCGACCAAGATGCGGAGCCGCAAGCTGCGCGACGGTTCGACCCGCCTCAGCTTCACGACCACCTTCATCGCCGGCCAGACACCGTTCTACATCCGCGCCCGCGGCACCAACATTCCGCCGGCCACTCCGAACGTGTCCGACAGCGCCGGCAATCCGCTGCTCGATGCCAGCAACGCCACCGTCAGTTGCACGGATCCGGCATGTCCGTCGCACCTCGGCACGGTCGGCGGCGTGAAGAAGGTGACCAACGACGTGCAGGCCTGGTCGAACGTCTGGTTCTATGCGAACCCGATCTTCGTCCGTCCGTACGATGCGCCCAAGTTGCTGGTGGAGAAGAACAAGGAGCTGGCGCGAAAGCTGGCCCACGACCATCACCACTGGCACGACTGGGATCATTGGGGCCACTGGGGCCACTGGGGTCGCTGGGCCTTCAACCGCGACTGATTGATCGGCATCGATCCGGCGGGACGATACCGCCCCGCCGGATTCTGCTCGCTCCGAGCGCCGGTTTGCGAACCGGTGCTTCGTCTTTGAAACCTGTGCCCTGGGGTTCGCCGACGTGATGCCTCGCTTGTCCGCCGTGATTCTCGCAGTCCTTGCCCTCACGACCGTCGTCGCATCGGCGCATGACGAGGAGCCGACGCAGGAGGCCTGCGACGCCGCGGTGGCCGAGGCACGTGCGCAGGCGGCGACCTTGCCGGCGGACGACGTCTCGCGCTATTTCGCCGAGCGAGACATTCAGCAGGCGCTGGTCGAGGCCGGCAATGGCGAGTTCGATGATTGTGTCGAGAAGGCCGAGCGGGCCGTGCTGGAAGTGCGCGACCGGCCCCACAGCCTGAAGCCCGGCGAGCGGCTCAACATTCTTCGGGCCGACGAAATGCCGTCGCGCTGACGGGCGCGCGCCGCGTCTCCACTCTCGTCATCCGGCTGTCATGCAAGTCGGCAATTTGTCGGTCCTGTTGCGGCGCGTGCAAGGCCTTGAGACATGGACCAGATCGAAGCTCTTTTCCCGATACCGTTGTTGCGTTCGCCCGGGCTCTTGAGCGCCGAGCTCAAGGACGCGGCGGTGGCAGCCATCCGCAATTCGAAGATCGAGAACAATCTGCGGTCCGGACAGCTGTTCCACACCGAGGTCGCCGATCCCCGCGCCAACAATCTGTTTCAGACCATCGCCGAACTCGCCGTGCCCAAGCTGGTCGATTTCGGCGAGCTGCTGTTCGGCGAGAAGCTGCGCTGGACGGTCAAGGAGATGTGGACGAACATGCTGGAGACCGGCGGCAACCAGACCCTGCACGCCCACGCCAACAGCTTCATCTCGGGCATCTTCTATCTGACGCCGTCGCATCCCGGCAGCCGCACCGTATTCGTGCGGCCGCCCGGTGGCAGCGATTTCTCGTTCCGCCATCACACGCGCAGCGCCGCAGTCGGCCCGTTCAATGCCGGCAAATACGTGCTGCCCGAGGCGGAGCCGGGCGATCTCGTGCTGTTCCCGAGCTATCTCTATCACGAGGTGCCGCGCAATCAGGGCGATCAGCGCATCACGATCGCCTTCAACGCGATTCCTGATCATCTGGACTGCTGGGGCTACCGCGTCAGCTTCTCGTCCTGACGCGCTACCGTTCGAACTCGCGCGACAGCAGATCGCGTGCGTCGCGTCGCGACGGCGCGGCGGCGTCGATCGCCCGAAGCAGGCGTTCAGCAGCCGCGCGATCCGATGCAAGCAGCGCTTTTGCCATGCTCATCAGCGGCGCATAGGCCGGCTCGAACTCGGCGCTGGCGCGAACGGAATCGAGGAGACCGGGTGCGGCGGCTGCGATGAGCGCCGGCCCGCGCGGTTCGCCGGTCAGCGCGGCGCCGGCCTGGATGAATCGGTTGCGGGCCCGCCAATAGGCGCCGAGCCGTTCCTCCCACATTCCGCGTTTCGAGTCTTCCAGCAAATCGACCGCGTCGGTCTTTGTCTGGCTGAGGACCGTCAGCAGCAATTGCCATGGGGCCGCGGAGAGAGCGTGGACATTGCTGCGCGCGTCGAACGTGACGAACGGGAAATCGTCGGTGTTGCGCGGTCCCGGACCGGCGAAGCTCGCGAGCGCTTTCGCGCCGGCGACATACTGGCCCAGAAGATCGATCGGCTGATCGAAGCCGAGAGGTTGAATGACCGGGTGAAGCTTCCGGTCGGAGAACCGTGCGGCGACGAGCTCGGGGTCGATCGGGCTTGGGGCGCCTGATCCGATCAGAGCCAGCATCGGTGTGCGCACGCTGTAATGGTTCAGCCAGGCGGACCCTTGTGGGAAGACTGCGAGAAAGCTTCTGACGATCGCGCGCAGTGACGGCGTATCGAGCTGATAGAGCGGCAGCCACTGGCAGAACACGCCCTCGGTCGCCAGTCGCCGCTTGACGGCCGCGAAATGTTCGACCGTGTACAGCGCGCCGCTGCCATCGAGCGCCGGGTGGAACAGGTCGGCCACGATCACGTCGTAGCGTCCGTCATCGGCGATGATGAAGCGCCGGGCATCGGCAACGGAGATCGGCGGCCTTTCCTTCTCGGCCGCGGGGTTGTCGAACCAGGGCAGCAGCGCGACGACCTCGGAGGACAGCTCGACTGCGCGCACGTCGAGGCCCGGCATCTGCGCCGCGCCGAGCACGGTCGCGCCGGTGCCGACACCGAGGAAGAGGGCGCTGCGCGGTGCCGGATGCAAGAGCAGCGGCAGCATGGCCTGGCGGAAATCGGATCGCACCGAACTGGTGCCGCCCATGCGGAAGTGGCCGTTCACCTCAAGATAGCGTGCTCCTGAGGCGTCGTCGACGACGCTCGCGGTCGCCATCGGTCCCTCGCGCACGGCCAGAAGCTTGCCGCCCGGTGGGACCTTGATGAGCAGGGGGGCGGGGAGCCACAACAGCGCGAGTGCAAGTAGAGCGGGCGCCGCCGCCAAGCGCAGCGCAGCGCGTTGGGGCTGCAGCAGCAGAAGATATCCGACGGCAACGAGGACCAATGCTCTCCAAGTGCCGAAAGCGGGAATCAGCAGCTGTGCCGCGGTCAGCGGCGCAATGGCTGCGCCGAGGCTGTTGATGCCGACGGCCCAGCCGACCGATCCCCTGACGTTGCGGACATCCTGCATGAGCTGGCCGAACAAGGCGCCCATCGCCATCGCGGGCAACAGGAACAGCGCCAGCGCGATTCCGAGCTCGCCTGCGACACCGAGGCTCGCCGCGCTGTCAGCGACGCCACCAAGCAAGGGCGCCACGAGCGCCGTGCCGAGGCAGACGAGCGCGGTGCTGCTGATCAACGCGGTTCTGCCGAGCGCAACCCTCGGCCCGACGCGCTGCCAGATCATGCCGCCCATCGCGGTGCCCAGCAGGTAGGCGGCCAGCAGACAGGCGAAGCTATAGACCGTGTCCTGCATCATCTGCGCGGCCAGGCGCACGACCAGCACTTCGAACACGATGCCGAGCAGGCCGGTGACGAACAGCGTTCCTGTCAGGCGGAGGTCGGCGACAGCAGGCTCGTGATCATCGCCCGCCCGAGAGTCGACCTGCACGGCTCGGCCGAGGCGGAGCGCTGCCAACGCGCAGGCTGCGTTGATGGCTGCCAGGCAAAGCAGCGTCGTCGACAATCCAAGCGCGGGGATCAGCACGAAGGTGGACAGCAGCGTGCCGGCGACGGCGCCGGCCGTGTTTGCGCCGTAGACGCCGGCGCTGACGGGCCGCGTGCCACGCGCCGCGGACATCATCCGTTCCAGCGCGGTCAGCGTGCCGCCCATGGCAACCGTCGCCGGCAACAGCACCAGCGTCGGCAGCAGGAAGCTCGCGCTCCATAACAAGACGGGGGAGGGCGCCGTGCCGAGCAGCGGCGCCAGGGCGCGCGCGCACGCGGGAAGCAGCCAGATCGCACACAGCCCCCACAGGCCGATGACCGTTTCGAGAACGGCATAGACCCGGTGCGGATTGGCGGCGCGGCGGATCCGGCCATCGAGGACGAAGGCGCCCACCGCCAGTCCGGCGAAAAATCCTGCGATGGCGCCGAGCACGGCCATCATCTCCGTCCCCAGGGCGAGGGCGAGCTGGCGCGTCCATACGATCTCATAGCCCAGCCCGGCGAGGCCGGATGCAGCAATCAGCAGCCTCAGCGCCCTCAGCCGAGCCGTGCTCCGGCAGGCGACGGGACCGGCGCCGAGAGACCCGACGCCTTGCTTCTCCGCGATCAGATCATTGTCGCACGGGCCTGCATGGCCTGCTTCGGTCAAGATTCGGTACCCGCAATTCCCGCGATCGGTCATCGGATGCAGCGCGCCGTGCGGGCGCAGCTCCGAGCACTGGATCAAGCTCGGCTGCCCCGGCCGCCAAGGTCGGGATCGTTTCCTTGTGTTCGCGTTACGTGACGGTGGTTTGACAGAAGCTGCGGGAGCAGCCGTTCGGCGCAGACGGTTGTATCGCATGAGGCCCGTCAGGGAACGATGACCAGACCCATCATCGGCACCACGGAGAAGCGCCAAAGCGTTGATTTCATCATTTTATTTGAGACATCAGCCATTTAGAAGCGTACCAAAGCCGCCCGTCGGAACCCGGCGCCGCCATTCGTCTTGAGTCCGGACCGTTTCAACCGGAGTTCCGCGTACATGGCCCCCCGCGCCAATTGGAAAGGCTTCCTGCGCCCGTCGCTCGTTACGTGCCCGGTGGCCCTCTACCCGGCCACCTCCGAGTCCGAGAAGATCAGCTTCAATCAGCTGAACCGGACAACTGGCCACCGGATCAAGTACGTCAAGGTCGACGCCGATACGGGCGAAGAGGTCCCCAAACGAAGACATCGTCAAGGGCTATGAGCTCGAGAAGGGCCAGTACATCGAGGTCTCGAAGGAGGAGCTCGAGGAGATCGCCCTGGAGTCCACGCGTACGATCGAGATCGACGAGTTCGTGGACAAGGCTCAGCGTCGCCCGCGATCACGGCTTTGCCGGCCGCACTTTCCAGGGCCGATCGGTTTCGGAGCGTCTCAGCGTCTGTCACGCGGACTGGGTGTGCGGCGGAGAAGAACTATATCGACGCTCCGTTTCCGTACTCTGCTGATTTGCCGTTCCCAACAGAGGGGCAGGACCGATCGCCAAAGAAGCCTACGAGCCGGGATCGTCGATCAGGGGCTTGGGCCGGGCAAACAGCTCCAACTGCTCCTTGTGGTCGATGACGATCTCTCGTCCGCGGACGCGAACCCCATGGCTCGTAAGTTGGGCAAGACTGCGTGACAGGTTTTCGCGCGTCGTGCCGATGTGGGAGGCCAGCGTGCCGCGGTCGAATGGGATGACGATATTCGCATGCCCCGGTTCGCGCTGGGCTTCGGCGAGGATCCAGTTGGCGAGGCGCTCGATGCTCGACCGGGCCAGGGTGCCCTTCAGTTTCTTGACAGAAGCGCGATAGGCATACGCCAGCTCCTGAGCAACAATCCGTGCGAATGCGATGTCTTCGTCGAAGAGTGCCCTTACATCGCGGGCGGGGATCAGCAGCACCCGCGACTCCGTCAGCGTGCGGGCTGAATTGAGATACGCCTGATCGACCACGACTGCAGCAAGTATGAAGGTCGACACGGGTCGAAGCAGTGAGATGCCCCACTCGGCCTCGTCCTGCTCGGTGTAGATTTCCACCAACCCGCCAATCAGCACATGCAGGAAGTCGGCCTGATCTCCCTCGCGAGCCAACCGCACCCCGGCCGGAAATTGCTGCAGCAGAGCCGCGCCGAGCAACCGCTTCAGGTTCTCCTCGCTGAGGTCCGCAAACAGCGGCAGCGTCTTCAACTGGGCGAGTTCGTCGGGGCGCAAGCGAAACTCCAGGAGTCACTCATCCGCTATCGCGCCGAACTGTGACAAAAGTCAATTGCATACGTGCAGTCTGACAATCCGATCTGAGACATTTGGCAGATTGTGGCCGACCGGACCGTCCGGTTGATGCATCGCAAAACCTTTTCCTGGTGCCCCGAATAACTGCTGTGGCGTCGAAGCCATACGTCGAGGCCACCATGGACGCCGTAGATTTCAGCCCCGAGCACCGAACGCGAGCACTCTGGCTCTCAACAATCTCGTTCACGATCTGCTTTGCGGTGTGGACGATCTTCTCGATCATCGGCATCCGGATCAAGCAAGAGCTGGATCTGAACGAAACCGAGTTCGGTCTCCTGATCGGCACCCCGATCCTGAGCGGCTCGCTGATCCGGCTGATACTGGGCATCTGGACCGATCAGTATGGCGGGCGCCGCGTCTACACCGTCGTGATGCTCGCCGCGGCGGTCGCGACCTATCTCCTGACCTGGGCGCATACCTATCCGCAATTTCTCGTCGCGGCGCTCTTCGTCGGAATCGCCGGTGGTTCGTTCGCGGTCGGCGTCGCCTATGTGTCGCGGTTCTATCCGACGGCCAAGCAGGGCACTGCGCTTGGAATCTTCGGCGCCGGCAATGTGGGCGCCGCCGTCACCAAGTTCGTCGCGCCGTTCGTACTGGTCGCCTATGGCTGGCAGACCGTGGCCCAGATATGGGCGCTCGCGATCGGCGTCATGGCGATCGTCTTCTGGCTGTTCTCCGAGGAGGACCCGGTGGTCCGCTCGCGAAGGCAGCGCAAGCAGAAGGCCGGCAGCGCCTGGCTCGAGCTCGCGCCGCTCAAGAACATCCAGGTCTGGCGCTTCGCGCTGTATTACTTCTTCGTTTTCGGCGCCTTCGTCGCGCTGTCGCTGTGGCTGCCGCAATACCTGATCAAGGTCTACGGTGTCGGAATCCAATCGGCCGGCATGATGGCCGCCATGTTCTCGTTTCCGGCCAGCGTGTTTCGCGCCTACGGCGGACACTTGTCCGATCGCTTCGGTGCCCGTCGCGTGATGTACTGGACATTTCTGGTCGGTGTCGCCGCGACCTTCCTGTTGTCCTACCCGCCGACGGACTACGTCGTGACGACCGTCAACGGAAAGGTCGGCTTTCATCTGGAGATGGGGCTCGTCCCGTTCGTCGTCATCGTCTTCGTGCTCGGCTTCTTCATGGCGCTCGGCAAGGCCGCCGTCTACAAGCACATCCCCGTCTACTATCCGAACAATGTCGGAGCCGTCGGCGGCCTGGTCGGCATGATCGGCGGGCTCGGCGGATTCGTGCTCCCGATCGCGTTCGGCGCGCTGGTCGATCTCACCGGTCTGCGAACCAGCTGCTTCATGCTGCTCTTCCTGCTCGTCGGGGTCGCGCTGGTCTGGATGCATCTCTCGATCCGGCAGATGGAGCGCGGCGTTGCCGGCGAGGCGCTGAAGAGGCTGCCGGAGCTGCCGGAAATGGAGGAGATCCACCGGCCCGAGCACATCGGAGCCCTGTCCGGCGCGGTTCTCACCGACTGGCGGCCTGAGGACGACACGTTCTGGAGGGAGCAGGGCCGAGCCATCGCGCGACGCAATCTCTGGATATCCATTCCGGCGCTGCTGTTATCCTTCGCGGTCTGGCAGGTCTGGTCTGTCGTGGTTGCGAAGCTGCCTTCGGTCGGCTTCAAGTTCACGACCGATGAGCTGTTCTGGCTGGCTTCGCTGCCTGGGATCTCCGGTGCAGTTCTGCGCATCTTCTACTCCTTCATGGTGCCGATCTTCGGCGGCCGGCTGTGGACCACGCTGGCCACGTGGTCGCTGCTGATACCCGCGATCGGAATCGGCTATGCGGTGCAGAATCCCGCAACGCCCTATCCGGTGTTCCTGATATTGGCTCTGCTGTGCGGCTTTGGCGGCGGCAATTTCGCCTCGTCGATGGCCAACATCTCCTTCTTCTTCCCCCGCGCCGAGAAGGGCAACGCGCTCGCGCTCAATGCCGGCCTCGGCAATCTCGGCGTCAGCGTCGTCCAGTTCGTGGTGCCGATCGTCATCACGGTCGGCGTGTTCGGCTGGTTCGGCGGAGATCCGGCGATGGCGACGAGCGGGTCGCAGCCGATGCCGATCTGGCTTCAGAACGCTGGCTTCGTCTGGGTGCCGTTCATCGTCGCCAGTGCTTTCGCCGCCTGGTTCGGGATGAACGACATCGCCTCCGCGAAAGCGTCCTTCGCTGATCAGGCCGTCATCTTCCAGCGGCGGCACAACTGGATCATGTGCTGGCTCTACACCGGCACGTTCGGCTCGTTCATCGGCTATTCCGCGGGCTTCCCGCTGCTGGCGAAGACCCAGTTCCCGGCCGTCGACGCGTTGCAGTTCGCATTCCTCGGGCCGCTGGTGGGTGCCTTGTCGCGGTCCGCGACGGGCTGGATGGCCGACAAATGGGGCGGCGGGCGCGTGACCGTCGGGGTGTTCCTGCTGATGATGGCCGGCGTGCTCGGGGTGCTCTACTTCCTCGGCATCAAGGATCAGCCCGGTGCATTCTGGGGCTTCTTCGCGATGTTCCTGCTGCTGTTCTTCGCGACCGGCGTCGGCAATGCATCGACCTTCCAGATGATCCCCAACATCATGCGCCAGGAAATCACCCGGCTCATGCCGACCGCGGACGCGGAGACTCGGCTGCGCCAGGCCGAGAAGGAATCCGCCGCCATCACCGGCTTCACCTCCGCGATTGCCGCCTTCGGCGCATTCTTCATTCCCAAATCCTACGGCACCTCGATCGACCTCACCGGCGGCGTGCAGGCCGCCCTATGGGGCTTCTTCGGCTTCTACGTCACCTGCGTGCTGATCACCTGGGCCGTCTACACCCGCAAGGGCGGCGTCCTGCACGACGTCGAACGGCGCCGGGCGATCGCGGCCGCTGCCCAACCCGCTGAATGAGGACGTAAACGATGAGCCATTTTCTCGATAGGCTGACCTTCTTCACCCGGGCCAAGGAGGAGTTCGCAGGCGGACACGGCGTGACGACGACCGAGGACCGTTCCTGGGAGGAGGGCTATCGCAAGCGCTGGCAGCACGACAAGATCGTGCGCTCGACGCATGGCGTGAACTGCACCGGCTCCTGCTCGTGGAAGGTCTACGTCAAGGGCGGCATCGTCACCTGGGAGACCCAGCAGACCGACTACCCCCGGACGCGCCCTGATCTTCCCAATCATGAGCCGCGCGGCTGCGCCCGCGGCGCGAGCTATAGCTGGTACCTCTATTCCGGAAACCGGGTGAAATATCCGCTGGTGCGCTCGCGGCTGCTCAGGCTGTGGCGCGAGGCGCGAGCGCGGATGACGCCGGTCGCAGCCTGGAAGTCGATCGTCGAGAATCCGGGCAAGCGCTCGGACTATGTGCAGAAGCGCGGACTGGGCGGCTTCGTGCGGGCGAGTTGGGCCGAGGTCAACGAGCTGATCGCGGCAGCCAATGCCTATACGGTCAGAGCCCATGGTCCGGACCGCGTGTTCGGATTTTCGCCGATCCCGGCGATGTCCATGGTGAGCTACGCGGCCGGCGCGCGCTATCTGTCGCTGCTCGGCGGCGTCTGCATGTCGTTCTACGATTGGTATTGCGACCTGCCGCCGGCCTCGCCACAGACCTGGGGCGAGCAGACCGACGTACCTGAAAGCGCGGACTGGTACAATTCAGGCTTCCTGATGCTGTGGGGCTCCAACGTGCCACAGACGCGTACGCCGGATGCGCACTTCTATACTGAGGTTCGTTACAAGGGGGCCAAAAGCGTCGTTGTCTGTCCGGATTATTCCGAGGCTGCGAAATTCGCCGATCTCTGGCTGTCGCCGAAGCAGGGCACCGACGCGGCGCTCGCGATGGCGATGGGTCACGTGATCCTCAAGGAGTTTCACATCGACCGGCAGACGCCATACTTCAACGACTATGTGCGCCAGTATACGGATATGCCATTTCTGGTGCGGCTGGTGAAATCCGAGGGACGGCTCGTTCCTGAGCGGTTCGTGCGCGCCTCGGATTTCGCCACATCGCTCGACGAGGCCAACAATCCCGAATGGAAGACCGTCGCCTATGATGAGATCAGCGGGGCCATTGTCGTGCCCAAGGGATCGGTCGGCTTCCGCTGGGGCGAAAAAGGCAAGTGGAGCCTGGAAGAGAAGAGCTCGGCGAACAACGACACTCGGCTGCGGCTGTCTCTGGCCGGCATCGAGGACGACATCGCGCCGGTGGGATTCCCCTATTTCGGTAACCGTCAGCACGATCACTTCAGCGGCACCAATCATCCAGATGTGCTGACTCGCAACGTGCCGGTGAAGCGACTTCGTCTTGCCGATGGCGAGGCGGCCGTGGCCACTGTGTTCGATCTGTTCGCCGCCAATTATGGCGTCGATCGCGGCTTCGGCGGCGACCATCTCGGCAGGAGCTACGACGATCTGGAACCGTACACTCCGGCATGGGCCGAGGCGATCTGCGGCGTGCCGCGCGGCCAGATCATCGCGGTTGCCCGCGAGTTTGCCTCGAATGCGTCCAAGACCCGGGGGCGCTCGATGGTCATCGTCGGGGCCGGTCTGAACCACTGGTACCATATGGACATGAACTATCGCGGCATCATCAATATGCTGGTGATGTGCGGCTGTGTCGGCCAGTCCGGCGGTGGCTGGTCGCATTATGTGGGTCAGGAAAAGCTGCGGCCGCAGTCGGGCTGGACGCCGCTCGCCTTTGCGCTCGATTGGGGGCGCCCGCCGAGGCAGATGAATTCGACTTCGGCGTTTTACGCTCACACCGACCAATGGCGTTACGAGACGGTCAATGTCAGCGAGATTCTCTCACCGACCGCACCGGCCGGTTCTTGGGACGGAGCGCTGATCGACTACAATGTCCGCGCGGAGCGCATGGGATGGCTGCCGTCCGCGCCGCAACTGCAGGCCAATCCGATCGAGGTATCGAAGCGCTCCGCCGCCGCCGGCCTGGAGCCGAAGGACTACGTCGCTAAGGCCTTGAAGTCGGGGGAGCTGAAGCTCTCCTGCGAGGATCCCGATCATCCGAAGAACTGGCCCCGCAACCTCTTCGTCTGGCGCTCCAACCTGCTCGGCGCCTCAGGCAAGGGCCACGAATATTTCCTCAAGCATCTGCTCGGCACCAAGCATGGCGTGATCGGCAAGGATCTTGGCGACCAGGGCCACAATAGACCGGTCGAGGTCACTTGGCACGAAGAGGCCCCGGAAGGAAAGCTCGATCTGCTGGTCACGCTCGACTTCCGGATGTCGACCACATGCATGTACTCGGACGTCGTGCTGCCGACGGCCACTTGGTACGAGAAGAACGACCTCAATACGTCCGACATGCATCCCTTCATCCATCCGCTCTCGGCGGCGATCGATCCGGTGTGGGAATCGCGCAGCGATTGGGACATCTACAAGGGGATCGCGGAGGCCTTCTCCAGGGTCGCGCCCGAAGTGCTCGGGGTCGAGAAGGACGTCGTGCTGACCCCGATCATGCATGACAGTCCGGGCGAAATCGCGCAGGCGTTCGACGTCAAGGACTGGAAGCAGGGCGAGATCGATCCGATCCCCGGCAAGACCATGCCGGCGGTCACGGTGGTCGAACGTGACTATCCGAATCTCTACAAGCGCTTCACCTCGCTTGGACCGTTGATGAACAAGCTCGGCAATGGCGGCAAGGGGATGGCCTGGAACACCGACCATGAGGTCGAACTCCTGAAGCGCCTCAACGGCGTCGTCGCTGACGACGGGCCGACCCAGGGGCTGGCTCGCATCGACAGTGCGGTCGACGCTTGCGAGGTGATCCTCAGCCTGGCGCCGGAAACCAATGGCGAGGTCGCAGTCAAGGCGTGGTCGTCCCTGGAGCAATTCACCGGCCGCGACCATGCTCATCTCGCCATTCCGAAGGAAGACGAGAAGATCCGATTCCGCGACGTCGTCGCGCAGCCGCGCAAGATCATCTCGTCGCCGATCTGGTCGGGGCTCGAGTCGGAGAAGGTCTGCTACAACGCCGGCTACACCAATGTCCACGAGCTGATCCCGTGGCGGACGCTGACCGGCAGGCAGCAGCTCTATCAGGATCACCTATGGATGAGGGCCTTCGGCGAGGGCTTCTGCGTCTACCGGCCGCCGATCGATACCAAGACCGTCAAGCCGGTGATCGATCGCAAGCCGAATGGCAATGCGTCCGTCATCCTGAACTTCATTACGCCTCATCAGAAGTGGGGCATCCACTCCACCTATACCGACAATCTCCTGATGCTGACCCTGTCGCGCGGCGGTCCCATCGTGTGGATCAGCGAGATCGACGCAAAGGCTGCCGGTATCGCCGACAATGACTGGATCGAGGCCTACAACACCAATGGCGCGCTGGTTGCGCGCGCTGTGGTCTCGCAGCGGGTCAAGCAGGGCATGTGCATGATGTATCATGCTCAGGAAAAGATCGTGAACGTGCCGGGCTCCGAGCAGACGGGGCTGCGCGGCGGCATCCACAATTCGGTGACGCGTGTCGTTCCGAAGCCGACGCACATGATCGGGGGCTACGCTCAGCAGGCCTATGGCTTCAACTACTACGGCACGGTCGGCGCCAACCGCGACGAGTTCGTCATCGTCCGGAAGATGTCGAAGATTGATTGGCTGGACCAGCCGACTGCTGACCGGTCGGCCACGACCCCCTCGGAGGCTGCAGAATGAAGATCCGTGCTCAGATCGCAATGGTGCTCAATCTCGACAAGTGCATCGGCTGCCACACCTGCAGCGTGACCTGCAAGAACGTCTGGACCAGCCGCGAGGGGATGGAATACGCGTGGTTCAACAACGTCGAGACCAAGCCAGGCGTTGGCTATCCCAAGGATTGGGAGAACCAGTCCCGCTGGAAGGGAGGCTGGTCGCGCAATCGCGACGGGTCGATCCAGCCGCGGATCGGCGGCAAGTGGCGGGTTCTGGCGAATATCTTCGCCAATCCCGACCTCCCCGAGATCGATGACTACTACGAGCCGTTCACCTTCGACTATCAGCACCTGCAAAGTGCGCCCGAGGCATCTGCGATGCCGACGGCACGGCCGCGCTCGCTGGTGTCTGGGGAGCGGATGGAAAAGATCGAGTGGGGACCGAACTGGGAAGAGATCCTGGGCGGCGAATTCGCCAAGCGCTCTCAGGACATCAATTTCGACGGCGTGCAGAAGGAGATCTACGGCCAGTTCGAGAACACCTTCATGATGTATCTGCCGCGGCTGTGCGAGCATTGCCTCAATCCGGCATGCGTCGCATCCTGCCCGTCCGGTGCGATCTACAAGCGCGAGGAGGACGGCATCGTCCTCATCGATCAGGACAAGTGCCGCGGCTGGAGAATGTGCGTCTCCGGCTGTCCATACAAGAAGATCTATTATAACTGGTCCTCGGGAAAATCGGAGAAGTGCATCTTCTGCTATCCTCGGATCGAGGCGGGGCAGCCGACCGTGTGCTCCGAGACCTGTGTCGGGCGCATTCGCTATCTCGGTGTCGTGCTGTATGACGCGGACCGCATCGCAGAGGCCGCGGCCAAGCCCGACGAGGGCGATCTCTACCAGGCCCAGCTCGACATCTTTCTCGATCCGAGCGATCCGAACGTGCTTGCGGAAGCCGAGCGCCAGGGCATCCCTCATGCATGGCTGGAGGCGGCGATACGGTCGCCGATCTGGAAGATGGCGATGGAATGGAAGGTCGCCTTCCCCTTGCACCCGGAGTATCGGACCCTGCCGATGGTCTGGTATGTGCCGCCGCTGTCGCCGATCACGTCGGCGGCCTCGTCCGGCAAGATCGGGCACGATGGCGAGATGCCCGACGTTAAATCCTTGCGCATTCCGATGCGGTACCTCGCCAATCTGCTGACTGCGGGCGACGAGAAGCCGGTGACGCTGGCGCTCGAGCGAATGCTGGCCATGCGTGCCTATATGCGGGCCAAGACCATTGACGGCGTGGTCGACGAGGCGATCGCGAGGCGCGTCGGCCTGAGCGGCCCGCAGATCGACGACATGTACCACATCATGGCGATCGCCAACTACGAGGACCGCTTCGTGATCCCGACCGCGCACCGCGAGCTCGGTGCCGACGCGTTTGATATCCGCGGCTCCTGCGGCTTCTCGTTCGGCAACGGCTGCTCCGGGGGCGAAAGCGAAGTCAACCTGTTCGGATCGCCGCGTAAGGCCAAGAACCCGATGGAGGTCGCCTGATGAAGACGTTCAAGGTGCTGTCGGCATTGCTGAACTATCCGAGCGGGGAATTGATCACGGCTATCCCGGAGCTCGCGCGGGTGCTCGACCAGGAAGGCCTCGTCCAGCCTGGCATTCGCCGGGAGCTCGATGTGCTGCTGCAGGAGATCGCCACGGGCGACGTCTACGACCTGCAGGAGCGCTACGGCCTGCTGTTCGACCGCAGCAAGACCCTGGCGCTGCATCTGTTCGAGCACGTCCATGGCGAAGGCCGCGACCGCGGCCAGGCCATGGTCGACCTGCGGGCCATGTATGATCGTGCGAACCTCGTCATCGCCGGCAACGAGCTGCCGGATTATCTGCCGCTGTTCCTCGAATTTCTCGCCACCCGGGAGATTGCGGACGCGCGCGAGTTGCTTGGCCAGACCAGCCACATCATCGCCGCGCTCGCGGAACGACTGGGGCGTCGGCAGTCGAGCTATAGGGCGGTGTTCGATGCGCTGCTCCAGATCGCCGCGGAGCAGCCCCGCGCGGAGATCGTCGATGAGCTGCTGAAGGCGGCGGACGTGGATCCGATGGACCTGCACGCGCTCGACGCGGCCTGGGAGGATGAAGAGGTCAGGTTCGGCCCGGGAGGGGGCGACCAGGCAGCCTGTGGGCACGACAATCTGATCGCAAAACTGCGCCACGCCAAACGTGCGGTCAACGCGCCGCCGTCACAGTTGCAATGAGGGATTGGCCATGCAAACACTCAATGCCATCGTCTTCGGCTGGTATCCCTATCTCTGCCTGACAGTCTTTCTGGTCGGCAGTCTGATTCGGTTCGACCGCGAGCAATACACGTGGCGCTCAGGCTCGAGTCAGCTGCTTCGGCGGCGCCAATTGATCTGGGGCTCGAACCTTTTCCATGTTGGGATCCTCTTCATTTTTGCGGGTCATTTCGTCGGGCTGCTGACGCCGATCTGGGTGTTTGACATGCTCGGCGTGTCCCACGGCTTCAAGCAGATGCTCGCGATCGTCGCCGGTGGCGGCGCCGGACTGATGTGTCTGGTCGGCATTTCACTCCTCGCGCATCGCAGGCTTTTCGATCCCAGGATTCGCGCGACGTCGTCTTTTGCTGACACGGGTATCCTTCTGGTGCTGTTCGTCCAGCTGCTGCTTGGCTTGGCGACCATCCCCGTGTCGCTCGGTCATCTCGATGGTCATGAAATGGTCAAGTTCATGGCCTGGGCGCAGGGCATTCTCACGTTGCAGCCCGGAATCGCCGCCAACATTGTCGACGTCCATCCGATCTTCAAGGCGCATCTGGTCCTGGGAATGACTATCTTCCTGCTCTTCCCCTTCACCCGCCTGGTCCACATCTGGAGTGCGCCGGTGTGGTATCTCGGCCGCCGCGGCTATCAGGTGGTGCGCAGCCGCGACGGGCGCCGTCATCTTGTGCAACCAATTCAGCCCGCGGAGTAGCCGATGGACTGTTCATTGGGCGCGGCGCTTCCAAAGCCGAAGCCGGTCAGTGTGAACGGGGTCGTGATCGAACGCGACGTCATTGCCCGGGAAGTTCAGAACCATCCGTCGGACAAGCCGATCCTCGCCTGGCAAGCGGCGGCGCGCGCGCTTGCGGTGCGCGAATTGCTGAGACAGGAGGTCATGCGGCTCGGCATAACGGCCGCTCCCCTGCGCGATGCCGAAGGTCGCAGCGAAACCGAGGAAGAAGCGGCGATGCGGGCGCTGATCGCACGCGAGGTTCTGATACACGAGCCGGACGAATCGGCGTGCCGTCGCTTCTACGATCAGAACAGGCAGCGGTTTCTGGTCGGTGAACTCTACGAAGCGTCTCACATCCTGCTGATCGCGCCGAGCAGCGATTCGATGGCTCGATCGGCTGCGCGAGACGAGGGGCGGACGATCGTGGAGGCCGTGCGGAGAAGCCCGGAGCTGTTCGAGACCATCGCGCGCGAACGCTCCGGTTGCAGGGTCTCGGCGGAGAATGGTGGCGGGCTCGGGCAGCTGTCGCGTGGGCAGACGACCGCAGAGTTCGACGCCGCGCTGGCCCGGATGTCGGTTGGAGAGGTCGGTCTGATTGAGACACGCTTTGGTATCCATGTCGTGCGCCTCGACCGACGGGCCCTTGGACAAGTCCTGCCGTTCGACATGGCAAGGGCGCGCATTTCGCAATATCTCACCGAGCGTGTGCGGCATCAGGCGCTCGCGCAATATGTAGCCAATCTGGCAGGCCGCGCGGAGATCGTTGGCGTGACGTTGCCGGCGCCGCAATCGGTACTGCCGCAGTAGAGGGGGCGATCATGCTGCTCGGGGATCTCATTCACGATCTCAGTGACGACGCGAAGTCGAGTGCGGTGTTGCAGGGGTGTGGCGACCTCACGCTCCTGGTGCGCATCAGCTCTGTCGCGGATCGCCTCGGCGAGGATATCGGTGAGTATGCGTCGGCTGCTGTCCGGCGCTTTGCAAATCTCGCAGAGAACGAGGATTGGCTCGGGTTGATGAGCTCTATCGACAGCGCCGCCGACCCCGCGATCGTCTGTCTGACGTCCATGATCAAGTGGTCGCTGCAGAGGGATGAAATCGATCACTCCTAGAACGGATCCACCGCAGGCCATCTGTGCTGGAGGGGCGGGTTAAAAATTGTCGAGGCATCAAATTGATGTTGGGATTCGCATGCACGATGAGACGGTAGAGAAAGTCGGCGTTGCGGCCGCGCCGCTGGTGGCGCTCGTATACGACGACGGGAAGTATCCCTACGAGACGTTCGATCACCTCGTGGATCACTCGCGTCGAGCGCGATTGAAGGTCGCCGGCGCACTGCAGCGAAGGCTGTTCCTCGACGAAAATCGCAGGTGCGACGTCCTGCTCGAGGAGATCGACACGGCAAATCAAACCCCGATCTTCGAGGATCGTGGATCGGGAGCGACAGGTTGCCGGCTGGATGAATCGGCACTTGCAGAGGTGACAGTTCGAGTCCTCGCCAGCCTGGATGCGCGTCCAAACATCTTGGTGTTGAACAAATTTGGTAAGGCAGAGTGCGGGGGAGGCGGAACGCTTGATCTGATTGCCCGCGCGTTGGACCTTGCGATACCGACGCTTGTCGCCGTGCCGCGCAGCAATATCGATGCCTGGAGAGGTTTCGCCGGAGATATGGGGGTTGAGCTCGAAGCCCGCGGAGACGTGGAGCGGTGGCTGGAAAGTGTTCGGCAGGATCGAACCATAGACTCAGCCAGCCAGCTGCGCTGATTGCGATTGCGAGCAATCGAGGGGGCGGGGGACACAGAACTGCCAAGCCAGACCCCCGAAGATATCTGCCGGCTGACATGGATGTTCCTCGACGCGACAGGGAGTCCGTCGGTCGAGCTGGAGTGGTCATCACGACGCTGATGACGCAGAATGTTGCGCTCCGACAAAGAATGGCCGGTCGGGCCAGTTTAGCATCTTTCCGATCGCCGGGGATCGTATGGCGCAAGCTCATTGTTCGCGTCCCCTTGGCTGCGTTCCTCCGGGCGCCACGGCAACTGCCGAATGGCGCATCGTCGTCGCGAGTGCTGCGTCCGCGATCAAGAACTGGAGCCGCTCATGATTGGGGCGAAAATCTCGCGCTGGACGATGAGCTATTTCGCGGCAGCGCTGGGGTGGCTGCTCGTTGCCTTGGCAATGCTGGTCGGCGGACTCGGTTACCCCGCCGCAGAGCTCGGCGCTCCCGATACGCTTGTCGTTGTGCATGCGGTCTGTATCGGTTGGCTCAGTCTCTCGGTATGCGGCGCCTTGTTCCAGTTCGTTCCCGTTCTCGTCGCAAGGCCGCTCCCCTTCGACAAATGGGCCTTGCCGGCCTTGTTCCTCATCAACGTCGGTCTGGTCTGCTTGATATTGGGCTTCCTCTCACTGGCCGGACGAATTGCTCCAGCCGTTTGGCTTCTGCCGGCCGGCAGCGTGGTGCTCGGCGCGGGTCTGGCGATGGTCGCGCTCGATCTGGGCCTGACTCTCTTCAGCCAGCCGAAGGGATCTGCTCTATTTGTCATCGCCGGACTTGGCGCGTTATGCGCAACTGTCGCGCTCGGCGCCGCGTTCGCGTTTGCCCTCGCCGGATCGGCGGGCGCCTTCGGCGACGCGCTCCTGGCCGCGGCGATTCCGATCCATGCGATTGCCGGGCTGGGAGGCTGGCTGACCCTGACCGCCATGGGGGTGAGCTATCGCCTGCTAGCCATGTTCATGCTCTCGGCGGACCTCGGCGAGCGACAGAGCACATCCGCGCTGAAATTCGGTGCGCTCGCGCTATCGGTAGCAGTCGTGGGCGGATTGTTCGCAATCGGCCTCGGGGCCGAGCTCGGAGCCGTGCTCATCCTCGCCGCCGTTCTTGGGGTGATCTCGCTTGCGCTCTATGGATGGGACATCGCGACGATCTATCGCTCCCGCAAACGGCGCCAGCTCGAGCTGAACATGCGGATGGCAACCGTGTCTTTCGCCAATCTGGCGGCGACGGTGACGCTCGGCACCGTCATCATCGTCACCGGAAAGGTCGGCGTTCATGTCGGCGCGTTCGCGTTCTTGGCCGTGTTCGGCTGGCTGTCTGGTCTCATATTCGCGAAGCTCTACAAGATTGTCGCCTTTCTGACCTGGCTCGAAACCTACGGTCCCGTGATGGGGCGCGCCCCGACGCCACGGGTTCAGGACCTGGCGGTGGAACGTCGGTCCGAGAAGTGGTTCATCATCTATTTTCTAGGCGTCTGGGCGGCGACCATCATGTTGATGATGGGCGAGGGCCAGGCGTTTCGCGGCGCCGCGGCGGTCATGGCCGTGGGCAGTCTTGGAATCATACACGAGCTTGTGCGAGTCCGACGTCTTTCCGATGTTGCGGGCTCCCGGAGGCTTCCGGCCGGAGCCATCGCGCCAAGCCTGTTGTTCGCCAGAAACTAGGAGGAGAGCCATGACCGCGTACATTGACGTCGACGTCCGACCGATTCTCAGGGCCGGAGGCGAACCGTTCTCCATCATCATGGACGCGGTCGACCGGCTTGCGCCAGGCCAGGGTGTGCGGCTGATCGCGAGCTTCAGGCCGGTTCCGCTGCTCTCCGTCATGGCAGGAAAGGGCTTCGCCCACACCGATCGCCCGCTCGACGATGGCGACTGGGAAGTGCTGTTTTCGCCGTTGGCTGCCGAGGACGCCGGTCAGGAAGACGCTGGTGCCAGCCTCGCATTCGAGCGATGGCCAGATCCCGTAGTCACGCTCGACAACCGAGAGCTCGACCCACCCGAGCCGATGGTGCGCATCCTTGCGGCCGCGGAGGAGTTGGGCCCTGGAGAGACCTTGTCGGCACTTCTGGGCCGCGAGCCGGTCTTCCTGTTCCCTGAACTTGAGAAGCGTGGCTTTCGCTGGCTCGGCGGGTTTACGCCGGATGGATCGACCTACGAACTGTCGGTGAGGGCTCCGCTATGAGCCGCGACGTCATCGACCGCATCCGCGACGCAATGCGCGTGGTCATCGATCCGGAGCTGGGGGAAAACGTGGTCGATCTCGGCTTCATCTATGAGATCACGGCGACGGATGGCGTCGTGCATGTCACGATGACGGCCACAACACCCGGGTGCCCCGCAACAGGTTTTCTCAAGGAAGGGGTCGCAAGCAGCATTGCGGAGATTGCGGGCGTCGAAGCCGTGGACGTGACGATGACATTCGATCCGCCTTGGACCTCATCCAGAATTGATCCGGCCGTTCGTGCTGCGCTGGGTTTCGACAACGTCAACTGACCGAACGAAAGCGAAAAGCTGGCAGCGGCTCGGCCGGAGAGGCGGCGTCGTTACGCCCGCTCGTCGAAGAACACGTCAACCGCCGTGGACGCCTTCGGTCCATCGCCCGAGTGCGTCTGTCGTGTTCTGTCTTCAAATCCTATCGTCTGTCTTGCTTCGCCATCTCAACAAGATTGCCTGCTTCGGTCGTCCGCTCCGGAAGCCACTCCCGCGCGTTGGCGTGGAGCCCGGGGACGCCGAGCAGGTTGATCGCGCGACAGGCGATCTGCTCGATGACGTCATCGAGCGACTGGGGCTTCAGGTAGAACGCCGGCATTGGCGGCGCGATGATCGCGCCGATCTCGGTGGCCTGCGTCATCGCTCGGAGATGACCGAGATGCAGCGGGCTCTCCCGCACCAGGAGTATCAGCCGGCGGCGCTCCTTGAGTTGAACGTCGGCGGCGCGGACCAGCAGGTTGTCGAGCTGGCCCCAGGCGATCGCCGAGAGGGTGCGGATCGAGCAGGGCGCCACGATCATGCCGGCTGCAGAAAACGAGCCGCTGGCGATGCTCGCGCCGATGTCGGCGACATCATGAGCATGCGCCGCCAGATCGCGCAGCCGCGCCAGGCCGCCCTGGCCGACCTCCTCGTGCAAGGTGCGCATGGCAGCGTCCGACACCACGAGATGGACCGTGCATTGCGGCTGCTCCGCGAGCCGTTCGACGATGCGCGCACCGATCGCGGCGCCCGAGGCGCCGCTGATGCCGACGATGACGTGATGCCGCCCGTTCATGCCGAGGCCGTTCGGTCGGCTATGGCATCGCCGAGGCCGAGGCTCGGCCACATCGCGTCGATGCGCGCGGCTACAGCGGGGTTCATCGCCAGCACCTCGCCCCAGGGGCGTTCGGTCTCGACCCCGAGCTTGGTTGTGGCGTCGATGCCGAGCTTCCCGCCGAGGCCGGATTTTGGCGAGGCGAAGTCGAGATAGTCGATCGGCGTGTTGTCAATCGACAGCAGGTCGCGCGAGGAGTCGCAGCGCGTTGCGACGGCCCACATCACCGCGCGCCAGTCGCGGACGTCGATGTCGTGGTCGACCACGATGAGGAGCTTGGTGTAGCTGAACTGCGGCAGCATCGACCACAGGCCGAGCATGATGCGGCGGGCCTGGCCCGGATAGCGCTTCTCGATCGCTACCACGGCGATCCTGTAGGAGCAGGCCTCCGGCGGCAGATAGCAGTCGGCGACCTCCGGGAATTGTCGTCGGATCAAGGGGACGAACAGCGTGTTCAGCGCCTCGCCAATTCGAGACGGCTCGTCCGGCGCGCGTCCCGTGAACGTCGACAGATAGAGCGGGCTGCGACGCGTGGTGATCGCGGTGACCTGAAGCACCGGAAAGCTCTCGACGGCGTTGTAGTAGCCGGTGTGATCGCCATAGGGCCCCTCCGGCGCGGTCTCCGTGGCCGACACGATGCCCTCGATCACGATCTCGGCGGCCGCCGGCACCGTCAGGGGCACGGTGAGGCATTCGACCAGCTCGGGACGGTCGCCGCGCAGGATGCCGGCGAAGCGCAGCTCGGAGATGGTCTCGGGCAATGGCAACACGGCGCTGAGGATGGTGGCGGGATCGGCCCCGATCACGATCGCAATCGGCATGTCGCGCCCCTGCGCCTGCCACAGCTGGTGGTGGCGGGCGCCGCCGCGATGGGCGAGCCAGCGCATGATGGCGCGATCGCGGCCGAGCACCTGCATGCGGTAGACGCCGACATTTTCCTGCTCGCCGGCGGACGCGTCCGGCGGCACGGTGATGACGAGCGGCCACGTCAACAGCGGCGCCGGCTCGCCCGGCCAGCAGATCTGGGCCGGCAAGGTGGTCAGGTCGATGTCATCGCCCATCGTGACACATTCATGCACCGGCGCGGCTGATCGCAGCCTCGGCCGGGTCGACAGCGCTGCGCGTGCCAGCGGCAGCTTCTGCAGCGCTTCCCTGATGTCGCGCGGCGGCTGGGGGGCGCGCAACTCCGCCATCATCTCGCCGAGCTCCGCCAATCGTTCCGGCTGCACGCCCATGCCCCAGGCCACTCGCTCCACGGTGCCGAACAGATTGGTGACGAGCGGCATTGCCGAGAGCGATCCGCATGCCTTGATCGGTCGTTCGAACAGCAGCACGGGCCCTTCGGCGGAGATGACGCGGCGATGGATCTCGGTGATCTCGTGGACGACCGAGACGCTGTCGCGAATGCGTCGCAGCTGTCCCCGCTCGTCGAGAAAGCGCAGGAAATCCGACAGCTCGCGGAAGCGAGGGACATCACGTCGCAACGATAGGCTCCGTTCAAAAAACGCCTCGTAGCTGGAACAATCAGTGTGATCTTTGTTCCGGGTCAAATACTTCCCCCGCCGATCCGGCCAGAGCTTGTGCCATGAGCTCTCTTCAGGACGCGTCTTCGACCTCACTGCCCCTGTTGCCGCCACTGCTCAGGCAGGTGCTGCGTCCGTTGCCGTTGCTGCCCCTGCAGATCGCGCTCGGCGCTTTCCTGCGTGGGCTCTTGCGCCGGCATCCGCATCTGCTCGACCGGCTCGGGTCGCATCGCGGAAAGCGCTTTGGCATCAAGCCGACCGATCTGCCGTTCGCTTTCGTGATTCAGGCGGGCCCACAGCAGCCGCAACTCGCGGCGGTGCGCGAGTTGCCCACCGGCCTCGATGCCTCCATCTCCGCGTCGATCGTGAGCCTGTTGGCGCTGGTCGAGGGCCGGCTCGACGGCGATGCGCTGATGTTTTCGCGTCAGCTCGTCATCGAAGGCGATATCGAGGCGGTGCTGGCGCTCCGCAATGCGATCGACGATGCCGGTCTGGATCTGGTCGGCGAGATCGCAGCGCTTTCGGGGCCGTTCGGCGTGCCCGCGCAACGCCTGCTCGCGGCCGCGCGTGACTCGCTGCTGAGATCAACGACGAACGACAGCGGGATGCGACCATGGAGCTGATCTGTCCGGCAGGGACGCCGGCGGCGCTGAAGAGCGCGGTCGAAGCCGGTGCCGATGCCGTCTATTGCGGCTTCGCCGACGAGACCAATGCCCGCAACTTTCCCGGGCTGAATTTCAGCCGCGAGCAGATGCGCGAAGGAGTAACGTTCGCGCATCGGCGCGGCGCCAAGGTGCTGGTTGCGATCAACACCTTCCCGCGCGCCGGCGCCGTCGAGCTGTGGCGTCGCGCGGTCGACGATGCCGTCGAGGCCGGGGCCGACGCGCTGATCCTTGCCGATGTCGGGCTGATGCACTATGTCGCGCGGCGCCATCCCGAACAGCGACTGCATGTCTCGGTGCAGGCGGCGGCGGCGAATGTCGACGCGATTGCGTTCTATGTCGAGAATTTCGGCGCCCGCCGCGTGGTGCTGCCGCGCGTGCTGAGCGTGCCCGAGATCGCCGAGATCACCCGTGAGACGGCATGCGAGACCGAAGTGTTCGTGTTTGGCGGACTATGCGTTATGGCCGAGGGGCGTTGCTCGCTGTCCTCCTTCGCCACCGGCAAGTCGCCGAACATGCAGGGGGTATGCTCGCCGGCCAGTCATGTCGTCTATCAGGAGACGATATTGGGCACGACCTCGCGGCTTGGCGCTTTCACAATCAACCGTTTCGGACGCAACGAACCTGCCGGCTATCCAACGCTGTGCAAGGGGCGTTTCTCGACCGCACAGGGTTCTGGCTACATCTTTGAGGATCCGGTCAGCCTCGATGCCACGACCCTGCTCGCAGGCTTGCGCGAAGCCGGCGTCACCGCGCTCAAGATCGAGGGCCGCCAGCGCGGCCGCGCCTATGTCGACGGGGTCGTGCGGCATTTCCGCAGCGTGCTGGCAGCGCTCGATGCCGGCCGGTCCGCCGACGCGTCCGACCTCACGGCGTTCACCGAAGGGCAGGCCACCACGCAGGGCGCCTACCGCAAGACCTGGCGCTAGGACGACATGACAATGGCGGAACAAGGCGCAGGCCGAATGCAGCTCACTCTGGGGCCCGTGCTCTACAATTGGCAGCCCGAGCGCTGGCGTGATTTTTACTTTCGCATGGCCGACGAGGCCCCGCTCGACCGCGTCGTGGTCGGCGAGGTCGTCTGCTCTAAGCGCGCACCGTTCTTCGAACCCCATTTGCCTGAAGTCATCGAGCGGCTTATGGCTGCCGGCAAGCAGGTGCTGCTGGGTTCGCTGGTCCTGGTGTCGTTGCGACGCGAGCGCCGGCAGACGGCAAGCCTCGCCGAGTTTGGCCACGGTCTGGTGGAGGTCAACGACCTCACCTGCCTCAAATCGATCGCCGGTAGGCCGCATGCGATCGGGCCATTCGTCAACATCTACAACGAGGCCAGCGCCGCGTTTCATGCCGCCCAGGGCGCTACCCGGATCTGCCTCCCGCCGGAGCTGCCACTGTCCTCGGTTGCCGCGATCGCCGGCGCCGTGCCGCAGGTGGCGATCGAAGTGTTCGCCTTCGGCCGTGTGCCGCTCGCGATCTCCGCGCGCTGCTATCACGCCCGCCTGCACAAGCTCGCCAAGGACAATTGCCGCTTCGTGTGCGAGCAGGATCCGGACGGCCTCGTCGTGACGACGCTGGACAATGAAGCGTTCCTCACCATGAATGGCGTGCAGACGTTGTCGCATGGTTGCTGCAACCTGCTCGGCGATCTCGATCGTCTGACGCAGAGCGGCGTGAGATCGCTGCGGCTGTCACCTCAGGCCTGCGACATGGTCGCGGTGTCCGAGCAATTCCAGGCGGTCCTGGCGGGCCGCGTGGAAGCTGAGGCCGCCAGGGGCCGCTTGCGCGAGATCTATCCGGACGTTCCATTCGCCAACGGCTTCTTGCACGGCGCCCCCGGTGCCTCCTACGTCTCGGGGTAGGTACTGCCGTGTCCTTCTGTCGAGGTGAACTCAGATGTGCCCAGTCTGCATGTTGACTGACCACGGATGGACGAAGTTGAGAGACGACGCGCAGCCCGTTCTTGCCGGCATGCTGCAGATTGCTGACCGAGCCAAGGCGGAAGCCCAGGAAGCCGGGGAAATCGTGGTCTGTCCCCGATTTCCCCTCCCAAGCCGGCTGGCGTCCTACGCGCCGACCGCAAAGCCCAGCTGACGGCCGACGCCTCATCCCGATTTGTCACTGAACGCGGCGGGAAGCGTAGCGAGGAACGCCATGACGCGCTGCGTGCGCAGGGGCGGCCGGCGGTCCGAGGTGCGCAGCATCCATAGGGGCTCCGCCGGCGCGCGCCACGGCTCGAGCACTTCGACGAGCCGACCTGTGCGCAAGTCGTCGTGGACGAGCCATGCCGGGCCCCAGCCAATGCCGAACCCATTCGCGATCAAAGCGACCGAAGCGTGCGCGTCGTCGCAAATGTGCTTGGGCTTGGGCGCGACGCGAACGAGTTTTTTGCCGCGCGGGTCGGTGAAGCGCCAGGTCAGGATCTGCCCGCTCGCGGGATTGCGGAAGCCGACGTGGTCATGTTCGGACAGCTCGTATGGAGTCGCCGGCGCGCCGCGCGCGTTCAGATAGGCGGGCGAGGCGCAAGCGATCCAGGAGAACGTGCAAAGCCGCCGCGCCAGATGACCGGGCGCGCGATCGAGGGGTCCTGAGCGGATGGCGATGTCGACGCCTTCCGCTGCGAGATCAAGAATCTCGTTGCGGAATTTGATCTCGATCTCGATTTCCGGCCGCTCCCGCAGGAACGCAGGCAGTCGCGGCAGGATGCAGGCACGCGCGAACGAGGCGGGGGCGGTCACTCGCACCCGTCCGCCATCGTTACGCGCGGCTTCGCCGAGCGCGGATTGGACGCGATCGAGACTTTCGGCCAGCGCGCGTCCCGCCGCCATCAGCCGCTCGCCCTCTTCGGTCAGCGCCAGCGAATGGGTGGTGCGATGCAAAAGCCGTATTCCGCGAGCCTGTTCGAGGCGGGCGACCGCCTTGGACATCGCCGAGGTGGTTGTCCCCGCCCGCCGCGCGGCTTCGGCGAAGGAGCCCGCCTCGACGACGCGGACGAAGGCGAGGAGACGCGAGAGGTCGGGAGGCAAGGCTGTTGTGGACATTCAGTCCACATAGTCATGGCGACGGGGTCGCTACAAGAGGCCGTTCCGATGGGCCAAATGGGGAGCGTTAGCGCGCATGCTGCGCCGCTAGAAACCGCGAGAAGTCCCATGAACGCCATCGAAATCACGCTGCAAGCCCTCGACGCCGCCGAGCGCGCGATTCCCCCCGGCCAGCCGGTCTACATGCTCAATCTGCTGCGCTACCGCGCGTATGCGCGTTACGAGGACGGCTTCGACGCCGCGCCCTGTTCGGGCCGCGAAGCCTTTAACGAACGCTATAGACCGGCCTTCCGGCGTCTCGCAGCCGGTAAGCCGCTGGTGCGGATGTTTTCCGGGCCGGTCCTGGCGAGCCTGGTCGGCCCGCAAGGCAAACGCTGGGACGAAGCGGCGATCAATGAATACGGCGATTTCGCCGCCTTCCGCTCGATCGTCGAAACCGAGACCTACCAGCGCGAAGTCGCCCCGCATCGGCACGCGGCGCTCGAGGATTTCCGGTTGTTCGTGCTCGCCAAGGCGATGTGAACGCATTGAGGCGGCGGCCTTATGCATTCGCCTTAACCAAACGTGACGCTACGACGAGCCCGGGAATCCGTTCCACCGATCGCAAGAATTGGTGTCGCGGGCCCCGGGATTGGGACTTGTTCATTGGCATTTGGGCTGCCCGCCGACAAGAAAACAGGGCTTCCGAAATAGTGGGTCTAGCGATGTAGCGGACCCCCGACTCGAACCACCGATGCCTCAGGATGGTGGCTCCTACATGTTGGATCGCGGGCGCGCCAACCATGTTTTCAGGCATAGTGACTATCTCTGGCCCGTAGGCGAGGGGCGATCTTTGGGCCCGCTTCAATCAATCGGCAATCCAGAAAAGCTATGTCAGTTCAATCGCGCCTAGAGCTGCGTTTTGTCCGAACGCACCTTGAAAGTATTCAAATGCCGAAACCCTTCCAAGCTGAGTACGATGTTCGACCTTTCATCGCTCCAGATGAAGTTTTCACTTTCTGAGCTGCTGCCGGTTTGATGGACACCGAGATTGGGTGTTTCATGAAGCCGGAGGTGGGCGATGAAGAGACGGAAGTTCAGTCGCGAGTTCAAGGTCGAGGCGGTCAAGCTGGTCAGGGAGCGCGGGGTATCGGTGGCGCAAGCCGGCCGCGATCTGGACGTTCATGAGAACGTGCTGCGCAAGTGGGTCAAGGAGTTCGGCTCCGACCCGGTACGGGCCTTTCCCGGCCATGGCCAGATGAAGCCTGAGCAGCAGGAGATCGAGCGGTTGCGCCGTGAGGTCGCCAAATTGAAGGCCGAGCGGGATATTCTAAAAAAGGCCGCAGCCTTCTTCGCGAAGGAAGCGACATGAAGTTCGTCTTCATCGCGAAGCACCGGGCGATCTGGCCGGTGGCATGGCTATGCAATGCGCTGGGGGTGTCGCGGTCGGGCTTTCATGCCTGGCTGAACCGCTCTCCCAGCGCCAGATCCCGCAGCGACGAAGAGCTCGGCGGCAAGGTCAAGGCCAGCTTCATGGCTAGCGACCGCACCTACGGCGCGCGCCGGGTGTGGCGTGATCTGCTCGCCGACGGGGTGGACTGCGGCCTCCACCAGATCGAACGGCTGATGCGCCTGCAGGGCTTGCGGGCGCGGCCGCGACGCCGGTGTTTACCGAAGGACAGTGGCGATCGGCAACTCGAGACAGTGCCGGCGAACCTGCTGGACCGGCAGTTCGCCGCCGAGCGGCCGAACCAGAAGTGGATCGCCGACTTTACGTATCTCTGGACGGCCGAGGGCTGGCTCTACGTTGCAGCAGTGATCGACCTGTTCTCGCGCCGGGTGGTGGGCTGGTCGATGAGCGCCGCCATGACGGCTCAGCTGGTGACCGATGCGTTGCTGATGGCAGTCTGGCGACGGGGCAAACCGGATGCGCTGTTGCACCACTCCGACCAGGGGAGCCAGTACACCAGCGAGCAGTTCCAGCGCCTGATGGCCGACCACGGCATCGTCTGCAGCATGAGCCGTTCCGGCAATGTCTGGGACAATGCGGCGATGGAGAGCTTCTTCTCGTCGCTCAAGACCGAACGGACGGAGAGCAAAACCTACAGGACCAGAGACGAGGCGCGAGCCGATGTGTTCGACTACATCGAGAGATTTTACAACACGACCCGCAGGCACTCGACCATCGGCTACGTCAGCCCGGTTGAGTTCGAGCGCAAGGTGGGATTAGCTTGACCGGGTGTCCATCAAACCGGCAGCAGCTCATTCTTCTTGTTTTCGGCGCCTGTCAGGCAACCCGCACCGAACGGATGGAATGGAGAGTCTCTGGCTTTAGATGCGTGTAGCGACGCAGCATTTTCCAATCCTTGTGCCCGGTGACAAGCGCAACCTGTTCAATGGAAAATCCAGCCTCGAAAAGACGACTCGTGCCTTCGTGGCGCAGATCGTGGAAATGTAGGTCATCGATCTTCAATTGTTGGCACTGACGGCGAAATACCGTTCCAACGGATCGTCCTGCAGGGGAATTCGCTGATCGTTGCCCTTCTTCTTTCGGGGATCTTTCCGATTGCGAATGAGGAGCATTCGGTTGCCGGCGTCGAAGTCGCGCCATTCGACTCTTGCAATTTCATCTTGCCGCATAGCCGTTGCGATCGCGAATCGGATCACACGACCGACTGGGATCTGTTGCCGACTGTTTAATTCGAACGCTGAGATAATACGATCGAGTTCGTCTTGCGTGGGACGGCGGTTGCGCTCATCGCCTTTTCCGACGAGCCCGAGACGTCGAAGAGCGATCCGGGCGTGGTCGAGTGGTTCGGTTGAAACAACGATGCCGTGTACTGCGGCGGCGTGAGACAGAATCGTTTTGATGTATCCAAGATCGATACCGACGGTCACCGGGCCGACCCCCTCCATCGCGCGCTCTTTTCCAAATTTGATGAACCGCTCTCGATCAAGCTCTGGAAGACGAAGATGCCCAAGTCTTTCGTTCAGGAAGATGAGGCTCGCAGTTTTGGAGCGACCAATGTCCTTTCCCACCTCGGCCAAATCTTGACGATGAAGCGTGACGAGATCGCCGAAGAGTTGGACGTCGCGGGACTTTTGCGTCGTTGTCGGTTCTTGGCGATCGATCCGCCGCTCGATATCGATGGCCCATTCCTCGGCATCCTTTCGGCGGAGAAACGTCCCGTTGACATATTCCCCCTTTCGTCGGACTTGGGCTCTCCAAGAGCCGGATTTCAGTCTGGTGATAGTTGCCACGCGTGTGCGCTCCGTGTGCACTGAGGCGGCAAAAAGCCCAAAAAAACATCGCGCTGTGGCGTAGAATAGAGTGCATACGAGGCGACCTAACGAGTTGAACATGCTCGAAAAATGAAGCAATATCAATCACATAGATTTGCCGTGGCGCCCATGATGGATTGGACCGACCGGCACTGCCGCGTGTTCCATCGGCTGCTGTCGCGCCGGGCGTTGCTCTACACCGAGATGGTCACCACCGGCGCCGTGATTCATGGCGACCGCCAGCGGCTGCTCGGCTTCGATCGAAGCGAGCATCCGGTGGCGCTGCAGCTCGGCGGCTCCGATCCCGGCGATCTCGCGACGTCAGCCAAGATCGGCGAGGAGTTCGGCTACGATGAGATCAATCTCAACGTCGGCTGCCCGTCGGACCGGGTGAAGGACGGCCGCTTCGGGGCCTGTTTGATGGCCGAGCCTGCGCTCGTCGCCGCCTGCGTCGCCGCGATGAAGCGCGCCGTTCGCATTCCCGTCACGGTGAAGTGCCGCATCGGCATCGACGATCAGGATCCGGAAATCGCACTTGATGTGCTGGCGGATGCGGTCGTCGACAGCGGCTCAGACGCGCTGATCGTGCACGCGCGCAAGGCGTGGCTGGACGGCTTGTCGCCGAAGGAGAACCGTGACATCCCGCCGCTCGACTACGACAGGGTGTACCGGCTGAAGGCGAGGCTGCCGCACGTGCCAGTCATCATCAATGGCGGCATCGGCAGCATCGAGGCTGCGCAAGGTCATCTCGCGCATGTCGATGGCGTGATGCTCGGGCGAGCTGCCTATCAGGAGCCGTGGCGGCTGCTCGATGTCGATCCCATGCTGTTCGGTGAGGCCGCGCCGCATCTGTCGATGCAAGAGGCGCTGGCGGCGCTGGAGCCTTATATCGAACATCAGCTCGGGCAGGGCACGCGGCTGCACGCGATGACGCGGCATCTCGTCGGGGCCTATCATGCGGTGCCGGGGGCGCGCGCCTTCCGCCGCCATCTTGCCGAACGTGGAGTCAAGCCGGACGCCGGCATCGAGGTGCTGCGCGAGGCGGTGGCAATGGTCGAGGATCGTCCGGCGGTTGCGGCGCTCGCCTGAGCGGATCAGGCCGGCGGCAGCAACTCGGTGACGGTCTGTCGCGCGAGCGCATTCTCCTCCGGCAGGGCTGCAACGAGGCGCTGCCCCTCAGCTGCGGTCGGGAAAGCCGTGCAGCATCAGCCGGTCGGAGCGCACTTCCCAGCGCTCCAGCCGGTCGAGGAAGCTCATGCCGAGCAAATTGGTCTTCATCTGGCCGTGCGGCACTACCAAGGCCGGAACCGAGCGTTCCACCAGTTTGCCGATCGCAAGCCGGTCCAAGGTCAGGCGCGCCGCCTTGGTGTGACCGCCGGCGGTCTCGACGTCGACGTCGTAGGCGAGCAGTTCGAGCGGCAGGCCTGCGGCCTTGGCGGTCTCGTAGGTCAGAACTACCGATGTGGCGCCGGTGTCGACCACCATCGGCGCGGTGACGCCGTTGATCTTGGCGCGCAACGCGAACTCACCGCCTCTGGTGCGCTCGATCTCGACCGCGTTGGTCGGAGGGCTCGCCTTGGCTCTGAGCACGCGGCTGCGCAGAACCTCCGACACGGTGTCGCTTGCGAGCGCCGCCTGCTCGGGATCCTTGTAGACGATCACGGCGCCCGCGGTGAGCACCATGGTGACGAGAACGAGCGCGATCTTGTTCATGCCGCGCCTCCCGTCGGCACGGAGGCGCTCAGTCGCGCCGACGCGCCAGCGCGGGCAGGCCGGCGTCGTGCATGCGGGACGGCAGCCCGTCCATCAGCGCCAGCCGCTCGTCGCGCGACATGCGGCCCCAGCGGGCGATCTCCGGCAGCGTGCGTCCGCAACCGAAGCAGAGCTTCGTCTTCGGGTCGATCATGCAGACGGCGATGCAGGGCGTATCCTGGCTCATGGAGCGAGTTTGAAAGGTTCTGCCACTGTCGTGCAAGTGCAATCATCTCACAGTCCCGTTCCGGCATTCATGATCGGCTTGCGCACCCGGCGCTTCTCCTTAGCGGGGGCGATCGCATGCTCCGGCTGCAATGGCGGGGCCTCGTCCGACAGCGGAGCGAGCGCCGACATCACCCGCTCCGGCGGGAAGGTGACGATCACCTCGGTGCCGATGCGGACCTTCGATTTCAGCGTGAACGTGCCGCCATGCATCTCGATCAGGTTCTTGGCGATGGGCAGGCCGAGCCCGGCCCCCTGTTCGGCCGACTTGATCGAGTTGGAGCCCTGGCCGAACGAGGCGAGCACGATCGGAATCTCGTTCTCGGGGATGCCCGAGCCGGTGTCCTTGACGCTGAGATATTGCCCGCCCGAGGCCGTCCAGCCGGCCTTGAGCCAGATGTCGCCGCCCTGCGGCGTGAACTTGATGGCGTTGGAGAGCAGGTTGAGCACGACCTGGCGGATCGCGCGTTCGTCCGCCCACAGCCGCGGCATCTTCCGCTCGAACACCTCGTGAATGGTGATGCCGCGGCTCGTGGCGCGCAGCTTCAGGAGATGATGGCAGTCGGCGATCACGTGCACGAGCGCCACGGCTTCCTCGTTGAGCTCGTAGCGGCCGGCCTCGATGCGCGAGAGATCGAGGATCTCGTTGATCAGGTTGAGCAGGTGGACGCCGGAATTGTGGATGTCGGCCGAATATTCCTTGTAGACCGGCACCGCGTGCGTTCCGAAGATCTCGCTCTTCATCACCTCGGAAAAGCCGAGGATGGCGTTCAGCGGCGTCCGCAGCTCGTGACTCATCTGCGCGAGGAAGCGCGACTTGGCAACGTTGGCCGCTTCTGCCCGGTAGCGCGCCTCGTCGGAGATCGCCTTGGCCTGCTCGAGCTCGCCGATCAGGGCGTCCTTCTCGGCGCGTGCTTCGAGCGTGGCGAGCGTGGTCGAATGCAGCTGATGGGCGAGCAGCACGAAATAGCCTTCGGCTGCGACCGCAAATCCGGCCAGCAGGTAATTGTCGAACGTGCCCGACAGCACGAGGCTGAGGGTGATCGCGACCGTGACCGGTGCGGTGACCGCGACGGCGGCGACGGGCAGGTTGGCAGCGAGCATGCTGGAGACGGCGATCACCAGCAGCATCAGGAACATCATCAGCGTGCCTGACACCGCCGCGAGTGCGGGGTGGATCAGGATCGCCATCCAGCACACGCCGTAGAGCAGGTCGAGCAGCACGAAGCGCGTGCGCCAGCGCCGCGTCGCCGCCATCGACGGCTGGTCGGCGAGAAAGTTCGAGCAGTTGCGGACGATCGCAGCATGGATGCAAAGCACGCCGGCCGTCCATGCGCCGGCCGCCAGCGTATGGAGCCAGGCGCTCAGCATCAGGCCGGTTGCGACCACCAGCAGCACGACGATGTAGGAGGCGGAGATGCGGGTCTGCGCGTATTGGCGCAGCAGCTCGCGATCGAAGGCCGGACGCGTTCCCGATGTCGACGTTAACCGGTCGCGCGCCTCGCGCACCCGCTGCTGCGCGGCCCGGCGCTGGCTTGCTGGTGCAAGCGCCGGCGGATCTGCCGGAAGCTCGACGACCTCAGGCTTTTCAGCGGGTTTACTCATCAAACAACACAAATCCTGCCCGGGACGCACGGGCTGCTTTCTGCATTGTCTATAACTGGGCCCAAATCCTTAAGACGGATTATAGACAACGAAAAATTTGCGTTAACCGCGCGTTAAATTAACCATTGTGCGAGGTTCAGCGGAGCTTCATTCGCAGGCGGCGCCAGCCGATCACCACGCCCGTGATGCTGAAGACGAGGCCGATCGCGCAAAGGCCGACGATGAGAACCGTGCGCAGCGCCGCATGGGCGAGCAGGGCCGGAAAGTCGAGCGTGTGCAGCGCCTGATAGAGCCACCGATAGGCGCGTCGGGACGGATCGAGCTTCTCGAGCACCGCGCCGGAGGCGGCGTCGACATGATACCAGGTGTCGCCGCAGATCACGCGATGGACCGGCGCGCCCGGCACATCGGAGACGAACGGATAGTCCTCGCCCGGCTCGACTTCGGTCGAGCGCGCGCAATCGTGGCCCAGGCGGGACGTTGCGGCATTGACGTCGGCCGGCTGCAGGAAGCGTCCGATGATCCTTGCCGAAGCGCCGTCCAGCACCGAAATCTGCTGCTGGCCCGGCGCTCGCCGGGTGCGCTGATGGAGGCGGCCGCCGAAGGCGAACCACTCGATCTCGCGAACCTCGCCATGCACCGCCGCGAGTGCAACCGCGGTCAGGCGGCTCCAATCGGGTGTGCCGACCAGGATGGCTTCCTCGGACGGCGTCAGATGGCCGGTCGCGAACAGCCTGCCATGGTCCATCGACAGCCAACCGCTGACCATCCAGGTCAGCACGAACTGCATGCAGAGCAGACCAGCCCAATGATGCCACAGGTGCCAGCCGCGGTAGCGCGAGCACAGCTGCGCCTCGCGAGGTCGCAGCCTCATCGGACCGAGCAGGGCGCCGGTCACGGCGGCGATGACGGCCGCGAGCGATAGCCACCACACGACGATGTTCCAGGCCGCCCAGTCCTTGCGCAGGACGGTTGGATAGATCCAATGGACAACGCTGCCGACGTAGTTCCAGGCGCGTTCGAAGCGTGTCGTGTCGAGCACGACCTCGCCGGTCTTCGACGACACGTACAGCTCGGTCCCGTCGGGATCGTGGAGCGCGATCCGGTGCAGAGGACGATGCACATCGAACCGGTTCGGCACCGTCCATTGATCGTAGCTGTCCAGCGCCGCGATGGCGGCGCGATCGGCCTCGAGCCCGCGTTGCTGGGCTGCTGCGCGTGCCACCGACAGTGCGAGACCGGGATCGTTCATGTCGGCCGCGGCCAGCGTGTCGGCATGAATGGCCGCGCTGAGGCCGGCGGCCGAGATGACATAGACCGGACCATCCACGCGCTGAAACAGCCGGATGCGGGCGGGATGATCGATGCCACCAGCGGCGAGGGCCTCCGCGGGACTGCGCAGCGACACGGCGATGTCGAGCACCGGCAGCGCGGCGAAGCGATCGCTCTCGGTCTGCGCCGGGAATGGCACGTAGTGCATCACGATCCCGGTCGCGAACCACAGCACGAACAGCGGACCGAGCGGGATGCTCAACCAGCGGTGCATGAGGATCAGCGCCTGGATCATGCTGTCATCAGAACTTGAACGAGGCCTCGACCTCGTAGGTGCGCGGCGCGCCGAGGAAGATCTGGTCGGGATAGAACGGATCGCTCCAGGCCGCGTAGCGCCTGTCGGTGACGTTGCGGATGCGCAAGGCGAGGCGCGTGCTGGTCGCGGTGGCGAACATCGGCACCTTCGGCAGATCGACGAAGGCGAACAGGTCGGCGGTGGTGTAGGCGTTTAGCTTCACCGTGTTGGCATCGGTGCTCCATCGATCGCCGACATGGCGCACCGAGAAGCCGAGCTCGACCGGCCACCAGCCGGGATTGAGGAAGCGGTAGGAGCCGCCACCATTGACGATGATGGCGGGAATGTTGGGCGGCGTGTTGCCCGAGAACGAGCCGCCGCCCGCGAGATCATAGTCGGCATAGCGGGCGCGGACATAGGCGACGTTGCCCCATAGCTTGCTCTCCGGCGTCGGCCGCACGGCGGCCGCGACCTCGATGCCCTGCGATTTCACCTTGCCGGCGAGGTTGAGCTGCTGGCCGGCCTGGGCGCTGTAGACGTTGTTGCGCGCGATGTCGAAGGCCGAGAAGGTCCACTCCGCGCGCCCGTTCCACAGCAGCTGCTTGACGCCGGTCTCGTAGCTGCGGGAGTCGGACAGCGCGAGGTTCTGCGTCGGACTCAAGATAAAGATGCTGTCGGCCGAGATGTCGGTGGCCGTCGCATATTGGCTGTAGAAGGTGGTGCCGGGTAGCGCCTCCCACGTGTAGCCGATGCGGCCGGTGACCGGCTGCCAGCTCTTCGAATAGGGGAAGCCACTTTTCACCGCGCCATTCCTGTCGATCGAGTTGCGATCGAGCGTGAACGGATTGTAGCGCAGGCCGCCGACCAGGGCGAACGTGTCGGTGAGCTTCAGCCGGTCCTCGAGGTTCAGGGCGACGCTGTCGATCGTGGCGGTCTGCAACTGCGTTCCGAGCTGGCCATAAACACCGCGGTCGAAGCCGACCAGGGGGACCGCGTCACCGGGAAAGTTCGCCGCGCCGGGCCGCGTGAAGTCGGTATGGGAGCTCTCGACCGAGGTGACGAGACGGTTGGAAAGGCCGAAGATGCTGCCGTTCCAGGTCATGTCGGTGGTGTTGCCGACCATGTTATGGTTGTGGTGGACGAAGAAGCGCTCGCGATCGACCGTGTTGGTGGTCGCGTTGAACGCCGAGACCTCGTTGTTGTACCAGTCGCGGCTGGCATTGTAGTTGTAGATCTGGCTGCGCAGCTTGACGTCGTTGCTGAGGTCCCATTCGAAGCCGCTGCGCACCCAGGACTCCTTGATCGTCTTGTGGCCGTCGACGACGTTGTAGTTGGTCGACAGCGTGCGGCCGTCGATCGTGACGGCGCCGAGATCGCTGCCGTTGTAGGCGGATATCTTGGTGCCCGACACGATGCCGCTGGTCGCGTTCGCGCCGCTGTAGGTGACCGGCACCAGCGGCGTGCCTTCGTAGGGCTTGGCCTTGTAGTCCTTGAACTCGGCGGCAAAGAAGGTCTTGAAACTGTCGGACAGGCGGTAGTCGAGCTGGCCCGAGACATGGACGTTCTTGAACTCGGTGTCGTCGATGAAGCCGACCTCTTTCGTTCGGCTGATATCGAAGCGATAGTCCAGGCCCTCGATCGCGGTGCTGCCGCCGGAGCCAAAGCCGCTGCGGAACGTGCCGCGCTGGTCGAAGCCTATGAAAGCCTCGTTCTGGACCGGTCCGGTGTGCGGCGCCTTGGTCGCGAAGTTGATGGTGCCGCCGACCGCGCCCTGGCCGGAGATCAGCGAGGAGGGGCCTTTGAGAAACTCGACCCGGTCGAGGTTGAAGGTCTCCATCGTCAGCGCGGTGAAGCCGGTCGGCCCGATGTTGATGCCATTGTAGAGGACGTTGACCTGGTTGCCCTGGAAGCCGCGCATGGCAAAGCCGACGTCGTTCGGGGCATCGCCGGCGCTGACGCCGGTGGCGCCTTTCACCGCATCGACGGTGGTGTGATAGCCCTGCTCGCGCAGCGTCGCTGCACCCACGACCTCGATCGATGCCGGCGCCTCGCGCGCGATCAGGCCCAGCCGGCCGCCGACCGCCGGAGCCGCATTGCCGTTGAGCGGCGTCGCCGCTGGGGAGGCGGAGGCGTGGGGCGATGGCGCGACTGCCGGCGGTGGCGTCGCTGTCCCTCGGGGCATGGGGTGTACCGTCCCGCTGGCTGTTCTGACCGGTGACGGCGAACGGCCGGCAGCCTGTCGCTGGCGCGGCGCATCGACGGTGACGTCTGGCAGCAGCGTGTCGGCCGCCGGCCTCACGCCAGGATTTGCTGCCTGCTGCGCATGGGCCAGCGGAACGGCTGCGCAGAAGACCGCCGCAACGAGCCCCGCCAACGCAATCAAACCCCGGACGTCCCGCATGCTCATTCCGATTCCCCCACCCGCGGTCCGGCCATGCCGGTGTCCGCGCCCCCTCCAGCGCTCTTGTGACCGGGACGAGAGCTAACGCAGAACGTTAGATATGTAATGTTATAACATTACATATCTTCTCTTCTGATCAAACCTGTCTCTATTCGGCAACACATGCGAACGATTGGCGATTGCGACGGGTATCAGCGAGTCGGAGGGTGCGCAATGGCGCCGGCTGATACGGGTCAGATAGGGCGCGCGAGGTCCCGGCCGACGGCGATGACGAGCCAGTTGGTCGTCACGGGGCAGAAATAAACGTGCCGCCGCTCGAAGCGCGCGGCGGCACGTTCATCGGATCGCGATCGCGGATTACTTCTCCAGGCGGGCCAGCAGGCTCGACGTGTCCCAGCGCTTGCCGCCGAGCTTCTCGACCTCGGAATAGAACTGGTCGACCAGCGCGGTCACCGGCAGATGGGCGCCGTTGCGGCGCGCTTCGCTGAGGCAGATCGACAGGTCCTTGCGCATCCATTCCACCGCAAAACCAAAGTCATACTTGCCATCGTTCATGGTCTTATAGCGGTTCTCCATCTGCCAGGACTGGGCGGCGCCCTTGGAGATGGTCTCGATCACGGCGGGCACGTCCAAGCCCGACTTCTTCGCGAAATGGATGCCCTCGGACAGGCCCTGCACGAGGCCGGCGATGCAGATCTGGTTGACCATCTTAGTCAGCTGGCCGGAGCCCGCCGGTCCCAGCAGCTTGCACATCCGGGCATAGGCCGCGATTACCGGCTCGGCGCCCGCATAGGCGTCCGCGGTGCCGCCGCACATCACCGTCAGCACGCCGTTCTCCGCGCCGGCCTGGCCGCCGGACACCGGCGCGTCGATGAATTTGAAGCCGGCCTTGGTGGCTGCGGCATCGAGCTCACGTGCCACTTCAGCCGAGGCCGTGGTGTGGTCAACGAAGGTCGCGCCCTTGGTCATGCCGGCGAAAGCGCCGTCCGGGCCGATGGTCACCGCGCGCAGATCGTTGTCGTTGCCGACGCAGCACATCACGAAGTCCTGGCCCTCGGCGGCCTGCTTCGGCGTCGCGGCGGTCTTGCCGCCGAACTTGTCAGCCCATTCCTTCGCCTTGGCCGCGGTACGGTTGTAGACCGTGACCTCGTGACCGCCCTTCTTCACGAGATGTCCTGCCATGGGGAAACCCATGACGCCGAGACCGATGAAAGCGACTTTAGCCATATGAGCTACCTTGACCTTGGGGTTCTGCCGACAGCCTTGAGAGGGCCGGGCCGTTCTTGACGGAAAACATCAGCGGCCGGCCGGGTTCCGGCGGCGGCGCTGGACGCCGCACCATAGCCGCTTGCGAAACAGGGGCAACGGCTTCGTGACGGATGCGAAAACGTCCGCCCGTGCTAAAGAGGCATCATCATGACGGCTTGCAAAGCCGTCATCCGGCAACGAAATCCAGTCAACCAACGAACCAGCCAGGGAGTATCTCGCATGGGCGTCAGCGTCGGCGTGCTCGATCATTTCAACATCCGGACCCGCAACCTCGCCGAGACCGTGCGCTTCTACGAGGACGTGCTTGGGCTCGAGAACGGCGCCCGGCCGAACTTCGCCTTTCCCGGCGCCTGGATGTACAGCGAGGGCCGCCCGGTGGTGCACCTGGTCGACATCTCGCCGACCTCGGAGGCACAGAAGCCGGACTCTGGCGTCGTCCACCATGTCGCCTTTGTCAGCCGCGGCTTTGCCGGCATGAAGGCGCGGCTCGTCGCCAAGGGCATGCCGTTCGACGCGCGGCAGGTGCCGGGTGGGGACCTGTGGCAGATCTTCGTGCGCGACCCCAACGGCGTAACGATCGAGCTCAATTACGAGGCGGCCAAGGAGCAGGCCGACGACGCGCCGGTGGAGACCGCCGGCGACATCGGAACCAAGGTGGCGTTTTGAGCCGGCCGGCCTTATGAAGCAGCGCAACGCAGGGCCGGGGCGGTCCCGTCGCGGACGACGGAAGATCATGTCCGGTCAACAGGATAGGGCGCGACGATGTGGCGCGTTCTGAACTTCTTCAGGAGACGCGCCGTGAGCGTGACGCAGCAGCAGGTTATCGAGGCACTCAAGCGGGTCCGCTCGCCGCGCGGCGTGGCGCTGCCGGACGCCGGCGTGCTCTCGCCGATCACGGCCAATGACGGCAAGGTGTTCTTCTCGATCAATGTCGAGGCCAGCGAGGCCCGCGCCTGGGAAGACACCCGCGCGAAAGCCGAAGCCGCCGTGCGCGCCATTCCCGGCGTGACCATGGCGATGATCGCGCTGACCGCCGAGCGCAAGGCGGGCGCTGCCGCCCCGCCGCCGCGGCAGAGCGGCGTGCAGCCGGTCGCGGCGCATCGTCCGCATCAGCACCAGCATCCGGCCGACTCGCCGATGTCCCGGCAGGCTCCGATCCCGGGTATCGCTGCCGTCATCGCGGTAGCCTCGGGCAAGGGCGGTGTCGGCAAGTCGACCACCGCGATCAATCTCGCGCTGGGCCTGCGCGATCTCGACCTCAAGGTCGGGCTGCTCGACGCCGACATCTACGGCCCCTCGGTGCCGCGACTGACCGGCCTGCAGGAAAAGCCCAAGCTCACCGACGACAAGAAGATGATTCCGCTGTCGCGGTTCGGCCTGTCGATCATGTCGATCGGCTTTCTCGTCGACGAGGACAGCCCGATGATCTGGCGCGGCCCGATGGTGATGTCGGCCATCAACCAGATGCTGCGCGACGTCGCCTGGGGTACGCTCGACGTGCTCGTCGTCGACATGCCGCCGGGCACCGGCGATGCCCAGCTGACTCTGGCGCAGAACGTGCCCCTGAAGGGCGCCGTGATCGTGTCGACGCCGCAGGACCTGTCGCTGATCGACGCCCGCCGCGGGCTTGCGATGTTCCGCAAGGTCAACGTGCCCGTGCTCGGCATCATCGAGAACATGAGCTACTTCCAGTGCCCGCAATGCGGCACCCGGTCCGACATCTTCGGTCATGGCGGCGCGCGCCACGAGGCCGAGCGGCTCGGCGTGCCGTTCCTCGGCGAGATCCCGTTGCACATGGACATCCGCACGACGTCCGATGCGGGCAATCCGTTGGTCGAGAGCGAGCCGAACGGTCCGCACGCGGCGATCTACCGGAGCATCGCCGCGTCGGTGCGGGATCAGCTCAAGGACGCCATCGCCGCTGCTTGATGCACTGCAGCGAAGCGCGTGCGACTATTGGACCGTTTGTCATTCCAACGTCGCGTTTTCGCTTAACCGGTTCCGTGCTAAAGCCCGGCCCGGATCGCCTTCGACCGTGTGCGGCCAATCGCATCGGCGGATAAATGCTTTTTCAACGGGAAACGCCCCCAACAAGGAGATGCCCTAATATGAAGCGTCGTGATTTTCTGAAGGTTTCGGCCGCCGGTGCCGCGGCGACGGGGGCCATCGCCTCGCCGGCGATCGCGCAGTCGTCGCCCGAGATCAAGTGGCGGTTGACCTCGAGCTTCCCGAAGTCGCTCGACACGATCTATGGCGGCGCCACCGAGCTGGCCAAGTACGTCGCCGAAATGACCGACAACAAGTTCCAGATCCAGGTGTTCGCGGCCGGCGAAATCGTTCCCGGCCTGCAGGCGCTGGACGCGACCGCCAACGGCACCGTCGAGATGTGCCACACGGTGTCGTATTACTACGTCGGCAAGGACCCGACCTTCGCGATCTTCGCTTCGGTGCCGTTCGGCCTCAATGCCCGGCAGCAGAACTCCTGGCTGTATCAGGGCGGCGGCAACGAGCTCGCCAACGAGTTCTACAAGAAGTTCGGCGTGATCGGCTTTCCCTGCGGCAACACCGGCACCCAGATGGGCGGTTGGTTCCGCAAGGAGATCAAGACCGCCGCCGACCTCTCGGGCCTGAAATTCCGCATCGGCGGCATCGCCGGCCAGGTGCTGCAGAAGCTCGGCGTCGTGCCGCAGCAGCTCGCCGGTGGCGACATCTACCCGGCGCTGGAGAAGGGCACCATCGACGCGGCCGAGTGGGTCGGCCCCTATGACGACGAGAAGCTCGGCTTCCAGAAGGTGGCCAAGTACTATTACTATCCGGGTTGGTGGGAAGGCGGTCCGACCGTCCATGCCTACACCAACCTGGACAAGTGGAATTCGCTGCCCAAGAGCTACCAGGCGATCCTGACCAACGCGACCATGGCCGCGAACACTTGGATGGCGGCGCGCTACGACATGCAGAACCCGTCGGCGCTGAAGCGCCTGGTCGCCGGCGGCACCCAGTTGCGCCCGTTTACCAACGAGGTGCTGGAAGCCTGTCTCAAGGCGACCAACGAGCTTTGGGGCGAGATCTCGGCCAAGAATCCCGACTTCAAGAAGTCGATCGATGCCATGCAGGCCTACCGCTCGGACGAATATCTGTGGTGGCAGGTCGCCGAATACACCTACGACAGCTTCATGATCCGCTCGCGCACCCGCGGCTGATCTTCAGCATTTCGATCGGCGGATAGACATTGAGCCCGGCCTCGCAAGAGGCCGGGCTTTTGCGTTGCATTGCGACATCGTTTTGCAATGGCACTCCGACGCACTTTGATCCACACTGGAACTAAGCCTCGCAAGAAGGCTGCCCAGGAAACGAACACAATCACCACAAGGGAGGAAAGAGCATGAAGCGGAGAGACTTCATCAAGGTCACCGGGCTCGGCGCTGCAGGCGCCGCCGCGATCGCATCGCCCGCGATCGCGCAATCGATGCCGGAGATCAAATGGCGCATGACCACGAGCTGGCCGAAATCGCTCGACACGCTGCATGGCGGCGCCGAGATCATGGCCAAGATGATTGGTGAGGCCACCGACAACAAATTCCAGATCCAGACCTTCGCCGCCGGCGAGATCGTGCCCGGCCTGCAGGTGCTCGACGCCGTGCAGAACGGCACCGTCGAGATGGGCCACACCGCGTCCTACTATTATTTCGGCAAGGACCCGACCTTCACCTTCGGCTCGTCGGTGCCGTTCGGCCCGAACATGCGCATCAACCAGGCCTGGTACCTGATGGGCGGGGGCAAGGAGATCCTCAACGAGTTCTACAAGAGCTACAACGTCACCTCGCTGCTGGCCGGCAACACCGGCTGCCAGATGGGCGGTTGGTTCCGCAAGGAGGTCAACTCCGTCGACGATCTCAACGGCATGAAATTCCGCATCGGCGGTTTTGCCGGGCGGGTGCTGCAGAAGCTCGGCGCGGTGCCGCAGCAGATCGCCGGCGGCGACATCTATCCGGCGCTTGAGAAGGGCACGATCGACGCCGCCGAATGGGTCGGTCCCTATGACGACGAGAAGCTCGGCCTCTACAAGGTCGCGCCGCACTACTACTTCCCCGGCTGGTGGGAGGGCGGGCCGATGCTGCTCGCCATGATCAACCTCGACAAGTGGAACGCGCTGCCCAAGCACTATCAGAAGCTGATCGAGCAGGCCGGCCACTACTCCAACAACTGGATGATGGCCAAGTACGATTCCGCCAACCCGCTGGCGCTGCGCAAGCTGATCGCCAGCGGCGCCAAGCTGCATCCGTTCCCGGCTCCGGTCATGGAAGCCTCGTTCAAGGCCGCCAAGGAGCTGCATGCCGAGGTCGCCGCCGGCAATCCAAACTTCAAGAAGGCGCTGGACTCGCTCACGGCCTATTCGGGTGCGGGCTATTCCTGGTTCCAGGTCGCCGAGGTCGGCTACGACAACTTCATGGCCCGGCGGTCGCAGAGCTGAGCGAGATTCCGTCGTTGCGAGCGCAGCGAGGCAATCCAGGGCTGCGCGCGTGCCCCTGGATTGCTTCGGCGCAAGGGCGCCTCGCAATGACGCGCTGATAGAGACGGCCCCAAACAGGTCCCAAACAAAAGAGGCGGCCCCAAACAAAAACCCCGGAAGCGGAGCTTCCGGGGCTTTCTTCATTCGGTCGGAGCCGCCGTCTACTGCTTCGGCGCGCCGAAATCCAGCGGCGGCAGATCGATCTGCGGCACCTCGATCTTGACCTTGTCGAGGTCGACCTGGACCGGCTTGTCGAGCAGGCCGGTCACCGTGACCGGGAACGCGATTACGAGCAGCACCATGATCGCCTGCAGGCCGATCCATGGCATCGCGCCCCAATAGATGTCGGAGCTCTTCACTTCCTTCGGCGCGACGCCGCGCAGGTAGAACAGCGCGAAGCCGAACGGCGGATGCAGGAACGAGGTCTGCATGTTCACGCACAGCATGACGCCGAACCAGATCAGGGCGGCCTCCGGGCCGACCACCGGCGCCAGGATCTTCTGCGCGATCGGTGCGATCATCGGCAGGATGATGAAGGCGATCTCGAAGAAGTCGAGGAAGAAGGCCAGGAAGAAGATGAAGACGTTGATGAAGATCAGGAAGCCCCAGACGCCGCCGGGCAGGGAGGTGAGCAGGTGCTCCAGCCATTCGCCGCCGGAGACGCCCTGGAACACCACCGAGAAGCAGGTCGAGCCGATCAGGATGAAAGTGACCATGCAGGTGATGCGCATGGTTGTCTCGTAGCCCTGCTTGATCAGGTCGCGCAGGTCGGGGAGGGCGACGGCGCGGATGCAGAGCCAGGCAACCGCGAGATAGGTGACCGCGAAAGAGAGCTTGAATGCGAGGTTCTCGGTGAACAGCATCGCGATGATGGTGCCGATGCCGGCGGCGACGACGCCGACGATCAGGATGCTGCGATCGCTCTTGGTGAACTCCTTGTGGTGGATCACCGCCAGCACGATCGCGCCGACCGCGCCCATGGCGCCGGCTTCCGTCGGCGTGGCCAGGCCCATCATCATGGTGCCGAGCACGACAAAGATCAGCACCGCCGAGGGAATGATGCCCATCAGGCACTTCTTCCACAGCGCCCAGCCGGTCAGCGTACGCGCCTCCTTCGGCACCGGCGGCAGGTGGCCCGGCTTGACCAGGCCGAGCACGAAGGTGTAGCCGGCGAACAGCACGACCTGGAAGATCGAGGGGCCCCAGGCGCCGAGATACATGTCGCCGACCGATTTGCCGAGCTGGTCGGCCAGAACGATCAGCACCAGCGACGGCGGCACCAGCTGGGTGATGGTGCCGGACGCCGCGAGCACGCCGGTGATGTAGCGCATGTTGTAGCCGTAGCGCATCATCACGGGCATCGAGATCATCGCCATCGCGATCACCTGTGCCGCCACCGTGCCGGTGATGGCGCCGAGGATGAAGCCGACGATGATGACGGAATAGCCGAGGCCGCCGCGGATCGGCCCGAATAGCTGGCCCATCGAATCCAGCATGTCCTCGGCGAGCCCGCATCTCTCCAGGATCGCACCCATGAAGGTGAAGAACGGGATCGCGAGCAGCAGGTCGTTGGCGAGCACGCTGCCGAAGATGCGGCCCGGAATCGCCTGCAGGAAGTTGAGGTCGAAGAACCCTAAGTCGATGGCGAGGAAGCCGAACGACAGGCCGACGGCGGCGAGCGTGAACGCCACCGGGAAGCCGATCAGCATCGCCAGGACCAGGCCGCCGAACATCAGCGGCGGCATCATCTCCAGCGTAATCATTGCGTCGGCCTCTCGTATTTGGCGTCGATCGTCACTTCACCGCGCAGCGCGGCGGCGCGCTTGATCACCTCGGAGAGGCCCTGCAGCGCCAGCATCACGAAGCCCGCGGGGATGGCGAACTTCACCGGCCAGCGAAGCAGGCCGCCGGCATTGGCCGACATCTCGTTGACCGAATAGGACTGCATGAAGAACGGCCAGGACAGGTAGGCCAGCAGCAGGCAGGTCGGGATCAGGAAGAACAGCGTGCCGATCAGATCGAGCCAGAGCTGGCCGCGCTCGGACAGATAGAGATAGAGCAGCTCGACCCGAACATGCTCGTTGCGCCGGAAGGTGTAGGAGGCGCCGAACATGACCAGCAGCGCGAACATGTACCACTGCAATTCCAGCCAGCCGTTCGACGAGTAGCTGAAGGCATAGCGGATCATGGCGTTGATCGCGCTGACCAGGCAGGCCAGCAGAACCATGATATTGCAGACGTAACCGATCTTTTCGTTGAGCTGATCGATGGCGTTACTGATTGCCAACAAGGGGCGCATCATTGTCTCCGCTGCGGGCGCTGTCAGACGAGCGCGCCTGAGCTCTCAGGAGGCACGGCTTCGCGATCACGCAGAACGTGCATGTCGTCATGACGGCGCGCTTGAAGCGAATCCAACGAAACGTCCTCCCCCTCGATGCCTTCAGCTCTTGTTCGGCGCTTGTATGAAGGGCGAGCGCCCATCGGCCGCGCTGGGCCTGAAAGCGGGGGCACCATTTCAGCGCGCCGTCCTGCCGTCAATCGGAAAATGGACACATTGACGCGCCGGCAACAGTCTGGCGGCGCTGGCTAAACCCGGGTCCGGGGGGCGGCGTCCGGCCTGCCGAAAGAGCGGGCAGTTCGCTGCCGGCCGTCCATCGCTCCGATGGGGGCGGCCGTGGAGGATGGTCGCGTGGGCTGTCTGGGGCGGAGTGCGGGATCAGAATGTGGTGTGCTGATCCGGCGAGGCGTCTGATCCCCGGCAAGGGAACGTTGGCGTGGGGCCACAAGCTGGATAAAAGCGTCGTCGTGGACGTTTGATGCAGGGAACAACCGGATGAGCAAGCCGAGCAAGACCGAAGCCGAACTGATCGCGATGGCGGTGGCCGAGCTGAAGGCTCATACCGAGTACGCCGAGGGCATTCGCATCGCGGTCGTGCGGGACGGAAATTCCTGGGAGTTTCGCGCCAGTGCCGATCAGGAGACGATCGGCAGGCCTGGCTATCCCGAATGCGTCGCCATGTTGGTCCAGATTGGAGACCATCTGTCGAAGCAGTACGCGCTCCAGGAGAAGTGAAATGGCTTCGTGACCGCTGGCGGCGGGCACTCCGACACCGTCGAACCCGCAGGCATCTGCGGGATGCCAGGGGCCTGACCCGACGCGGCGAGCCTCCTCAAAAATCAAAAAACTGGCCGCGCCGCCTGATGTGCGGCGCTACAGCACCACCACGCCGGAATGCTTGGCCTTGTTCTCGGGTTCGACGTGGATGGTGATCCAGCTGTGCTCGTCGTGCTCGCGCAACGCTGCCTCGATCCGATCGCAGATTTCGTGCGCCTGGTTGACCGACATCTCGCCGGGCACCACGAGGTGGAACTCGATGAAGGTCAGCTTGCCGGCATGGCGGGTCCGGACATCATGCGCCTCCAGCGCGCCGCCGGCATGCTGACTGATGATCAGGCGAATGCGCGCCAGCGTGGCGTCCGGGACCGCTTCATCCATCAGCCCGCTGGTGGATTCCTTCAGCACCTGCCATCCCGACCACAGGATGTTCACGGCGACCAGCACGGCCAGCGCCGGATCGAGGATCGGCAGCTGCAACATCACCGCGAGGCCGAGGCCGACCACGACGCCGCCCGAGGACACGACGTCCGTCAGCAGATGGCGTCCGTCGGCCACCAGCGCCGGCGACCGCAGCCGCTTGCCCCGCGTGATCAACAGCCAGCACCAGACCGCATTGATCGCGCTCGCCAGCCCATTCACCGCGAGCCCTTCGACGGGCGCCGAAAACGGCCGCGGATTGAAGAAATTCCCGTAAGCCTCATGGATGATGAGCAGCGCCGCCACGACGATCATGACGCCCTCGATCACCGCGCTGAAATACTCCACCTTGTGGTGGCCGAACGGATGGTTGGCGTCGGCGGGCTTGGCTGCGATGCGCACCGCGACGAGCGCGACGGCGGCGGTGACGACGTTGACGATGCTCTCGAGGGCGTCCGAGTACAGCGCGACCGAGCCGGTGATCCAATAGGCAAGATACTTCAGGCCGAGCACGATCGTTCCGACCACGAGGCTGCCGATGGCGAGCTTGAGCGATTGCGAGGCCATGATGTCCTGATCCGATCCCGCGCTGGGGTACTCAACGCTGCGGCGGAACGCAACCTCCGCTGCCGGCCGCTCGCTATCGGAAAAGCTGATATCCTCGGTTCATCGCCGTTGCGAATGCGCCGGGCGCGGCGTTGCCGCGAGCGCAATATGATCTGTGGAAAACAGAAAGGCCGCGCCCACGGACATGGACGCGGCCTTGTCGCGGCAAGCGCCGATAGCAATGACGCCGCCGACTACTTCTCTTTGATGACCGTGGTGGTGCTGGTGGAGCTGCCGACCGTGCCTTCGTCCTCGCAGACCTTGGTCTGGCGGATGCGGTCCTCGGCTTCCACGCGGCTGGTGAACGCCATCGGTCCGATCTGCGTGACGACCTCGCGGTCGGCGGGGCGAGTGGTGGTGATGGTGCAGCGATGGCTCGGTCCCTGCACGATGTAATACTCGTCCGCGAGCACTGGCGCGACCGATCCGATGATCACTGCGCCGGCTAGAAGAAGGGGTGCTTTCATTGTCGCCTCTCTTTCCAAGAACAGCCAAAAGGGGAGCGGGATTCGATGAGGAGTTGTCTGCCTCATCGTTCGATGCTCCGCCTTTGCAACTCGGCCGGCTGGTCGGGGTTCCGGTACGCCACGCGCAGCCTGTGTTGATGCGATGCAGTGTCGGCAGCGATGGACGCGAGATCCCGTCAGGATCCAGCGACACGCGCGCACGCCCGCCGTGGCGCGCTTGCCAGTGTCCCAAGCGCGTCGCGCCGCGGTTGGCAGGCGAACATCGATCACGACCTCGTCCGTGCATCGACGGACGTCGCGATATCGACGAGCCGGCGCACTGGCGGCGGTAGCGATTCAGAGCAGCCTGACGGTCACCTTCGCCTTGCCGGTATTGTTCGGATAGAATGCATCGTACACCCAGGGCAGCCCGATCACGGCGTCGTTGACATAGAGGAACAGCTCACCGCCGCGCTCGGCCTTGAACCTCGCCTTGTAGGCCTGAGGCGTCGTGTTGGGGGCGGGAACGGGGTCGAGGAAATATTCGTCGACTCCCGTCTCGCCGACCCTGGCGATCAGCCGATACCAGGGCCGGAAGAGAACGCGGCGCAGCAGGATGCCTGCGTAGAACGTCCCGCGGGCGTAGCCCCGGACCGTCGAGGTGCGATAGCCGGCGGGCGTGACCGGATGCCCGGCGTCCTCCCACGGGTCGGTCATGGTGACGACGATCTCGTAGGAGAAGCCGGGACGGACTCTCAACCCGGTGGGAGCGCAAACCGCATCGGTCGAGAAATCCCTGGCATCCTGCGGAATGCCTTTGTCGACCGCGACGAGCTCGTGGGCAGGGGTGCCATGGCAGAAGGCGCCCATCGAGTCCGCGGCGTTGAACAGGACATGGCTGATCAGCGTGGCCGCGAGCCAGACGGTGCCGAGCGCGAGCAGCAACGGGCCGACATGCCGCTTGCCGTTCCTGATGGCGAACTGATAGGCGCGATTGGTCCGGAGGGCGTAGATGGCTTGATGCATCGGGCCGGACAGCATCGGGGGCGCTGCTCGTTCGCGCCAGATCACGCGCATCAGGTCGCTGATGCTGTCGCTGAGGAATGTCCCGGCCGCAATCAGCGCGACGAGGATGATGATCCCGCCGGCGAACCATTCGGGATTGGCGGCATACCAGTCCGTCCACCAGTGCAGCGATGTCGGCAGGAACGATTCGACCAGCCGGACCGCCTCGGAGACCATCCTGATGCGCGAGTCGTATTCGTGCGTGCGATCGAGGTCGTGGAACAGCCAGAAGGCCGCGAGGTGGAGGGAGGCCGCCAGCGTCGCGAAATAAGCGAGACGTCTGAACCACACCAGATTCCACAGCTTTTCCTGGGCCGCGAACCGGGCGGCCGCTCCGGCCGGCGTTTCGAACGTGGTCGGCCCGAGAGGCGCCAGCGTGCCGTCGTAGCGGACGATGACGTAGGTGTCCGGCAAGCCGATGGGCGCATAGGCATTGCAGCCGCTGTCGATGCGGTCGAAGACGCTTTCGTGAATCTTCGGCATCGACACCTGGACGCCCGCCGCCGGGTCGTTGCACAGCTCCGACACCTTGCGCGGGCCGTATCGATAATAGGAGCCGAGCCCGGAGCGCGAGTTGTAGAGTCGGCCGTCCTTGTCCTGTGACGTGACGATCGACTTGATCGCATCCGGATCGGCCTCGGGCGCGGTCTTGAAGACCAGGCCGCGTTTGACGGCCTCGTCCAGGAGCCAGGTCAGGGGGACGTAGGAGAGGGAATCGTCCGGATAGCCGCCGCCGACATTGGCGTGCATGCCGACGAACCAGACCTGCACCAGTCTTTCGTCATCGATCGTTTTGGCATCCTGCGGCTTGGTCTCACCCGCCTCGGTCCAGAGCACCGGATGGAAGGTCGTCCTCTCGTCGTCGAGCGCGAGTGCGTGGCGCGCGCATGTCACCCGCGGACTGAGCACGCGATTGGGGAGCTCGAGCGGCCACACCCAGTTGGAGATGCCCCGCGTCATCTCGTCGATCGGAAGTCCATAGGCCGCGACGGTGTCCCACAGCCCGATGAACTCGATCGCCGGGAGGCTTTTTCGCACGATGAGGTCGAGCGATTTGCGGCCCATGATGCGGTCGATCACCGGCACCAGCACATGATCGCGAAGCCAGCGGAACAGCACCTCGATCCGCCAGATCGAATGGTATCCCTTGGCGCGATAGGCGCGATAGGCCTTCACGGCGCCGTCGTGCAGCTCAGCCTCGGTGTCGGCAACGATCAGCCCCTGATCGAGCATCAGCGCGGCGAGCACCCGGACGGTGAAGGCGCCGCGGCTGAAGCCGAACAAATAGATCTTCGAGCCGTCCGCGTGGTCGTAGTTGCGGCAGACGAACTTATAGGCATCCAGGATGTTGCGCTTGAGGCCGAAGCCGAACGCGCCGCCGAGCAGGGCGAGCGGAACGAACGACGATGTGCCGACGCCGTCATCATACTTGGCCGCCTGGGCATTGCCCTGCAGGTCGAGCGCCTGGAATATGCGCCAGACGTTGGTTCGCCACACGCTCGAGGCGGCGTTGCCTGTCCCGTCGGACAGGATGATGATCTTGGGACTCGCCATGCAAAGGACCCCGCTCGACATTCAGAGCCGAGGAGCGGAAGCGTAAACCGCGCGGGGGAGAAATCAACCTGAGATGGTATGGCGCCTTCTGCTGCGTGGCGGGAGGCTCGGGTGCGCCGCTGGAGCGACGCGGCGGGCGGGTAAAAAATGCACTGTCACCGAAATGCTCCGACGTGCTCGACGAGATGCGCGCGCGAGGGCGCTGCGTCGAAGGGATCACTGAAATATTGCGTCTCGTGCGCCACTCCGCCGTCGCGGAACTCCATGATGCTCACCACGTAGGAGGGTGCGCCATCATAGGTCAGGACCAGTTCGGTCACCCAAAGATCGCCGCTGCCCAGGATCCGCCGCACTGAGAAGCGCTTGTGGTTGGGCTGCACGAAGCGGCTTTCCTGAATGTTGCGCCGGCCGTGGATCCGCTCGCCCGATTGCGGATAATCCAGCATGGCATCGTCGCGATAGATGGCGTGCTCGGCCTCAAAATCATTTGCGTCCGATGCATCCCAATGGTGCTGCAGGGCAGCGCGCGTGGCGCGGTCATCCATGGCAATCTCCCATTCAGCTGCGCGCTCTCGTTGCAGAGCTACAGTCTGCGGGCCGGAGAATGGAGCATCCTCGAGGCTTTCGCGCGTGGATGCGGGCATCCGCAGGCCTCGCAGCCGCTGACGCATCATAGGACGATGGCCGACGTGTCACCACTCCGATCCGAACGGGAGATGTGAGCGAGGTGACCCAGTCGCTGGAGAGAGTTCTCCGGGCCAGTAGCACCGCGCTGAGCTACGCGCGGCAACGACGCTGTCACGCTGGACGGGTGGCAATCCAGATCACGTGGCGGGCGCCGCCGCCACCGCGGCCGGTGGCGCGGATGTTGATCTCCTCGGCCGCGAAGCCGGCCTTGCGCAGGCGCGGGGCGAAACGATCGTCGGGATGTGACGACCACACCGCCAGCACGCCGCCGGGACGCAAGGCGGCGAAGGCGGTGCGCAGGCCGGTGGGATCGTAGAGCGCGTCGTTGGATTGCCGTGTCAGTCCCTGCGGGCCGTTGTCGACGTCGAGCAGGATCGCGTCATAGGCGCCGCGTGCGGCGGCGATCAGCTTCACGACGTCGGCCTCGCGGATGTCGACGCGCGGATCGGCAAGGCTGGCGCCGGACAATTCGGCCATCGGCCCGCGCGCCCAGGCGATCACTGCCGGCACCAGCTCGGCGACGGTGACGCGGGCCTGCGGACCCAACACTTTCAGTGCCGCCCGCAACGTGAAGCCCATGCCGAGGCCCCCGATCAACAGCCGTGGAGCGGGCTCGGCCTTGATGCGGGCGCAGCTCAGGGTCGCCAGCGCCTCTTCGGATCCGTGCAGCCGGCTGTTCATCAGCTCGTTCGAACCGAGCTTGATCGAGAACTCCTTGCCACGCTGCATCAGCCGCAGCGGCTCACCGCCGCCGGGCACGTCTGCGGTGTCGATCAGCTTCCAGGGAATCACGGGCGTCTCGCGTTAATTCGGTTGCGGCATTCCAGGCGACAGAGTCGCCACGCTGGAGCCTGCTTACCATGTTGCCCGCATCCCGTGCCAAGGGGCAGTCGCCACTCTCGCGACGACCTGCATCGCGTCGTTGCGCGTCATTGCGGTGGGGACACCAGCATCCAGGCGCCCGCGGCACTGCAAGCAATGCCGGCCGCGCGCGCGATCCATCGTCCGACCGGAGTCAGTTTCTCAAACAGCACGAGCAGGGTCAGAATGGCAATCCACATCACGCTCATCACCCCGCCGACGAACAGCAGCGCCATCAGAGCCCAGCAGCAGCCGACGCAATAGCCGCCGTGTCGAAGGCCCAGCAGCAGGCAGCCCTGCAGGTCGCCGCGAAAGCCGCCGTGGCGCATCAGGAACATTAGCGGCGACTGGCATTGGGCAAGGCAGGCGCTCTTCAGCGGCGTCCACTGATAAACGCCTGCCGCGATCAGCACGATGGCGCCGAGCAGATGGTTGTCGATCGCCATCCGCGAATCCAGCAGCGCAGTCCGCTCCACAACCCATTGCAGGCAGGTCGCCACCAGCGAAAAGCCGCTCCAGGCGAGCAGATAGCCGGCCGCAAACCAGCCGGTCGCCGCGAACGGCTGGCCCCGCGCGCGGCCGTGTCGACCCACACGGGCATACATCAGGACCATGGGCGCGGCCGAAGGCGCCATCATCCCGACCATCATCACCGCCCACATCAGGAACACATAGGCGAATTCGATCGCGCGCCAGGGCTCGCTGGCCGGCAACATGATTCCGATGCCGGCCGGGATCATGCGAAAGCCGGTCATGTCCATGCCGCCCATGTCCATGTCGTTGGCGAGCCAGAGCACATAGGCCCATGCCAGGGCAACCATGATCGCGATCGCGCCGCCCACGATCCAGCGATCACGCCGCAGTACGGCTTCCAGGGCGCTGCCCGTCATCTGCAAGGTGGGTTGGCGGCCTTGCCGCACGTCGCATCAGGCCTGGTTGGACCAACTGATCGACGCGTACAGGCCGTTCTTGCCGGAATTGTCCCAGCGCATGCCGTGATCGTTGTAGGTGTTGCCCGCAGCGCCGACGGCCAGCGCCATCCGGTCGGGGCTGACGGGATGGCCGATATTCACCCACATCTCACCGCTCGGATGCATGGTCGGCAGCGGATCGACGGACATGTGCAGAATGTCGGCGATGTCGGCGGACCGCGTCTTGCCGTCGATCCGGAAGGTGATGGCGACCTTGCGCACGCCGAGATTGGTGCTGATCAGCGGCGTGAACGCAGCCATCGGGCCGCCGGCAGCCCCGGTGAAGATCGCGGCCATCGCCTCGGTCTGCGGATCGTCGGCGCGCTGATCGATATAGGCGGCGATCGACCAGTCTCCCTCCGCCATCACGCCGGGCGCATGGAGCATCACCGCCGCGTTGAGGCCATCGAGCGCGACATCGCCATAGCGGCCGGTTTCGATGTGGAACAGCAATGGTACGTTGCAAAAGCCCTCGGTCGGTTGCGCGGTCAGGGGAGGGGCGGCCGACATGAGGCACGGACACAGCAGGCTGCAACTGCAATTCTCGAAATAGTCACCGGACAGGTGCCATGCGACTGGGTCTGCCATCGCTGTCTCCCGCTAGGCCGAACCGACAAATTGCTTTCGAATGCGCGATCTGCAGTTGAAAGCTACGCCGCACGGGGACGTGCCGCAAGCCTAGAAACGATGAGGTTCCGACTGCGATTGATCGCAGGGCCCGATGGTTATGGACGCCGATTACCCGCCCGTCACGCTCATGTGCCGGCTGACGCTCGGACGGTTGTGGCGGCGGTCGATGATGAAGTCATGGCCCTTCGGCTTGAGGCCGATGGCGCGGTCGATCGCGGCGCTGAGCTCCTCGTCGCTGGCCGAGGCACGCAGCGGCTTGCGCAGGTCGGAGGCGTCCTCGTGGCCAAGGCAGGTGTGCAAGGTGCCGGTGCAGGTGACGCGCACGCGGTTGCAGCTCTCGCAGAAATTATGCGTCATCGGCGTGATGAAGCCGATCGTGCCGCCGGTCTCGGCGACGCGGACGTAGCGGGCAGGGCCCCCGGTGGTCTCGTCGAGATCGGTCATGGTGTAGGTCTGCGCCAGGCGCGCGCGCAGCAGCGACAGCGGCAGATACTGGTCGATGCGGCCTTCGCCGATCTCGCCCATCGGCATCACCTCGATCAAGGTCAGCGCCATGCCCTTGCCGTGCGCCCAGTCGATCAGCGAGGGGATCTCGTCCTCGTTCATGTTCTTCAGCGCGACCGCGTTGATCTTCACGGCGAGACCTGCGGCGCGCGCCGCCTCGATGCCGGCCAGCACGCGGTCGAGATCGCCCCAGCGGGTGATGGCGCGGAACTTGTCAGGGTCGAGCGTGTCAAGCGAGACGTTGATGCGGCGGACGCCGCAATCGGCGAGCTCGGCGGCATATTTGGCGAGCTGCGTCGCGTTGGTCGTCATCGTCAGCTCGTTGAGCGCGCCGCTCTTCAGATGCCGCGACAGCGAGCGGACCAGGCCCATCACGTTGCGCCGGACCAGCGGCTCACCGCCGGTGAGACGGAGCTTCTTGACGCCCTTATGGATGAACGCCGAGCACAGCCGGTCGAGCTCCTCAAGCGTCAGCAGGTCGGCCTTCGGCAGGAAGGTCATGTCCTCGGACATGCAGTAGAAGCAGCGCAGGTCGCAGCGGTCGGTCACCGAGACGCGCAGATAGCTGATGCGGCGACCGAACGGGTCGGTCATCGGGCGCGTCAGGGCGGTGTCACTCAACGTCTCTGCGGTCATGAAAAGCCTTGGCTGGTGGCGGCCCAGGTGGCGGCGATGCCACGCGGCGGCCGCGCAAGCGCGGCCGGATGTCGGTCTCATGACAATCTAATCATGATCGGCGCGCCTCACAATCATCGACGTGGATCCGTCGATGCTGCAATGCAGCTTCGCCCTGGCAGGTGGCGCGCGGGACGATGGTCCGCTACTGGCGTCCCGGCGCCGGGGCGGGGAAGGCTGAACCGGTGGTCGCGGGCGCCGCCGGCGCAGCGGCCGATTTCTGCGGCTTCGGCTTCTTCGGCCGCATGTGCTTGACGGCCTTCGGCGGCGTACCCGGCATCGGCTGCAGCTCGGCGACCACCGGGCTCGGGTCCATCACGACGGGCGGCGAGCTGTTGAAATCCCCGGTGTTGCGGATCACCTGCACCGGGATGGTCGCGGGCTGGTACCTGTCCATCGTGAAGGTGACGCTGAAGCCGGCATCGGGCGCCGGCACCGAGACCGAGCACGGCGTCTTGCAGCCCGGTCCGAGCGAGGTCTTGGCGTCGGCGCCCGGCGGCACCGAGTCGAGCTGCACCGGCACCTCGGGCGCTGCCATCTTGAAGCTGTCCATGGAGAAGGATGAGCATCCGGCCAAGCCGGCTCCCGCAACCGCAATTGCGATGACACGCCGCATCATGATGTCCGCCCCACAACCCTGCGGCCATCGGCCGCAATCCCAGGGCGACCATAGGAGCGTCAGAACAGCGGCGCAACTGCGGTCAACCCTATTCTCAACAGAACGTTAATGCACCGCAAGGTGCGGATTCAGGTCGACAGGGCAGTGGGTTAGGTTGCGATGCGGCAGTGGAATCGCAAGTCCGCTCAGGCGATCCTGAGCGATGGGCTGAGGGCCGTGACGGCCGCCGGCAGCTCGCGCATGTGGTCGATCAGGTGGTCCGGATTGAGCTCCGCGATCGGTACGTCGGTATAGCCGAAGGTGCAGCCGATCACCGGCACGCCGGCGCGGCGGGCGGCGCCGACGTCGGTGCCGGCATCGCCGACCATGATCGCGGCCCCGATCTCACCGCCGGCCTGCGCGATGGTCTGGCGCAGGATCGCCGGATCCGGCTTGGCGACCCCGAACGTGTCGGCACCGCAGATCGCGGCGAAGCGGGAGGACAGGCCGAGCTGGTCGAGCAACCGCTTCGACAGCCATTCCAGCTTGTTGGTGCACACCGCGAACTGGCAGCCGCGCGCGGCGAGGTCGTCCAGCGCCGACTCCAGCCCCTCGAAGGGACGCGATTCGACCGCGATGTTGTCGGCGTAGAAATCGATGAAATCGGTGGTGAGGCGGCCGATGTCATCGGTGCTGGCCAGGCGACCCTCCGCCTCCAGCCCGCGCTCGATCAGCTTGCGGGCGCCGTGGCCGATCATCTTGCGGGCCGAGGCCAGCGGCACCGGCCGCAGACCCTCGCGCTGCAGGATGTGGTTGAGCGCGCTGATCAGATCCGGCGCCGTGTCGACCAGGGTGCCGTCGAGATCGAAGACGATGGTGCTGGAGATGGGCATCGGTATCCGCTAGCGGCCGGCTCATGTCCTTGCAAGAGGCCCGCAATGGCTTTTTGTCCGATTTCGTGGCCGGCGAGAGCTAGGCCCCGCGTCAAAACATCGCTAGATATGCGCCGGCTTTCGGCCCCCGTCCGTGGGGGTCTCGGGGTGCGAAAGGGCGGGTTCCTTGGTCGACATGGATGCATTGAAGCGGCAGGCGGCGGCGCGTGCGCTGGAAGAGGTCGAGAGCGGCATGAAGCTCGGTCTCGGCACCGGCTCGACGGCCAAGCATTTCGTCGATCTGCTCGGGGAAAAGGTGCGCGCCGGCCTCAAGATCGTGGGCGTGCCGACCTCGGAGGCGACAAGGGCGCAGGCGCAAGCGTGCGGCGTGCCGCTGACCACGCTCGATGAGATCGACCGGCTCGACATCACCATCGACGGCGCCGACGAGATCAATCCGGCGCTCGACCTGATCAAGGGCGGCGGCGGCGCGCTGCTGCGCGAGAAGATCGTCGCCAGCGCCTCGGATCGCATGATCGTGATCGCCGACGACAGCAAATGGGTGGCGCGGCTCGGCCGCTACCCGCTGCCGGTCGAGGTGGTTCCGTTCGGCCTCGCCGCGACCCAGCGCGAGATGAGTGACGCCTTCGCCACGGCCGGCGTGTCCGGGCCGATGAGCCTGCGCAAGTCCGCAGACGGCCACGTTTTCGTCACCGATGGCGGCCACTGGATTATCGACGTCCGCCTTGGGGAGATCGTGGATCCCCCGCGCCTGGCGGGTCTTTTGAGCGCAATTCCGGGCGTGGTCGAGCATGGGCTGTTCATCGGCCTCGGCAGCACGGCGATCCTGGCAGGCGCACAGGGAATTCGCGTTATCCAGCGGCCCTGAGCGCGGCACGAGGCTGTGCTCAGGGCGGCAACTCACAGGAGACTTGGAATGAAGAGCGTGTTCAGAATCTTGCCGGCCGCCGGAATCGTACTGGCCTTGGCCTCGGCAAGCCCGGTTGCGGCGCAGGGGCAGGCACCGGCGCTGAAGCCGGCCTCGCCCGCCTGCATGGCCGGCGCGCGCGAGATTCTGGGGATGAAGAACGCGGCTGCGATGTACGCCAATGCCGTCCCGGGCATCGTGCAGCAGACCAAGCAGGCGCTGCTGCAGTCCAATCTCAACTACCAGAAGGACCTCGACGAGGTCGCCGTCTCGGTCGCGCAGACTTATGCCGGCAAGGAGAAGGAGATCGGCGAGAAGATGGCGCAGATCTACTGCAACGAGTTCTCCGACCAGGAGATCGCCAACCTCGTCGCCTTCTACAAGTCAGCCATCGGCCAGAAGCTGCTTGCGGCGGAGCCGAAGGCGATCCAGATGAGCATGCAGGCGATGAACCTGTGGGCGGCGGAGTTTTCCGACACCGTCACCGCGCAGTTCCGCGCCGAGATGCGCAAGCGCAACAAGCCGATCTGAGGCTTGCGGCCGAAAGGCCAGGTCGGGGGAGAGATGGCTGAATTCGACGTCGACCTGTTCGTGATCGGTGGCGGCTCGGGGGGCGTACGCGCCGCCCGCATCGCCGCCGGCTATGGCGCCCGCGTGATGGTCGCCGAAGAATACCGCATGGGCGGCACCTGCGTGATCCGCGGCTGCGTGCCCAAGAAGTTGTTCGTGATCGGCTCGCATGTCCGCCAGGAGATCGCCGATGCCGCCGGCTTCGGCTGGACCATCCCGACTGCGACCTTCGACTGGCCGACGCTGATCAGGAACAAGGACAAGGAGATCGCGCGGCTCGAGGCGGCCTACACCAGCAACGTCGAGAAGTCTGGCGCCAGGATCGTCAAGACCCGCGCCGTGCTCGAGGACGCCCACACCGTGCGGCTGACGACCGGCGAGACCGTCCGCGCCAAGTACATTCTCATCGCGACCGGCGGAGCGCCCAACCACGGCACGCCGATTCCCGGCATCGAGCACGTCATCTCCTCCAACGAGGCGTTTCATCTCGACGAGCTGCCGCGCCGCATCGTGATCCAGGGCGGCGGCTACATCGCACTCGAATTCGCCTGCATCTTCGCCAATTTCGGCGCCGACGTGACCGTCGTCTATCGCGGCGACAACATCCTGCGCGGTTTCGACGAAGACGTTCGCCGCCACGTCCGCTCCGAGATGGAGAAGGAAGGCATCACCATCCTGACCGGCTGCACGGTGACGAGCGTCGACAAGCACGGCCAGGACTACACCACGCATCTGTCGAACGGCTCCAGCATCGCCTCCGACAAGGTGATGTTCGCGATCGGCCGCCATCCTGCCGTGGCCAATCTCGGCCTGGAGAAGGCCGGCGTCGCCATCAATCCGAGGAACGGCGGCATTGCGGTGGATGCGTTCTCGCAGAGCTCGGTGCCGAGCATCTACGCGATCGGCGACGTCACCCATCGCTTCAACCTGACGCCGGTCGCGATCCGTGAGGGCCACGCCTTCGCCGACACCGTGTTTGGCGGCAAGACCGTTCGCGTTGATCACGCGGACATTCCGACGGCCGTGTTCTGCCAGCCTGAAGTGGGCACCGTCGGTCTCACCGAGACGCAGGCGCGCGAGCTGTACGACCGCGTCGACATCTACAAGACGAACTTCCGCCCGATCAAGGCGACGATGTCCGGCCGCGACACCCGCGTGCTGATGAAGCTCGTCGTCGACGGCGCCAGCGATCGCGTGCTTGGCTGCCACATCGTCGGCGACATGGCCGCCGAAATCACCCAGGCCGTGGCGATTGCCATCAAGATGAAGGCGACCAAGGCCGATTTCGACGCCACTATCGCGTTGCATCCCTCCGCCGCCGAGGAGCTGGTGACGATGCGCACGGTGACCGAGCGCCACATGCGGCAGGCGGCGGAGTAGGGCGCCAACTGCTTTTGGGGCTCGTGCGCGGCCGGCGCCCGTAGCGACTGCGGTGGGCCGGTGCTCACGGTCTGACGACGGTCCACACCGTGGCCGATCGGGCTTGCTGCCGTTGGAACCGCTCAGCGGTTGGAGAGCGACCAGCATGTCCCAAGATGATTGCCTTGCGACCTATCCGCCGCTGAACACCCTGAAGCCCGTTGCCGAGAACATCTGGATCGTCGACGGGCCCGTGATCCGCTTCGGCATTCCCGGGCTGAAATTTCCGTTTCCCACCCGCATGACCGTGGTGCGATGCGCCTCCGGAGATCTGTTCATCCACTCGCCCACGCCGCTGACGCCGGCGCTGCGGGCCGAGATCGACCGGGAGGGCCGCGTGCGCGACATCATCGGTCCGAATCGCATCCACTATTGGTGGATCCCCGACTGGCAGGCGGCCTTTCCCGACGCGGCGATCTATCTGGCGCCGGGCATTCGCGCGAAGGCGAAGGGCCGCATCGAATTCGAGGGCAGGCCGCTGGATCGCAGCGGTGGCTATCCCTGGGATGATGAGATCGCGACCTTGCCCGTCGTCGGCAGCTATATGACGGAGGTCGTGTTCTTCCATCGCCCTTCGCGCACGCTGATCCTGACCGATCTGATGGAGAATTTCGAGCCGGCCAAGATCGGCGCCGGCTTGGCGCGCTACCTGAGTTGGATCGGGGGCGTCGGTCCGCCGCATGGCGGCCTGCCGCGCGATCTCCGGCTGACATTTACCTGGCGGCACCGACCCGAGTTGCGGGCGGCCGTGGAGACCATGCTTGGGTGGCACCCCGAGCGGATCGTGATCGCCCATGGCGCCTGGCACCGGACTGACGGCACCGAGATCCTGCGCGAGGCATTCTGCTGGTTGTTGCGACCTTGAACCGCCGGCTGGGCTTCACGAGACCGGCCTTCGTGATGCCGTGCTTTTCTCGTCCCGCGACGGACGTATAAGCTCGTGCGATTGAGGTTGGCGCCAGGCATCCCTCGGCCGCGGAGGAGCTGGTGACGATGCGCACGGTGACCGAGCGCCACGTGCGGCAGGCGGCGGAGTAGGTGGACGACCGCGACGCGCGGACGGGTCAGAGGCCGGCTCGCCGGTAAAGCGCAAGGGCGCCGGCAAGGCTCAGCAGCGCGCTGCCGCAGATGCGATCGAGCCAGAGGGCACCGGAGCGCTTGAGGAAACGCATCGCTTGCGAGCCCGCGCTCGCGTAGGCGAGCATGATCAGGACATCGAGCATCGCGAAGGTGAGGGCCAGCGTGAGATATTGCGGCAGCTGCGGCGCGGACGGCACCACGAACTGCGGCAGGAATGCCGAGAAGAACAGATAGCCCTTTGGATTGGTGATCGCGACGAGGAAGCTTTTCAGAAACAGCGCGTGCGGCTGTCGTGACCCGTCCTTGCCGTCTGCGGACGCCGCAAGGTCGATCGACCCGCTGGACCGCAGCAGCATGAGCCCGAGATAGGCGAGGTAGGCCACGCCGATCGACTTCACGACCGAGAACCAGAATTCGGAAGCGGCCAGCAGCGCGCCCAGGCCGACCGCGACGGCGCCGATGAGGATGAAGTCCGAAGCCACCGCGCCGGCGATGCCGGCCCAGGCGCGGCGTACACCGACACGCGAGCCGTTGGTGAGGGCCAGCAGCACCGTCGGACCGGGGGTCGCGATCCCGATGAAGGCGACGATGGCGAAGCTGAAGAGCGTAAGAGCGTTCACGTCAGAATGGCCTCGTTGGCGGAAGACGCGCCAGTAGGGCGCGGTTCGGCCGCGAACGCAAGACGTTCCTTGGAGGCGGCCAGCGATCGTCTTCGCTGACGCACGCTCGACCTGCCGGATCGCCAAGAGGCTTGACTCCCTCCCGGAAAACACCGCTGGGCGCGATTGCCCGTTCAGCGCTCCACCCGCGAGGCGGTCAACTTCGTCGCGACGTAGGGCAGCGCGAACAGATACAGCCCCGTGCCGAGCAGCACGATGAGCGGAATCAGCGCCAGCAGGCCGACCCACAGCGGGGCTTGCGTCTGCGTCATCGCGGCGATGTTGACGATGACGGCGACCGTGAAGGCGATCGATACCCAGCGATGGACCTGCCGGACGGTGTTGTTCCAGTTCAAGTGCTTCTCCCCTGATGACGTCGTGATGCGCACGCCTCAGCCGAGGCGCGCGACGCTCTGTTCGAGCGCATCGAAGAATTTCGGCCAGCCATAGCGTGCGCCCTGATAGGCGCGGGTCTGGTCGGCTGCGAAGCCGGTCTGCTCCATGCGCAGGTGCGTGCCCAAGGCGGTCGGCGTCAGCGTCCAGGTCACGACGCTGTCGAGGCCAGCCGCCGCCCAGGTGTAGGACAACGTCTTGTGCGGCTCGATGGTCACGACCTGGCAGTCGACGACGCCCCAGTCGGCCTTCAGCTTGAAGCGATGATCGACCGCCGGCGCGAAATCATTCGTCATCAGCCACTCTGCGATCAGATGCGGCTGCGTCAGCGCGCGCCAGAGTTTTTCGGGCGGATGCGCGAATTCGCGCTCGACGACGACGGTGCGGGTTTCTGGCGCAGGTGAGCTCATTGATCCATCCTGTTGAGCAGAGTGTCGAGTTCGTCGAACCGGCTCTCCCAGAACGCAGCCATCCGGCTGGTCCAGTCGAGCAGCGGCGCCAGCGCCTTCGGTTGCGCACGGTAATGCGTCTGGCGGCCTTCGTGACGCTCCCGCACGAGGCCCGCCTGCTTGAGCAGGCCGAGATGCTTCGACACCGCCGGCTGCGATACGCCGGCCTTGGCCGTCAGCGCCCCGACGGTCTGCTCGCCATGCCGGCACAGGCCTTCGAAGATGGCGCGCCGCGTCGGGTCGGCAAGCGTGCGGAACAGCATGTCGGGAGAGCGCGGCATTCAATCCATAACTCGTTGGTTATGGGTTTATCCATAACCGAACGGTTATCGATCGGTCAAGCGCAAGCTTCATCCTTGATGATCGATCGGGTGATCCGGACGGCATGCCGCCCGGATCACCGCTGCGTCACGATGCGATCAGGGCGTCAGCGTCCACAGCTGAGATCCCGCTGCCGCGGCGGTCAGCAGCTGGTTGCCGACCGAGGTGCCGTTCTGGCTGACGACCTCGACCGGATAGCTGCGCAGCGCGATCGTGCCGGTCGCAGCATCATAGCGGAAGCGCTGGTTGTTGTTGCCGGTGCAGGTCCAGATGATCAGTTGTGCACCATCGCCATAGGTGCCGTTGTTGTCCAGGCAGTAGTGCGGATCCTGCATGCTGCGGATCATGCCGCTGGCGTCGTCGTAGCTCCAGGTCTGGTTGGCGGCGCCGGTGCAGTACCACTGGATCACGGCCGTGCCGTCGGCCATCGCGCCGCCATTGACGTCCATGCACAGCGCGGACGTGCGGTTGACGATGCGGACAGGCTGGCGCGATGGTGGCGCGGCGCTGGAGACCGGCGCGTAGACGACGCCGAGCTTGTCGATCCCGTCACCGGACCGGCCATGGAAGCCGGTGATCTGCCAGCCGCTCGGCGCGGCGTAGCTGGTGCAGGTCGCGGTGGTCGTGCCGCCCGCCAGCGTGCGGCCCGTGCTGGTGGTGAACGCAATCCGGAAGATGCGCGTATGGCCCTGGTACTGATCGCTGCACAGACCGACCGAGGTGAGATATTCGCCGCTGCCGAGCGTCAGGCTCTGCGCCGTGCCGCCGGTGCCGCCATGGCTGTAGACATAGCCGTTGGAGAGCGTCAGTTCGACCTGGTCGACCCGGCTTCCGGTGCGGATGGTCAGCTTGCTGACCGCGGGATCGGCGGGCAGCGCCGATGAATCATTGTAGCTCGTGCCATGCGGGCCGCCGAACTGATCGCTCAGCCTGCGGTTCGCGGCCGTCGAGAAGCTCCACTTCACCTCGATCGGGTGATGGTCGGAGAGCTGCGCGCCGCTCGAATCGAGCGCGTCCTGCCGGTCGACATAGGACGTGGCCTGCAGGTTGAGGACGCCGTTGTTGCGCCACAGCACCTTGTCGACGATCTCGCAATCCGGCCGTGCCGTCTGGGGATCGCCGCAGACCAATGCAGCGCCGATCGGAGGCACGCTGCCGCCGCGCATCGTCTCGATCCAGGCATCGCTGAAGCCGTGATGCAGGAATTCCCACATGTTCTGGCCGGCCCGCGTGTAGCGCGTGTTGGTGTCGCCCATCACCATGACGGCATTGCCGGCGGAATTCGCCTCGATGTAGCTCAGGATCTGCACCACGTCGGACTCGCTATAGGCGAGATCGGTGGAGGACGTGCCGGACTGGGCGTGCAGGTTGTAGAAGTCGAGATAGACGCCCTCGGCGAGGCGGGTGCGGACCAGGGAGAATCCCTTCGGCGTCAGCGCGTCGGAATCGGCCCGCTTGGTCCAGGTGACGCGATCGAGATCGTCGAACGCGTAGGTGCTGAGCGTGTTCATGCCGTCGCCGATTCCGGCCGTGCCCGAGGTCGGCGTGCGATACGGATGGTTGTCGCAGGTGTCATAGAGCGCGGCGTGCCAGAGAAAATCCTCCTGCACGTTGACGATGCCGAACTGGCGCAGGTAGCAGCTGATCACGCGCGAATGTGCGTCGCTGCCGCCGTTATAGGCGGTCGGCGTTTCCGCCACGTTGTAGGTCAGCGTGCTGAACGTTCCGTCGGCTGCGTGTAGCGCGCTGCCGAGCAGACTGGCGCATCCAAGCGCGATTGCGCCCGCCCATAGGCGAAGTGTCATTGGTCGAATCCCCTCGATGATGCCGGATAACGGGGCGCGCGATATCATCTGTCGCGTGTCGGCCTGATGACGGATCGATGCATGTTCTCTGCGCGGCGTGTCGGAACAGCGGGTGCAAGCTGGAGTTGCTGCGCTTCCGCACGGCCCTTTCGCCTGCGCTCTCCGATCGTCGGCGGCCATAGTGGCGGTTCGGGATGACGAGCGGAGAAAGGCCGACCAACCCCGCTTCTTCCGGCTCGCTGGGCGTCCTTGTCTTCCGTGAGATCAACGACGCGCTGTTCAGGAAGATCATCCTGAGCATTCTGCTGGCGTCAGGGCTGCTGCTGGCCGTCTGACGGGAGGGACGTCGTTGCTTGCTGAGCATTGCGGGTGATGGCCGATCACTCCACCCATCCCGTCGCGATGGCGTTGGCCCAGTCCGGCCGGCCGCCGCGTCGGGCAAGGGCGGCCATCGCTGTGCCGTCATAAGGCACGTAGCGAAACGTCAATGACCAGCATCCATCTCGGCGCTCTGCGATCGCATAGCAGGCGTCCGGCGTGCCAGTCTGCACGTGATAGCGCTTGGGCGTGGAGATCCGATAGCCCGGCAGCCCGACGCTGCCGGGATTGACGATCAGCCGGCCATCGCCGAGCCGGACGATGCGCGGAATGTGGCTGTGCCCGCACAAAATCAGCGAGGCATCGATGCCGGCGGCCCGCGCTTCGATGCTGGCAAGATTGCTTGGACGCGGTGTGTCGCCCTCCGTGATCCCTTCGAGCCAGAACGCCGCATCGTCGTCCGGGGCGGCGTGACACAGGAACACCTCATCGCGATACAGCAACGTCGCCGGCTGTGCCGCCAGCCACGCGACTTGCTCCTGCCGGAGCGCACGTACGTCCCCGCGGGACAAATCTCCGGCACGATGCCGATCGATCATATGCCGGTCCTGATCGCCCCTGACCGACGGGAAATCGCGTGCCATCAGCATCTCGGCCGTCTGTATCGGCGCGAGCGGGCCGCTGAGATGGTCGCCGAGATTGACGACGTCATCAATGCCAAGCGAAGCGATGTCGGCCAGCACGGCCGCCAGCGCGTCGCAATTTCCGTGGATGTCGGCGATGGCCGCAAACCGCATGAGAGCCTCCGTTCAGGAACGGCGGGCAGGGCGTTGCCATGCAATGAACCGTTCGCTTTAGCTGCACTTTGAGACGCGCCCGCAAGCTGATGGTCAAATCGGCGCTTGGCACGATCAGTAGCACGCTGCGGATGAGGACGACAATCAGTGGGCCGAGGCCGGATGTCGCTACGCTCGCGGTTCTGTCGACGGCAAAAGCGGTCGTTCCGACGAAGATTCTTCTTTACGAATATCAGAAATCATGCTCTATTGCGCGCATCCCGCCTCACTCGGAGGGGCGTTGCGCGCGATCGTCACGACACGCGGGGCGGGGAGCGATGGCCGCGAGTAAGCCGCAGCGTGTCTTCGGACACGCGGACGAACGGCTTGGCGCGGACGTGAAGTCGCAGCGTGCTGACACCCCGATGCTGGTGTCCCACGCAAGGCGCGTAAGCGCGTTGCGTGCATGGTGGCCAACAAGCCCGGCGCACCAGGCAGACTGCGTATAAGCGTTAAGACTGTCGCGCGGGGAATGCCGGTTGATCGGCTGCACCTGTGGTACCTGCCGCCTGCACTTTCTTCCGCAGGCGGGCCATGGGTGAGGCCTTCACCCGGCATTCCCTGCGCCCTCCGACTTGATGAGGGTGAACGACATCAGCACAGCTCGGGCAGCACCTGCCGCGGGAGCGCTCGCTCATGGGCCATGACGAACCAATCGCGTCAGCTTTCGAGCAGCCACTCCGTCGCGCTGCGCCACAGCGTGTCGCGATGCGCCGCGCGGAAGAAGCCCATATGGCCGATTGCGGACGCGCCGACGTCCTGCGGCGCGATGCTGAGCAGCTCCGGCGTCGTGCCCGTATAACCAGCGCACAGCAGCTCGACCGCCGGCCGCGTCGCCCAGGGATCGTCGGCGAGGCACAGCGCCCGGACGGGACTCTTGAAGTTGGCGTAGTTGGCAAGCGGCAGCGATGCGTCATCGAACAGATAGCGCGGGCTCATGATCCAGCGCACCCATTGCAGGAAGACACCCTTCGGCAGGTCCTCGCCGACGCCACTCCAGCCCGGCGTGTAACCCAGCGCATGAGTCAGCGGGACGCCAACGCCGTTGAGCATCGTCGCCACGCGCCAGCGTTCGCCCGGGGCCATGAGCTTCCAATAGCCGGCCTGCGAGGCGATGAAGAGGGCGCGCGACACCTCGGTGTTGTTGGCGAGCAGGCCGAGCGTCTGGCCGCCGAAGGAGTGGCCGACATAGCGCAGCGGCAGCGCACCGTAGCGCGCACGCATCCAACCGACCGCGCCGGTGATGTCGAGTGCGGCCCAGTCGGTCATCGAGGCCGCAAAGCCCTTCAGGGAGAGGGGACGGCTGCCGCCGATCCCGCGATAGTCGTAGGTCAGAACCGCGCAACCCTGCTGGGCAAGATGAGCAGCGAAGCCGCGATAGATCCGGCGCGGGATCGCCGCCCCGGAATTGATCAGCACGGCATGCGCGGGTGTGCCGCGCGGCGCAAACAGGGTGCCCGCGAGCTCAAAGCCGTCGATGGCCGTAATGGTCAGATCCTCACTCGAAACGCCATTGGATCCCGTCTCGCCCACGCCTCGTCCTCCCATCCCGCGCCGAGCCGCAGCAAAGTCAAATTCGGCTTGCGGTGCAAGCCCTTGTGTCTGCGCCTTAAATTCCAAGTGGCGGCGCGGAGGCAGGCTGTGTATAAGGCGCGCGCCGCAGTAGGGGATGAACGCGCGGTATTCGCAAGGGAGTTGAAGCCATGACCGAGCGCTGGAGCCCGGAGAGCTGGCGTTCCAAGCCGGTGCAGCAGGTGCCTGACTATCCCGACCAGAAGGCGCTGGCCGAGGTCGAGGCGCAGCTTGCGACCTTCCCGCCGCTGGTGTTCGCCGGCGAGGCGCGCAACCTGAAGAAGGCGCTGGCGCGGGTGGCGGCCGGCCAGGCCTTCCTGCTGCAGGGCGGCGACTGCGCCGAGAGCTTCGCCGAGCACGGCGCCAACAACATCCGCGACTTCTTCCGCGTGCTGCTGCAGATGGCCGTGGTCATGACCTATGCCGGCGCGGTGCCGGTGGTGAAGGTCGGCCGCATCGCCGGCCAGTTCGCCAAGCCGCGCTCGTCGCCGACCGAGAAGATCAATGGCGTCGAGCTGCCGAGCTATCGCGGCGACATCGTCAACGACACCGCGTTCACGCCCGAGGCGCGCATTCCCGATCCGCGCCGCCAGCTCGACGCCTACCGGCAGTCGGCGGCGACCTTGAACCTGCTGCGCGCGTTCGCCACCGGCGGCTTCGCCAATCTCGGCAGCGTGCATCAATGGATGCTCGGCTTCGTCAAGGATAGCCCGCAGTCGCGCCGCTACAAGGAGCTGGCCGACCGCATCTCCGAGGCGCTCAACTTCATGCGCGCCTGCGGCCTCGACCTCGAGAGCCATCCGGAGCTGCGTGCCACCGACTTCTACACCAGCCACGAGGCGCTGCTGCTCGGCTATGAGCAGGCCTTCACCCGCGTCGATTCCACCACCGGCGACTGGTACGCGACCTCGGGCCATTTCATCTGGATCGGCGACCGCACCCGGCAGCTCGATCACGGCCATGTCGAGTATTTCCGCGGCATCAAGAACCCGATCGGCCTGAAATGCGGCCCGTCGCTGAAGCCGGACGAGCTGCTGAAGCTGATCGACATCCTCAATCCCGACAACGAGCCGGGCCGGCTGACCCTGATCAACCGCTTCGGCGCCGACAAGGTCGGCGATCATCTGCCGGGACTGATCCGCGCGGTGCAGCGGGAAGGGCGCAAGGTGGTGTGGTCGTGCGATCCGATGCACGGCAACACCATCACCTCGACGTCGGGCTACAAGACGCGGCCGTTCGATCGCATTGTATCCGAGGTGCGGGCGTTCTTCGCGGTGCATGCCGCGGAAGGCACCCATGCCGGCGGCATCCATCTCGAGATGACCGGCAAGGACGTCACCGAATGCATCGGCGGCGCGCGGGCGATCACCGACGAGGATCTCAACGACCGCTATCACACGGTGTGCGATCCCAGGCTGAACGCCGAGCAGTCGATCGACATGGCGTTCCTGATCGCCGAGCTGCTGAAGCAGCAGCGCGGCGGCAAGTCCGCACCGATGCCGGCCGTCGCGGGCTTCTGATGCTGCGCATCTGGCGCGCGACGCTCAACTCGCGCAACGGCCTGGCCTTCGCGCTCCGCTCCGAGCAGGCGGTGCGCGAGGAGGTGGTCGCGTTCCTGCTGGCGCTGCCGCTGGCCTATGTCGTCGGCGCGACGCCGATGCGCAGCGTCGAGCTGGTCTGCGCGGTGGTGCTGGTGCTGGTGGTCGAGCTGCTCAACACCGCGATCGAGAAGCTCGCGGACCGGCTCACCACGGAGCATGATCTGCAGATCGGCCGGGTCAAGGACCTCGGCTCGGCCGCGGTCGGCGTCGCGCTGCTGATGTCCGGCAGCTTCTGGCTGTTCGCGATCGCCGAGCGGCTCGGGCTGCTTTGAACGGGTTGAGCGATGGCCGCTGACATCTTCAGGATCACGCTGGCCCAGCTCAACCCGACGGTCGGCGACATCGCCGGCAACGTCGCCAAGGCGCGCGAGGCGCGCGCGAAGGCTTCGGCCGACGACGCCGATCTCGTGGTGCTGCCGGAGCTGTTCATTGCGGGCGATCCGCCGCAGGACCTCGTCCTGCAGCCGGCATTTCAGGCCGCGTGCCGGGCCGCGGTCGAGGCTCTCGCGCGCGAGACCGGCGATGGCGGGCCGGCGGTGCTGATCGGTACGCCCTGGATCGAGGACGGCAAGCTCTACAACGCCTGCGCGCTGCTCGACGCCGGCCGCATCGCCGCGACGCGCTTCAAGGCCAACCTGCCCGATGGTGATCAGAAGCGCCTGTTCACGCGCGGCCCGGCTGCCGGCCCGCTCAGCGTGCGGGGCGTCCGCATCGGCGTCGCGATCGGCGACGACATCTTGCTCGAAGAATCCTCGAACGACGAAAACGTCATCGAGACGCTGGCAGAAACCGGGGCCGAGCTCATCGTCGTGCCGAGCCGCTCATGCTACCTGCGCGGCGGCGGCGACCGGCGCCTGTCGGCCGCCGTGGCCCGCGTCACCGAAAGCGATCTGCCGCTCGTCTGGCTCAATCAGGTCGGCGGTCAGGATGACGAGGTGTGCGACGGCGCGTCCTTCGCGCTGAACGCCGATCTCTCGGTGGCGGCACAGCTCCCCGGCTTCGTCGCTGAAGTCACGACCTTGGCATGGAGCAGGGGAGACGATGGCTGGCAGTGCCGGGGACCGGTCACCACGCTGATCGAGGGCGACGAGGCGGACTACGCGGCCCGCGTGCTCGGCCTGCGCGACCATGTCGAGAAGCACGGCTTCACCGGCATCGTGCTCGGCCTGACCGGAGGCATCGAATCCGCGCTGTCATTGGCGATGGCCGTCGATGCGCTGGGAGCTGCGAGGGTTCGCGGCGTGGTGCTGTCCGGGCCCGACATGCCGCAGGAGGCGCGGGCTATTGCAATCGCGGCGCGGCTCGGCGTCACCGCCGAGGTGTTGCCGATCGCGGCGGCAGTGGCCGGCTTCGAAACGGTTCTGCCCGGTCCGCTGGCGAGCGGCGCCCGTCACGCCCTGCTGGCGCGCGTGCGCGGCACGCTGCTGCTGGGCTTGGCGAGCCTCTCCGGTGCGCTCGCCGTCGTGCCGCTCAAGAGGTCGGACCGATATGGCTGTGAGATCGGTGACGCGGCCGGCGGTGTCACTCTATTCGACGACATGTCCCAGGCCGAGATCGTTCGTCTCGCAGCGCTTCGCAATCGTTGGAAGCCTGCGAACGCGCAGGGACCGTCGGGCGAAGTCATATCGCCCGATCTCGCTGGCCGCGCGTTCTCAGATGCGTTCGAAGGATGACCCGATGACCCGGCGATCTCGCTCAGCGCGCCGGGATGAAGGTCGGTCCGACCGTGCGGATCTGCTTGTCGCCACCGGCGCCCGTGGTGTCCGCGGTCGCGGGCGCTGCGGCCTCGGCCGGCGCGGCACCCTTCCGGGCGGCGTTCGCCGGCGGCTTACCGGTCTGGCGCTGCTGCATCCGCTTGGCGCTCTCCTCGGTGACGATGATGTCGCCCTGCTGCTCGGCTGCGGCCTTGTCATCGATCGATTTCAGCGCGTCGGCCCAGGTCTGTCCCGCGGCCTTGCAGGAACAGCTCGGGTTGAACTCGGTGCGATACTTGAAGGCGTTCGGCAGCGCGGTGTAGGGCTGGCCGTTGACCGAGACCGCCTGGTTCATGTCCTCGCCGGGATTGCGATAGGTGAACAGCGTCGCATCGGCGGCGGGGCATTGCGCCTTGCAGGCGCGCTCGTCGTCGGCGAAGCGGCCGGGAACGGTGGCGAACGAGATCGGGAAATAGGCGCCGTCGCAGCTACGTACGCACACGGTCCGGTAGGTGCCCTGCGGCGCCGCGAGATCGGCGCTCGGCGGGGGCAGCGATGCGGCCGGATTGCTGTCGGCGCCGCCGCCGAACAGGCTGGTCAGGAAGTTGCCGCCGCCGCCGCGATTGGCGTTGGCATATTGCTGGTACTGCGGGCCGCAATTGTTCTGGCCGAGCGCTGCCAGCACCGAGCGGCGCTGATTGTCGCGCTCACCACCAAACCCGCCGCCGCGCAGCCGCTCCAGGCTGTTGGTGATCTGGTCGAGATTGGTTCGCATCTGCTGGATCTGGTTGTTGACCGGAGCGCATTCCGCGGAACGGCCATTGAACAGCGAGAAGAAGCCGGTGCTGTCGCAGCCCATGCGCTTGGCCTGCATGCTGACGCGGTCGAGCTCGCCTTGCTGCTTGGCGGCCGCGTCCTGATAACGCCGGATCTGGTCCTCACGCGCGGGATCGCCGCCACCGCCGCGATCGATCGAGGCGAGCTGCGCTTCCAGACGCGGGCAGATCGGATTGACGCCGGCCTGCGGCCCGGGCTGGCCCGGCGGCATCTGCGCATAGGACTCGGAGCTGGATTGCGCCAGGGCGTGCGAGCCGGTCAGGGTCAATCCGAGCAGCGCAGAGACGGCCAACAGGCGCGGAGACAAGGATGCGATCAAGATGCGGTATTCCGGTCCATGGGTGCAGCCGCGGGACTAGCACAGAATTCGGAAAAATCGCGGCAGCGGCGGGCTTCCCATAGCCGCTTTGTCGGGCATCGTCACGTCGTTTCCGGGGCGCCGGGGTGGCGGGAACAGCCGTTCCCGGCCGTCTCAGCGCTGGCAGGTGATCGCGACGAAGTCGCTACAGCCGCCGTGGGCACAGTTTGCGCCAGCTTTCGGCACCGATCCGGTGATTTCATCGGGGTCGACGCGGCGATAGGAGGAGGCCTGTGCAAAATCCCGTGATTGGCAGTACGACCGCGCGGCCGAGGCGCCGCATCGGTCGCCCTTGGCGAGGCACTGGTCGACGCCGTAGCCGTCGGCTTCGTTGGCGATGATGAAGATGCGGCTCTCCGCCGTGGCGGTGGTCGCGGCGGCGAGGAGAACACAGCAGGCGAGCAGCGCCGAGGAGATTCGCATGGTGCACCGGTGGGTGTAGGAGACAACTCATGGTTAGGCCCAAAAGGTTAAAAATGATTAACCATGAGGCGGGGCGCGAGCATTTGGGCAGTGAAAACGGCCGTTTTGCGGCTCTTGACGGAGACAGCCTGCTGCAGCATGGTGAGTTTCATGAACGGTTTCCTCGCCATCTGCTGCATTTGCCGCGAGATTACGCGCTAGCGATTCGCTGGCTGAGGCCGTCTTTTCTCAACAGAGATGATCAGGACGCCCGGCCGGCAGGTCGGAAGCGTGATTCGTGCCGTGGCGGCCCGCTCGCGGGCGGTCGTGCGGCGTAGGACACCCGTTGCGCTTCGTCATGGACTGTCGGTCCGGCGGGGCGGTGAGCACAGGGCATTCGGGGACGGACCATGGACTTGCGTTTGTACGACACCGCGTCGCGGGAGAAGCGCCCCTTCGTGCCGCTCGATCCCAACAATGTCCGCATGTATGTCTGCGGACCGACGGTCTACGACTTCGCCCATATCGGCAATGCGCGGCCCGTGATCGTCTTCGACGTGCTGTTCCGGCTGCTGCGGCATCTCTACGGTGCCGATCACGTCACCTACGTCCGCAACATCACGGACGTCGACGACAAGATCAACGCGCGCGCTGCGCGCGACTTTCCCGGACTGCCGCTGAACGAGGCGATCCGCAAGGTCACGGAGGTGACGGCCAATCAGTTCCACAGCGACGCGACTGCGCTCGGCAGTCTGCCGCCGACCTTCGAGCCACGCGCCACCGAGTTCGTGCTGCCGCGCCCTGATGGCAAGGCGGATATGGTGACCCTGATCAAGCAGCTGATCGCGCGCGGCCACGCCTATGAGGCGGGCGGCGAGGTGCTGTTCGACACCCGGTCGATGCCGGACTACGGCGCGCTGTCGGGCCGCAGGCTCGACGAGCAACTCGCCGGCGCGCGCGTGGCCGTCGATGCGCACAAGAAGAATCCTGCCGACTTCGTGCTGTGGAAGCAATCGTCGGAGGACGAGCCGGGCTGGGACAGCCCGTGGGGCCGCGGACGGCCGGGCTGGCACATCGAGTGCTCGGCGATGAGCGCGGCCTTTCTCGGTGAGGTCTTCGACATCCATGGCGGCGGGCTCGACCTGATCTTCCCGCATCATGAGAACGAGATCGCGCAGTCGCGTTGCGCGCACGGCACGTCCGTGATGGCGAACTACTGGCTGCACAACGAGTTCGTCCAGGTCGAGGGCGCGAAGATGTCGAAGAGCCTCGGCAACTTCGTCACCATCCGTGACCTGCTGGCGGACTGGCCCGGAGAGGTGTTGCGCCTCAACATGCTCAAGATGCACTATCGCTCGCCGGCGGATTGGACGGTCAAGGGCCTGGAGGAGAGCGCGAAGACGCTCGACGACTGGTATCGCGTCGCGGCCGATGCGCCGGGCGAGCAGCCGGAGCCTGAGATCATCGCCGCCCTCGTCGATGACCTCAACACGCCGCTGATGATCGCAGAGCTGCACGCGTTGCGGAGCCGTGCGGCGTCCGGCGGCGAGGCGGATCGCGCTGCCTTTGCAGGCTCGCTTCGTTTTGCGGGCTTCCTGTCAGAAACCGTCGCGCAATGGGAAGCGCGAAAGCAGCAGGCCAAAGGCGTCGACGCCGCCAAGGTCGAGAGCCTGATCGCCGAGCGCACCGCGGCTCGCGCGCGCAAGGACTTCAAGGAGTCCGATCGCCTCCGCGACGAGCTCGCGGCGATGGGTGTCGTGTTGAAGGATGGCAAGGGCGCCGACGGCAAGCCGGTCACGACCTGGGAGATCGCGCGATGAGCAAGCCCGACACGCCGTTTCCGCGGCACTGGCTGTACTACATCCTGCTCAAGCTGGTTCTGATCGCGGGCGCAGTGGCGCTGGTCACGAAACTCTACGGCATGTGGTGACGCATGGGACAGGCTCTCCCGAGGCCCGCGCTGCGGCCGTTTCTTCCCGCGGATGCGCCGGTTCTGGCCGCGATCTTCGTCGCCAGCATCCAGGAGCTGACCGGTGACGATTACAGCGAGGAGCAGCAGGAGGCCTGGGCGTCCGCTGCTGAGGATGAGACGGGTTTCGGCAAGAGGTTGGCGTCCGAGCTCACCTTGATTGCGACCCTGCAGGGCTCACCGGTCGGCTTCGCCGCGCTGAAGGGAAACGATCACATCGACATGCTCTATGTCCATCCGAACGCGGCGGGGCAGGGCGTCGGGGCCCTGCTATGCGACGCGCTGGAAAAGCTGGCGGGCGCGCGCGGCACGACCGGTCTGTCGGTCGACGCCAGCGACACGGCGGTCGAATTCTTCCGCAAGCGCGGCTACGTCGCGCAGCAGCGCAATAGCGTCTCCATCAATGGCGAGTGGCTCGCCAACACCACGATGAAGAAGACGCTCGGCTCCGGGGGAGCACAGGCATGAGCACGGCAGGCACAAGCAGGGAACGACTTTATCTGTTCGACACCACTCTGCGCGATGGCGCGCAGACCAACGGTGTCGATTTCACGCTGGCCGACAAGCAGGCGATCGCGCGCTTGCTCGACGATCTCGGCATCGACTATGTCGAGGGCGGCTATCCCGGCGCCAATCCGCTCGACACCGAGTTCTTCGCCGCCAAGCCCAAACTCGGCCACGCCCGCTTCACGGCCTTCGGGATGACGCGCCGGGCGGGACGCTCGGTATCCAACGATCCGGGCGTAGCGGCGTTGCTGGAGGCCAAGGCAGACGCGATCTGCTTCGTCGCGAAGTCATCCGCCTATCAGGTGCGCGTCGCGCTGGAGACTACCAACGAAGAGAATCTCGCCTCGATCCGCGACAGCGTGACGGCTGCAAAGGCTGCGGGGCGCGAGGTGATGCTCGACTGCGAGCATTTCTTCGACGGCTACAAGGAGAATGCGGAGTTCGCGCTGGCCTGCGCACGCGCGGCACATGAGGCCGGCGCGCGCTGGGTCGTGTTGTGCGACACCAATGGCGGCACCATGCCGCACGAGATCGAGGCGATCGTCGGCGAGGTCGTCAAGCACGTGCCGGGCGATCACCTCGGCATCCACGCCCACAACGACACCGAACAGGCGGTGGCGAATTCGCTGGCTGCGGTGCGTGCCGGCGTGCGCCAGATCCAGGGCACGCTGAACGGGCTCGGCGAGCGCTGCGGCAACGCCAATCTGTGCTCGCTGATCCCGACCTTGAAGCTGAAGACGGAGTTCTCGGATCGCTTCGAGATTGGCGTCTCCGACCGGCAGCTCGCCGGGCTGATGAAGGTCTCGCGGACGCTCGACGACATGCTGAACCGCGCGCCGAACCGCCACGCGCCCTATGTGGGCGAGAGCGCCTTCGTGACCAAGACCGGCATTCATGCCTCGGCCGTGCTCAAGGATCCACAAACCTATGAGCACATTCTGCCCGAGAGCGTCGGCAATCGTCGCAAGGTGCTGGTATCGGACCAGGCGGGCCGTTCCAACGTGATCGCGGCGCTGGAGCGTGGTGGCATTCCCTTCACCAAGAGCGATCCGAAGCTGACGCGGCTGGTCGAGGAGCTGAAGGAGCGCGAGGCCGCGGGCTATGCCTACGAGTCCGCCAACGCCTCGTTCGAGCTGTTGGCGCGGCGCACGCTGGGCTCGGTGCCCGAGTACTTCCGGGTCGAGCAGTTCGACGTCAATGTCGAGCAGCGCTACAACGCGCTCGGCGAGCGCGTCACGGTGGCGCTGGCCGTGGTCAAGGTCGACGTCGCCGGCGAGCGGCTGATCTCGGCGGCCGAGGGCAACGGTCCGGTCAATGCGCTCGACGTCGCGCTGCGCAAGGATCTCGGCAAGTACCAGGGCTATATCGATGGTCTGAAGCTGATCGACTATCGCGTCCGCATCCTCAATGGCGGCACCGAGGCGGTCACGCGCGTGCTGATCGAGAGCGAGGACGAAAAGGGCGAGCGCTGGACCACGGTCGGCGTGTCGCCGAACATCATCGATGCCTCGTTCCAGGCGCTGATGGATTCGGTATTCTACAAGCTGGTGAAATCCGGCGCGCCGGGGTGAGATGGTGTATCCGTCATTGCGAGCGAAGCGAAGCAATCCAGGGCTGAATGCGCGATTCTGGATTGCTTCGTCGCTTCGCTCCTCGCAATGACGTGGAGAGGCCAGGAGCAAACGCATGATCGACCACATCTCAGTCGGCGTCAGCGATCTCGCCCGCAGTGCGCAGTTCTATGAACGCGCGCTGGCGCCGCTCGGTTTGACGCGCCTGGTCGAACGTCCCAGCACGGTCGGCTACGGCAAGACGTATCCGGAATTCTGGATCAATCTGCGCCCCGCGATGGCGCGGGTGCCGGCCGACACCGGCTCGCATCTGTGCTTCCGTGCCAGGAGCACCGCCGAGGTCGATGCATTCCATGCGGCGGCGCTGGAGGCGGGCGGTGTTTCAGACGGCTTGCCCGGGCTGCGACCGCATGATCGCGTACGCTACTACGCCGCCTTCGTGCTCGATCCCGACGGCAACCGGATCGAAGCCGTCACATTTCCCGCGGAGTAGGGATCAGAGCCGCTTGGCGATCTCCGGCGCCATTTCGGTCTCTTCCCTGGCGATGCCGGCGGCAGCCGCGCGCAGGCGCGGCAGGATGTCCTCGACGCGCTCGGCCTTCAAGAGCTCGATCGAGAAGCCGGGGCGGATGAACTCGGTCTCGCGCATATGGGCGAGCAGCGAGAACAGCGGCTCCCAGAAGCCGTCGATGTTGGCCATCAGCACCGGCTTGGCGTGGCGTCCGAGCTGTTTCCAGGTCAACTGCTCGACCAGCTCCTCGAGCGTGCCGATGCCGCCGGGCAGCGCCACGAACGCATCGGAATGCTCGAACATCAGCCGCTTGCGTTCATGCATGTCGGGCGTGACGATGAGATCCTTCAGCGGCATCATGACTTCCTTCTTCACAAGGAAGTCCGGAATGATGCCGGTGACGTCGCCGCCATGGTCGAGCACCGCCTTGGCAACCGCGCCCATCATGCCGATGGAGCCGCCGCCATAGACGAGCCTGACGCCGTTCTCGGCGAGCGCCTTGCCGAGCGCTTTCGCTGATTCGATGAAGCTGGGATTGGTCCCGGGGCCGGAGCCGCAATAGACACAGACGGTGCGGATTTCAGTCATTGGACGGATGTGACACTGCAGTTGAAAGGCGTCAAGACGAGGGCGGAGGGCGTGGATTCGCGGGCTTTCACGGAATGATGCGGACTGGATGGATCCATTTGCCTGGGAATGGAGTATGCAAATACTGCGCCGCGGCAACGGAATCCGCCGACGCACGGGTGCATCCGGCGCCCGGACACTCTATATGACCAGCAACGCCGGCATCACAACATGCCGAGACACTCGCTGTTCCAGAACATTCGATGCCGCCCGATTCCTCCTCCGAACCAGCCGCCAGCCAGCCATCGTCCCTCGAGCAGGGAACGCTGGCCGGCACGCTGCGCCATTTGTGGCCCTTCATCTGGCCGAGCGATCGCGCCGACCTGAAGATGCGCGTGCTATGGTCGGTGGTGCTGCTGATTGTGGCGAAGGTCGCGACGCTGGTCCTGCCCTTCACCTTCAAATGGGCGACCGACGCGCTGACCGGCGCCAACACCGCGCCGATTGCGCCCGCCAACTGGGCGTTCTGGCTGGTGGCCTCGCCGCTCGTCATGACGGCAAGCTACGGCGGGATGCGCGTCCTGATGGCGGTGCTGACGCAGTGGCGAGATGGTATTTTTGCCCGCGTCGCCATGCATGCGGTGCGCAAGCTCGCGACCATCACCTTCGTCCACATGCACGAATTGTCGCTGCGTTTTCACCTGGAGCGCAAGACCGGCGGCCTGACCCGCGTGCTCGAGCGCGGCCGCAACGCGATCGAGACCATCGTGCGCATGGTGATCCTGCAGCTGATCCCGACCATCGTCGAGGTCTCGCTGCTGACGGCGGTGCTGCTCTGGCAGTTCGACTGGCGCTACGTGCTGGTCACGCTCACCATGGTCGCAGCCTATCTCTATTACACCTACATCGCGACCGAATGGCGCATCGAGATCCGGCGCCGTATGAACGACTCGGACACCGACGCCAACACCAAGGCGATCGACTCGCTGCTCAACTACGAGACAGTGAAGTATTTCGGCGCCGAGGCACGCGAGGCCGAGCGCTATGACCGTTCCATGGAGCGCTACGAGCGCGCCAGCGTGAAGACCTATACCTCGCTCGCAGTGCTCAACGCCGGGCAGGCCGTGATTTTCACGATCGGGCTGACGGTGGCGATGCTGATGTGCGCCCAGGGCGTGCGCCAGGGCCGCAACACGGTCGGCGACTTCGTCATGATCAACAGCATGATGATCCAGCTCTACCAGCCGCTGAACTTCATGGGCATGGTCTACCGCGAGATCAAGCAGGCGATCATCGACATCGAGAAGATGTTCGGCGTGCTCACGCGCGATGCCGAGGTGAAGGATTCACCCGGGGCGACGCCTTTGGTGGTGACCTCCGGCCATGTCCGCTTCGAGGACGTCCGCTTCGCCTATGAGCCGGAGCGGCCGATCCTGCAGGGCCTGAGCTTCGAGGTGCCGGCCGGCAAGACGGTCGCGATCGTGGGTCCGTCAGGTGCCGGCAAGTCGACCATCTCGCGGCTGCTGTTTCGCCTCTACGACGTCTCCGGCGGCCGCATCCTGATCGATGGGCAGGATATCCGCGACGTCACCCAGGTGTCGCTGCGCGCCCAGATCGGCATGGTGCCGCAGGACACCGTGCTGTTCAACGACACCATCCGCTACAACATCCGCTACGGACGCTGGGATGCCGACGACGCCGCGGTCGAGGAGGCGGCCCGCCTCGCGCAGATCGACGGTCTGATCCGGATGGCGCCGAAGGGGTACGAGACGCAGGTGGGCGAGCGCGGCCTCAAGCTCTCCGGTGGGGAGAAGCAGCGCGTTGCGATTGCCCGCACCATCCTGAAGGGGCCGCCGATCCTCGTGCTGGACGAGGCGACCTCGGCGCTGGACAGCCATACCGAGCACGAGATCCAGGAGGCGCTCGATGGCGTGTCGCGCAATCGCACCTCGCTCGTGATCGCGCATCGGCTTTCGACCATCGTGGCGGCCGACGAGATCATCGTGCTCGACCGGGGGCGAATTGCCGAGCGTGGCACCCATGCCGAGCTGCTGGGCAAAGGCGGGCTGTATGCCGGCATGTGGAACCGGCAGCGCGAGGCCGAGGAGGCGCGCGAAAAACTGGCGCAGATCGGCGACGATGCGGCGGCGCCGAACCGCAATCCGCCGGATCGGAGCGAGCCGGACGCGGTCGGGCCCGAACGGACCGGCCAGGTGGCGAGTGCCGCCGAATGATGCCGCGGACCGCCCTGATCTGAACTCAAGAATGCATTAAGGATTCATTTTGACCTTCGCCGGCCATCGACCTAGTCAAGGCGGCGGTCCGCTCTGAGGTCAGAGCGACAACACTCAACGAAGCAGGCCATGTCGATCAGCAATTCCATCCGCGCTCAGATCCCGCCGATCCACCCGGAAGGCTATCCCTTCATCGGGGGATTTGCCCTCGTCAGCCTGATCCTGTTCTGGATATTCACCCCGCTCGGCTGGATCGGCACGCTGCTCACCGTCTGGTGTGCGCTGTTCTTTCGCGACCCGATCCGGGTCACGCCGCAGCGGGAAGGGCTGGTGGTGGCGCCGGCCGACGGGCGCATCTCCATGATCACGCGCGCCCTGCCGCCGGCCGAGCTCGGCCTCGGCGACCGGCCGCTGCTGCGGGTCTCGATCTTCATGAGCGTGTTCAACGTGCATGTGAACCGCAGCCCGGTGGCCGGCCGGATCGAGAAGATCTCCTACCGTCCGGGGGCCTTCATCAACGCCGAGCTCGACAAGGCGAGCGAGGACAACGAGCGCAACTCGCTCGCGATCTCGACGCCGCATGGCCGCATCGGCGTGGTCCAGATCGCCGGCCTCGTGGCGCGCCGGATCGTGTCGTTCGTGCGCGAGGGGCAGACCATCGGGGCTGGCGAGCGCTTCGGCCTGATCCGCTTCGGCTCGCGGCTCGACGTCTATCTGCCTGACGGCACGGAAGTTCTGGTCTCGGAGGGGCAGACGGCCATTGCCGGCGAGACGATCCTGGCCGATTTCGACGTGCCCGTGCCTGGCCTGACCTTCCGGAGCCAGTGAACCGTCGTCGGCCGATGATGACTCATTAAAGGTCCTTGAGGCACCTTCCGACACAAGGTTTCGACCAACCCACACGTGGTGTGATCATGAGCTTCGATCCGAACTCTCCCGAACTGCGCCGGCGCCGTTTCCGCCCGATCCCGGTGCGGCTGCTGGTGCCGAACATGATCACCCTGTTGGCGATCTGCGCCGGCCTGACCGCAATCCGGCTGTCGACCGAGGGGCGGATGGAGCTCGCCGTCGGCGCCATCGTCTTCGCTGCCTTCCTGGACGGCATCGACGGCCGCATCGCCCGCATGATCAAGGGCCAGTCGAAGTTCGGCGCCGAGCTCGACAGCCTGGCCGATTTCGTCAATTTCGGCGTGGCGCCGGGCCTGATCCTGTATTTCTGGCAGCTCCATGAGCTGCGCGACGGCGGCTGGATCGCCGCCATGATGTACGCCATCAGCGGCGGCCTGCGGCTGGCGCGCTTCAATGCCAGCATTGACGATCCCAATAAGCCGCCCTTCGCCGCCAATTTCTTCACCGGCGTGCCGGCCCCGCTTGGCGCCATCACGGTGCTGCTGCCGGTCTATCTGGCGTTCCTGGATCTGCCGAGACCGCCGGCGCTGGTGACGGCTTTCTACACGCTGCTGATCGCCTTCCTGATGGTGTCGCGGCTGCCGGTGTTCTCCGGCAAGACCACGCGGATGCGCGTCTCGCCCGAACTCGTGCTGCCAGTGTTCGCCTCGGTGGTGTTCTTCGTGGCGCTGCTGGTGGTCTATCCCTGGCACATCCTGTCGGCAGGATCGATCCTCTACATCCTGAGCCTTCCGTTCGGCTGGCGGCTGTATCGGCAGCAGGCGGCGCGGCACTCTGCGGTCCTTGGTGCCGCGGCTGCAGCGCCGCACGCTTCTTCTTCGTCCGCGACGGCTTTTGCGCCGACCGGCGCGCCAGCGGCGGAGCAGGGGCAGCGGCCGCCGGAACGGCTGCACTGAGCGCAGGGCCCCAAGACCCAGCGCGCGCTTTGCCGGCTTCGGCGCCTCAGTTATACCGGATGGCCAAGGACGGCCGCGAATGCCGTCCGCATCATCCGGAGAAATCGCCCGTGACAAGCACTGCCGCCGCGCCCCTCGCTGCTTCCGTTCTCGAGGCGCTCGCGCGCTACGATACGCCGACCATCTGCAACGCGATGGAGATCGTGGCGCCCGAACGCCGCCTGGTCGGCTACACGACCAAGCCGCTGGTGTGTCCGTTCCCCGATCTGCCGCCCATGGTCGGCTACGCGCGGACGGCGACGATCCGGTCCGTCGTCAAATCGGGATTGCCGGCGGACGAGCAGGCGAGGCGGCGCACAGACTACTACGAATATGTCGGCACCGGTCATGGTCCCCGCATCGTCGTGATCCAGGACATCGATGGTCCCGACATCGGCTACGGCGCGTTCTGGGGCGAGGTGCAGAGCAATGTCCACAAGGCGCTCGGCTGCCTCGGCGTGATCACGGATGGATCGATCCGCGACATTCCGCAATGGGCTGCCGGCTTCCAGGCTCTGGCGGGCTCGATCGGTCCGTCGCATGCATGGGTGCATGCCGAGAGCTTCGGCGGCGAGGTCCGCGTCGCCGGGATGACCGTGCGCTCGGACGATCTGATCCACTCCGATCGCCATGGTGCGATCGTCATCCCGGCCGACATCGCGGCGAAGCTTCCCGAGGCGGCCGAGCTGTGCGCGCGCCGCGAAACGCCGATCCTGGAGATCGCGCGGTCAGCGGATTTCTCGCTCGAGAAGCTCAAGGCCGCCTTGAAGCGGTCGGCGGAGATTCATTGAGCTTCGCTTCGCTCCGGTCCCAATGAGCGAGAGCCGTACCGCTCGGCGGTGTGGCCCGGCCGGTTCGGGCCTTGCGCAGGGCCGCTCGCCGAACTGCGACGCTGCAACCGCATCCGGATGACTACGGGGTGACGGCCGAGCTTCCGCCGAAAGTATCGAACGTGGTGGCGAATGACCCGCAAACAGGCCGGGATTCGCCGAAGGTTAAGCGGCCGTCGCTCGTTGAGAAGATTTTATCCATCAAGCTTTACCTGATGGCCAGCCTGTCCCGATAGGCATGTCGCCCGAGGGCGAAGGACATGCGCAGGCTGATATCGAAATCGAGGCCGTTGTTCGGGCGGCTCGACCGGACCGTCGACAAGATGGTTCGGCTGATCGGACATTTCGGCAGCGCCGCGATCGGCCTCTCGGCGATCGCCCTGGTGTGGGCCGGCATCTTCTACACGATCTCCGAAGAGTATACTCGCACCGAGCAGTCGGCGCTGAAGAACGGCGCCAACCTGGCCCGCGCGTTCGAGGAGCAGATCATCCGCTCGATCCGCGCGGCGGATCAGACCTTGCTCTACGTCCGCGACTCCTATGCCAGGGATCCGCACAACTTCGACATGTCGCTATGGTCGAAGAACAGCCAGTTCCTGTCCGACTTCTCGTTTCAGGTCGTCGTGATCGGAAAGGACGGCATCATGCTGTCCAGCAACATCGATCCAAAGATGCGCGGCCTCGACCTGCGCGACCGCGAGCACTTCCGCGTCCATGCCGACGGCAAGGATGATCTTATCTTCATCAGCAAGCCGATCTTCGGCCGCGTCTCCAACAAATGGTCGATCCAGCTGACCCGCCGCATCATCATGCCGGACGGTTCGTTCGGCGGCGTCGTCGTGGTCTCGCTCGATCCCGAATATCTGTCGAGCTTCTATAATTCGGTCGATCTCGGCAAGAAGGGCAATGTCACGCTCCTCGGTCTCGACGGCATCGTGCGCGCACGGGCCTCGGCCGGCCCGGGGGGCGTGGGATCCTCGCTCGCCGGCAGCCCGGTGATGAGCGCCATTCAGCACAGAAGCAGCGGCTTCTACACCTTCAAGAGTCTGATCGACGGCGTCACGCGCATCTACTCGTTCCAGCGCATCAAGGATCTGCCGCTGGTGGTCATCGTCGGTCAGGCCTCCGAGGAGATCTTCAGCGCCTTCAAGCTCAACCGCGATCGTGATCTGCTGGTCGGGGCGTTGCTGACGGTGGTCATCGGCATCATCACGATCCTGATTGCGCGCTATCAGGCGGGGCTTGCCGCCTCACGCGACGCCGCCGAAGCCGGCACGCGGGCGCGCTCCGAATTCCTGGCGATGATGAGCCATGAGATCCGCACGCCGATGAACGGCGTCATCGGCCTTGCCGATCTCTTGCTGTCGGCGGACCTCGGGCCGGAGCAGCGCAAGATCGCGACGACCTTGCGCGAGTCGGCCGACTACCTGCTGCAGCTGCTCAACGACGTCCTCGACTTCTCCAAGCTCGATGCCGATCGTCTGGAGATCGAGCACATCGAGTTCGACCTGCACCGGTCGGTGACGGCGACCGCCGAACTGCTGGTGTCCCGCGCCAAGGAAAAGGGTCTGCAGCTGACCACCTCGATCGCACCGGAAGTGCCGAGCTACGTGGTCGGCGATCCCGCGCGATTGCGCCAGGTGCTGTTCAACCTGGTCGGCAATGCGCTCAAATTCACCGAATCGGGCGGCGTCCATGTCGATGTCCGTGCCGAGAACCTTGCCGGGCCGAACCTGACGCTGGTGTTCTCGGTGGCCGATACCGGCGTCGGCATTCCCGCAGACGCCGTCAGCCGGCTGTTCAAGCAGTTCTCGCAGGTCGACAATTCCATCTCGCGCCGCTTCGGCGGCACCGGTCTGGGGCTCGCGATCTGCAAGCGCCTCGTCACCTGCATGGGCGGCGACATCAAGGTGCAGAGCAAGGTGGGCGTGGGCAGCACCTTCACCTTCTCGATCCAGGTCCAGCCGCAGCCGGACGTCGAGCAGGTGAGCGCGCCCGAAGCGACCATCGCGCCGGTCGGCGAGGTGATCGCCGAGGAACGTCCGGCCAGCGTCGAGCCACTGAAGATTCTCGTTGCCGAGGACAATCTGACCAATCAGTTCGTCGTCAAGAAGCTCCTGGACAAGCTCGGTCACCGCTACGACATCGTCGAGAACGGAACGCAGGCGATCGCGGCCGTGCAGAGGCAGAGCTACGATCTCGTGCTGATGGACATGATGATGCCCGAGATGGACGGGCTCACGGCGACGCGGATGATCCGCTCGCTGCCGCCGCCCGCCCAGGACATCTACGTTATTGCCCTGACGGCCAACGCCACCAACCAGGATCATCTGGCGTGCACGGAGGCCGGCATGAACGACTTCGTGACCAAGCCGGTCACGCGCGATCGACTGAATGCCGCTCTGCTTCGCGCGGTCGCTGCTACACACAAGGAAAGGCTCTTCGCATGACCGACTTGGTGCAATTCGACGAATCCGTCTATCAGACCCTGGTCTCCGAGCTCGGCGAGGAGGATGCGCTGGAAGTCCTGCGCACGTTCCTCGACGATACCTCGGGAAAGTTCGGCACGCTTGCCGCCAAGTTCGAGGATCGCCTCGAACTGAGGCGCGAGGCGCATTCGATCAAGAGTTCGTCGGCGACGTTCGGTTTTTCGGCGCTGTCGCGCCTGTCGCGCGAACTCGAGGTCGGATCGTCGACGATGGAGCCGGCGCAGATGCTGGAGATGATCCACAAGATGCAGCGATCATTCGATCAGTCAGCCGTCTTCGCCGCGGCTAACCTGCTCAAGTCCGGAGCGTCAGCCGCTTGAGCGAGGTCGGCGTGGTCTGCGGCGCTGCTGTTTACCTTTCATTATGCCTACCGAATTCAGTAACTCGTCCTTAATGGCGGACATTTAGGGTCGTGACACGCGGTCCAGAAGCACCGCGTCGGTCCGGCAGGGTCCGTGGTTTGCGTACGCGGGTGGAGTTGACTCATGGATATTATGACGAGTGCGGGGCTCGTGGCTGGCGTGATCGTCATCGCGACGATGATGCTGCTGGGCGGCGATCTCGAGATGTTCGTCAGCGAGCACGCCGCAATCATCATCTTCGGCGGTTCGATCGCAGCCACCATGATTCGCTTCCCGCTGGGCGTCATGCTGCACGGCGTTCCGCTTGGAATGAAGTACGCTTTCACCATGAGCCGCCTGTCGGCCCGCGAGCTCGTCGACGAGCTCGCCCGCATTGCCGAGATCGCGCGCAAGCAGGGCCCGGTCGGCCTGGAAAAGGTCGAGACCGACGAGCCGTTCCTCGCCAAGGGAATCCGCTACGTGGCCGACGGCTACGATCTCGAATTCATCCGCGACAATCTCGAGCGCGACCGCGACAATTTCCTGATGCACCTGGACGAAGGCAGCAAGATCTATCGCGCCATCGGCGACTGCGCCCCGGCGTTCGGCATGGTCGGCACGCTGATCGGCATGGTGCAGATGTTCGCCAACATGACCGACCCCTCGAAGCTCGGCCCGTTCATGGCGACCGCGCTGCTCGCGACCCTGTACGGCGCGTTGGTGTCGAACCTGATCTGTCTGCCGATCGCCGACAAGCTGCATGGCAAGCTGCTGGACGAGGAAACCAACCGGACGCTGATCATCGACGGAATCCTGATGATCCGTGACTCCAAGAGCCCGGCCCTGGTCCGCGAAATGCTCCTGGCCTATCTGCCCGAGAAGCATCGCCACGCCGAAGGCGAGCCCGTGCCGGCCTGATCGGCTGCGGCGGGGCGATCCGGGGTGGGGTAGGCAATGGCAAAGAAGAAGAGGGGCGATGCGCATGGCGGCGGTCACGGCTGGTTCGTGACCTTTGCCGACCTGATGGGACTTCTGGTCAGCTTCTTCGTGATGCTGGTCGCGTTCTCCACCATGGACAACAACAAGCTGAAAGTCGTCGCAGGCTCGATGCGCGACGCCTTCGGCGTGCAGTCCGAGTCGCGCTATTCGGGCATCGTGGAATCCGACGGCCTGCCGACCCGGCCGAAGCTCAAGAACGCCGCCCACATCTCGCCGGAGGAGACCGCGCGCGAGCCGAGCCCCGAGCAGGAGGAGCGCCAGCATACCAATGGCGCCAAGCTGAAGATCGATCGCCAGTTCGCGCTGGCGTCCGCCTCGCTGCGTCAGGCGCTGCAGGACATGCCGGAGATGACCGAGATCTCCAAGCACATCATGTTCGAAGAGACCAAGCAGGGGCTCAACTTGGAGATCGTCGACCAGGACGGGCGTTCGATGTTCGCGGATGGCTCGAAGGTGCCCTTCGACCGCACGCGACGACTGATCGAGAAGCTGGCCGCGCCGCTGAAGGCGACGCCGCTTCGGGTCCAGATCACCGGGCACACGGCCGCCGGCTTCGTTCCCGCCCGCAGCGATTATGGCGGTTTCGACCTGTCGGCGGATCGCGCCAACGCGGTGCGGCAGATCCTGGAGCGGGAAGGGCTGCCGGCGAGCCACATCTACGCGGTCTCCGGCAAGGCGGACACCCAGCCGCTGTTCCCGGACGACCCCTCGCTGGCCGCCAACCGCCGCGTGACGATCACCTTGATGCGGGAAGACCCGCCATTGCCGCCCGATCTGAAGCCCTAGCCGGGACGCTTCGCTTCCCGCATCATATTGCCGCATGGCGGCTTGCGAACGGCAACGAAGAGCATCGGCAGGCACTTGATTCGCCCGAGGCAGATCCGACATCTGCCTCAGGATGCTTGGGCTAAAGGCGCCTGCCGCGATGCGGCATGCGACATCGGCGTCAGCCGTGCCGTTTGGTTGCGGCCTGGGAACATCGGTCTGTTTACGGTAGAGGCTTGACCTGCGAACGGTCTGCGTTCACACGCGCCGGGCCAGACAGGAAGATGCGTTCCAAGCAACATGACGGCCAGCGCGACATCGACCGAAGGACAGGACACCGCGAGCACGTCGGGGTTCTGGGGACTGACGCTTGGCAGCATCGGCGTGGTGTTCGGCGACATCGGCACCTCGCCCCTCTACGCCTTTCGCGAGGCTGCGCACGGCGCTGCTCAGGGACAGCCGGTGTCGCGGATCATCGTGCTCGGCGTGCTTTCCCTGATCCTCTGGTCGCTGTTCATCGTGGTGACGGCCAAATACGTGCTGCTGCTGCTCCGTGCCGATAACAATGGCGAGGGCGGAACGCTGTCGCTGATGGCGCTGGGACAGCGCGCCCTGGGCCGGCGCAGCCTGTTCCTGATGTCACTGGGCGTGATTGGCGCGTCGATGTTCATCGGCGATTCGATGATCACGCCGGCGATCTCGGTGTTGTCCGCGGTCGAGGGCCTCAAGCTCGCGGCGCCCGCGCTCGAGCACTACGTCGTGCCGCTGACCGTGTTCATCCTGGTCGTGCTGTTCGCGGTCCAGAGCAAGGGGACGGCGCGCGTCGCCTCCGCCTTCGGCCCGGTCATGATCACATGGTTCACCAGCCTCGCCGTGATGGGAATCGTCCACATCAGCGACGACCCCTCCGTGCTTGCGGCCATCAATCCCTATTACGCGGTGCAGTTCCTGCTCTCGCATGGCACGATCGGCCTGATCACCCTGGGCGCGGTGTTCCTCGCGGTCACCGGCGGCGAGGCGCTCTATGCGGATCTCGGTCATTTCGGCCGCAGGCCGATCCAGTCGGCTTGGCTGTTCTTCGTGCTACCGGCGCTGCTGATCAACTATTTCGGGCAGGGCGCCCTGGTGCTGTCCGATCCCGCCGCGATCGAGAATTCGTTCTACCGGATGGTGCCTGAACTGTTGCTGCTGCCGCTGGTGGTGCTGGCGACCGCCGCGACCGTCATCGCGAGCCAGGCCGTGATCACCGGTGCCTATTCGCTGGTCGGCCAGGCGGTCCAGCTCGGCCTGCTGCCGCGTTTCGAGGTCCGCTATACGTCCGAGAGCCATGCCGGCCAGATCTATCTGCCGCGCGTCAACCGGTTGCTGCTGATCGGCGTGCTGCTACTGGTTCTGCTGTTCCGGACCTCGAGCAATCTGGCCTCCGCCTACGGCATCGCGGTGTCCACCACCATGGTGGCCGACGGCATCATGGGCTTCGTGGTGATCTGGAAGCTGTGGAACTTGCGTGCGGCCGTGGCGGCGGCCGTGATCGCTCCCTTCGTCATCGTCGACATGACCTTCTTCAGCGCCAATCTGCTGAAGCTCCTCGAAGGAGCCTGGGTTCCGCTGCTGTTCGGTGCGGCGATGGTCGTGACGATCTGGACTTGGCGGCGTGGCTCGGCGATTTTGGTGCTCAAGACGCGCAAGATCGAGGTTCCGCTGGACGACCTGATCACCAGCCTGGAGAAGAGGCCTCCTCACATCGTCAAGGGCACGGCGGTGTTTCTCACCAGCGATCCGACCTCCGTGCCGACGGCCCTGTTGCACAATCTCAAGCACAACAAGGTGCTGCACGAGCACAATGTGATCCTGACCATCGAGACCGCGCAGACGCCGCGGGTCGATGTGTCGGAGCGCGTGCGCATGGAGAAGATCAGCGAGAAGTTTTCCAAGGTGCGGCTGCGCTTCGGGTTCATGGAATCCCCGAACGTGCCGCGCGCGCTGGCGGTGGCGCGCAAGCTCGGCTGGCAGTTCGACATCATGTCGACGTCGTTCTTCGTCTCGCGCCGCTCGTTGAAGCCATCGTCCCAATCGGGCATGCCGACCTGGCAGGACCATCTCTTCATTGGCCTGAGCCGGTCGGCCAATGACGCTACGGACTACTTCCAGATTCCGACGGGCCGGGTCGTCGAGGTGGGTACCCAGGTAACGATTTAATCGATTGATCTTCCCTGGCGGCTCATGCATGCTTAATTGCATGGCTGAAGCGCATTCTCTTCAGGTCCATAGCAGCGCTCTGCCGCTATAAGCCGCGCGCTCTGCCGCGTTGTGCAGTGAAGCATTAACGAGTCCTCGAGGGGGCTACCCCATGACAGTCGACGTCGCAGCTACGCCCGCGGAAGCGCCGGCGACCAACGGGCATGGCAACGCCCATTCCACGGCCAGCTTCGCGGCGCTGACACTGGGAAGCATCGGTGTCGTCTATGGCGACATCGGCACCAGCCCGCTCTACGCGCTGCGTGAAGCGGTCATGGCTGCGAGCAGCGGCGGCGAACCTGCGCCTCACGCCGTGATGGGGGTGATCTCGCTCATCCTGTGGGCTCTCATCGTCGTCGTAACCCTCAAATACGTCGTGATCCTGCTGCGCGCCGACAACCACGGCGAGGGCGGAACGCTGGCGCTGATGGCGCTCGCCCAGCGCGCGGTCACGCGCGGCGCCAGCGTCATCGTTCTGCTCGGCATCATCTCGGGCGCGCTGTTCTATGGCGATGCGGTGATCACGCCGGCCCTGTCCGTGCTGTCGGCGATCGAGGGCATCAAGCTGGTGACGGCGGCGTTCGATCCCTACGTCGTGCCGCTCACGGTCATCATCCTGGTCATGCTGTTCGCGGTCCAGGTGCGCGGCACGGCCAAGGTGGCAGCGTTCTTCGGCCCGATCATGCTGATCTGGTTCGTGGTGATCGGGATCGCGGCGCTGCCGCCGATCCTGCACCATCCGGAGGTGCTGTGGGCGATCAATCCGCTGTATGCCGTGTCGTTCATGCTGCATCACGGCATCATTGGCTTCATCACGCTCGGCGCCGTCTTCCTGGCCGTGACCGGCGCCGAGGCGCTGTATGCCGACCTCGGCCATTTCGGCAAACGTCCGATCCAGACCGCCTGGCTGTTCATCGTGCTGCCGTCGCTGGCGCTCAATTATCTGGGGCAGGGGGCGCTGGTGATCGCCGATGCCAAGGCGATCGAGAATCCGTTCTTCCTGATGTTTCCGGACTGGGCGCTGATCCCGATGGTCGGGCTGGCCACCGCCGCGACCGTGATCGCGAGCCAAGCCGTCATCACCGGCGCCTATTCGCTGACGCGGCAGGCGATCCAGCTCGGCCTGCTGCCGCGCTTCGAGATCCGCCACACCTCCGAGGCGCATTCGGGTCAGATCTACATTCCGCGCATCAACAAGCTGCTGCTGATCTCGGTCATGCTGCTGGTGCTGATGTTCAAGTCGTCCAGCGCACTCGCCTCAGCCTACGGCATCTCGGTCACCGGCACCATGGTCGTCACCGCGATGATGGGCTTCGTCGTGATCTGGAAGGTCTGGCGCTGGTCGCCGTTCGCGGCGGCCGCGCTGATCGCGCCGTTCCTGTTCCTGGACCTGACCTTCCTGGCGGCGAACCTCCTGAAGGTGCTTGAAGGCGGCTGGGTGCCGCTGGCGCTGGGCGGCTTCGTGATGACGCTGATGTACACGTGGCGGCGCGGCAGCCGGCTCTTGTTCGACAAGTCGCGCAAGCTCGAATTCCCGCTCGCCGATCTCGTTGCGATGCTCGAGAAACGTCCGCCGCAGCGGGTGGCGGGAACGGCCGTGTTCCTGACCAGCGATCCCTTGAGCGCGCCGACCGCGCTGATGCACAGCCTCAAGCACTACAAGGTGCTGCACGAGAAGAACGTGATCCTGACCATCGAGACCGCGCCGACGCCGCGCATCGATCCGTCCGAACGTGTTCGCCTCGAGCAGATCAGTCCGACTTTCTCCAAGGTGACGTTGCGCTTCGGCTTCATGGAATCGCCCAACGTGCCCCGCGCGCTGGCGATCGCGCGCAAGCTCGGCTGGCAGTTCGACATCATGTCGACCTCGTTCTTCCTGTCGCGCCGTGCGCTGAAGCCGGCTGCGCATTCGGGCATGCCGCGCTGGCAGGATCACCTGTTCATCTCGATGAGCCGCTCCGCCAATGACGCGACCGACTATTTTCAGATCCCGAGCGGACGGGTGGTGGAGGTCGGCACCCAGGTCACGATCTGAGCTCTGGACCCGCCGCGCCAGTGTGCCGAAGCGCTTGATTTTCGTAGCGTCTAGGGTGAGTTTGGCGGCCGGATCAGGGTCGGTACGGCCCTGCTGAAGGCTTGGAGGATGGGCGTGGCTGTTGTGCACGATTTGACCCCGCAGGACGTGGCCCAGGGGATCGCGGAAGGGCGAATTCTTCTGGTTGACGTGCGAGAGCCGAACGAAGTTGCTGCGGAAGCCTATCCCCACGGCGTCGTCGTTCCGCTGTCGGGCTTCGACCCGAAGCTGATCCCGGATCCCCAAGGCAAGGATGTCGTGTTCGCCTGCCGCTCCGGCAAGCGCTCGGTGACGGCCTCGCTGGCGGCGCAGGCCGCCGGTCTGCCCTACGACAAGCATCTCCAGGGGGGCATGCTCGGCTGGAAGGCGGCCGGCCTGCCGACCAGGACCGGCGGCTGACAGGCGATCATGATCTCGCAGAACAAGGTCTTCGCCGACCTGCCCGTCACCATTTTCGAGCAGATGTCGCAGCTCGCGCGCGACAACAACGCGATCAATCTGGGGCAGGGCTTTCCCGACGATCCGGGCCCGGAGGATATCCGCCGCGCGGCGGCCGACGCCGTCCTCCACGGCTACAACCAGTATCCGTCGATGATGGGCCTGCCCGAGTTGCGCCAGGCCATCGCGGCCCACTACCGGCACTGGCACAAGCTCGATCTCGACCCGATGAGCGAGGTCATGGTCACCTCCGGCGGCACCGAGGCGCTGACGTCGGCGATCCTGTCGGTGGTGGAGCCGGGCGACGAGGTGATCTGCTTCCAGCCGGTCTATGATTCATACTTGCCGATCATCCGCCAGGCCGGCGGCATTCCGCGCCTCGTCCGGCTCGAGCCGCCGCATTGGCGGCTGTCGGAGGAGATGCTGCGGCAGGCGTTCTCGCCAAAGACCAAGGCGGTGCTGTTCAACAACCCGCTCAACCCGGCCGCCGTGGTCTATCCGCGCGAGGACCTCGAGCTGTTGGCGCGCTTCTGCCAGGAGTTCGATGCGGTCGCGATCTGCGACGAGGTCTGGGAGCACGTGGTGTTCGACGGCCGCGCGCACATTCCGCTGATCACCATTCCCGGCATGCGCGACCGCACCATCAAGGTCGGCTCGGCAGGAAAGATCTTCTCGTTGACGGGCTGGAAGATCGGATTCGTCTGCGCCGCGCCGCATCTGTTGCGCGTCGCCGCCAAGGTGCATCAATTCCTGACCTTCACGACCGCGCCGAACCTGCAGGTCGCGGTCGCCTACGGGCTCGGCAAGTCGGACGACTATTTCGTCAATATGCGCAGCGAGCTCGCGCGCAGCCGCGACCGGCTCACGGCCGGTCTCGAAAGCCTGGGCTTTCCCGTGCTGAAGGCGCAGGGGACCTACTTCCTGACCGTCGACCTTTCGCCGCTCGGCCTCAACGAGACCGACGAGCAGTTCTGCCGGCGCATCGTCCACGACTACAAGGTGGCGGCCATCCCGGTGTCGGCGTTCTACGAGACGGATGCCGTGACGTCCGTCGTGCGGTTCTGCTTCGCCAAGAAGGACGCAACCTTGGATACGGCGCTGGAGCGCCTTTCGGACGCCATCCACCGGCGCTAGGAGACAAGAGGGATGACGCGCGGCTGTATGGGTTCAGCTCTGGCGCTGGCTGTCGCGGCGCTGACGCTCACGGTGCCGGCGGGGCGCGCCGAGGAGCGCGTCGTCAACTTCTACAACTGGTCGAACTACATGGCGCCAGGTGTCCTTGACGACTTCACCAAGGAGACCGGCATCAAGGTCGTCTACGACACGTTCGACGCCAACGAGACCCTGGAGACGCGGCTGCTCGCCGGCAAATCCGGCTACGACGTCGTGGTTCCGACCGCGTATTTCCTGCAGCGCCAGATCAAGGCAAAGATCTTCCAGCCGCTCGATAAGTCGAAGCTGCCGAATCTCGCCAACGCGTGGCCTGTCGTGACCGAGCGTCTCGCCACCTACGACCCCGGCAATCAGTTCGCCGCCAACTACATGTGGGGCACGACCGGGATCGGCTACAACGTCAAGGCGGTCGAGAAGATCCTGGGTCCCGGCGCGCGGATCGACAGCTGGGACATGGTGTTCAAGCCGGAGAACCTCGCCAAGTTCAAGGATTGCGGCGTCCACATGCTGGATTCCGCCGACGACATCTTTCCGGCGGCGCTCAACTTCCTCGGTCTCGATCCGAACTCGACCAAGCAGGCCGACCTGGAGAAGGCGGGCGACGTGGTCGGCAAGGTTGCGTCGTCTGTCCGCAAGTTTCATTCGTCGGAGTATCTGAGCGCGCTCGCCACCGGCGAGATCTGCCTGGTGGTCGGCTGGTCCGGCGACATCATGCAGGCGCGCAGCCGCGCCGAGGAGGCCAAGAACGGCATCGAGATCGGCTACGCCATCCCGACGGAGGGCGCGCAGATGTTCTTCGACAATTTTGCGATTCCCGCCGACGCCCCGCACGTGGCTGAGGCGTATGCGCTGATCAACTACCTCTACCGCCCTGAGATCGCCGCCAAGAACTCGGACTTCCTGTCCTATGCCAATGGCAACCTGGCCAGCCAGAAGCTGATCGACCCGAAGATCCTCGGCGACAAGAACATCTATCCGGACGAGGCGATGCTGAAGAAGCTGTTCGTCATCACCGCCCGCGATCCGGCCACGCAGCGGACCATCAACCGGTTGTGGACCAAGGTGAAGACGGGGCGGTGACGCGACACCTGGTGTCCGAGACGATTGTCTCTGGATGACAACATCGCGCAACAGTCAGTAGCATGGCGAAGCGTAAAGGATGGCTCGAGCCCGTAGGCGCGTGGGCGCGTACGGGCTCGTCGATGCGGTTGAACCTGACTCGAAAGGGTCACGACCAGCGCTGGAAAACGATGCTGGCGTTGACTCCGCCGAAGCCAAAGCCGTTCGAGATCGCACGGTCCATTCTCATTGATCTCGGTTCACCGCGGACCAGGTCCACACTGTCGGCCGCGGCGTCGGGCGTGGTGATATTGCGGGTCGGCGGCGCGATCTGATCGCGCAGAGCCAGAACGGTGAAGATCGATTCAAGCCCACCGGCTGCTCCGAGCAGATGGCCGGTCGATGATTTTGTCGCGCTCACGGCAATGCGCCTGTCGCACCCGAACACCGCCTTGATCGCTTCGAGCTCGCTGCGATCGCCCGATGGCGTGGAGGTCGAGTGAGCGTTCAGATGCTGCACGTCGCCCGGTTCGAGCCCGGCCTGTCGCAGCGCAGCCTCCATTGCGCGACGCGCGCCTTCGCCGTCCTCGGGCCCGGACGTGATGTGAAAGGCGTCGCTGGTTGTGCCATAGCCAACGATCTCGGCAATTGGCGACGCCCCGCGTGCAAGCGCATGCTCCAACTCCTCGATCACCAGGACGCCGGCGCCTTCCCCCATGACGAAGCCGTCGCGGTCTCGATCGAACGGCCGGGACGCGCGGTCCGGCGTGTCATTGAAGCGGGTCGATAGCGCCCGAGCCGCGGCGAAACCTCCCAAGCTGACGAGGTCGATGCAGGCCTCCGTGCCGCCACACACCGCAATGTCAGCTTCGCCCGATCGGATCAGGCGTGCTCCATCGCCGATCGCCTGTACGCCCGCTGCGCATGCGGTAACCGGCGTTCCTACGGGCCCCTTGAAGCCAAACCGGATGCTGACATGACCCGCTGCGAGATTGGGCAGGAATGATGGTACTGTGAAAGGCGACAGCCGTTGCACGCCTCGCTGCTCGGTGGTCCTGACCGCCTCGACGATAGCCGGAAAACCGCCGATGCCGGACGCGATGATCGTGGCGGTTCGTCCGGCCGCGTGTGCATCAGCGGGCGCCCATCCGGCCTGGGCGATCGCCTCGGCGGCAGCCGCCAAGGCGAAAATGATGAACCGGTCCATCCTGCGCTGGTCCTTTGGCGATGCGGCAAGGTCGGCATCGAAGCCACCCTCGGCATCCTCGCTCTTGCTGGGCACGATCCCGGCGACTTTGGCCGGCAAGGCTGCAGCCCATTCGGGTAGCGCGCGGAGTCCCGACCGGCCGGACAGCAGACGCGCCCACGCAAGTTCAACGCCGCATCCCAAAGGGGACACGACACCCAATCCCGTCACGACAATCCGACGCATGCTGCTCTCCTAGCTAGTCTGGCGAGGAAGACGTCTCCGGGCGCATTGCTCGGATCGAGGCGAGACGCTTGCGCATGCCTGCGCTTGCTCGCGGACCAGGGAGAAGCACCGCGTTCGTCGGCGTGATCGGCGTCTTGCTGCAGGCATCCACCACGACCGGATCGAACGTGCGTGCGCTGTTGCGATCAGCCATGACAATCGATTTGCCCTCGGGGGCGAGGTGCCTGTTTCCCCACGCGAACATCGCCACCACGACCGGGAAGAAGTCTTGGCCCTTGGGGGTGAGAACATATTCGTATCGGGGCGGGTGTTCGTTATAGAGCCGCCGTTCGAACATGCCCGTATCGGTGAGATGCGCGAGGCGACGCGACAGGATGTTGGACGCGATACCCAGGCTGTCCTGAAATTCGTCGAAGCGAGTGAGTCCCTGGAACGCGTCGCGCAAGATCAGAATGCTCCACCACTCGCCGACGCACTCGACCGCCCGTGCGGCGGGACATTCCGCAGATTTGAATTTCTTCGGCTGCATACCGCCACCATGCCCGAGTAACTTGCTAATTGCAAGTCACAGGCCAGAGCCGTGCCCGCACGCTGGTGCCGGGCGCTTCACACGCGCGACCATGACGGTCGGACAGCGCGGCTGGTCGCTCCCGGCGACTGAGGGGGTCGTCTGCAGGAGGGGTGGACGGCACTTCAGCGAGCTGGCGGCGTCTCGCGCGAGTGATGCGCCGCTTTGATGGCGTCGGCGCGGCCAGACGACCGCGTAGCCGTCACCGGCCGCGCCGAGATCCATTTAGATCAGCGTTTGGAATGACGGGGGTCGTCGAGCTTGATCGAGGTTTGGACGAAAGCCCTCTTGGCGGTCCGCTGTCGCGCGGCGTCCATCTTTTGCGCTGACTGGTGCGCGACCTGACCAGGCCCAACGGGCGTGTCCCAGTCGATCGTCAGCTCCGCGCCTTCATCGACCGGGATCGCCCGGCAATGGGCGATCCCCGCCGTTGGCAACCTCTCGGATCACCCCAACCGATGCATGGCGCAGAGCTTGTTGCCGTCGAGGTCGCGCAAGTAGGCGAGGTAAAGCTTGCCCGTCGAACCTTCGCGGATGCCGGGCGGATTTTCGCAGGTGGTGCCGCCGGCTTCCAGGCCCGCTGCATGCCACGCGTCAGCCTGTTCGGGCGAGCTGCAGGCAAAGCCGATGGTGCCGCCATTGGCAGGGGTCGCGGGCTGGCCGTTGATCGGCTTTGACACCGAGAAGATGCCGGTCGGTGTGATGTAGAAGATGCGGTGGCCGTCGACCTTGGCGGGGCGCACGCCCAGCGTCCCCAGCAGCTTGTCGTAGAAGGCCTTGGCCTTGTCGAGGTCGTTGGTGCCGATCATCACATGCGAAAACATTCGCGCTTATCCTCCCTGGAGCTTCCGAACAGCTGTCGGATAGGTGGCCAAGGTAGCGGCCGTTGGTGCAAGAGGTAAGGGTTTTGTTCGGATGAGCCGATCGACGGAATGGGATGCTGCGGACCGGCTTCCTCGTGGTGGAATTTGGTGCGGCGCCGACTACCGCCAGCGCCGGTGCAACCAAAGCCACTGCTCCGGATATTCGCGGATCCAGCCCTCGACGACGTCGGTGACCGCCTGCGTCGTGCCCTGGATGTCGATCTGACCGTCGGCCGTCCGCACCGGCTTCACTTCCTCCGACACTTCGGCGCGGAAGCGATTGCCGGGAAGGCGGATGATGCGGACGCCGTGCACGGGGCATTCGACCTGGCGTAACAGGCGAGCCAGCATCGGATTGGCGCGGGTCTTGCGGCCGAAGAAGGTGACCTCGACGCCACCGGTCAGATACTGATCGACCAGCATGGCAACGTGCTGGCCGTTCTTGAGCGCCTGTGCCAGCCGCAGCGGCGCGTCGCGGCCGGCCGGGACCAGTGTGCCCATCTTGACCTGCCGAATCTCCTGGATGATGCGGTCGGCGGCGGCGATGTTGGGTCGGCGATATAGGATCGCCGTATCGAGCTTATGGGCGACCGCCGCCAGCGCCGGCATCTCCCAATTGGCGAGATGGCTGGCAAAGATCAGGGCCGGCTTGCCGTCGAGACGGAGCTGATGAAACAGCTCATGGGTGCGCGGCGACAGCTCGATCCGGCTGAGCTCGGGATGCGCCTCGTCGTAATCCCAGATCTTGTCGAGATGGGCGAACTCGGCGCCGACGCGGCCGAGATTGTCCCACACGCCGGCGAGGATCTTCTCGATCTCCGCGGGCGATTTCTCCGGGAAGGCCGCGGTGAGATTGTCGCGACCGATGCGCTGCTCGCGCAGGCGTGGCCCGATCATCTGCGCGAGGCGCGCGAAGCGGTCGGCCGTCTTCTGCGGGTCGAAATAGCGCGTGGTCCTGAGCATGCCGACCGTCAGCGCGCCGACGGCGGAAGCCCCGGCCGACTTCACGGCTCGGCGGATCACGAGCTTGGTCCGGAGTGGCAGGAGACTCATCGATAGCAGCGGCGGATCAGGCCGGTTCGCGCGTCAGGATCAGCGAGGCGTTCTGGCCGCCGAAGCCGAACGAATTCGACATCACGGTGGTGACCCGCGCGTCGCGGGCCTTGTTGCCGACCACGTCGAACAGGATCGCGGGATCCGGAATGTCGTAGTTGATGGTCGGCGGAATCCGCTGATGCTCGAGCGTCTGCAGCGAGAAGATCGCCTCGACCGCGCCGGCTGCCGAGATCGTATGCCCGACCATCGACTTGTTCGACGACACCGGGATCTTGCCGGTGTGCTCGCCGAACACGGCGGAGACGCCGACATATTCCATCTTGTCGTTCTCGGGCGTGGCGGTGCCGTGGGCGTTGATGTGGTCGATCTGCTCCGGCGCCATGCCGGCGTCGGCCAGCGCCTTGCGGATGCAGCCGATGATCGGCTTGCCGTCCGGCGAGGAGCGGGTGCGGTGGAAGGAGTCGGTCAGCTCGCCGCAGCCGGCGACGACGCCGAGGATCTTGGCGCCGCGCGCGACCGCCGCATCATAGCTCTCCAGCACCAGCGCCCCGGCGCCCTCGGCCATCACGAAGCCGTCGCGGTTCTTCGAGAACGGCTTCGAGGCGCCTTGCGGTGGGTCGTTCTGGGTCGACAGCGCCGACAGCAGCGAGAAGCGCACGAGCCCTTCCGGATTGACCGAGCCTTCGGTGGCGGCGCATAGCGCGACGTCGGTCTCACCGCGCCGGATCGCCTCGACGCCGAGCTGGATCGCGGTCGCGCCGGAGGCGCAGGCGGTCGACAGCGAGATCGGCGAGCCCTTGGTGCCGAATGTGTCGGACAGCGAATCCGCCACCGAGCCGAACAGGAAGCGGTGGTGATAGTTGACGAACTTGCCGCCGCCGCAGACCTTCAGTAGGTCGTCATAGGTGAACTGGGTGCCGCCGACCTCGTGCGCGAGCTCGAGCCGCTGCGGCCATTCGATCTCGACCGGGGCGACGGCGAGAAACAGCGGCCCCGGGAAGTCGCCCTTGGAGCCGATCCCGGCCTGCGCGATGGCTTCCTCAACGGCCATGTGGCCCAGCCGTTCGGACAGACCCGTCGACGTGAACGGGGCCACGGGAACGAAGTCGACCGTGCCGGCCATCGTCGTCTTCAGGCCGTCGATCGGGAAGCGCGTGATGGTGCGGATGCCGGACTCGCCCGCAACGAGCTTGTTCCAATTGTCCGACTTGCCGGCCCCGAGCGAGGTGACGATCCCCATCCCGGTCACGACCACGATGGGACGTCCAAACTTGTCGCGTACACTCATGATGTCCCCCGTCGTGAATCGATCGGCCGAGCCGCGTTCACTTGACTGCTTCGACCAAGGCCATGCCTTCGCCGCGGTAATGGCCGGCGCCGACCACTACGATCTGGGTCGGAGCCTCCTTCATGTCCGCCTCGACGCCCGAGGAGTCGCCCGGTGCGAACAGGGCACCGCGCGAGATCGACAGCGCCGCCAGCGCGAGATCGAGCGCGAAATGCGCCTCCATCGTGTGGCCGAAGCGGGTGCCGCTCGAGCGCACGGCGTAGGATTTGTGATGGTCGAGGAACGCGCGTTCCTCCGACGTCACGGGCTCGGCACCGGTCGCGCCGGTGATGATCGCGCCCGGCGCGTCATGCACGTCCAGCGCCGACCAAAGACGGTCGAGCGTCCCGGTGACGGCACCTGCCTCCTTGCGGCGGGCGCGGTCGGCGACGACCTTGCTGAGCCGCGCCAGCGGCTTGGCGCCGCGGGCCTCGGCATGCGGCTTGGATTCCAGCACCAGGAACGCGCCGGCCGATCCGAGCGCGAAGCCCGGATGGTCCTTGCGGGACCAGACCGGCTTGAACTCGTTCTTCAGATTGTAGTCGCCGAACTCGTACAGCACGAGCAGATCCTTGCGCTCGCCATTGTGCGAGCCGCCGACCAGCGCGATGTCGCTCTGGCCGCCGGCGATGCGGGCCAGCGCGATCTTGAAGGCGTCGACGCCCGCAACCTCCTCGCCCATGAAGGTGCGCGAGGTGCCGCAGACGCCGTGCGAGATCGCGATGTTGCCGGCGAGCAGGTTGGACAACTGCGCCAGGAACAGGGTCGGGCGCAGGTCGTTCATCAGCCGGTCGTTCAGGAAGCCGGGCGTGCAATTGCCCTGGGCTTCCGCGTTGAGGATCGCGATGTCGACGGAGATGTCGCGCTCGCCGCCGCCCGCGGCCACGATCATGTCCATCCGGGACAGGATGTCCTTGTTGCCCTTGAGGCCGGCGGAATCCAGCGCCAGCCCGGCGGCATAGGTGCCGATGCGCTGCCACGCCTCCATCTGGCGCTGCTCCTTCTTGGGGATCTGCGCTTCCAGATTCACCTTGGCCCAGGGATGCACGATGTAGGGCGCGAAACCCCGCTCGTCGATATTGATCTGGCCGGAGTTGAGGGCGTCCCAGTTCGCATCGAGTCCCTCGCCAAGCGAGGTCGCAAGACCGATACCGGTGATCCAGACTTCGACGGGATTGGAGGTCACGGCTGTCGTCTCACTCATCGCTGCAGGACCTGTTGCGGAAAGCCGACGCGCTCGGCGACGGCGTCCATGTGTCCGCGCAGCTCCGGATTGGGGAAGGGGACGTGGCTGAAAGTGATCGTCGCGTTCGAGCGCAGCTTGCCGCCGACCTTCACGCGCGCTTCGGTCACGGCGTAGCCGGAGCCCTCGTGCAGCACGTTGGCCTCGACGGTCAGCACCTCGCCCGGCGACACGAAGCCGCGCATCTTGGCTTCCTTCACGGCGGCGAGGAACGGCATCCGCTCGAACTTCATCAGCGCGAGCAGCAGCCAGCCGGACGTCTGGGCCATGGACTCGATCAAGAGAACACCGGGCATGATCGGATAGCCCGGAAAGTGTCCTTCGAAGATCGTGCTCTCGGTGGGAACCTTGGCTTCGACAGTGATGGCCTTCTCGTCCAGTCGGAGGTCAAGAATGCGGTCGATGAGCAGGAAATATTCGATTTGCATGGCGGGCGCTCAGGCGCCCTTGGCGGCGACCAGCTCGTCGATGCGGGCGCACAGGTTCTTCAGCACGAAATACTGCTCGGTGCTGGCTTTGCCGTCGTTGACTTCCTGCGTCCACTTCTCGAGCGGCAGCTTGATCCCGAAGGCCTTGTCGATCGCAAACGCGATGTCGAGGAAATCGAGGCTGTCGATGCCCAGATCGTCGATGGCGTGGCTATCCGGCGTGATCGTGTCGCGCGGGATGTCGCAGGTTTCAGCGATGATCGTGGCGACCTGATCGAATGTTGAGGACATCACTAAGCCTTTGATATTTTGGAGCTAATCCGGTAGGTGGCGACGGGAGGACACCGCGCCCCCGGGGCCGTCTGATGCGAGCCCTTCTACCCCCGCCGCCCGGGAGTCGTGTGCCCGTATATCGGAGCGACGCGGTGAGTTCAATGGAGCCGGACACGGCGGTTGTGGCGGGATTGTGATGCTCCGCCGCTGGCGGCCGAGCGGCGTCCAGCAGGGATCAGGGCGTGTAGGTCTCGGTGATGATGCGGGCGCAGTCGCGCCGTCCGGTCAGCAGGCAGTCCTGGGTCTTGCGCAGGTCGGCGATGCTCATCGCCAGCCAGATGCCGATCGCGGTCAACGCGACCGTAAAGGCGATCGCCGCGATGTTGGCCAGGATGCGGTGACGGAAATCGTCGGGCTCTTCGCGCGGCTGCTCATACCGGGAGAGATCGAGTGTCGGGCGCTCGCGCCGATGCAGCTGAATCGGCGGGCTGCCGCCCTCGGTCACGCGCCGCACCGGACTGCTGCGCGGCCGGAACGGCACCACGCGATGCTCTTCCTCCGCTGCAATGGGGCGCTGGGACTTCATGCCTCGACTCCGATGGTCCTTTTTAGCACGCGGGCCCAACCTCTCACAAAGAAACTTTGCCACAATTGAGCTGCATCAGCAAAACATCTCCCTCCTCGGATCCATCCAATCGGCGCCCGCTCCGCGGGTGATTGGAACCTGCCGCGGCCGGTCCGAACGGCGTCGCAGCTACGGGCAGATGCACTGGAACGGCTCGGCAGGCGTGGCATAATGCTGATCATCCCCCGGGAGCCCAGGCCATGGCCAATACCCGCGAGCCGCTGCTTCATCCCGTGCCGATCCTGTCGCTGCGCCCGACGCAGATGACCGTCGGCATGCGCGAAGTGAAGGAGAAGCGCGAGCGCTGGCGCGAGCACAAGTCGAAGAAGAAGCAGGCCGAGCTGCTCGGCAAGCACATGATCCCGGTGGTGCTCGGTCCCGACCAGCGGCACTACGTCGTCGACCACCATCACCTCGCCCGCGCGCTCCATGACGAGGGCGTCAAGGACGTGCTGGTCACGGTGATCGGCGATCTGTCGATGGTCGATCGCGAGGCGTTCTGGGGCGTGATGGACAACAAGCGTTGGGCCTATCCTTACGACGCCAAGGGCGAGCGGCGGCATTTCAAGGACCTGCCGAAGACCGTCGCGGATATGAAGGACGATCCGTTCCGCAGCCTGGCCGGCGAGTTGCGCCGCGCCGGCGGCTTTGCCAAGGACACGACGCCGTTCAGCGAGTTCCTATGGGCCGACTTCCTGCGCCGCAAGGTCAAGCGCAAGACGGTCGAGACCCATTTCGCCGCCGCCATGGAGCACGCGCTGGCGGCCGCAAAGAGCCACGACGCCGTCTATCTGCCCGGCTGGTGCGGACCCGCGTCGGACGACTGACTGGCTCACTTCGCCTTGGGCAGCCGCCCCATCAGATAGAACTCGTCGTTGGGCCGCATGCCCGTGACATTTGCCATCCGGTTCGACAACGCGAAGAACGCCGCGATTGCGGCGATGTCCCAGATGTCGTCGTCGCTGAAACCGTGGCCGGCCAGCGCCTTGAAATCGGCGTCCCCGACCGTCTGCGCCTCCAGCGCCACCTTCATTGCGAAATCGAGCATCGCCCGCTGCCGCGGCGTGATGTCCGCTTTCCGGTAGTTGATCGCGATCTGGTCGGCGAGCAGGGGATTCTTGGCGCGGATGCGCAGGATCGCGCCGTGCGCGATCACGCAATACTGGCACTGGTTGGCGCTCGACGTCGCGACAACGATCATCTCGCGCTCGGCTTTGGTCAGCCCGCCGTCCTTCTCCATCAGCGCGTCGTGATACGCAAAGAACGCGCGGAACTCGTCCGGCCGGTGCGCGAGCGTCAGGAACACGTTGGGCACGAAGCCGCTCTTCTCCTGCACGCCGAGCAGCCGGGTGCGGATGTCGTCCGGCAGGGCGTCGATTGCGGGAACGGGAAAGCGGCTGATGGCGGGCTGGGTCATGGCAACGGGTCCGGCATGTGTGGCAGGGGGCGAACCTTAGTGGATCGCGGCGCAGGCGCAACGGTCCAGCTCAGCCCATCACCTCGCCCCGTGGCGGAATGCCCGCAACGCCTTCTCGAAGGCGTCGTCGATCGAGATTTGGGAGGGGGGCGCCGCCGTATTTAGCGCAGCGGCTTCTTCAGCAGCGAGAAGCGGTCCGGATCGAGGCCCATCGAGGGCTGCAGCATCGGCGCGTCCAGCGAGGCCGACAGATTGCCGCGATCTCCGAGGCTGCCGGCGCCGCTGTCGCCGCTCGCAGCGTCGCGGCTCGAGGTCGCTCCGCGCCAGCGCTCCAGCACGGCACTGACGAAATGCATGTCGTGTCCGGCATTGACCGAGCGGACAGTCGCGATCGTCGCTTCGCTGCGCGGCAACTGATGCAGCGGCACCTCCTTGAAGCGCAGCCGGGTCGGCAGCGCGACGCCTTCGCCGAACGCCAGCACCTCGCGGGTGCCGAGCGACGGGACGAAGGAGAGCAGGTTGGCGGCGGCGTCCGACACCGCGGAGCGCAGCAGCGACTGGTCGCGCTCGTTGGCGAGGCGCATCGTGAACAGCGTGTTGCACTGGGAGATGATGGTGGCGTCGAGCTCGGCCGGCCGCTGGGTGATGAGGCCGAGATAGACGCCGTATTTGCGGCCTTCCTTGGCGATGCGCGAGATCGCCTTGCGGGTCGGACCGAAGCCGATCGAACGGTCTGCGGAGGCGTAGCGGTGCGCTTCCTCGCAGACGAACAACAGCGGCGAGACGCCGTCGCTCCACAGGCCGAAATCGAACGCCATGCGGCACACGACCGAGACGACGGAATCGACGACCTCGGCCGGGAAGCCGGCGAGCTGCATCACCGTCATCGGGCGGCCGTTGGCCGGCAGGCGGAACAGATGGCTGATGACCTCGGCCATGGTGTCGCCGCCGACATTGGCGTTGTCGAACATGAAGGCGTAGCGCGGGTCGTTGCGCACGGTCTCGATGCGCGAGATCAGCTTGTGATAGATGATGCGCGAGGAGCGGTTCTCCAGCTTGCCCATGCGCTCGTCGATCAGGTTGATCAGGTCGACAAGGCGGTAGGGCACCGGCGTATCGACGGTGTAGCCGACCATCTTGGGATCGACGCGCTTGAGCCCGATGCGGTCCGTATTCTGGTATTGGGTGTAGATGCCCTTCGCCAGCGGGATCACCTCGGCGAGGATGTCGAGCTCCTCCGGCACGCCGGGCCGGCCGCCGAACAGGACGTCGACGATCTCCTCGAAATTGAACAGCCAGAACGGCAGCTTCAGATTGCGCGGGTTCAGCACCAGCGCGCGCTCGCCGAAGCAGCGGCCATATTCGTTGTGGACGTCGAGCAGGAAGATGCGCAGGTTCGGCCGCGCCTTGAGGATCTCGTTGAGCAAGAGCGACACGCCCGTCGATTTGCCGACGCCGGTCGAACCGAGCACGGCGAAGTGTTTCGACAGCATTTCCTCGACATTGACACAGGCGCGCACGGAGGTGTCCTGCTGCAGCGCGCCGATGTCGATGTGGTCGCCGGCGGTCGGCGTGTAGATCGTGCGCAGCTCCTCGCTCGTGATCATGTCGACGGCGTCGCCGATGGTCGGGTAGTGGGTGACGCCGCGCTGGAACTTGGGCCGTTCGGCCGGTCCGAGGATCTCGCCCAGCAGGTCCACCGACGCCGTCGCGACGTATTCGCTGGCATGCGACAGGTCTTCGCTGGTCACCTCGGTGATGATCGCAATGATCGTGGCGCTCGGGCAGCGAATGCTGATGAAACGGCCGACTGTGGCGCGGATATCGGAAACGGTCATCTGCTGGGTCGACAGAATGCCGACGCGGGCCTGGGAGCCCCGCACCGAGATCACGCGTCCGAAGGATGTCACGGTCATGAAACCTGTGGTGAATTGTTGAGCTGACACCTTCTCTGCTGGGACTGGAAAATTTGTTAAGCGGGCAATGTTTGTGAACGTGCTGCCGCCCAGCCCGGCGGTCGGAGGGGCGCGCGGAGCGTTGCGAATGCACCTTCTCAATGGCGCCTAACACCTTGCGGCATAAGGCTTTCTGCATCCTTCCCTAAAGCGTCGCTCGAGCCGCTCGGATTAACGTCCGGTTCACCATCTCCAAGGCTCTTCCTGGAGGCTCTTCCTGTAAGGCTCTTCAGCTCTGGGCGCGCGGTGCCGAAAGATTGCCGAAAGCCAAGTGGATGGTCCCACGCCGATCCGAACCCGTCCAGCCGCTCAGCGATTTGATCGCAGCAATCTGGAACCCGGGCGTGCCTGCTATATTTTGCCCGTCAAGCGCGAGGGAGCGGATGCCGCCGATCTCGTCGAACGAAATCGGTCGCGCCCATGCCGTTGCGGACCTGATCCTCGCGTGAAGCAGGAGGATGATGTCATGGCTGAACCTACCAAGCTGCCCGTCAACACCGAGAAGGCAGGTGCGCCATCCATGCAGGGATGGCGGCCGTTCGAGAACCTGCGCCGCGAGATCGATCGCGTGTTCGAGGACTTCCATGGCGGGATCTGGCGCACGCCGTCGCTGTTCGACCAACTGCCGGATCTGGCCCGCGCACGGTCCTTTGCCGTGGCGCCGGCGGTCGACGTCGCCGAGCACGACAATGCCTATGAGGTCACGGCTGAGCTGCCGGGCCTCGACGAGAAGAACGTCGAGGTGAAAGTTGCGAGCGGCGTGCTCTCGATCAAGGGCGAGAAGCAGGAGGAAAAGGAGGAGAAGAAGGACTATTACGTCCGTGAGCGCAGCTTCGGATCCTTCGAACGTTCCTTCCAGATCCCTGACGGCGTCGACACCGACAAGATCGAGGCCGTGTTCAAGCAGGGCGTGCTCAAGGTCACCCTGCCGAAGAAGCCCGAGGTGCAGAAGGCCGCCAAGACCATCGACATCAAGGCTGCCTGACCGGGCGCGGAGTCGCGCAAGCGCGCCGCGCTGTCCCATGATCATGGGACAGACGATGGATTGGACGCCGAGGAAGGGCCGCGCGCGCGGCCCTTTTTTTCGCGGAGCTGCAGGGGTAATCTGCCTCCCAAGCAAACGGTCGGCGATGCCGGACCGGGGAACGACCGGAAGGGAGACGAGAGGATGGGCAAGCTCGCACTGGCGGCCAAGATCACGCATGTGCCGTCGATGTATCTCAGCGAGCTGGATGGTCCGGCCAAGGGCAAGCGACAGTCGGCGATCGACGGTCATATCGAGATCGGCCGGCGCTGCCGCGAGGCCGGCGTCGACACCATCGTCGTGTTCGACACCCATTGGCTGGTCAATGCCGGCTATCACATCAATTGCGCGCCGCATTTCGAGGGGCTCTACACCTCCAACGAGCTGCCGCACTTCATCGCCAACATGACGTATGAATACGACGGCAATCCAGAGCTCGGCCACATCCTGGCCGAGGGCGCCAACGCCCATGGCGTTGCCACCATGGCCCACGATGCGACGTCGCTGGCGCTGGAATACGGCACCTTGGTGCCGATGCGCTACATGAACCCCGACCGCCACTTCAAGGTCGTATCCGTCTCGGCGCTGTGCACCTCGCATTATCTCGCCGACAGCGCCAAGCTCGGCTGGGCGTTCCGCCGCGCGGTCGAGGATCATTACGACGGCACGGTGGCCTTCTTCGCCTCGGGCTCGCTGAGCCATCGCTTTGCCCAGAACGGCACCGCCGACGAGTATCGCGACCGCATGTTCAGCCCGTTCCTGGAGCGGCTCGACCACGAGGTGATCCAGATGTGGGAGCACGGCGAGTGGCCGGATTTCTGCGACATGCTGCCGGAATATGCCAGCAAGGGCCATGGCGAGGGCTTCATGCACGATACAGCCATGCTGCTCGGCGCGCTCGGCTGGAACCACTACGACCGCGGCGTCGAGGTCGTGACCCCGTTCTTCCCGTCGTCGGGGACGGGCCAGATCAACGCGGTCTTCCCGGTGACCCCGATGCCGCATGTGCTCGACGACATCGGCCGTCCGCGCGCTGCGGCGCTTGCGGGCGGACGGCTGTAGCAGGCGAGCCGTCACCACACGCGTGCACGCGTCAATATGTCGATGATGTCCTCGGGGTGGACGGTGTCGGCCGCTTCCGCGAGCTCGGCCTGCCGCCACCAGTGCTGTCCTGCGATGGCGGCGCGCTCGAGTTCGGTCCAGTGCATCGACGACAGGTCGGCGCGCGCAACTCTGACGAGGAAATAGCGCTCGTCCGAGCTGACCTCCTCGCCATCGACCATCGTGAAGGTGACCAAGCGCTGCGCGATCTGCGGCCCAGGGTCGTCGATGCAAATGCCTGTCTCCTCGAACATCTCGCGGCAGGCTGCGGCCTCGTAGCTCTCGCCTGGATGGACGCCGCCGCCCGGCGTGGCCCAGAACTGCGTCCCAGTCAGCGCGCCGGCAAGGTGGACGAACTTGAACAGCAGAAGCCTGTCGTGGGGATCGAGCACCAGCAGGCGGGCGGAGGGGCGTTCACCCATCTGACGACTTTTTTCGGGTCAGCTTCGTGCAAGCATAACACCTTCTCGAATGAAGCAGGCAGTCTTGCGTGAGGGCCGCACCCATGGCCCGGCTCCATCAAGGCAGCCGATGCGCATGGCGGGCCCGGCGCAGTCGCCTATCGCGCGGCGTTGAACTGCGGCGCTCGCGGCACGACCAATCCGTGAGGAATCCGAGGCCGGTTGACCGCATGACGCTGACGAAAATTCTGTTGCTGACGGCGCTGCTCGCGGCGCCGAGCGTGGCCGCTGCGCAGGCGCCTCATCGCGAAGCCTGCAACGTCGAGGTCGACATCGCCGACCGCGATCCGAACGGCGCCAATGTCCGCGCGGAGCCGGGCGGCAGCATCATCAAGGGGCTGAAGAATCCGACCAGCGACGGCTGGATCGTCGTGCATCTCACCGCGCAGCAGGGCGACTGGTTCGAGATCGACCGGGCCGTGCTGAACGACGTCGATCAGGGCAAGGAGAGCGTGATCTTTCAGGGCAGGGGCTTCGTGCATCGGAGCGTGGTGGGCGTCGGCGGCCTGCAGAACGGTGCGGTGATCTATCGCGACCATGCCGCCTCGAGCCCGAAGCTCGATCCGCATGCGAACGGCGACCAGGCTGTCGAACTGCTCGGCTGCTTCGGCGATTTCGCCAAGATCCGCATGAAGAAAGGCATCGGCTGGACCCGGCAGCTCTGCACCAACATGGTGACGACCTGCTCGTGAGTGGCCGCGTCCGCCGCCGACGAAAGCGGATCAAACCCCTCAGGCCGCGTGCTGCCGGTGCTGCGACAGCCGCTCGCGCTCGCGCCGGCACTTGGCCGCGAATTGGCGCAGCCGCTCGATCGTCAGCGTGTCCGTGATGCTCCGCTCGAGCCGCTCGGCCCGCTCAATCTGGTCGTCGAGGTCCGTCAGCTTGGTCATGTCACGTCTCCCTGGCCAGACAATTTGAAGCAAATTGCATCGTTCCGGCTGGATGAGGATCGTGGTGAATGACGGGTTAATTCCGTGATCGGGCGCACGCTGGCAGGATCGTGCCGGCGAGCCGACGATGATCGGCGGGACTGCGTCGTCGATGCACCGCAAGCGTCGGCATGGGTCGAACGGCGCACGGGCGCGACGCTGTGCCGGCCGGACCAGATCTGATTCAAGCGCTAGCCGGTCGTCGCTCGTGCGCAATAGTCACGCCAGAACGTCCGGTATCCCTGTTCCACATGCTGCGTGTAGAGCGCGCCGTTTCCGGCGGCTGAATTCAACACCCTGGCGGGCAGCTCGGCACGGAGCGCGGCAAGCTCGCCGGGCCGCGAGCAGAATTTCAGCGCTGCCGCGAGATAGCCCTCGTCGTCATCGGCGACCCACGCGTCGAGGCCGACTGCCTTGACGATCGCGCCGCCCGCCCGTGCCGAGGGGGTGCTGCCGAGCTTGGTGACGACAGGCACGCCCATCTGCAGTGACTCCCACGTCGATATGCCGCCATTTTGCGGGAACGGATCGAGTGCGATGTCGATATCGGCGAACATCGCAAGATGCTCCTCGCGCGATGTCTTTCCGACGGAGCGGAGGCGTTCCGCGGCGATGCCGTGGGCGACGAAGCGGGCGATCAATCGGTCGCGCAGCAGGGGATCGCTCATCGCATGGTTCTTGACGACGATCATAGAGCCCGGCGTCGCAGCCATCAGCTTCGACCATAGAGCCAGAGTGGGCTCCGAAAACTTGTCGGCGCGATTGAATGAGCCGAAGGTGACGTGACCGTTGCGAAGCATGGGCAGCGGCGACGGTGGAATTGGAGGCGGCGGTTCGATCGTGATCAGCGACGGTAGGTCGTAGATCCTTTCGGCAAACAGATGCCGGACCGCGGCCGGGATCGTCACCGCATCGGCCAGCAGATAGTCCATCACTGGCAGCCCCGTGCCGGTGACGCTGCCGACGGCGGAGACCTGGATCGGGGCGGGCTTGCGCGCAAACAAGGTGAGCCGATGGCCGGCGGAATGCCCTGAGAGGTCGACGAGGATGTCGACCTTGTCGGCCCGGATCTGCTCGGCGAGCCTCTCGTCGGTCAACTGCCAGGCGTCGACCCAGCGATCGACCAGCGAACGGCACAACTCCGTCTTGGCGTCCTTTGCCGGCGAACAGGAATAGGCGATGATTTCGAACTTGGCGCGATCGTGATGGCGCAGGATCGGCAGGAAGCCGAGAGCCGCCGAATGCTCGCGGAAATCGGAGGAGACGTAGCCCACGACAAGCTGCCGATCGGGGTCGAGATCTCGCCCACCGAGTTGGACACGGGGTAATCGCGAGCCGATCGCTTCCCACCAATATCTCCGTTCTGCCTGGAGACGTTCGACTCCGATCTCGGGCAGGAAATCCAGCGTGAAGATCTTCTTGGTGATCGCGTCCTCGTAGTTCGGGTTGATCGCGAGCGCGCGGTCGTAATCTGAGATCGCCGTGGCGATGTCGCCTTGCATCGCAGAGCAGACCCCGAGCAGGGTCCAGGCGCTCTCCTGCTTCGGGTTCTGCGCCAGGATCTTGTCGACGAACGACATCGCCAGGGCGATGTTGCCGCGCACGAGCGAAACCGTGGCCTTGCCGCGCAGGGCGTCTTCCAGCAACGGTTCGAGGACCAATGCCGCGTCAAAATCGGCTTCTGCCTCGTCGAACTTGCCCTGCTCCTGATAGGCCCGCCCGCGCTGGGCGAGGGCAGGGGCCGCATTCGGATTGATGGCCAGCGCCGCAGTCAGCGCCGCCAGTGCAGCATCGAAATTCCGCAGGTTCATGCTGACCAGGCCCTTGCCGAACAGGGCCGTCAGCAACCGCGGCTGCAGTGCAAGCGCGCGATCGAAGCTCTGGCCGGCGTCCTCGTACCGGCCCGTGAGCAGCAGCGCCATCCCGCGATTGGCGTGGGCGTCGCCATAGCCGGGGTTCAGCGCGATGGCGCGGTCATGCGCAGCAATCGCCTCCTCGAAACGCGAGAGGCTCATCAGCGTAGTGCCGAGATTGGTGAGCGCGGCCGGGAAGTTCGGCTGGAGTTCGACGGCGCGTTCGTAACGAGCGCGGGCCTCCTGATAGCGGCCGAGCCGGAACAGCGACAGACCGAGATCGGACTGGGCTCCGGCCGAGCGCGGGTCGATCTCGACCGCGCGTGTCAGGACGAGCACCGCCTGGTCGAAACGGCCGCAATCCCGCTCGGATACGCCGAGCAGATGCAGGGCGCCGAAATGATGCGGCAGGTCCTGCAGGATCTGCTGGCACAGTGCCTGAGCTTCCGGATGTCGGCCTTCGCGGTAGGCCTTGACCGCCGCTGGCAACAGCACGTCCGCCTGTTTCTTGGCGCGCTTCTGCAGCCTTGCGTTTTGAAAGGCGCGGGAGCCAACGCTGCTCTGCAAGTGCAATCCTCCGGGGAGCGCTTCATTGCTCGCAATGGTTGTTTTGTTTTCGCCGATTCGCAATCGGGAGGACTGTGTTCCTGGCAATTCGGCGCCGGGTCAGGCGGTGTCGACCATCCGCCATCGCAAGCATCGCGCTGGAGGATCTGGAAGAACAGGGCACCGCTGCGATCGAGAAAGCTCTCCGAGGACGAAGTGCGCGGAGACGCCGAGGTGCAGTGACGGGACGAAGTGTGCGCGACAACGGGGTGACGTTTCGTTCGCGAGTCGAAACCGGCTGACCTCAAAAATAGTGGGTCAGCGCCGAAATGGCTGGGGAACCTGGATTCGAACCAAGACAAACAGAGTCAGAGTCTGTTGTGCTACCGTTACACCATTCCCCACCGAAGCAACTGATTTCACAGCGCTTTTTTCGGAAGTTTTGCAATCGAGGCCAGAAGTTTTGCAAATCGGCCGCTGACGCAGCGCCCATATAGCCGCGTCGGCGTTCGCGGTCTAGTCCTTTCAGAGATCGCGGGCCCGCGAACGCACGGACAGGTGTGGGCAATGAGCGGCTATCGCGGCGGCCAAATAACCGTCGCTGCCGACAATGCGACTATGACGGAAATGGCGACGACCATAAGGGTCTGCCGGCGGGCCTTAAGCAGGCTGACCACATAAACAAGGCCGGCGACCGCCCAGGAGGCGCCGAGCAGAAAAAGAAGACCAGAGATGGCCTCGAAAACCGCCATCTCTCGATCTTTTCCGATCTCGATCGTTACGAACAGTGAGCAGATGGCAGCGGCAACGGCAGTCCAAACGAAGGTTTTCCATCGCGTCATTGGTCGTCCGCTCCGGACCACTTCATTCTTGTGAATTGATCACACGCAGGCGTTTTTGACCATCCGCCGCGATCTTCATCTGGTCCTTGAACCGCATGTAATGCTCGACGTTCTGCCGCGACATGCCGATGTCGTTGGCGATCTGGTCGACCTCGTAGCCCTGCTTGGCGCGGGCCAGGATGCCGGTGCCGCGAAGGCCGTGGATCGTCGGGTGGTCGGCATCCTCGGGGTCGATGTCCCACTCGTATTTCTTGACCTGGCCGGCGACCCAGTCCTTCCACCGGCGGCATAGCTGTTTTCCTTCCGATGTGCCTTCCAGCCAGCGGCCCCAGCGCGCGCGCAGGCCGTCGGTGGTGTATTGGGCGCCCTTCGGGGAATAGAGGTACAGGTCTTCCCGGAAGCGCTCGATTGGCTTCAGCCACCGGGTGTTCGTGAACGTCACGGGAGTCTCCGCCCAGCGGTCGAGTTCGAGTGCATCGGCGGTCGCGAGAGGGATGTGGAAGGCGCGGCGCCTCTTGCGCGTCTTCTTCGGCCGACACCACAGGCCGTTGCGGTCGCGGTGCTCCGGTCCCATGCGGATGAGATCGCTGCCGCGTTGGCAAGTCATGACGCCGAGCCGGACCATTCGTACCAGATCGGGCCATGCATGGGCGCGGACGTGTTCGACCGCCCACGCTGGCCACGGCACGTGACCGCGATCGGGAATGTCGAAGTCTTTCACCTTGTCGAACGGGCTGGCCATGGCGAGGCCCAGCGGGATCGCCCAATCCCAGATCGTGCGGCCAACCGAGAGCATCTGGTTCGCCATCACCGGCGTTTCTTTCATCGCGTCGCGCGCGGTCTGGACGACAAGCGGCGTCAGATCCTTAACGCGCGCCAGACCCTGCGCTTCCATGCGGCGCATCGTCACTTCATAGTTTGACTGCGTGCCTTCGGAGAGCCGCTTGAACTCGTCACTCGCGCGATAGCGCGCGATCAGATCGCCGACCGATCCAGCAGGGTAAGCGGTCGGAGCCGATGTCTGCCTGCGCTCCACTTCGGTCCAGAACGCTTTCGGTTCGGTCTCGGCGTTCGGGAGCTTAATGCGGTCGCCCTCGCGATCGGTGTTCCGGCCGGGGTTCCAATAGTAATACGTGTAGACCCTGCCGTTCTTCTTGCGAACGACGACCTTCTCGACACCTTCAGGGAGCTTCAATCCGTTTCCCCTTTTTCTTGCCAAAGCTCGCCGCCCACTGCATGGGATCAACCGGCGCCGATCCCTTCTTGTCAGCCAGCTTACGATCGACGTCCTCCCAGCGCCAGCGGGGTGTGCCGGATGGGAAGGTGTCGCAGGGTCGGGGCAAGCGGCCTTCCTTCACCCATTGGTCCCATGTATCTGGTGAGATTAGCAATTCGGCTGCGCCGGTCTCCCGATCGACATAGGCCGGAGTCCGATCGCCACGAAGCAAGTTGTCGGCTTTGCGCACCGTCATTGGGGGGATCCCCACCAGCGCGTGCCGCGAGAGCGAGCTCGGACACGGGGCACAATGCGCGTGCGCCAGTCTTTCGGATAGCGTGCTCTGTTCGCGGCGCGGATCGGCATCAGTCCCCCTTTGACGGCCGCTTTTCGTTGTCGACCACGAGACCCTTGACCCGCTTGTGCGTCACCGGGTTGGTGTAGTCGCGCCGGAACAGCAGGCCGGATCTGAGCCAAGTTTTGATGATCTCGCGACAGGTGCCCTCGCTCTTGGTCGGGCAATGCTTTTCGACGACGCGCCACGCCGCACGATCGCGGACGTTCGGCGCATCCGTAAATCGGTTGCCGTCCGGAAGGCCGGTATCGATCTCGCTCAGGATCTCATTGAGCGTCCCGTTGCTGATGCCGGAGAAGGTCTGCGGCGGTGTCCACGGCTCAACCGTCTGCACCTGATCGCCGCTCGGGTAGAGATCCGTGCCGTTGTCGAGGCTGACACTGACCAGCCGAAACCACTTCGCTTCCGTCATTGGTGGGGCGATGTTGACTTTGCCGCTGTCCAGTCGCACCAGAAATTGCCGCTGCGCCTCGCTGACGCCGAAGGCCTGCGCCTCCTCTGGGCTCATCCGCGTGAGCGTGAAGACCAAGCGTGCGGCGTCTTTCATGCTCGATGCGCCACGGCCGCGATTGGCGTTGCCAGGGTCCGCTGGTCCCTTGCTGATGTGATGCGGCGTATCCACCGCGACGTTGAGCGCGATAGCCATGTCGGCGAGCACCTGCATCACCTGATCGATTGCGCTGTTGTCGCTCTCGCCGACACTGTGGACCTTGACGAAGGGATCGAGCGCGACCAGGGCGATGCCGCGCTCGCGGATTGCCCGCTCGATCTTTCCCGCCAGCTTGCCGAGCATGAGCGCGCCTTTAGCAGGATCGACCATCATGATCTTTCCGAGGTCGGCGCTCGCAGTCCTTACAAACAGGCGCCCCTTCAGTTCGGATTGCGCGATGCCATAATGCAGGCATGCGGCTCTGAGGCGGCGGCGCAGCTCATCCCTGCTGTCTTCGAGCGACAGCAGCATGACCTTGCTGCGGGTGAAGACGTACTCTTCGCTCAGGGGGCGTCCCGTGACGACAGCGAGATATTGCACAAGGCGCAGCGCCGTCTTGCCGCTGCCGCCTTCGCCGAGCAGCGAGCTGACGAAGCCGCGACAAAAGGCATTGCCGAGCAACCACTCGCGCGGCGGGATCACGCCTTCATCATCGCCCGCATCCCATTCACCGAGCGGCGTGTCGTCATCACGCTGCGGCGGGTCGCGCGGGATGTCTTCCACAAAATGTGTGAAGCGACCGTTGCGGCTCATTGCGACCTCTTCATCGCGGACTTGATGGTCGCGTCGATCGCGCGTTCGGGAAGGCCGGTGTAGCGGCTCACGGTCGCCAACGCCTCGAAAGCATTATTTCCGTCTTCGCAACTAAGTTCACCGCTCTCGATCATGTCGGTGATCCGGCAGGCGCCCCAGTATGTCAGCGCATTGCGCTCACCTTCGCGCGCGGCGCCGACGCGCCTGAGAACGCCGTGGACGCGATCATCGGCAGAGCCGTTCCGGCGGCAGCGCGGGATGATCTGGATGACCTGCGGCGGCTTCGGCGGCCGCAATGCGGCGACGAGCCACTGTGGCGTCTCTTGCACGGGCGCCGGCACCTCCCGCGCCCACAGAATGACATAACCGCCGTCGCCCCGCGTATCGACGCCGCGACAGAGGCGACCGGCGGTGGTCTTCAGCTCGGGATGATGCCGAAAAAAGATATGCGTGCCGCCGCTGCGCGTGGTGCACTGGTAGGTCTCGCCGAGATACGGCGCGTGCCGCTCAAGCCAAGCCTCGGCCTCCGGATGCCTCGGCGCGTCAACATCGACCACGAACAAGCCGCTGACCGCGCCGCACGGCATGCCGATCAATGGGCCGCGCCAGTGCCGCCAGAGACGGCGCACCTCGGTCGGATCGCATGTCGCATCCCTGAAACCGTTGCCGCCGTCGTCTTTTGATCGCGCGGGCGCCTTGTTCGATGCGCAGGGAAACACCGGGATGTTGCGCGCCGCCAGCGCAAGTGCGTCGTCAACTACGCTCATGCGGCTTCCCGCTTTTTAAAATGCCATGAGCAGTCCACCAAACACGCCAACTTATGCCGCTGCCGGATCTGCAACCCGCCGTCGGTGGCCTCGAGCGCGATGACGTCGTCATCGAACTCGGAGACCAGTGTCACGAATTGCGCCAACATCAGCGCCTTCCGCGCCGCGCCGCTGCTTTGGCTAGAAACGCTGTCATCAACCGCGCCGGGCTGGCGCAACAGGGTGAGCTTGAGCGGGGCGCCATCGGTCCATGACAGCCCCAGCAGCGAAGGCCCAGCCAGCGCCATGGCAGCGATCCGGCACAACGCGGCGGCAAGCGATGCCCTCTGCACCAGTGCGATGGCGCCGGTGCGGGGCAGGATGACCTTGTCGTAGGCTGGAAAGGGGCCGATCTGCAGGGCAGTGATGATCGAAATGCCCGGCCACGACGCCTCGAAGGCGACGCGCGATCTCCGTAGCGACACCGCTTCCGGTTTCGTCTGTCGCAGCAGTCGAGCAACCAGGGCTGCGGCCGGTGTCGGCAAGATCAATGTGCGATCGTCGGAAAGGGGACCGCCTGCGACGTCGACGCGCAGCAGCACGTGACCATTGGTGCTGACACCAACGAGCCTGCCGTCGCTGTGGTGTAGGAAAACACCATGAAGATAAGGCCGCGTTTGCGCGGTGTCCGCCGCCGGCAGGACTGACAAGAGCACCAGGACATCGTCGGCGGCCAGCTCAGCGCTGCCGGTCACCGGATCAAGCTGGAGCCCGTCCTGCGCATCGGTCAGCGACAGGCAATAGCGGCTTGCATCTGCGGCGACGATCGCGGCGTTCTCGGCCGTGGTGATGCTGACGGTGGTGTCCAGCGCAAAGCCAGCGAGCAGGCGCGACAACTTCGTCGCCGACAACGCGGCGTTGCCGGGCTCGCTGACGTTGGCCGCAGCGCTGGCGCTGATCGAGATGAAGGAGCGCTCATTGGTGACGCGGAAGGCGATGGTGCCACGATCGGCGGTGATGCAAACCGGCGTGTCGAGCTTCTGATCGGCGGCCAGCGCGGCCATCGACAGGGCGGCATGCAGGCAGCCGGCAGGGGCGCTGATTTTCATCGCACTGGCTCATAGTGCAGCACGACGCGATGGCACGCGCGGCAGATGATACGGAAGCCGCAGCCGATTGCCTCGGCATCGATGGGGCGGATATCGCAGCAGCAAGGCGGCGGGCATGTCAGGCCGTCGCTGATGCCGATTTCGATGCCGTTGCAGAGAACGAGGAACGGCGGACGCGGATTGACTTTCGAGACGGCTGATCTATGTCTCATGCGCGTTTTCCTTTGATGCCTCGCTGGCACGCGAGAATGTCAAGAGAGATGAGGTCGCCGGCACCCAGCCGGCGACACTCTCACTCAGCAGGGATCGCCTCAGCGTCCAAAGCGATATTGATCAGCTCTTCGGTCGCCTTCGTGCGCGAGAGGATCGTGGCCTGCTGCCGCCGCCAGATGTCGATGCGATCAACGGTCGGCTGCTCGGTGCGCCAATAGAGAGGCCTGCGCTTTTTGGCTGGCGGCTTCGGCTGCTGATGCTTCTGCATCGCGTGATCCTCATGCTGGGTGTGCAGCGAGGATGCGCCTGCAGCTCGTTGGGCATAAGTAGAGAAAATTGGGGGGGCTATTTTCTACGCTTTTTCAGGTCGAGGAACCGGAAGGACGGCGGCTGACCCCGGCGCAGCGGTGGAGAGGTCGGCGCAAACTTGGCCTCGATGGCAGGACGGCGTTTTTTCCAATCCCGGATCTTCGCGACCAGCGCCGCGTGCTTGTTCGCAAACTTGGCATCGCCTTTGTGGATGCCGTCTGCCGCGAGCAGCTCGCGCGCCAGCTTGGCGACATTCGGTCGCGGCGTCATGGCGGCCAGACGATTGAGCAGTTCGAGCTGATCAAGGGCCTCGTACTGCTTGTCCGTTGGCTCCCGGACGAAGTTTGCAAACACCTCGCGCGCAGTCTTGAGGCCATCGCGGTGCACGATCCGGGCAAAGATCGGGATCAGATCCAACACATCCTGGTGCAGCGGCGGGATGGCTGGGCGACGACGGGGCGGCGGCTTCCAATCCGAATTATCCCAGTCGGGGCGCTTGATCATGGATCGCGACTTCCTGTCCGCGCACGCGCAGCACATTAGGCTGTCGCAGCAGATGCCATTACCCTATTTCCAACGGCAGGTTAATGGCACAGCAGCTCAACTGCCGTTATTATGATCCGCCTATAGGGAAAAGGGTAATGGCAACGGCATTGCCGTTACCCCTTTTCCCAACGGCGGATCAACGGCAATGGCGGCGGGTGTGGAAGCAGAGGAGGAACCCGATGCGACAAACCCAATGCCGCACATCTCGGATGGTTGGACTTGGCGCTGAGGCTGGCACAGATGCTCGACACGACGTAGGCTGCGGCCATGCCTACATTGCGTCCCAAGCAAGAAGCCTTCGCCCAAGCTTTGGCCAAGTCCGTTCGAAACGGCATGAGCGTAGCTGACTGCTACCTCAGCTCGGGCTATCGTTGCCGTGATCGCCATAGTGCCGAAACCGCAGGATCGCGTTTGTCGAAAAATGTTGAGGTCAAGGCGAGGGTGGATGAGATCGTGAGGCCGGCCGTCAAGCGAGCGGGGTTGAGCCTTGAAAATCTCATCCCCAAGATCGAGGCTGCGATCGCGGACGCAAAGCGCGATGGTGCGCACGGCTCGGTCATGAGCGGCCACACCCTGCTGCTGAAAATCGCCGAGTTGGCCGAGGAGCGGAACGCGAGCGAAGCCGCCCAGTACGGCGGTGCGACGACGTCCGAGGAGGTCTTGGACATGATCCGCGACCTGATCGGCGATGCGCCTGCTGCTGTCGTCGCGGCGGCTATCACCAGCGATGTCTACGCCAAAGACGTCGACAAGGCGTTGGAACTCATCGACCAGATCCACGCCGATCTCCTCGCGAGGGTTTCGGGCAAGGCAATCCTCGTTTCCTGATTTTTGGCGTCGTGATCGAGCGCGCGGTGGCCCCGACCTGAGGCCGCGCCCTGGTCGCGCCTGATTTTTTTCTCCGAAACTGCGACCCGATCTTGCTCCCTCAGGCTCAAAACTGTACTGTTTCCTCAGGGTAGCAGAACAAAACGCGGCTAAGGCTATGGCGCGCAAGGAAAAATTGATTAAAGCGGTTGGTTACATGCGCACCAGCAGCGCGACCAACGTCGGGCAGGACAAGGACAGCGAGAAGCGCCAGCGCGCGGCGATCGAGGCCTACGCCAAGGCCGCCGGCTATCAGATCGTCGATTGGTTCTACGACGCGGCTGTGCGGGGCGCGGATGCGGTTACGGAGCGTCCTGGCTTCTCGGCCATGCTGGAGCGCCTGCTTTCGAATGGCGTCCGTTGCATCGTTTGTGAGTCACCTGACCGCTTCGCGAGAGACTTGGTCGTGCAGCTCACCGGGCACGACTACCTGAAGCGACTTGGCGTGTCGCTCATCCCAGCCAGCGCGCCGGACTTCTTTCTGCAGGACACGCCGACGGCCGTCATGGTGCGTTCGATCTTGGGCGCGGTCGCGCAATTCAACAAGGCCGACTTGGTCGCCAAGCTCAAGGCGGCTCGCGACCGCAAGCTGCAGGCGACGGGCAAGTGCGGCGGGCGCAAGTCCTATGCTGAGGCCAACCCCGAAATGGTGCAGGCTGCGCGCGAGCTGAGCGGTCAACGCCCCCGTCTCTCGTTGCGCGACATCTCGGCCGCGCTTGCCGAGCGGGGCTTCAAGACGTCAAGCGGTGCGAGCTACTCGGCCTCTGCCGTGAAATCGATGCTCGGCGCCTGACGGCGCCGGCGCCCAGGTCGAGCGTCTTGGCCTTGGCCTTTGCCCCAAGGGGAGCCGTACTGTCCCCCGGCAGGGCTGTCGGGACAGCTCGATCGATCGAGACACAGATCCAAGCTCCACATCCCGTCCCGCAACTTCCGCTATCCGAGCCTCTGCCAAAGGGGGCCAGTTCCTGGCGCGATCATCTCTGTGGGCCCATCCATGCCGCGCCCAGATGGGACTCACCCAAGGGGACCCGCCTTGCAGCGCTCCAGGACCCGCAGCGGGACTCGTCCATGCGGCCGTTCGTGCCGGGCACAAGTTGATCATCTGCGTCGATCGCCTCTGTGCGGGCTTCCCTGAGCCATACTCGCACGTCATTGGCACGCGCACGTACACGGGGCCGGACGGGCAGTTTCACGTACTCGACTGACCGCACACTCTGGGGCGGGCGGAAAAGCGTTCGGCGCGTGCGTCGTCAGTTCACGATTATGGGGGCCATCCAGAACGCCCCGCGCTGACTCAGCCGAGTCCGCCCATGCGTTCTGCCGGGGTGGCCGGTGTCGTAGTCGTAAGACCGGGCCGGTCGGAAGGCGGCTCCTGGGGCTTCTCTGCGGGCTGAGCGGCAGACCAGCTTTTGCAAATTGGTCTCCGTTGGTCTCCCGTGGTGGGGCGCTCCATTCCGGCGGAAGCCGGCCGCGTCTCCGATGGGAGCCGTCACTCGATCCAGCCGCTGTCCGGCGCGGTCAGATTGGCTCCGTTTCCATCATTTACCAGCGCAAAAGGCGTAGAACTCCGTTGCGAGGGATCATTGGTTGCGCAAAGGTGCGACAATATTGTCCTGGGGGAACGCGGGTGGCGGGACTGGCTTTTTATTCAGCGAACCCGTGGTTCGCGACGGAAGTGAGCTGCAAGTACCTGAACGGGAACCATTTCGCTTGGATCTCCGACTATTTCGACACCGAGCGAGAGGCACCTGCCGGCTCTGCGGGCACATTGATCGCGCCGAGTTCCAACCCACGGAAGATCTACGACGACCTATTGCACGAGTATCATGCCCAGGAAGAGCACAGTCGAATTATCCGGGACCACCGTAAGACCTTCAAACGGCTTGCGAAAGAATGGCTTGCTGCCAAGACCATCACGAAGCCAGAATATGATGAAATCGTAGCTGCCGCGACTGCCCATTCATGGAGAATTTGGAAACCTGTTCTATACGTCATACCTAAGGCTGGGATCGACCCCGGTCGTGTCTTCGAAGTGCCCCGGCGCGATCGGGCCGGTTACGGCCCAGAGAAGCAGATAAGGGACTTACAACCGCACGAATTCGATATCCTTGACCTCAGCGTATTGGTCCGTCGGCCATGATCACCGCACTCGAAAAACTTGATAGTTTGACCGCAGCCGGGGTTCTCGCGCGCGCCGCCCTCTCGCTCGGCTATGCCAGCTTGCCGGAGGCAACCATCGCTGGTGAGGATACCCTTCGCGCGCAGGTGATCGACGAGGCGCGCCATAAGCTTGGGATCGCGGCCGGCGATGAGAATGCCGAGACGATCGAGAAAATCGCTGATTTGCTCGACGAGGAGGCGGATCGATTACTCCCAGAGCCAGACATCAAGTCAGCGCTGCAGAGGATGGCTGCTCGCGGCGATCTTCCTTCCGACCTTTACACGGTCGAGATCGTTCCTAACATCAGCACATTGCACGGCAGACAATTTGCTCTTGAGGAGAAGCTTATTCGCCTCACGGTCGCGTCGCCTGATATGGAGCAGCACTTCGAGGAGGGGGATAAACCCGAGGAGCCAGCGATGGCCTCCCTGTTTGGGAAGTACATTCGGACCCGCTGGCCGGGAAAGGACTTCTTCATGCTCGTGGTTGGCCAAAGGACCGGAACGCGATTTGTCGTGATACAGGCGTGGCGCGTCTATAAAGGCCGGGTCGATGTGACGGGTGCTCATGATCTCGTCGACTGGCTCAAGCGCTTCTCTGAAGTCTACGGCGCGGAGATCGAGCTTAATGGGAGGAAAGGCAAGTTCTTCGACTACGCGGCTGTCGCCGGCAGTTCGATAGATGCGCGTCTTAACGTCGGCGGAAAGGGGCAACCGAGAGAAGTTATCATAAGTCATCTTACTCGGTGGATCGGAAACCGTCCTGCGTCAAGCTTGATCAACGCGATCGATAGCGACAAGTATATGAGTATGCTCAAGTCGCAGGCGGTCGCTGAAGGCGACATCTACGATCTCTCGGTGCCGAAGGCTGCTTAGACTGTTTGATCTCCTGCGACGGGGGCGAAGGATTGGGGTCGGGAGCTGGAGGCAAACCTGCCGCCGCATTCCAGGACTGGTCGCAGCTTGGGGGTAGGCGCTCCGCCGGGCAAGCATCTACCCGTGCGTAGGCCGAAAGGTCTGAGGTGACGCGGATCGGCTCGCGAGGTTCTAGATGCACAGTGAGATTGCGGATGCAACGCTCGACAAGGTGAAGCTCTTCACGGTTGGTTTCGGGAGAGCGGGCGACGAAACGCCGGTGAAAGGCAGTGGGGTGTTGATCAAGTATGGTCCGCTAAAAGGCATCTTGACGTGTGCTCATGTCGTCGACCTTCTGAGCAAGCAAAAGCAGCCGATCGGCCTCGTTCGATTTTGGCGCGAAGCGAACGAACAGTTCGGTACTCTCGATCTGTCCGAGGTTGTGTCATATGAGTTCGGCGAAGAACCGTGGACCTCGGAGACCGGCGATCTCGCGTTTCTCTGTTTGCCACCGCATCTTGTTGGGAATGTCGAGAAGGACGGTGTGTTTCTCGATGCGGAGAAAAACTTTGCAAAGGCGTGGCCCGACGATCGCTCGTTAATAGTCGTAGATGCCGTCTTCGGACTCGTCCAGGAGTTCACGGGCGAGACAACGCGCCGTGGTAGCACAGCAACTACTAGGCTTCGTGGCGTGCTAACGCCCGGTAATCTGCGCGAGGCCAACGACCATGGTGTCACGTTGGCCTGCTTCGAGGAAAATCTTGCCGATCTGCCTTCTAGCTTTGGTGGCACAAGCGGTGGAGGTCTTTGGCGCGTCCACGTTCGCAAACGGGACGATGGGGTGTTCGAAGCTGTGCACCATAGATTAATTGGCATTGCGTCGCGCGAAGTGCTGGAGACGCCGCCACTCATCAAGTGCCAAGGGTTAGGCCCGATCAAGATGCTTCTTGAGGATGCAGTTCATCAACAGCGTGGAACGTCGTGAGCCCGTCGCCGGCCTCAAGCTCGCGATCGAGCGGGGCGGCCATTCGACGCCGAGCACGATCGCCCCGCCACTATCAACTGATGTTGATCCATACGGCTACCCCTCGAAAAGCGAACAGAAAATCCGGTGGACCGCTTGGTCGACGTCCCATCTCAATTGCGAGCAACGGTCGGCCTCCCCCTCCAGCACGCCCGGCTTCTCGAAGAAGACGTCGCTCTTCATCGAATGCCGCGAGGTGTGGATCACCCGATTGTTGCCGACGCCGATCACCCATAGCCCGTGCACGACCCTCAGACGGATGGTGTTAATCTCATGGCAACGCGCGATTGGTTCCTTGAGGGCGTGGTCTTTGCGGCCAGCTCTCCGATCGGCGAGCGCAAGGAGCGCGCTGCAGAGCTTCGCGAAATCGAGTCCGGAGGTCGCTATCTCGAAGTTCTCGTCGGGTATCCTGCAAAGCTCGGCGACGTGGTATCGAAGCGTGTATTCCAGCTGCGAGAACTCGAACACGAACCTGCCGATCTCGCGATAAGCACGATCCCTGTCGGGCGTTTCGATGGCTGATCCGGCCGCGCTCAATGGAATGGGTTCCGAACTTTGACGTGGAAAGCGTAGCGGATCGTAGATGGAGATCCCGGCGTTGGCACGCGAAAAGGGTATTCGAAATTAGTCAGTCGGTCGCGTCCTGGATTAATTCTCATGAAGCCCGAGGGCGGCGCCAGTTTGGACAGGGCGGCGCCGTTGCAGGTGCCGTCGAGCAGCCGCAGCAACCCGTTGCTAGGCCCGCCGTCTCTCGCCGAGACGACCACCTATAGTCGGTTCGTAATGACGCTGAGGCTGAGGATGCCTCAATGCCGGCTTCTCCCCCATGGCGCCAGACGTTCGGGCGGCTGCAGTCGCTCCATCTGCTGCGGCGCCTGTCGCTCGACGGCGTGCACCGTCTTGCCGAGCGAGGCGGGGCATGATTGCGAGGCGCACTGCGGCGTCACGGGCGCGAGGCCAGCGACCTCAGGATGGTACCGCTGGGAAGGGAGCCGTACTGTACCACGGCAGGCTGCTGGGGATAGCTCGACCGATCGAAGCAGAGGATCAGGCACCGATGTTACCGCTCTCCCGGCCACCAAGTCGACGGCGGATTGGCGGCCGAGATCTTCGTGGTGCGCAGCGCGACCAGATGGCTGCGCTTGTAGGGGTAGACGGAGTTAAGCGCGCGCGGCCACCCGAGTCGGTGCCGTGAACCGGACGACGGCGGCGCGCGCCTGAAATGGCAGGTCGTGCCCCCGTGGCGGCCCCCTGAGCGACGGGCTAGAACCTTCGGACGATTGACGACGGCGTCGCGATGAGCGACGCGGCGGAGGAGTTGTCGGTAATCAATGGTGCTGACAACCTGCCTCGGACATGGGGGACAACCAGTGGATTTTCACCTGGAGCATGGGCTCCGGCTCCAGACCGAGCCAGAGTACAAGAACCTCTACCTCTGGGCGATCCAGGAGTTCGACGCTCAGGGTAAGCAGATCGGCCACGATCATATTCCGTGGGTATATACTTTGAACTTCACGGGAACCTCGTTTGCGCTTCTTGATAGCATCGAAATCGAGTCCCAGAGGGACGAAGCCACGACGGCGCCCCCCGAGGTTGCGCAGCGTCAGCACATTCGCATACGACTTCGTCCGGGTCACCCGTCGGACGACGGGGATTTCTCTCGCGAGACGACGTTCTCGATGTTCGGTACTGACCGCGCCATCAAGAGCTTCGAGCTGAACATCTATCCAATCGCAGACCCCGCCGAGGAGGAGAAGTGCACCGCGTGGGGCTCGGTATCCTACACGACCGAGATCGACTTCAGGCCCGAGACTATGGACGATTGCATCGTCTTCTACCTTTATGTGAAGCCCGATACGTTCGCTCGCTATGGGGCCAAGATCGCTCATGGCCTGGTGGACGAAGTGATCTTCAGTGTTCGATGGGTGTCCGGCTTCTATTCAGAGTGGAGCCCTTCGATCTCGACATCCAATGTGAAGGTCCTGACTGGAGGCGGCGAGCAGAAGATCGCTTTGTCGTCCAGCCACAAGGTTGAACCGCCACAGCTTGGTCACGTCGGAAAGGCTGAGCTGCACATCAATCGACGGCTCGAGTGTCGCAAACGGGAGGCGGAGCCCGAGGCTGACGGGGAGATGCCCGATTTCGGACCGGAGCGGGTCGTCGTAGGGACGCAAGTTCCGGCGGGGGTGGACCCCCGGATATTTCAGACGCTGGGCTCGTTGAAACGGGCGGCGTGGTTCATCGTGTGCCTTTTGGCACTCATCTTCGTCGTGACGCTATCAAAGCATTAGGGCACAGCGCTCGCCCCTGAGTCCGCTCCCGTCAATATCGGCGTGTCTCCATTCGCGCCGCTTTTGAGGGCTCGCTTGCGGCGCGGCACCGCCGGCTCCATTGGCTCGGCAGTATTCAAGGCCCGCATGATGCCGATGCGCGTCAACATCGGATCGCCATTGCATTCGACCACCAGCAGCAGCGCCCCGACCGCAGCCGGCCATTCCGGCCGGTTCTGCGTCCTTTTCGGCAGCTCTTGGATGACGTGGCCCGCGTCGCGCAGTGAGCGGAGCATCCGGCCATCAGACAGCTCGATCGGATCGTAGAAGGTCTGTTCCCAGCTCGTTTCGGCCCCGCATCCCATGCCGCACGGAATGCCGCCTTGGCCTCTTCAAGGTTTGCCGCCCTGCTGGGTTGCGGGCGGCACGCGAGTTTTGCAAACGACTCAGAAGTGCCTGGAAATGGGCGGATCAAAATGAAGAGGAGTTGCAAAACCGGGTTAAAGATTTCAACGGCTTAGCCCGAAATCTGAAAGGCTACCGTTACACCATTCCCCAACGGAATGCCCTGCAGTTTCAAGCAATTGCCGGACTGTCTGGCACCGTTCTGCGCGCCGGCCGGCAAAGCAGGGCGGCGACGACGGGTCCTTCTACCCGCATGTCTCAGGCTTTGGCAAGCCGCTGGATGACGGATTTCCAACGTGCTCTGGCCGCCGCCGCGCCACGGGCCGGCAGGGGCCTAGCGCCCGCCTCTCGCGGCCTGCGGCTTTCGCAGCCCGTCCGGGCCGGCGCCCAGCAGCGGGACCAGGCAGGCGCCGAGCCGTTCCGCGATCTCGTTCACCGGACGGCTCTCGCACGTGACCGTGACGATGCAGGACGAGCAAAGCCTGGACGGCGAGGGCGTGTCCAACGCGGAGATGGCGCGGCAGTAGGCGACAAGAAGCGGCGGATTATTCCGCCGCTTCCTTGACCGGACCTGCCGCTGCGGTCTCGGGCTCGTGGTCGATATGCGTGCGGCCCCAGCGCGCGAAGGCGTTGTTGACCTTGTCGAGATAGAGATAGACCACCGGCGTCGTGAACAGCGTCAGCATCTGGCTGACGATGAGGCCGCCGACCATCGCATAGCCGAGCGGCTGGCGGATCTCCGAGCCGGTGCCGTTGCCGAGCATCAGCGGCACACCGCCGAGCAGCGCGGCCATGGTCGTCATCATGATCGGACGGAAGCGCAGCAGGGCGGCCTGGCGGATCGACTGCTCCGGCGGCAGATGCTGGTCGCGTTCGGCGGCGATGGCGAAGTCGACCATCATGATGCCGTTCTTCTTCACGATGCCGATCAGCAGAATGACCCCGATCAGCGCAATCAGGCTGAAATCGTAGCCGAACGCCATCAGGATCGCGAGCGCGCCGACGCCGGCCGAGGGCAGCGTCGAGAGAATCGTGATCGGGTGGATGTAGCTCTCGTAGAGGATGCCGAGGATCAGATAGACCACGACGAGGGCGGCGAGGATCAAGAGCGGCACGGTCGACAGCGACTGCTGGAACGCCTGCGCAGTGCCCTGAAAGCTCGAGTTCAAGGTTGCCGGCGCGCCGAGCTCGACCATCGCGCGCTGCACCGCATCGGTGGCCTGGCCGAGCGCGACGCCCTGGGCGAGGTTGAAGCTGATCGTGATCGACGGGAACTGGCCCTGGTGGCTGATCGACAGCGGCCGCACCGGCACGTTGGTCCAACTGGCGAAGGTCGAGAGCGGCACCTGGTCGCCGGTGGTCGGCGATTTCACGTAGAGCTTGTTGAGCGTGTCGATGTTGCCCTGCAGCTCAGGCAGGATCTCCAGGATCACGCGGTAGGAGTTGAGCTGGGTGAAGTACTGCGCGACCTGGCGCTGGCCGAACGCGTCATACAGCGTGTCATCGATCAGCTGCGGCGAGATGCCGTACCGCGAGGCGGTGTCGCGGTTGATCGTGAGCTGCACGGTGGTGCCGTCGGCCTGCTGGTCGGTGGCGACGTCGCGCAGCTGCGGCAGCGAGCGCATCTTCTCAAGGATCTTCGGCGCCCATTCGTTCAGCTCTGCGACGTTGGGATCCTGCAAGGTGAACTCGAACTGGGTGCGGGACGGGCGGCCGCCGAGCCGGATGTCCTGCGCTGCCTGCATGTAGAGCCGCGCACCCTCGACCTTCTCGAGCTGCGGCCGCAGGCGGGTGATGATCTGCTGCGCCGTCGCGTTGCGCTCCTCGCGCGGCTTCAGCGTGATGAACATGTTGCCGTTGTTGCCGGCGCGGCCGGAGCCGCCGATTGCCATGGCCACGCTGGCGACGTCGTGATCGGCCATTACGATGTTGGCGAGCGCCTCCTGGCGCGACTGCATCGCCTTGAACGAGATGTCCTGGGAGGCCTCCGAGGTCGCGGTGATCAGGCCGACGTCCTGCTGCGGGAAGAAGCCCTTCGGGATCAGGATGAACAGATAGACCGACAATCCGAGCGTGGCGAAGAACACCATCAAGGTGGCGAAGCGCCAGCGCAGCGCCAGATCGAGCCCCTTCTCATAGGCGCGCAGCATCGCGTCGAACGCGGCCTCGCTCCATTGATAGAACTTGCCGTGCTGCGCGGCGTGCTCGTTGCGCAGGAAGCGCGAGGCCATCATCGGCGTCAGCGTCAGCGACACGATCATCGAGACGAAGATGGTCATCGCCAGGGTGACCGCGAATTCGCGGAACAGCCGGCCGATGATGCCGCCCATCAGCAGCAGCGGGATCAGCACCGCGACCAGCGAGATCGAGATCGACACGATGGTGAAGCCGATCTCCTTGGCGCCCTTGTAGGCGGCGGCCATCGGCGATTCGCCTTCCTCGACATAACGCGAGATGTTCTCGAGCATGACGATGGCGTCGTCGACCACGAAGCCCACCGCGATCGTCAGTGCCATCAGCGACAGGTTGTCGAGCGTGTAGCCAACCCCCCACATCATCGCGCAGGCGCCGAGCAACGCCAGCGGCACTGTGATGGTCGGGATCACCGTCGCCCAGAAGCTGCGCAGGAAGATGAAGATGACCATCACCACCAGGAAGATGGTCAGGATCAGCGTGAACTGAACGTCCTCAACGGCGGCGCGGATGGTGGTGGTGCGGTCGGAGATGAGATCGATCTTGATCGCCGGTGGGATCGCCGCGACCAGCCGCGGCAACAGCCCCTTGATGCGGTCAACGGTCTCGATGACGTTGGCGCCGGGCTGCTTGAAGATCACCAGGAACACGCCGCGCTTGCCATTGGCCCAAGCCGCCTGCTTGGCGTCCTCGGCTCCGGTCACAGCCTTGCCGATGTCGCGGATGCGCAGCGGGCCGCCATTGCGGTAGGCGATGATGACGTCGTTCCAGTCCTTCGACTCGGTGAGCTGGTCGTTGGCGTAGATCGTATAGGCCCGCCGCTCGCCGTCGATGTTGCCCTTGGGCGCGTCGACCGTGGTGATCGCGATCTGGCTGCGCACATCCTCCATCGACAGCCCCTTGGCGACGAGCTTGGCCGGGTCGATCTGGATGCGGATGGATGGTTTCTGCTGGCCGCCGATGATCACCTGGGCGACGCCCGAGATCTGGCTGATCTGCTGGGCGAGACCGGCGTCGACCGCGTCGCTGACGGTGGTCAGCGGCAGCGTCTCGGAGGTCGCCGACAGCAGCAGGATCGGCGAGTCCGCCGGGTTGACCTTGCGGTAGGTCGGCGGCGACGGCAGATTCTTCGGCAGCTGGCCGGAGGCGGCATTGATTGCGCCTTGGACGTCGTTGGCGGCGCCGTCGATGCTGCGATTGAGGTCGAACTGGATCGTGACCGATGCGGTGCCCAGGTAGCTGGTCGAGGTCATCTGGGCGATGCCCGGGATCTGGGCGAACTGCCGTTCCAGCGGCTGGGCGACCGAGGTTGCCATGGTCTCGGGGCTGCCGCCCGGCAGGTTGGCCGTCACCTGGATCGTCGGGAAGTCGACCTGCGGCAGCGGCGCGACCGGCAGCAGGGGGTAGGCGACGAGGCCGATGAACAGGATGCCCGCCATCAGCAGCGAGGTGCCGATGGGGTATTTGATGAAGGGTGCCGAGATGCCGCCGCCGTTCATTCCTGCCGGACCTTAGCTGGCGCCGGCTCCGAGCTGGCCACCGCGGTGGTCACGACCGAGCCTGGCTGCACTTTGAATTGACCGCCCGTAATCACCTGCTGGCCGGGGGTCAGCCCCTCTTCGACCACGGTACGGCCATCGATCGAAACGCCGACCTTCACCTTGCGCAGCTCGGCCTTGTTGTCCGGGCTCACCGTGTAGGAATAGAGCCCGTTGGTCGAATGCTGGACGGCGTCGTCGGGAACCACCGTGGCGTCCTTCAGCGTCCGCACCAGGAGCCGCGTCGACACCGACTGTCCAGGCCACAGCACGTGGTCCTTGTTGTCGAACACCGCCTTCAGCCGGATCGTTCCACTCGACGTGTCGACCTGGTTGTTCACGACCATCAGCTTGCCTTCGGCGAGCTGTTTCTTGCCGTCGGTGGTGAGCGCAATCACCTTCAGGGCAGCAACCTTCTGCGCCTCGTTGATATAGGGCAACTGCTCCTCCGGCGCGGTGAAGATCACCGCAATCGGCTCGATCTGCGCGATCGAAACGATGCCGGTCTGGGTCGAGGCATTGACGATGTTGCCGATGTCGACCTGGCGCAGGCCGGCGACGCCGGAGATCGGCGCCTTGACCTGCGTGTAGCTGAGCTGGGTCTGGGCATTGGCGATCGCGGCGTCGTCGGCTGCGATCTGAGCGGTGAGCTGCGCGACGGTGGCGCGCTGCGTGTCCTGCTGCTGCCGGGTCGCGAACTCGCCGAGCTTGGTGGTGCGCTGCAGGTCGAGATTGGCGTTGTTGAGATTGGCCTCGTCCTGCGCCCGCTTGGCCTTGGCCTGATCGAGCGCCGCCTGGAACGGCCTCGGGTCGATCTCGACCAGCAGGTCGCCCTCGTTCACGAGCTGGCCTTCGGTGAAGGCGATCTTGTCGATCTGGCCGTCGACGCGGGTGCGGACCTGGACCGTATTGAAGCCTTGCACGGTCCCCAGGCCGGTGAGGAAGACCGGGAAGTCCGTCTTCTGGACCAGCACGGTCGAGACTCGAACGGCCTGCGGCCCGGCCGATTTCTGCGCAGCCGTCTTCTTCGCTGCCTCAGCGCCCTGATAGCGCTGCCAGCCGTAATAGCCGGCGCCGCCGAGAGCCGCCAGCAGCAGGATCCAACCTATGGTTCGCGATGTCTTCATGCTGGCCCACATGCTGAGACGAACAGGATAACCGGTCTTTAAAACCATTCCCAGCACGCCAGATATAGTACGCACGCAATTAATGTGTAAACACACGAGCGCGTGGACAAACCTAAACAATCGGCAAGCTTCGAGGGATCGCAAGGGAGTTCACAGCCATGTCGCTGGATATGAGACGTCAGCTCGTTGCGCAGCTTGTCGAAAGCTCGCGCATCCTGCGCAACTATATTGATCATCGTGCCAAACAGCGCGGCACGACCCGCGCACAATGGGTGGTGCTGTTTCGGCTGCGCGCGCATGAGGGGATGTCACAGGTCGATCTCGCAGAAGTGCTGGAACTGCAGCCCATTTCGCTGGTGCGTCTGCTCGACAGGCTGGTCGAGCAGGGGCTGCTGGAGCGCCGGCACGATCCGAGGGATCGCCGCGCGAACCGTCTCCATCTCACCGCCGCGGGACGAAAGCTCGTCGATGATCTCGACGAGCTGCGCGATGCGATTGCCGGCGAGGTTCTGCACGACATTCCGGACGAGGCCGTCGCGACCAGCCTGTCCACGCTCAGGGACCTGAAGGATCGGATCAAGACGCTATCCGATCCGAAAGCCGAGGTCGCGCTCAAATAGCCGAGCCGCAGCGCGGACCGTCTTGATCCCATCTTGAGTTGCGTCGTTCTACTAAAACATCTTGAGTGCGAAAAGTGGCGCAGAAGCTTGCCATTGCCGCCGTGCGGCCTGCGCGAGAGCAGGGCGGTCTGCGGCATTCCTCTGTCGCCATCGTCGGCCAGCGCGCCGCGCCGGATCTGTCGCCGACCGCGCGGGTCTCTCGTGCGAAAGCGGCACTCCGACCTATTCTCGCCGTCTTGTCGCGCCCGATGGGTGCTGATTAGAAGCCGATGAGTCCGGCCGCCGTCATGGTGCCGTCGGGCAGGGCAGGATTCAACCGGAGCGAGGCTGCGTCGCCCGACGATGCGCCGTGCGACGATAGCGAATGGGGAGCTCACGATGGAAGAACTGAATGGAAAGATGCTCGCGTGCCAGATCCTGGTCACCGGCCTGATCGCGCGCGTCGCCAACGAGCAGCGCGATCCCTTGCGCTTCCTGACCGATTTTCGCGATGAGATCAGGGCCGTCGTCAAGGGCGTGCGGATCGCGGGGGTCGATGATTCCGATCGCGTGCGCCAGATCGCGGTGCAGACCGTGGACGAGCTGTTCTCGCTGATGAAGCCGCCGAGCAGCGACGAGCCGGCTGGCTCGTCGAACTGACAAGCGCAGCGATTCGACGGCAGCGCGAGTCAATTCGCGCTGTTTAGAACGATTTCAAGTTCCGCATGTTGTTAGTTGAGCGTTTTAGAATTGTTTTGATCTGGAACTATTCAAGGCCAAATTAGGGCTCCTCAAATTGACCCCCTGAAACGCGCCCGATACCAACGACACATCGTTGCAACGCAAATGATCCGCGTTCGCGATGTGGAATGAAAAAATCTGGGGCGCGTGAAGATAAAATGGGACAGGTGAGAGCACCGCGTTCGCTGCGTGGGGTCGCAGCGATGAAGGTCAATGACGGACGAGGAGAGGGGCCCTCCGTCACCAAGGTGTCGGCGGTGGCCGGGCTGATGGCGGTGGCATCGATGTCCTCGGCCGAGGCGCAGCCGGCTTCCGACCTGCCCCCGGTCAACGTCGACGCGCCGATCGCGCGCGCCAAGCCGACGTCCTCCAAGCCGACCGCCGAGCAGGTCCGCGCGCGCAATGCCCTGCGCCGCGCGGCGGCCCGTCAACAGGCGGCGCAGCAGGCCGCGGTGGCGTTCCCGAACGCGGGCGGGCTGTCTGCGCCGGACGCCAACCCTTACGCGGACGCAGCCGAGCCCTACAAGGTCAACCGCGTGCAGGCGTCGGGCAAGTTTCCTGAGCCGCTCCTGAATACGCCCAAGACCATCACGGTGATGAGCAAGGAGGTGCTGCAGGACAAGCACATCACGGCGCTCAAGGAGATCGGTCGCTCGACCGCCGGCGTCACGCTCGGATCGGGCGAAGGCGGCAATGCGTTCGGTGACCGCTTCTTCATCCGCGGCTTCGACGCCCGCAACGACGTGTTCATCGACGGCATCCGCGATCCCGCGGTGTCGATCCGCGAGAACTTCTTCACCGAGCAGATCGAGATCCTGCGCGGCCCGGCTTCTTCGTATGCCGGGCGCGGCACCGCCGGCGGCGCCATCAACATCGTCACCAAGCAGGCTGGCGATACGAACTTCAAGCGGATGGATACCGAGTTCGGCACCGACCAGCAGAAGCGCGTCACGCTCGACGTGAACCAGGTGATCTCGCCAACCTTCTCGGTGCGCACCGGCGGTCTGTTCCAGGACTCCAACGTCGCGGGGCGCAACTACGTCACCGATGACCGCTGGGGCGCCTTCCTCTCGACCAAGTGGACGCCGATCGACGATCTCAAGATCACGACGAACTATGTCCATACCGATCTGTCGGGTTATCCGGATTTCGGTGTACCCTACTACAAGCAAGGCAACGTCCCCGTGACCTCCGCGGGCATTCCGCGCGGCACCTGGTATGGCTTCCTCAATCGCGACTTCCAGACGGCGCGGCAGGATTTCGGCACTGCCGCGGCCGAGTACAAGGTCAACGAGGCGATCACCCTCAGCAGCAAGTTCCGCGGCGAGCACTCGCTGCTCAACTATATCGGCACCTTGCCGCAAAATCCGAACACGACCAGCCCCAATCCGCTGCTCTGGACCACCACGGCGAGCGCGCAGAGCCGCTATCAGACGGTGGACGTCTGGGCCAACCAGAACGATGCGACGTTCAAGCTCGATACCGGGGGCATCAAGCACACGGCGGTGCTTGGTACCGAGTTCTCGAACGAGAACATCTCGATCGATCGCTACACCGGCCTCTCGTCCGAACTGTTCGGCGGCGGCTCGACCAGCTCGGGCGCGGTCACCGGCGTCAACGTGTACTCGCCGCAGTACACCTACATCCCATTCAGCAATACGCCGTCGCTGGTGGGCAACCCGACGCGCTACGGCGTCAACACCAACAGCGTCTACGTCATGGACACGGCCAACTGGCAGGACACGGTCATCCTGAACGGTGGGGTGCGCTATGACGGCTACACCATGAGCTCGTCGACGAACTCGCCGAAATACCTCAAGATGAACGCCGACCTGGTCAACTACAATGTCGGCCTGGTCTACAAGCCGATGCCGATCGGCAGCATCTACGCGGCCTATGCGACCTCGGCCAATCCGTTCGGCTCCGAGCTCGACGCCACCGGCACCGACTATGGCGGCGTGCCCGCCAACACCGCCGTGCTGCTCGGGCCGGAGCGCAACAAGGCCGCCGAGCTCGGCACCAAATGGGAGCTGGTCGACCGCCATCTGCTGGTCTCAGCCGCGCTGTTCCAGACCACCAAGGACAATGCCCGCGAGACCGTCGGCGGCCTGCTCACCTCGGGCGCGGCCTACCGCATCCAGGGCATCGACATCGAGGCGGAAGGCAAGCTCACCGATCGCTGGAGCATCTTCGGCGGCCTGGTGCTGATGCAGTCGAAGGTCACGCAGAGTGGCGTCGCTTCCAACATCGGCCTGCAGCTCGCCAACATCGCCCACCAGTCGTTCAGCATGCTGTCGAAGTACAAGCTCGACAATGGCTGGGAGATCGGCGGCCAGGCGGTCTACCGCTCCAAGGTCTATGGCGGTACCTTCGCGGCGAACACCGGCAACGAGCTGCCGAGCTACTGGCGCTTCGACGCGTTCGTCGAGAAGAAGCTTGATGCGCACTGGACCATGAAGCTTTATGCCCAGAACCTGACCAACAAGCTCTATTACGACACACTGTATCGGAGCGCGGTGCCGTTCGTCGCCGTGGCCCCGGGGCGCGCCTTCTACATCGTCACCACTGCGAAGTTCTGATCATGCTGATCTGCATCCCCGACGTTCTGTCGAAGGACGAGGTGGCCGAGTTCCGCCGCATCATGGATGCGGCGGAGTGGGAGGACGGCCGCTCGACGGCCGGGGCGCAGTCGGCCATGGTCAAGCGCAACGAGCAATTGCCACCGGATGGCGAGGCGGCGCGGGTGCTCGGCCAGCGCGTCATCCAGGCGTTGACGAAGCATCCGCGCTTCCTGTCGGCGGCGATCCCGCTGCAGATCTTTCCGCCCTTGTTCAACCGCTACACTGCCTCGCGCGGCGACCATTTCGGCATCCATGTCGACAATGCCGTGCGCGGCGATCCGCTCACCGGCTTGCGCATCCGCACCGACCTGTCGATGACGTTGTTCCTCGCCGAGCCCGACGAATATGATGGTGGCGAGCTTGTGATCGAGGACACCTACGGCTCGCACGAAGTCAAGTTGCCCGCGGGGCACGCGGTGCTGTATCCGTCATCGAGCCTTCACATGGTCACGCCGGTCACGCGCGGCGCCCGGGTCGCCTCTTTTTTCTGGATGCAGAGCATGATACGGGATGCCCACGTCCGGAGCATGATCTTCGATCTGGACACGGCGATCCAGAGCTTGGCGGAACGCCTCGGGAGGGACGATCCCGATGCTGTCAAGCTGACCGGCATCTATCACAATCTGATCCGGCAATGGGCCGAGGTCTAATGGGCCGAGATATGATGACATCGTTCCTCGTTAGGTTTGCAATCGTCCTGTCATGTCTGTCTGTTGCTGCGGGGCTACCTGCATATGCGCAGCAGGAGCCGGCCAGGTCCGCCCCGGCGGTCTCGACCGATCCGTCCGCGCCGGCGCCGGGCACGGCACACACGATGGCACCACCGGCATCGGTCCAGGCCGCGCCGACGGCCGCTGCGCCGGCCGGCGCAGAGAGCGGCACCCGAAGCGGCAAGTCGGTTGCCACCGGACTCGACGAGCTGTCGCCACTCGGCATGTTCCTCAAGGCCGACATGGTCGTCAAAGCGGTCATGATCGCGCTGGCGCTAGCTTCGGTCGCGAGCTGGGCGATCCTAATTGCCAAGAGCATCGAGTTTTCCGTGCTGCGCCGGCGGCTCGTCGGCGCGCTGCGCAAGCTCACCGGCGCCAAGTCGCTGGCGGAAGCGCAGCTCGCGCTCGGCCATGGAAGAAACGTTGCGGCGGTACTGCTGCAGGAGGCGATATCGGAGGCCCGGCTGTCGGCAGGGCTGAACAGCGATGAGGGCATCAAGGAGCGCGCGGCCTCGAGCTTCACCGAGATCGTGCGTGCCGAGGCCCGGCGCGTGCGCGTCGGCATGGGCCTGCTCGCCACGGTCGGCGCAATCTCGCCCTTCGTCGGGCTGTTCGGCACCGTCTGGGGCATCATGAACAGCTTCATCGGCATTTCCAAATCGCAGACCACCAACCTCGCGGTGGTCGCGCCGGGCATCGCCGAGGCGCTGCTGGCGACCGCGATCGGGCTTGCCGCGGCGATCCCGGCCGTCATCATCTACAACCACTTCTCGCGCGTGACGAAGGGCTATCTCGAGCTCGTCAACCGCGCATCGGGCGCCGCCGGCCGCCTGCTGTCGCGTGATCTCGACCGCAGCCAGGTCGGCATTCACGTGCGCGCGGCGGAGTAGCAGGCGATGGCCGTTTCGCTCTCCGAAGGCGATCTCGACGACGATTTCGACGAGACCCACGACATCAACGTGACGCCGTTCATCGACGTCATCCTGGTGCTCTTGATCATCTTCATGGTGGCGGCGCCGCTGTCGACCGTCGACCTGCCGATCGACCTGCCGTCCTCCAGCGCCACGCCGCAGAAGAAGCCGGACAAGCCGACCTATGTCTCGATCAAGCCGGACCTGTCGCTGGCGATCGGGGAGAACCTGGTCAAACGCGTCGACCTGGTGCGCGAGCTCGACGCCATGACCGATCAGCCCAAGGACCGGCCGATCTTCCTGCGCGCTGACAAGCTGGTGCCCTATGGCGAGCTGATGGGAGTCCTGGAGCTGCTGCGCGCCGGCGGCTACACCAAGATCAAGCTTGTGGCCCTGGAAGCGCCGCCAGCCGCGGCCGCCCAGGGACCTGCGCCAGCGCCGCCGGCCCAGCCCGCGCAGCCGTGAGGAGCGCCGACTTGTGATGAGCGACCTCGACATCGGGCACTCCCCCTCGCGCCGTCTGTGGTTTCTGGCCATCATGGGCGCGCTGATGCTGCATGTCGGCGGCGCCGCACTGGCGCTGACGCATCTGAAGGACGACGAGGACGCCGGCGGCCTCGGCGCGGCAGGCGCTGAGGTCATCGACATCGACATGGGCTCGCCGAAGGTCGAGAACGACGAGGTTCCGGTCGGACAGGACTCGGTGGCGCAGACCGCCGCTCCGCAGATGCAGGAGCAGAAGGCCGAGGTCGAGCAGACTGATCTCCAGAAGGACGTCCCGACCACGACCGAGGAGGCCGACCGCGAGGTCACGACCTCCGACGTGAAGAAGCCGACCGAGGAGCAGAAGGTCGCGACGGTCCAGACACAGGCATCAGAGGCGCAGGAAGCCTCCGAGGACACGGCGCGCAAGGCCCTGGACGAGAAGGTTCCTGAAGCCGAGAAGACCAAAGCGCCGAATGCCGGCATCGGCAAGGACGTGCAAAGGCTGACGGCCAATTGGGGCCGCAAGATCAGCGCCTATTTCGAACTGCACAAGAAGTATCCATCCGGAAAGAAGGTTGCGGCCCAGCTCAAGCTGGCGCTCGTGCTCAACCGGCTCGGCCGTGTCGTCTCGGTGGACGTCAGGGAAACGTCCGGCGATCCGGAGTTCGATCAGGCCGCCGTCAGCATGGTCCGCCGTTCGGATCCCGTGCCAAAGCCTCCCGCGGGCCTCACCGACGACGAATTCTCCTTCATCCTGCCGGTCAAGTTCAACCCGCCGAAATGAGCGGGTAGGGTTCGGCTGACCTCACTGCCAATACAGCCTGACTCCGACATAGACCGCGCAGAGCGCGGCGAAGATCAGCGCGACCGGCAGCTTGCGCGGAGCGGTCGTTCCGCTCTGCGCGGCCTTCGGCTTCGGCGGCAGCTTGCGGAAGGCGGTGACGTTGTCGGTCACCGGCTCGGCGGCGACCGGCTTGACTTCGGGCGGGGCGCCGCCACCGCCCATCTCGGCATAATAGGCCTTGTACATCTCGCGGATGGTGGCCTCGGTGGCCTCGTCCTCCGACATGTCGCCGAGGCGGGTCTTGTAGCTTGCCAGAAAGTCCTGCGCCGCCGGCGGCAGGCCGGAGGCGCCGTTCAGTTTGGCGATCATCTTCCAGGTCGCGAAATCGGCACGGGCGCGGGTGTCGGCGCGGCGTGCGATCATCATGTCGGCGGCTTTGACCAAGAGTGCCTCGGGGCTCGTTCGTTACCATCCCTGACGGGTAGATTTAGACGTTACCCGTCAATAACAGAAGCAGCTGCTTCAGAGAATCGGTCGTGGCGCGGAGCAGCCCCGACACAAGATCAAGATTGAGACCGAACTGGGAACCCGCCAGCGGCAGAAGGATCAAAAATCCGATCAGAATCAGCATGCCATAGGGCTCGAGCCGGGCAAGAGGCCGCGCCAGCACCGACGGCAGCAGGCCGACCGCGACCCGGCCGCCGTCCAGCGGCGGTATCGGGAGCATGTTGAACACGGCGAGCAGGATGTTGAACGAGAAGGCATTCAGCAGGTTGTGGGCAACCCACTGCGCGCCCCCGGCCGGCACGAACGGCATGAGGTGAAAGGCCAGGGCGGCCGCAAGCGCCAGCGCGATGTTGGTCGCCGGGCCCGCGAGCGCCACCATCACCATGCCGGCCCGCAGCGGCTGCAGATTGCGAAAATCGACCGGCACCGGCTTGGCGTAGCCGAACAGGAACGGCGAGCCGGACAGCAGCAGCATGCCCGGCAGCAGGATCGTGCCGAACGGATCGATGTGCTTGAGCGGGTTGAAGCTGACGCGACCGAGTCGCAACGCCGTGTCGTCGCCGAAGCGCCAGGCGACGAAGGCGTGAGCGGCCTCATGAAAGGTGATGGCGATGATGATCGGCAGGATCCAGACGGAGATGCCGTAGAGGGAGATGTTCAAGGATCGGGGTTCCGGACGCGTTACGGCCCTACATAGGCACGATGGTTCCCCGATGCTACGCGGGATTCTCCGGAAATTGCGGCAGGCCGTCGTTGAGTTGCACCCAATCCATCTTTTCAGAGACCCAGATGTGCTCGGTCGGGGCAAAGGCGTTGCGGTCGTCGAAGCAGGCCAGGGCCACGCCGACCACCGCGCGCGTGTTGCGCCATGAGAACAGCCTGACGCCGCAGCGCGGGCAGAACATGCGGTCGAGCGCGTCGGAGGAGGGGAAGCGCGCGGTTTCGCCGGTGATCGTCAGCGCGTCGTGCGCGAACAGCGCGCGGGCGAAGAACGGCGCGCCCGTCGCCCGCTGGCAGTTGCGGCAGTGGCAGACGCGCACGTTGATCGGCTCGCCGGTGCATTGGAAGCGCACCGCGCCGCAGAAGCAGCCGCCGTGGTGGGTCATCAGGCAAGCTCCATGGGTCAGAAATCGTGTCGTCAGCGAGACGTGTAGGGTGGGCAAAGGCGCGAGGCAGTCATGCCTGTGTTCTCGCAATATCTCCGGCGCGCTGTGCCCACCGTCCTGATGGGCGAAAGCCGATGGTGGGCACGTCGCCGTCTGCGACGGCGCCTTTGCCCACCCTACACATGGGACGTACCAAACTAACCAAACTAATAAGTTGCGCGGCCGCCGGAAATGTCGAATACGGCGCCTGTCGAGAACGAGCATTCTTCCGAGGCGAGCCACGACACCAGCGCGGCCAGCTCCTCGACCAGCACGAAGCGGCCCTTCGGGATCTTCGACAGCATGAAATTGATGTGCGCTTCCGTCATCTGGTCGAAGATGGCGGTCTTCGCCGCGGCGGGCGTCACCGCGTTGACCGTGATGTTGTGCTGCGCCAGCTCTTTGCCGAGCGACTTGGTCAGCGCGATCAGGCCGGCTTTGGACGCCGAGTAGTGCGCAGCGTTCGGGTTGCCCTCCTTGCCGGCGATCGAGGCGATGTTGACGATGCGGCCATAGCCCTGCTTCAGCATCACCGGCACGATCGCCTTGGCGCAGATGAAGGGACCGTCGAGATTGATGCGCAGCACCTTGCGCCACTCCTCGAGATCGGTCTCCCACACCGTCTTGTTGATGCCGGCGATGCCGGCATTGTTGACCAGGATGTCGATGCCGCCCAACGCGGCCAGCGTCGCGTCACGGGCGCCTTCGACCGCTTTGGTGTCGGTGACGTCGACCTGCAGCGCCAGCACCTCCGAACCGATCGCCTGCGCGGTCTTCTCCGCCAGCGCGATGTCGTGATCCCAGATCGCGACCTTCGCGCCCGACGCCTTGAAGCGCTCGGTGATGGCGCGGCCGAAGCCCTGCGCGCCGCCGGTGACCACGGCGCAGCGGTTGGTAAGGTCGATGTGGTTCATGATGTTTCCCCGGTCGATCTTTGTTGTCGTCATTCCGGGGCGCGCGCAGCGCGAACCCGGAATCTCAAGATTCCGGGTTCAGCCCTGCGGGCTGCCCCGGAATGACGGAGCAGAACTACAGCGTCCAGCCGCCGTCGATGGTATGCGCGACGCCGGTCGTGAACGCGCTCTCGTCGCTGGCGAGATAGACCGCGAGATGGGCGATCTCCTCCGCCGTGCCGAGCCGGCCCATCGGCTGGCGCGAGATGAACATCTCCAGCCCGTTCGGGCCGGCCGAGGCCGCGCGTCCCAGCATCGAGGGCGTTTCGATCGTGCCCGGGCAGATGCAGTTGCAGCGGATGCGCTTGCCCACGAAATCGGCGGCGACCGAGCGCGTCAGCGCCGCCACGGCCGCCTTGGTCGCACCGTAGACGTAGCGGTTCGGCGCCGCCTTGAACACGCCCGCGGCGGAGGCGATGTTGACGATGGCGCCGCCGCCCTGATCGAGCATCTTCGGCAGGAAGGCGCGGATGGTGCGATGCATCGACTTGACGTTCAGATCGAACGAGAAATCCCAGTCGTCGTCGGAGCAGTCGAGGATGGTGCCGTTATGCACGAAGCCGGCGGCGTTGAGCAGGATCTCGACCTTGCCGACCCGCTCGGCCATCGCGTTCACGGCCGCGGTGTTGCGCACGTCGAGCGTCGCGACCTCGGCAATGCCTTCGCTCTTCAGCATGTTCAGGCCGTTCTCATCGATGTCGGTGGCGAATACGGTGGCGCCTTGACGCGCGAAGGCAATGGCACAGGCGCGGCCGATGCCGGCAGCGGCGGCAGTGACGAAGGCGCGCTTGCCCTTGAGACGGTCGGACATGGGGTCTCCCTGGAGATGCGATTTGATGTCTTCCGTCATCGCGAGCGCAGCGAAGCGATCCAGGGGCCGAACGAGGACTCCGGATTGCTTCGTCGCTTCGCTCCTCGCAATGACAGGGGTTGGCTTTGTGCGTTGTGATTAGTGATTATGCCGCGCCACACCGACGGTGCCGGCGATGTTGTGATAGCGCGTGGCAAGCTCCATGCAGGCGCCGGTGGACTGCTGGCCCACCGTGTTGCGATAGAGCTCCTGCCACGGCGTCTGGTTGGCGGGGTGCGGGAAGCCGCCCTTGGCCTTCAGCTCGGCGCGCCGCTTCGCGAGCTCCTCGTCCGAGATCAGGATGTTGGCCGAGCCCTTGTTGAGGTCGATGCGCACGCGGTCGCCGGTCTTGAGGATTGCGAGCCCGCCATCGGCGGCGGCCTCCGGCGACGCATTGAGGATCGAAGGCGACCCCGAGGTGCCCGACTGCCGGCCGTCGCCGATGCAGGGCAGGGACAGGATGCCACGTTTGATCAGCGCCGCCGGCGGCTGCATGTTGACCACCTCGGCGCCGCCGGGATAGCCGATCGGCCCGGCGCCGCGGATGAACAGCACGCAGTGCTCGTCGATCGCAAGCGACGCATCGTCGATGCGGTCGTGATAGTCCTCCGGACCCTCGAACACGATGGCGCGGCCCTCGAACGCGTTGGGGTCCTTCGGGTTGACGAGATAGCGGTCGCGGAATTCCTTGGAGATCACGCTGGTCTTCATGATCGCGGAATCGAACAGGTTGCCGCGCAGCACCAGGAAGCCGGCGTCCTTCACCAGCGGCTTGTCGTAGGACCAGATCACGTCGCCGTCGGGCTTCGGCGCCTCGCGGCAATTCTCACCCATGCTGCGGCCGTTGACGGTGATGACGTCCTCGTGGATGCGCTTGTGGCGCATCAACTCGCCGATCACGGCCGGCACGCCGCCGGCGCGATGGAATTCCTCGCCGAGATAGAAGCCGGCCGGCTGCATGTTGACGAGCAGCGGCACGTCATGGCCGAACGTCTGCCAGTCGTCGATGTCGAGCTCGACGCCGACATGGCGCGCCAGCGCGTTGATGTGGATCGGCGCGTTGGTCGAGCCGCCGATCGCGGAGTTGGCGACGATGCAGTTCTCGAACGCCTTGCGGGTGAGAATGTCAGAGGGCTTGAGGTCCTCCCACACCATGTCGACGATGCGTGTTCCCGTCTCGTAGGCGATCTGGCCGCGCTCGCGATAGGGCGCTGGGATCGCGGCGCAGCCGGGCAGGGACATGCCGAGCGCCTCGGCCAGCGCATTCATCGTCGATGCCGTGCCCATGGTGTTGCAATGGCCAACCGACGGCGCCGAGGAGGCGACGATCTCCATGAACTCCTCATAGCCGATCTCGCCGGCGGCGAGCCGCTCGCGCGACTTCCACACCACGGTGCCGGAGCCGGTGCGCTGACCCTCGTGCCAGCCGTTCAGCATCGGGCCGCCCGAGAGCACGATGGCGGGGATGTTCACGGTCGCCGCGGCCATCAGGCAGGCCGGCGTCGTCTTGTCGCAGCCGGTCGTCAGCACCACGCCGTCGAGCGGATAGCCGAACAGGATTTCGACCAGGCCGAGATAAGCGAGGTTGCGGTCGAGCGCGGCCGTCGGGCGCTTGCCGGTCTCCTGGATCGGATGGGTCGGAAATTCCATCGCGATGCCGCCGGCGGCGCGGATGCCCTCGCGGACGCGGTGCGCCAGCTCGATGTGATGGCGATTGCAGGGCGAGAGATCGTTGCCGGTCTGGGCAATGCCGATGATCGGCTTGCCCGACTGCAGCTCGGCGCGGGTCAGGCCGTAATTCAGATAGCGCTCGAGATAGAGCGCGGTCATGCCCGGATTGTGCGGATCGTTGAACCACGCCTGCGAGCGCAGCTTGCGGCTCTTGTCAGCGCCGTTGCCGGCATGCCCGTTCGACTTCGTCATGTGTCTTCTCCCGCAGTGCAAACGTGGCGAGGCCGGTCCGTCGTCTGCGCGCCGTCGGCCCGCTGTCGAAGATCGCCTACGTCTTTCGTTCAAGTCGTTGTTGGTTCGAGTGGTTCTAGTTCATGGTCTTTGGTTGCGCTACCATTTTGTTCCGGAAGCGCGCCCCGACGCGGGCTGCGGACTTGCGGCGGCGCGCTGCAAGGTCGAGCTCTGCCGTTCGATCACCTCGAAGCCGAGATCGACGACGCGCTCCGCCACGGGACGCCCTTCGACGGCGTCCATGATCATCGTCGCCGCGCGCCGGCCCATCTCGTAGCGATTGGTGCGCACGCTGGTGAGCGTCGGAACCGCCGCGGCCATGAATTCCATGTCGTTGAAGCCGACGATCGCGACCTGCTCGGGCACCGCGATGTGCCGGCGCTGGCATTCGAACAGCACGCCGAGGGCGAGATCGTCATTGGCGCAGAACACCGCGTCGAGATCCGGCGCCTTCATCAGCAGATCGGAGAACAGGCTGCCACCCATTGTGGTCGAGGTCGGAACAGGCGCCGTGACGATGAGACGCGGGTCGAACAAGCCGGCCTCCTTCATCGCGTTCTGATAGCCCTGCAGCCTGCGCTGCACCCTTGGGTCCATGCGGGCGCCGATGAAGCCGATGCGGCGGCAGCCCTGCGCGAGAAGGTGTGAAATGGCTGCAAAACAGGCATCGACGTGCGAAAATCCGATCATCATGTCGATCGGGTCGGCGCCGAGCTCCATGATCTGCACGACGGGACAGTCCGCTGCCTGGATGATCGACCGGCTCTCCGCCGTCTGGTCGAGACCGGTCACGATCAAGCCGGCCGGCTTCTGCATCAGGAACAGCCGCAACAGGCGTTCCTCTTGCAGCACGCTGTAGCGGGTGTTGGCGAGCTGGATGCTGTAGCGGCTACCCTCGAACGCGTCATAGATGCCGCGCAGCACGTCGGAGAACACGTTGTTGGTGAGGGACGGTATCAGCACGCCGATCACTTCGGTGCGCTGCGAAGCGAGCGCGCGGGCGGCGAGGTTCGGCACATAGCCGAGCTCCTTGGCGGCACTCTCGATCCGCGTGCGGCGGCCGGCCGAGACCGTGGCGGGATTACGGAAGAAGCGTGACACCGTGATCGGGCTGACGCCCGCCAGTGCCGCAACTTCGGTCAGCCGGACTTTGCCCGGCTCGATGCGTTTCCGTCCCATGCCTCGCTCATAGCATAGGCGGTCTGGTACACAAGCGATATTGACAGCGCTATCACGCGGTTGCTAAGCGAGGCATTGCGGAAGCGAACTGAACTGCGGACAATGTCAGCCGAGCTGGTCCTTGTTTCAGATCCAGTCGGAGCGACCAGAGCCAACAACAAGACCACCAAAAACAAGACTGCCAAAAACAAGACTGCACGACCAAGACTACAAAACGACAAGCGGCCTGATCAAACGGCCGAGAACAACGGTCAGAATGCCGCCGGCAAGCAGCCAATGCTGTCGGTCTTTGAGGAGGAAATTGATGTCGTCGGTGCAAATTCGCGACGTGCGCAAATCATTCGGCGGATTCGAGGTGCTGCACGGCGTGACGATTCCGATCGAGGATGGCGAGTTCGTCGTGCTGGTCGGGCCGTCCGGCTGCGGCAAGTCGACGCTGCTGCGCATGCTCGCAGGGCTCGAGAACATCACCGCCGGAACCATCTCGATCGGAGAGCGCGTCGTCAACAACGTGCAGCCGAAAGAGCGCGACATCGCGATGGTGTTCCAGAACTACGCGCTCTATCCGCATATGACGGTCGCCGACAACATGGGCTTCTCGCTGAAGCTGCGCGGCGCACGGCCCGAGGACATCAAGAAGGGCGTCGCGCGCGCCGCCGAGATCCTGGCGCTGACGCCGCTGCTCGACCGCTATCCGCGCCAGCTCTCCGGTGGCCAGCGCCAGCGCGTCGCGATGGGCCGCGCCATCGTGCGCGATCCGCAGGTGTTCCTGTTCGACGAGCCGTTGTCGAACCTCGATGCCAAGCTGCGCGTCGCGATGCGCACCGAGATCAAGGAGCTGCATCAGCGGCTCAAGACCACCACCGTCTACGTCACCCACGACCAGATCGAGGCCATGACGATGGCCGACAAGATCGTCGTCATGCACGACGGTATCGTCGAGCAGATGGGCTCGCCACTCGATCTCTACGACAAGCCGGACAACCAGTTCGTGGCCGGCTTCATCGGCTCGCCGGCGATGAACTTCCTCAACGGCCACCTCAAGTCCAACGGCTCGGTCTATGTCGAGACCGAGAACGGCGCCAGGCTGCCGATCCTCACCGCGCCGGCTGCCTCCGACGGCCGCCCCGTCGTCTACGGCGTTAGGCCCGAGCATCTCGAACTCGCCGATGACGGCATCGAGGCCGAAGTGGTCGTGGTCGAGCCGACCGGCTCGGAGACGCAGATCGTCGCCCGCATCGGCACCCAGGACATCATCGCGGTGTTCCGCGATCGCCACGAGGTCAATCCTGGGGCGAAGATCCATTTGCGTCCGCGCGCGTCGGCGGCGCATCTGTTCGACAAGGACAGCGGCCGGAGAATTTGACCAGCCGCACGGCGCGGAACTGACAACAAGCAAAACAAGCAATATACTCAACGGGAGAAAACTTCAGATGGCTCATTTCCCCACCGATCGACGGTCTCTGCTCAAGGGTGGCGCGACCTTGCTGGCGGCTGCCGCGATCATGTCGGCCGAGGACCTGCTCGGCTACGCCAAGGCCTGGGCGCAGACCTCGCCCTTCAAGCCGGAGCCCGGCGCCAAGATCAACATGATGCGCTGGAAGCGCTTCGTCGAGGCCGAGGACGTGGCCTTCATGAAGATCGTCGACGCCTTCCAGAAGGCCAACAACGTCACCATCAACGTCTCCAACGAATCCTATGACGACGTCCAGCCCAAGGCCTCGGTCGCGGCCAATACGGGGCAGGGGCTCGACATGGTGTGGGGCCTCTACACGCTGCCCTTCCTGTTCTCCAACAAGTGCGTCGACATGACCGACGTCGCCGACTACCTCGGCAAGAAGTGCGGCGGCTGGACCGACTCGGGCAAGGCCTATGGCATGCTCGATGGCAAGTGGATCGGCATCCCGGTGGCGGCCACCGGCGGCCTCGTCAACTACCGCATCTCGGCGGCCGAGAAGGCCGGCTTCAAGCAGTTCCCGAAGGATCTCGCCGGCCTGTCCGAGTTCTTCAAGGCGATGAACAAGAACGGCACGCCGGGCGGCATGGCGCTCGGCCACGCCTCGGGCGACGCCAATGGCTGGGTGCACTGGGCGCTGTGGGCGCATGGCGGCAATCTGATCGACAAGGACAACAAGGTCGTCATCAACTCGCCGGAGACCGCCAAGGCGCTCGAATACGTCAAGGGCCTGTACGACAATTTCGTGCCGGGCACCGCGTCGTGGAACGACTCGTCCAACAACAAGGCGTTCCTCGCCGGCCAGCTCTACGCGACCGTCAACGGCATCTCGATCTATGTCACCGCCAAGAAGGAGGCGCCGCAGATCGCCGAGGACATGAACCACGCGCATCTGCCGCCCGGCCTCGACGGCAAGACCCGCGAGATGCATTTGGGCTTCCCGATCCTGGTGTTCAACTTCTCCAAGTACCCGCAGACCTGCAAGGCGTTCACCGCCTTCCTGCTGGAGCCGGAGCAGTTCAATCCGTGGATCGAGGCGGCGCAGGGCTATCTGTCGCACTTCCTGAAGGGCTACGACGCCAACCCGATCTGGACGGTCGATCCGAAGAATACGCCGTATCGCGAGGTCGCGGCGACCGCGACCACGCCGGCCGGCCTCGGCAAGCTCGGCGAGGCGGCTGCGGCCGCGATCGCCGACTTCGTCCTGGTCGACATGTTCGCGAACTACTGCACGGGCCGCGAGGACGTGAAGACGGCGATGGCGAGCGCCGAGCGCTCCGCCAAGCGCATCTTCCGCTGAGAAAGATCGCCGACCTTGTAGGGTGGGCAAAGGCGCGCCGAGATCGAATCGAGAGATCGCGATCTATCGCGCGCCGTGCCCACCATACGGGTTGCTGACTGTCGTCATTGCGAGGAGCCGAAGGCGACGAAGCAATCCAGTCTCTTTGCTCGGCCCTGGATTGCTTCGCTTCGCTCGCAATGACGGAACGACTTTTCTATCCGTCCCGAACGCCGGTGGGCACGCTACGCTTTGCCCACCCTACGGTTCGAAGGGAGCTGCTCGACCCATGAGTACCATTCAGACCTCGTTGCCGCGAGGCGCCGCCGTCGGCGAGCCCTCGGCATGGGTGCGCATCAAGACCAACCGCAACGTCATCGCGCTGTGGTTCATGTTGCCCGCGGCGGCCTTCCTGATCCTGTTCCTGGCCTATCCGCTGGGGCTCGGCGTCTGGATGAGCTTCACCGACGAGAAGATCGGCCGCACCGGCGTCTTCGTCGGGGTCGAGAACTATGAATGGCTGTGGGACGACTCGATCTTCTGGCTGTCGGTGTTCAACACGCTGCTCTACACGATCGTGGCAAGCGCCATCAAATTCGCGATCGGCCTGTATCTCGCGCTGCTGCTGAACCGGCACATGCCGTTCAAGGCCATGATCCGCGCCATCGTGTTGATCCCCTTCATCGTGCCGACCGTGCTGTCGGCGATCGCGTTCTGGTGGATCTACGATTCGCAATTCTCGATCATCTCCTGGTCGCTGATCAAGCTCGGGGTCATCACTCAGAACATCAACTTTCTCGGTGACACCAACTGGGCGCGTGCCTCCGTCATCATCGCCAACATCTGGCGCGGCGTGCCGTTCGTCGCCATCACCTTGCTGGCCGGCCTGCAGACCGTGTCACCCTCGCTCTATGAGGCCGCCACGCTCGACGGCGCCACCAGTTGGCAGCGCTTCCGCTTCATCACCTATCCGCTGCTGACGCCGATCATCGCAGTCGTCATGACCTTCTCGGTGCTGTTCACCTTTACCGACTTCCAGCTGATCTGGGCACTCACCCGTGGCGGCCCCGTCAACGCCACCCACCTGATGGCGACGCTAAGCTATCAGCGCGGCATCATCTCCGGACGGCTCGGCGAGGGCGCCGCGATCGCGACCGCCATGATCCCGTTCCTGATGGCGGCGATCGCGATCTCCTGGTTCGGCATGCAACGGCGCAAATGGCAGCAAGGATCCGACCAATGACCGACACCACGCTGCACGCCAAGGCGCCCACCACGGCCGGCTCCGACGAATCCGAGGGCATGAGCTACCTGGAGTCGCTGCCGCGCCGGCTGATCACGCTGTATCTGCCGCTGTTCATCATCCTCGTGGTGCTGCTGTTCCCGTTCTACTGGATGGGGCTGACGTCGATCAAACCCGACGAGCAACTGATCGACATGGAGAAGTACAATCCGTTCTGGGTGGTGCATCCGACCTTCAAGCACATCTCCAAGCTGCTGTTCGAGACGCAGTATCCGCGCTGGCTCTGGAACACGATGTATGTCGCGGTCGGCGCGACCACGCTGTCGATCTTCGCCTCCGTGCTCGCGGCCTACGCGATCGTTCGGTTGCGCTTCAAGGGCGCCGACACCGTCGGCGTGCTGATCTTCTTCGCCTATCTGGTGCCGCCGTCGATCCTGTTCATCCCGCTGGCCTCGGTGATCCAGGCCTACGGCTTGTTCGACTCGCCGCTGTCCTTGATCCTGGTCTATCCGACGCTTCTCATCCCGTTCTCGACCTGGCTCTTGATGGGCTACTTCAAGACGATCCCGTTCGAGCTCGAGGAGTGCGCCCTGATCGACGGCGCCAGCCGCTGGCAGATCCTGGTCAAGATCGTGGTGCCGCTCGCGGTGCCCGGCCTGATCTCGGCCTTCATCTTCTCGTTCACGCTGTGCTGGAACGAGTTCATCTATGCCCTGACCTTCCTGCAGTCGACGCCGAACAAGACGGTGCCGGTCGCGATCGTCAACGAGTTCGTCGACGGCGACATCTACAAATGGGGATCGCTGATGGCCGGCGCCCTGGTCGGCTCGCTGCCGCTGGTGATCCTTTACGCCTTCTTCGTCGAGCATTATGTGTCGGCGATGACCGGCGCGGTGAAGGAGTAGGCGAGATTCGCGTGTTCCGTCATTGCGAGCGCAGCGAAGCAATCCAGAGCTATGGAGAAGACTCTGGATTGCTTCGTCGCTTCGCTCCTCGCAATGACGACCAGTTTTCGTAGGGTGGGCAAAGCGAAGCGTGCCCACCGTCGTCCGGCATCACCCGGTGCTGCGGTGGGCACGGCGCTATGCGCCTTTGCCCACCCTACATTTTGAAGGAGCATTCCCTTGCATATTCTCGTTCTCGGCGCCGCCGGCATGGTCGGACGCAAGCTGGTCGAGCGGCTCGTGCGCGACGGCCGCCTCGGCGAGGCCGCCATCACCCGCATGACGCTGCAGGACATCGTGGCCCCGGCCAAGCCCGACACGTCCATCGCGGTCGAGACCATCGCCGGCGATTTCGCTGTCCCGGGCTTTGCCGAGAAGCTGGTCGCCGCGCGCCCCGACGTGATCTTCCACCTCGCCGCGATCGTCTCGGGCGAGGCCGAGCTCGATTTCGACAAGGGCTACCGCATCAATCTCGACGGCACGCGGATGCTGTTCGACGCCGTCAGGCTGATCGGCGACGGCTACAAGCCGCGGCTGGTCTTCACCTCGTCGATCGCGGTGTTCGGTGCGCCGTTCCCCGACGCCATCGGCGACGAGTTCGTCAATGCGCCGCTGCTCAGCTACGGCACCCAGAAGGCGATCGGCGAGCTGCTGCTGGCCGATTACAGCCGCCGCGGCTTCTTCGACGGCGTCGGCATTCGTCTGCCGACCATCTGCATCCGCCCCGGCGCGCCCAACAAGGCCGCCTCCGGCTTCTTCTCCAACATCCTGCGCGAGCCCTTGGCCGGCAAGGAGGCCGTGCTGCCGGTGTCTGAGGACGTCCGGCACTGGCACGCGACGCCGCGCTCCGCTGTCGGCTTCCTCCTGCATGCCGCGACTATGGACACCGCGCGGATCGGCCCGCGCCGCAACCTCACCATGCCCGGCCTGTCGGCGACGGTGGGCGAGCAGATTGCCGCGCTCCGGCGCGTCGCTGGTGACAACGTCGCGGCTCGCATCAAGCGGGTTCCCGATCCCTTCATCATCGGCATCGTCAACGGCTGGCCGCGGAATTTCGAGGCCAAGCGGGCCCGCGAACTCGGCTTCACCACGGAAGAAAAGACCTTCGACGACATCATCCGGATTCACATCGAGGACGAACTCGGTGGTAAGTTCGTGGCCTGAGAACGCCAGGCCCTGGACCTGAATGGCGCGAAGCGCCATTTTGGGAGAGGGAGACATTCGGGAGAGAGATCATGACCGCCAGCATTGTCGGATGGGCGCATACGCCGTTCGGAAAGTTCGACGCCGAGACCGTCGAGAGCCTCGTCGTCAAGGTCGCCAACGAGGCGATCGCAGATGCCGGCATCTCGGCCGGTGACGTCGACGAGATCGTGCTCGGCCATTTCAACGCCGGCTTCTCGCCCCAGGACTTCACGGCGTCGCTGGTGCTGCAGGCCGACCCGGCGCTGCGCTTCAAGCCGGCGACGCGGGTCGAGAACGCCTGCGCCACGGGCTCGGCTGCCGTGCACCAGGGCATCCGTGCCATCGCTGCCGGCGCCGCGAAAATCGTGCTGGTCGTGGGCGTCGAGCAGATGACGCGCACGCCGGGCCCGGAGATCGGCAAGAACCTGCTCAAGGCCTCGTACCTGCCGGAGGATGGCGACACCGTCGGCGGCTTCGCCGGCGTGTTCGGCAAGATCGCGCAGGGCTACTTCCAGAAATACGGCGACCAGTCCGACGCGCTGGCGCTGATCGCAGCCAAGAACCACAAGAACGGCGTCGCCAACCCCTATGCGCAGATGCGCAAGGATTTCGGGTTCGAGTTCTGCCGCTCCGAGAGCGAGAAGAACCCCTATGTTGCCGGCCCCCTGAAGCGCACCGACTGCTCGCTGGTGTCCGACGGCGCCGCCGCGCTGGTGCTGGCCGACAGCGAGACCGCGAAGTCGTTCGCCAAGGCGGTCAATGTCCGCGCCACCGCGCACGCGCAGGATTTCCTGCCGATGTCCAAGCGCGACATCCTCGCCTTCGAGGGCTGCACCGTCGCCTGGCAGCGCGCGCTGGAGAAGGCGGGCGTCACGCTGTCCGATCTCTCCTTCGTCGAGACCCATGACTGCTTCACCGTCGCCGAGCTGATTGAGTACGAAGCGATGGGCCTGACCCCGAAAGGGCAGGGCGCCCGCGCCATCAAGGAAGGCTGGACGCTCAAGGACGGCAAGCTGCCGGTCAATCCGTCCGGCGGCCTCAAGGCCAAGGGCCACCCGATCGGCGCCACCGGCGTCTCCATGCACGTCATGACCGCCATGCAGCTCACCGGCACGGCGCCCGAGGGCATGCAGCTGCCCAACGCCAAGCTCGGCGGCATCTTCAACATGGGCGGTGCGGCGGTCGCGAACTACGTCTCGATCCTGGAGCCGGCGAAGTAGGCGAGGTCCATACTCCGTCATTGCGAGCGAAGCGACGCAATCCAGGGCCGAGCATGCTGCCCTGGATTGCGTCGTCGCTGCGCTCCTCGCAATGACGGTGATACAGGAGAGCTTCCGCGATGCGGAAGCTCTTTGTCATTCGCTGGTCCGATTGCCTATCATGATCATCTCCACCGAACGTCTGACCTTGCGCGAGTGGCGCGACGAGGACCGGGCGCCGTTCGCGGCGATGTCCGCCGATCCGGCCGTGATGCAATTCCTCCGCGCGCTGCCAACGCGGCAGGACTCGGACCGGTGGATCGATTTCCAGATCGCCCATCAGGCCGCGCACGGCTTCGGCTTCTGGGTGGTCGAAGACCGCGCCACCGGCACTTTCCTCGGCGCCACCGGTCTGTTCCGCGTCACCTTCGACGCGCCGTTCACGCCGGCGGTCGAGATCGGCTGGCGGCTGGCGCGCGCGGCCTGGGGGCAGGGGATCGCGACGGAGGCAGCGCGCGCGTCGCTCGCGTTCGGCTTCGATGAGCTCGGCCTTGATGAGATCATCGCCTATGCCGCGCCGGCCAATCACGCCTCGCAGAACGTCATGCGCAAGCTCGGCATGATCCGCGACGAAGCGTCCGATTTCGATCATCCGCGGGTCGAGGCGGACAGTCCGCTGCGCCGGCAGGTGATGTACCGGCTGCCACGCGAGATGTGGGCCAAGAGCGAGATGCGGTAGGGTGGGCAAAGCGGCCGCCGAAGGCGGCAGCGTGCCCACCGTCGGGCGGCGTGCGCATCAGCAGGATGGTGGGCACGGCGCCATTGCGAGCGCATGCGTGGAGAGAGCGCGGCAGCGCCTTTGCCCACCCCAGGGTGCCATTCTGGTAGCCCGGATGAGCGCAGCGATATCCGGGTCCATCGCGACAGCTCGTGTGACCCCGGATGTCGCTGCGCTCATCCGGGCTACGGCTTCCAGACCTTTTCCTCGCTGAAGCCGAGCTCGGCAAAATCCTTCGTCCGGAACGAGGCGTCATCCGCCGGAAAGAACTCATCCAGCTGCGGCGGCTTCACCGACGTGCTCGACAGCATCGCATGCGCCTGGCCGCGGTGGTGGATGTCGTGCTGGAACAGATGCAGCAGGAGGCGGTCGCAGCGCTCGTTCTGCACGCGGCTCTCGCGGTTGATGCGTACGTTCACGTCGAGCCGCGCCGGTGTCAGCGCCTCGCAGAACGCGATCAGGCGGCGGTCCATCGCGCTCTGCGCCTTCGCAAGATCGGCCAGGCGCGGGAACGGCACCTCGTTCTGCCACGCCATCGGGCCGAGCCAGCCGCCTTCCAGCGCATCGATGTAGAACAGATCGATGATGTAGATGTGGTTCAGCGTCCGCTGCAGGCTCGGGAAAAAGCCCGTGCGCTCGGCGGCGAAATCCTCGGCGCTGAGCTGGCCGCAGGCGGTCAGCAGCCGGTGATTGGCCCATGCATTGTTATAGGCGAAAGCGCGAAAGGTCTGGACGAGATCGGCGGGCATTGGGACAGGGCACCCCGTGATGGCTCGCTTCAGATCATACGGAACTGATCACGCCATTCACCACCGATTTCCGCAGCCATCCGTGCACCATCCCCATGCGCGTTGCGGAACTCTGCCACAATTGGTCGCGGTGCATCGCTGCGCCTCCTGTGCAACAAGTTGAGATGCCGCACGACACACCCCTCATCGCGACCATCGTCGCCGGCCTTGGACTGGCCTTCGTCTTCGGAGCGCTCGCGCAGCGGTTCCGGTTCCCGCCGCTGGTCGGCTACCTCCTCGCCGGCGTTGCCGTCGGTCCATTCACGCCGGGCTTCGTCGCCGACCAGGCGCTGGCGACCGAACTGGCCGAGCTCGGCATCATTCTCCTGATGTTCGGCGTCGGCCTGCATTTCTCGCTCAAGGACCTGATGTCGGTGCGCGCCATCGCCGTGCCCGGCGCGATCGTGCAGATCACGGTGGCGACCCTGATGGGCATGGCCTTGAACTGGGCGATGGGCTGGTCGATCGGCGGGGGGCTCGTGTTCGGTCTCGCGCTCTCGGTCGCCAGCACCGTGGTGCTGCTGCGCGCGATGCAGGAGCGCCGGCTGATGGACACCGAGCGTGGCCGCATCGCGGTCGGCTGGCTGATCGTCGAGGATCTCGCGATGGTGCTGGCGCTGGTGCTGATCCCGGCCTTTGCCAGCCTGCAGAACGGCAATGGCGACGTCGCCGCCGCCGATCCGCTCGCCGCCCGCTTCGGCCTCGGGCTGACCGGCGTGCTGCTGCTGACCTTCGTCAAGATCGGCGCGTTCATGGCGGTGATGCTGCTGGTCGGCCGCCGCTTGATCCCGTGGATCCTGCACTACATCGCCCACACCGGCTCGCGCGAGCTGTTCCGCCTCGCCGTGCTCGCGATCGCGCTCGGCGTCGCCTTCGGATCGACAAAACTGTTCGGCGTGTCGCTCGCGCTCGGCGCCTTCTTCGCCGGCATGATGCTCGGCGAGTCGCCGCTGAGCCAGCGCGCCGCGCAGGAGTCGCTGCCGCTGCGCGATGCCTTCGCGGTGCTGTTCTTCGTCTCCGCCGGCATGCTGTTCGATCCGGGAAGCGTCATCCGCGAGCCCTGGCCGCTGCTCGCCACCCTGTTCATCATCCTGTTCGGCAAGTCGGTCGCCGCGTTCCTGATCGTGATCGCATTCCGCCATCCCACGTCGACGGCGCTGACGATCTCCGCAAGCCTCGCCCAGATCGGCGAGTTCTCCTTCATTCTCGCCGAGATCGGCGGCGCCTCGAACCTGCTGCCGAAAGCGGGCCGCGACCTGATCCTGGCCGGCGCCATCATCTCGATCATGCTCAATCCGCTGATGTTCGCCGCGCTCGATTGGCTGCTGCCGCGGCTGGAGCGCCGCCGCGCCGATGCCTCGACGCCGGCCGCAACACCGCCGGCCGAGATCCCGGTGACGCAACTGACCGAGCACACGATCATCGTCGGCTATGGCCGCGTCGGACGCCTCGTCGGCGAGGCGCTGCAGCAGCGCGGGCATCCGTTCCTTGTGGTGGAGACGTCGGAGGACATCCCGAAGCAACTGAAAGGCGCCGGCGTCGAGACCATCACAGGCAACGCCGCCCGCAGCAACGTGCTGCGCGCGACCAATCCGGCCCTGGCGCACGCGCTCGTCATCGCCATCCCCGAGGCGTTCGAGGCCGGACAGATCGTCGAGCAGGCGCGCGCCGCCAATCCGGCGCTGCACATCGTGGCGCGGGCGCATTCCGATGCCGAGGTCGATCATCTCAAGTCGCTGGGCGCCGACAAGGTCATCATGGGCGAGCGCGAGATCGCGCGCGGCATGATCGAGGAATTGGATACGAGGCCACCCGACGCCGCCCCCGAGCTGGCGCCGGAGCGGACGGCGGAGGGGGTGCAGATCCAGGCGTAGAACGCGCAGCCCCGGGTGAGCGAAGCGACACCCGGGTTCATTCGCACAGCTCGTGTGACCCCGGATATCGCTTCGCTCATCCGGGCTTCGGGCCTATGGCTGCGTCGAGCGGCGAATTTCGCTTGTGCCTTCAGACTGATTTGCCCTGTCCAGTCCCCGTGCGAAAAATATTCATGTTTCGTTTTTACAGAAAATATGTTTCACTCCCGCCATCCTGCTTCGCCACGAGGGGCGCTTCGCGATCGTCACGAACGTTGAGGCAGGGAGGCGGTGGCCGCGACGTGTCGCAGCGTAGCTTGTCTGCGCGGACGAACGGCATGGCGCGGACGTGAAGTCGCGTGGTCCCGGCATCCCGACGCTGATGCCAAGCCTAAGGGGCATGATGATCCCAACGGCGACGGTGGCCAAAAGCCGGTGCACCGAGGAGATCGCGAAGTAAGCGTGAAAACCATCGCGCAGGGAAGGCCGGGTCGGTCCGGCTGAACCTGTGGTTCTCTCCCCGTGCTTTCTTTCGCACGGGGGCCACGGGTGCCAGTCGGCACCCGGCCTTCCCTGCGCCCTCTGTTTCGAAGGGGGCGGCTTCGATCAGCACAGCTCGGACAGATCCTGTCGCGAGGCCCCTGATGCTCGCGTGGTTGCTGGAAGCAGACCTTGCCTTACTCCGGCATCATCTCGCCGGAGCCGCCGAACTCGGCCGGGAAATCCTTCAGCTTCGGCAGGCCGTCCCTGATGGGCAGCACCGTTTCCGCGTAGTTGACGTGCACGCCGGGCGTGAACTTCAGCGTCGGAATCGTCGCGGCATAGACGTCGATCATGCCGAGCGGCGGGTGATCGGTCATCAGATGTCCGCCACACTTGGTGCAGTACTTGCGGTAGCTCATGTCGGTCTTGTGGTAGGTGCCGATCGCATCGGCGCCCTTTGTCACCCGCACGCTCTGTGGCTTCCACAGGGTGAAGGCGTTGACCGGGCCGGCCGACCAGGACCGGCACGACGAACAATGGCAATAGCCCATTGCCTCCGGCTCGCCGTCGGCCTCGATCTCGACCGTGCCGCAGAAGCATTTGCCCTGATAGAGCGTCATGAGAGCGTTCTCCCTCGTGTGTGTTCTGGATGTTGGACCGGCATGCTGACACACCTGAACGTCGAAATGGAATCCTAGAATGCAGCTCGCTGCAGGGAACATCTGGTGCAGCGCAGCGGTCCTCGTCCGTGATCCGCGACACGGAATGTTGCGGCGGGGGATCAGACGCATGGCCCCATACCCGCAGGTCCGCTTGCTAGGGAACATCAGGTGCCGTTAGCTCTGGCGACAACAAGGATCGAGGGAGCCGACGCCACGATGGGACCGCTTGCGGGCATCAAGGTCATCGACATGACCACCGTGCTGATGGGGCCGTATGCTGCCCAGACGCTCGGCGACTACGGCGCAGATGTCATCAAGGTGGAATCGCCGGAAGGAGACGTCACCCGCAAGATCGGCCCCTGGCACCATCCCGGCATGGGCCCGGTGTTCCTCAACACCAACCGCAGCAAGCGCGTGATCTGCCTCGACCTCAAGAAGCCCAGGGGACGCGAGGCCGCGCTGCGCATGGTCAAGGATGCCGACGTGCTGCTCTACAACATCCGGCCGCAGGCGATGGCGCGGCTGAACCTCGGCTATGACGTCGTCTCCGCGCTCAATCCGCGGCTGATCTATGCCGGCGTGTTCGGCTTCGGCCAGGACGGTCCCTATGCGGCCAAGCCCGCCTATGACGACCTGATCCAGGGTGGGGCGGCGCTGTCGCACCTGATGGCGGTCGCCGGTGACGGCACCCCGCGCTATGTACCCAATGCGCTGGTCGACCGCATCGTCGGCCTGACCGCGGTCGGCGCCATCTGCGCCAGCCTCGTGCATCGCGACCGCACCGGGCGCGGCCAACGTCTCGACGTGCCGATGTTCGAGACCATGTCGGCCTTCATCATGGGCGACCACATGGGCGGGCTCACCTACGAGCCGCCGCTCGACAAGGGCGGCTATGCGCGGCATTTGTCGCCCGACCGCCGGCCCTACAAGACCGCCGACGGCCATATCTGCGTGATCGTCTACAACGACAAGCAATGGGACGCATTCTTCACGGCGTCCGGCCGCACCGACCTGCGCGGGGATGACAGGTTCAACAGCTTTGCCAGACGTGCCGCCAACATCGATTTCGTCTATGCCGAGCTCGCGCGCATCTTCCAGACCCGCACCACGGCCGAATGGACCGATCTGCTGGACGACGCCGATATTCCGGTCATGCCGATGCACGATCTCGAAAGCCTGCTGAACGATCCGCACCTCGTGGCGACCGATTTCTTTCCCGTGGTCGAACATCCGACCGAAGGTCCGATCCGCAGCACCCGCGTCTCCGCGACCTGGTCCGAGACCAAGGCCGAGCCGCAGCTTCTGGCGGCGCGGCCGAACGAGCATGGCGCGCAGATTTTGCGCGAGCTTGGTTTCTCGGACGAGGAGATCGATGCCATGATCCGCGACGGCGTGACGACGCCGGCGCCAGCCAGGGAGTGAGACGATGGATTTCGCGCTCTCCGCCAACCAGGAATCGATCCGCGACGCGGTGGCAAGAATCTGCGCTGATTTCGACGACGCCTACTGGCTGAAGAAGGACAAGGAGGGCGGCTTCCCCTTCGACTTCCACAAGGCGCTGGCAGATGCCGGCTGGCTCGGCATCTGCATCCCCGAGGAGTATGGCGGCTCCAGCCTCGGCATTCTCGATGCTGCGATCATGATGCGCACTATCGCCGAATCCGGCGCCGGCATGTCCGGTGCCTCGGCGATCCACATGAACGTGTTCGGGCTCAATCCGGTCGTCGTGTTCGGGACTAAAGAGCAGTGCGCGCGGATGCTGCCGGGCATCGTCGATGGCAGCGAGAAGGCCTGCTTCGCGGTGACCGAGCCGAACACTGGCCTCAACACCACCCAGCTCAAGACGCGCGCCGTGCGCAAGGGCGACCGCTACATCGTCAACGGCCAGAAGGTGTGGATCTCGACCGCGCAGGTCGCCGAGAAGATTCTGCTGCTGGCGCGAACGACGCCCTTGGAGGAGGTGAAGCGCCCGACCCATGGGCTCAGCCTGTTCTACACGGATTTCGATCGCAGCCGGATCAAGGTGCACGAGATCGAGAAGATGGGCCGCAAGCCGGTCGACTCCAACGAGCTGTTCTTCGAGGATGTCGAGATCCCGGTCGAGGACCGCCTGGGCGAGGAGGGGCGGGGCTTCGACTACATTCTGCATGGGATGAACCCCGAGCGCATCCTGATTGCCGCCGAAGCCGTCGGGCTCGGTCATCTCGCGCTGTCACGTGCGAGCGCCTATGCGCGGACGCGCAACGTGTTCAACCGCCCGATCGGTCAGAACCAGGGCATCCAGCATCCCCTGGCGAAGAACTGGATGGAGCTGGAAGCCGCCTGGCTGATGGTGCTGCAGGCCGGCTGGCAATATGACCAGGGCATGGCGTGCGGCCCGGCCGCCAACGCCGCGAAATATCTCGCGGCAGAGGCCGGCTTTCACGCCTGCGAGCAGGCGGTGATGACCCATGGCGGCTTCGGCTACGCGCGCGAGTATCACGTCGAGCGTTACCTGCGCGAATCCCTGATCCCCCGCATCGCCCCGATCAGCCCGCAACTGATTTTGTCCTTCATCGCCGAGAAGGTCCTCGGCCTGCCCAAGTCGTATTGAGATGTCGTAGTGGGACGAGCCGGTATTGAGATGATGAACCATTCAGCTGTCAGGGACGAACGCTGCCTGCATTCCCTCCCCCCTTGTGGGGGAAGGGCAGGGAGGGGGGTACCCAGCAAAGATTCGTTGTGTGGCCGTCATTCCGGGGCGCGACGAAGTCGCGAACCCGGAATCTCGAGATTGTTTTGCGCATTCGTTTCTCAGCTCGAGATTCCGGGTTCATCGCTGCGCGATGCCCCGGAATGACGGCAGAGGGCATGGCGCGATGACCTATATCACCGGCACTGGCCTGACATCCTTCGGCCGGCACGACGGCCGCTCCTCGCTCGACCTGATGAGCATGGCGGCGCAACTGGCGCTCGATGATGCCGGGCTAAGGCGGCGCGACATCGACGGCATCCTGTGTGGCTATTCCACGGTGTCGCCGCACATCATGCTCGCGACCGTGTTCGCCGAGCATTTCGGCCTCACGCCGTCCTATGCTCACGCCGTCCAGGTCGGCGGCGCCACCGGGCTCGCGATGGTGATGCTGGCGCATCACCTGGTCGAGGCCGGCGTGGTCAAGCACATGCTCGTGGTCGCCGGCGAGAACCGCCTGACCGGGCAGAGCCGCGACGCCTCGATCCAGGCGCTGGCGCAGGTCGGCCATCCCGACTACGAGTTGCCGCTGGGGCCGACGATCCCCGCCTATTACGGCCTCGTTGCGTCGCGCTACATGCACGAATACGGCGTCACCGAGGAGGACCTCGCCGAATTCGCGGTGCTGATGCGCACGCATGCGCTGGATCATCCCGGCGCGCAGTTCCAAGAGCCGATCACGGTGGCCGACGTCATGGCATCGAAGCCGGTGGCGCGGCCGCTGAAGCTGCTCGACTGCTGTCCGGTCTCCGACGGCGGCGCCGCCATCATCATCAGCCGCGAGCCGACCGGAGCGATAGCAGTGCGCGTGCGCGGTTGCGCCCAGGCGCACACGCATCAGCACGTCACGGCGGCGCCGGCCCTGAGCGAGCTCGGTGCCGAAATCGCGATCAAAAAGGCCAAGGCGGCCGCAGGCGTCGAGATCGCCGACGTCGACTACGCCGCGGTCTATGACAGCTTCACGATCACGCTGTGCATGCTGCTCGAAGACCTTGGGCTCGCCGGCCGCGGCGAGGCGGCGGCGCGGGTCAGGGCCGGGAATTTCAGCCGTGACGGCGTGGTGCCTCTCAACACCCATGGCGGGCTCTTGAGCTATGGCCATTGCGGCGTCGGCGGCGCGATGGCGCATCTCAGCGAGGCACATCTGCAGATGACGGAGCGGGCGGGTCACCGTCAGGTGGGCGACGCCACGCTGACCTTGCTGCACGGCGATGGCGGCGTGCTGTCGTCGCATGTCAGCATGTTCTGGGAGCGGGTGCGATGAGCGAATCGGCAGACTGGACCAGGGGTGTTGCAACGATTCGCTTTCAGCGCTGCGCGTGCTGCGCCCACCTGCAGTATTTCCGCCGCGACTTCTGCGCGGCCTGCGGCTCGCTTGCGCTCACCGATCACGCGGCGACGGGCGAAGGCGCTATCTATGCGGCATCATTGGTCTGCCGGGCCGCGACTCCGGAGACGCGCGCGCATGTGCCCTACAACATCGTGCTGGTGGATATGCGTGAGGGCTTTCGCATGATGGCCCATGGCGACCACGAACTTGCGATCGGCGATTCGGTCGAAGCGCGCTTCGTCGCCTTTGCAGGCGGCACGGTGCCTTACTTCAGGAAGGCGAAATGACGATGGAGCGCCGCGCTATGACAGGACACGCCAAACGCAGGCGGCCGAGGCGGGACGATACGCATGACAAATTCGTCCCGACCCGGATCGCCGCGCGATTGACGCAAAACTGTTACGCTACGCTCACCAACTCAAACGCAACTCTACTCGGTCGTTCGCGTGAGCAATCAAGCTCACATTCCTACCTACGGGCGATGAAGAAACTGCGACGCAGAACCTCCAGACAGCCCTTCATCGCCCGTAGAACAGGACGCTGGCGATGACGATCATGGACGTCACCGCCAGCATATGCGCGAGTGCCTCCGACGTTGCCCTCTTAGTGGCTTCCTTCATGCCGTTCCTCCCTGGACACTGGACACGACTCTCCGTGGCGCAAATACACACGCTACGTCGGCTGGAATTTTACTCGGAACACCCCACTTCGACGTTCGCTTCGCGAGTCCCCACTCGGCGTTCATCGACGGTTCAGAACATCGTCGGGTAATGCGGCGTGAATTGGGCTCGCTTATGGTTGTCCTGCGACCGAGTCCCGGTAACGTTTAGGCGAGCCCGTACAAATACGAGTGATGCGAATTATCGACCGAAAGCCGTTAGTTACTGTGGATTGCAACCTTGAGTAATTGTTTGCTTCGACCGCGTGCGACACTTCGATGACGGACTTCGACGCACTGAGATCAGTCTGCCGCAAGCAAATTGAGCCGCGCATTGGCGACAGTCAGACGCTCGGCCAACAGCTGCGCCAGATTGCGCATGATCCGCTCGCCGGCTTTCGGATGTCGCACGCGGAAACGTTCGAAATCCACCAGCGAGATCTCGAAAGCGGTGGCCGAGAAATCCGCGACGACGTCGGCGGAGCGCACGGGCTCCAGCAGTGCCATCTCGCCGAAGCATTGCCCTGCCGTCAGCGTCGCGAGCCGGATGCCGTCGGGCAGGGTGACGTGGACGACGCCGGAGCGCAGGAAGAACAGCGAGGCCGCAGCATCGCCGGCCGCAAGGATGCGTTCGCCCTGCCGATAGTGCCGGATGATCGCCAGTGCCGCGAGCTCATGGCGCTCGTCCGCGGAGAGCCCCGCGAGCAGCGGCTGCTCGGCGAGCTCGGTGGTTTCGAGGAAATCGATGGCGCCGCCATAGCGATAGACGATCTGGTCCTCGGCCCATTCGATCGCGGTGTCGAGCAGGTAGAAGTCGCGCACGTTCTTGCTGTCGCCGGTACGGGCCGCGATCTCCTGCCATTCCGGCGAGCTGCGGCGGATGCCCGACAGCACGACGGTGACGTGGAAGTCGGCGAGCTCGTGAAACAGCTCGGAGAGCAGGCGCAGGCCTGCTTGTGTCATCGCGGTGACGCGGTGGAGGTCGACGATGACGAATTGCGGTCGCGTGCTCGCCGCAAGCTGGCGCGAGACGTAGTCGACGCTGGAAAGGGACAGCGTGCCGACCAGCTCGAGCACGCGCACCGCGTCGGGATGGGCGGTGAGGATGTTGCGCTCCTGAGCGCGGCGGCTGCGTCGCGACGGGTTGGCGCCGATGTCGTAGTCGGCGATGATCGTGGTGCGCGCATCGTCGGAACGGTTCAGCATGTGCAGGCCGTAATGCGCCGACAGCGCCTCGCAGACCTTGATGCCGCGCACGCTGTTGCCGTGACCGTCGAGCCTGGGCGAATAGCTGCCGAGCCCGAGCCGTGCCGGCAGGCTTGCCAGGATGCCGCCGCCGACGCCGCTCTTGGCGGGAATGCCGACGCGGTAGATCCACTCGCCGGCGAAGTCATACATGCCCGACGAGGTCATCACCGACAGCGTGCGCGACACGGCATAGGGCGTCACCACCTGCTCGCCGGTGACCGGATTGACGCCACGATTGGCGAGCGTGGCCGCCATGATCGCGCAGTCGCGCGCTGTGACGAGCACGGCGCATTGCCTGAAGTAGACCGCGAGCACGTCGTCGACAGGCTCCCTGATGACGTCGGACGTCCGCAGCAGATAGGCGATCGCGCGGTTGCGATCACCGGTGGCGGCTTCCGATGCGAACACCGCGTCGTCGACATCGAGCTTGCGGCCGGCGAAGCGGCCGAGCGCATCGCGGATGGTCTCGAAGGCGTCGTCGTGCCGTGCCCTGCGGATCAGGCCGCTGCAGGCGATCGCGCCGGCATTGACCATCGGATTGAACGGGTGGTTCTCGGCATTGAGCCGGATCGAATTGAAGGGGTCGCCCGACGGCTCGACGCCGATCACGCGCTCGACCTCGTCGGAGCCGAGCGTATCGAGCGCCAGCGCGAACACGAACGGTTTCGACATCGATTGAATCGTGAACGGCACGCGGCTGTCGCCGACCTCATAGACATGGCCGTCGAGCGTGGCGAGGCTGATGCCGAAATGCGTCGGGTCGGCTTTACCGAGCTCGGGAATGTAGTTCGCGACCGCGCCGTCGTGGTCAGGCCAGAAGTCGGCATGGCAGGCCGACAGGAAGCGCTGCAGCGGCGGCATCGCGGCCGTCGCCCAATGCTGCGGATGTCGGATCGGCCTCGGGTGGATGGTCATGGCAAGCTCGGCGGGAACAAGGTCTCGCGCTGGTTATGTCGCAGCCGCGAGGGCGCAGCCAGCCCACACTTGTCGCAACGCTGGTCAAATGTTGCCGTTGCTCACCGATTGAGCGGGTTTGCGGGCGCGATGACCGCTCCGTGTTGCCATGCGCGGGGACGATGCCGATCGAAAGCCAGCGCTGCGGTACCGCGCTTTGGAACCGGCGATGGTCGTCACGCCCGCATGCCGCTGGCCGTTGTCTAAGGATGCCGAGTCTTGTGCCAACACGCTGAAGAACGGCGGCTTTTAGAGACGGTCTACTGTTGTGACGGCAAAACGGCTGGGTTAGCTTGTTCAATAAGCGGAATATCATTCCGCATGACGGAATTGGTGGGAAACGCATGGGACGACGGTCTGAGCGATTGAGCAGGAGCAGCATGCTGCCCGGAGATCTTGCCGGCGAGGGCGAGGTCATTCAGGTGGTGTCGCGGGCGTTCGACGTGCTTCGCTGTTTCGAGGGGCACGAGGCGCGGCTCGGCAATCTCGAAATCTCCAACCGCTGCGGCCTGCCGCGGTCGACGGTGTCGCGGCTGACGCACACGCTGACGCGCATGGGCCAGCTGGTCTACCTGCCGCGCGATCAGAAATACCGCATCGGCCCGAGCGCCGTGGCGATGAGCACGTCGATGACCAGAGGCTTGCAGTTGCGCAATCTGATCCGGCAGCGGCTGCAGGACGTCGCCGAGCAGTTGCCCGGCACCGTCGGCTTCGTCATTCCCGACCGCTTCCACCTCGTCTATCTCGAGTTCGGCCGCGCCGCGAATGCGCTCGGCCTGCATGAGACCACGGGCAGCCGCATCTCGATGGCCTCGACCGCGGCCGGTCATGCCTATGTCGCCGCGCTCGAGCCGGAGGTCGGCGACGCCTTGCTGGCCGAGATGGAGCGCGAGATGCCGGACGCGGCCAAGCTGCTGCGGCCACGCCTCGAGCACAACAGACAGTTTCTCAAGGAGCATGGCTACGTCGTAGCCTGCGGCCTGTGGAGTCCGCACATCAATGGCGTCGCGCTGCCGCTGTGGTCGCCGCAATACCAGACTTATGTCGTGCTCACGATCGGCCTGTTGTCGGCGATGTACGACGAGCAGCGGCTGCACGACGAGGTCGCCCAGCCGATGCGCGAGCTCGGCCGCAGCATCGCCGCGCTGCTGCAGGGCGCGGAAGCCGACGTCTTCAACAGCCGGATGGACAGAAAGCCGCTCCAGGTGAACGCGAAGACCAACCATAAGAACAAGACCATCACCGGGGCAGGGGGAACGAATGAGTTGGCAGCCGGAGCTCGAGGAACTGGCCCGGCGCGAGGCCTTCGCGCGGGAGATGGGCGGGCCTGACAAGGTCAAGCGTCAGCACGACCAGGGCCGCCTCACCGTTCGCGAGCGCATCGACGGCGTCGTCGATCCCGGCAGCTTCCACGAGATCGGCGCGGTCTCAGGGATCGGCGAGTATGACGAGCAGGGCGAGCTCACGCATGTGACGCCCGCCAATTGCGTGTTCGGGCGCGGCCGCATCGACGGCCGCACCGTCGTCGTGGTCGGGGATGACTTCACCGTGCGCGGCGGCTCGGCCGACGCATCGATCGCCGCCAAGCCGCTGATGGCGGAGGAGATGGCGCACGACTTCCGCCTGCCCGTCATCCGCATCATCGAGGGCTCCGGCGGCGGCGGCTCGGTCAAGACGATCGAGACCAAGGGCGCGGCCAACCTGCCCGGCGGCATCGGCGGCAATCGCTGGTACCGCTACACGACCGAGAACATGTCGCTGGTGCCCGTGGTCGCGCTCGGCCTCGGCTCGGTCGCAGGGCTAGGCGCGGCGCGGCTCGCGGCGAGCCACTACTCGGTGATGACCAAGCAGTCGGCGATGTTCGTCGCCGGCCCGCCGGTCGTGAAGCGGCTGGGGCAGGACCTCGGCAAGATGGAGCTCGGTGGCGCCGACATCCAGACCCGCGCCGGCGGCGTCGATCATGCGGTGGACACCGAGGCGGAGGCGTTCGCCTGCGCGCGGCGCTTCCTGTCCTACCTGCCATCGTCGGTCTACGAGCTGCCGCCGACCTTGCCCTGCACCGATGACCCGCAGCGCGTCGACGAGCAGCTCATCAGCGCGGTGCCGCGGGATCGCCGGCGCGTCTACAAGATGCGGCCGATCATCGAGTCCGTCGTCGACAACGGCTCGTTCTTCGAGGTGACGCAGAACTATGGCCGTCCGATCATCATCGGCCTCGCGCGTCTCGAAGGCCGCGCGGTGATGGTGCTGGCGAGCGATCCCTATCACTATGGCGGCTCGTGGACCGCGGATGCCTGCCAGAAGGTGATCCGCTGGGTCGATTTCGCCGAGACCTTCCATCTGCCGATCGTCTACCTGATGGATTGCCCCGGCTTCATGGTCGGGCTCGAGGCGGAGAAGGCGGCGACCATCCGCCATGGCGTGCGCGCGATGGCCGCCGTCAATCAGTCGACGGTGCCGTGGTGCACGGTGATCGTGCGCAACAATTTCGGCGTCGCCGGTGTCGTGCATCAGCCAGCCGACCGGTTCTCGATCCGCTACGCCTGGCCGTCGGCCTATTGGGGCTCGCTGCCGCTCGAAGGCGGCATCGAGGCGGCCTATCGCGCCGAGATCGACGCCGCGCCCGACCCGAAAGCCAAGCTCAAGGAGATCGAGGATCGGCTGAACAAGCTGCGCTCGCCGTTCCGCTCGGCCGAGAAGTTCTGGGTCGAGGAGATCATCGACCCGCGCAAGACGCGCGCGCTGCTGTGCGAGTTTGCGCGCCTTGCCGAGCCGCTGCGCACGCCCGGGCCGCCCACGGCGATGACGACTCGGCCGTGAGCCGCTGATGTTAAGCCGCGGCGGGCTTCGCCTGCCGCGCGATCGCCAGCGCCAGGAGCGCGGCGACGATGCACAGTGCCCCCGCCGTGAAGAACGCCGGCAGGTAGCTCTGCAACAGAGTGCGCGACAGGCCGGCGCCGAACGCGGCGGTGCCGGCGCCGAGCTGATGTCCGGCGAACACCCAGCCGAACACCAGATTGGCCCGCTCGGCCCCAAACCGCTGCGCGGTCAGCCGCACCGTCGGCGGCACGGTGGCGATCCAGTCGAGGCCGTAGAACATCGCGAACAGCGACAGGCCGTAGAAAGAGAAGTCGGTGAACGGAAGGAACAGCAGCGAGAGCCCGCGCAAGCCGTAGTACCAGAACAACAGCCAGCGATTGTCGTACCGGTCCGACAGCCATCCCGAGACGATCGTGCCGACGAAGTCGAACATGCCCATCGCGGCGAGCAGGCTCGCCGCCTGCACCTGCGGAATGCCGAAGTCGAGGCACATCGGGATCAGATGCACCTGGACGAGGCCGTTGGTCGAGGCGCCACAGATGAAGAAGGTCGCGAACAGCATCCAGAACACCGGTGCGCGCGCCGCATCGCGGAGGGTGCCGAGCGCGGCGGCGAGGATCGGTGTGGTGACGGGCGCGGGTGCGGCGATCGGGTCGGTGCCCTTGTCGCCGAAGGGACGCAGGCCGAGATCGCTCGGGCGATCGCGCATCAGCAGCAGCACGGCGGTGGCGGAAACGCCGAGCATGACGCAGATGAGCCCGAGCGCGACGCGCCAGCCGAGCCGCTCGGTGAGGCTGGCGAGCAGCGGCAGGAACACCAGCTGTCCGGTGGCGACGCTGGCGGTGAGGATGCCGACGACGAGGCCGCGGCGCGCGACGAACCAGCGCGTCGCGATGGTGGCGCCCAGCACCAGCGCGGTCATGCCGGTGCCGATGCCGATCACGACGCCCCACAGCAGCACGAGGTGCCAGACATGGGTCATCGCCAACGACGAAAGCAGCGCGGTCACGACGATCAACTGGGCCAAAAGCGTGATGTTGCGCAGACCGTAGCGGTTGAGCAGGGCGGCGGCGAAGGGGGCCATCAGCCCGAACAGCACGAAGCGGATCGACAGTGCCGAGGAGATCTCCGCGGTGCTCCAGCCGAACTCCTGCTGGAGCGGCACGATGAACACGCCGGGTGCTCCCACCGTGCCGGCCGATACCAGGGCCGTGAAGAACGTTACGGCCACCATGATCCAGCCATAATGGATATTGCGCCGTTCGAGTGCTGCCGCGAGCCGGTTCGAGATCATGTGCTTCTCAGTTCGATGGGGATTTCGCGCCATTCTGCCAGGACGCCTCAACGACATAAATGGCTAAGTTCCCTCGTTTCAGGACATCAAGGTCGCTCTACGGCGATCGCAGTCGCCTCGCCGCCGCCGATGCATAGCGACGCCACGCCGCGCTTTAGTCCGCGGGCCTGCATCGCATGCAGCAGCGTCACGATCAGCCGCGCGCCGGTGGCGCCGATGGGATGGCCCAGCGCGCAGGCGCCGCCGTTGACGTTCAGCTGGTCACGCGCAATGCCAAGGTCGCGCTGCGCGGCCATCGCGACGATCGCAAACGCCTCGTTGATCTCGAACAGGTCGACATCCTCCACCCGCCAGCCGACCTTGTCGAGCAGCTTCCTGATCGCCGGAATCGGCGCGGTCGTGAACCATTGCGGCTCCTGGCTGTGCGTGGCGTGGCCCTTGATCTCCGCGATGATGGGCAGCCCGTCACGGTCCGCACGCGAGCGCTTGGCGAGCACGAGCGCTGCGGCACCATCCGCGTTCGCAGAGGACGCCGCGGGCGTGATAGTGCCGTCCTTGCGGAACGCCGGCTTCAGCGCCGGGATCTTCGCCGGATCGACCTTGAGCGGATGCTCGTCATTGACGACCAGGCGTGCGCCGGATTTCTCGACGAGCGTGATCGGCGCGATCTCGGCCTTGAACACGCCGCTCTCGACTGCCCTGCGCGCACGCGTCAGCGTCTCGACGGCGTAGGCGTCCTGATCGGCGCGGGTGAACTGATAGGCCTCGGCCGTCGCCTCGCCAAAATCGCCCATCGAGCGTCCGGTCTCATAGGCGTCCTCCAGGCCATCCAGCATCATGTGATCGAGGATCCGATCGTGGCCCGCGCGATAGCCGCCGCGCGCCTTGGTCAGCAGATACGGCGCGTTGCTCATGCTTTCCATGCCACCGGACACGACGAGGTCGGCAGAACCGGCCTGGATGATATCGTGCGCCAGCATCGTGGCCTTCATTCCAGAGCCGCAGACCTTGTTGATGGTGGTGGCGCCCGTGGCATCGGGCAGGCCGGCGCCCCGTGCCGCCTGCCGCGCCGGAGCCTGGCCCTGACCTGCAGGAAGCACGTTGCCCATGACAACCTCCGTGACCGCGTCGGGCGAAACGGCGGCGCGTTCGAGCGCGGATTTGATCACGTGCGCACCGAGCTTGTGCGCACTCAGCGGCGACAACTCGCCCATGAAGCGGCCGAGTGGAGTGCGGGCAGCGGACAGGATCACGACGGGATCGGACGAGGCCATGACAGGCTCCCTTAAAAAAAGATGATGATCATCATATAATGACATCGCGAAAAAGGAAACCCCGGCAATCGCGCTGAACTTGTCGTGAAGCTGGCGCGACACTGCCGGGATCCGCGAGACGAGACTTGGAGAAACTTGCTATCGCTTGCGGTCGATGAACTGCTGCATCAGCCGTTTCGGCTCGTCGGTCAGGAACGACCGTCCGAAGGCGCCGATCGATATCTCGACGGACTCCTTCAGCGGCAGCTCCTCCCATTGCCGCAGCAGAGCCTTCTGAGTCCGCAGCGCTTCGGGACCGCAGGCGAGCAGGGATGCCACGGCCTTCTCGACCGCGATGTCGAGCTCTCCCTCGGTGGCGACGGCATCGACAAGGCCCCAGGCGAGCGCCGTCGGCGCGTCGATCGTCTCGGCCGTCATCAGCAGCCAGCGCGTGCGGCCCCAGCCGATGAGACGCGGCAGCAACGCGGCATGAATGACCGAGGGGATGCCGACACGAACCTCGGGCATGCCGAACTTGGCATCAGGTGCCGCGACACGGATATCGCAGGCCGTTGCGACCTCCAATCCGCCACCCAGACACCACCCCGGCATCCGCGCAATCACGGGTGCAGGAAAATTTCGCACCGCATCGCAGAGCCCGGCAAGTCGCGAGATGAACGTTTCCGCCGAAGCCTGATCGAGCGTCGCCATCTCCTTGATGTCGGCGCCGCCGATCATGCTCTTCCCGCTTTCGCCGGCCAAAACGAGAACGCGAATGCCGGCTTCGGCGGCGAGCGATTGCAGGCCGGCTTCTATGTCGAGAATCGCCGCCGAACCGAGAATATTGAGCGGACCGGCATTGCAGATCGTCAGCCGGACCACGCCGCGGCCGTCACGACTCACGCCGCAGTGGGAATTGAGCATGTCCATGGTTGTCCTCGTCGGGTTCCTGGGCAAGGGAGAGTGTGCCGGGAATAAATCAGGCCAGCGAAGTTGATTTAGATCAACTCGAATTCATCAAATAGCTGCAGTCAGCAGGACGCAGAACTGTTATTGTATGACCGCAGACATTCAATGGGACGGCAATGCGTTACTCTCCGGAACACAAGGCGGAAACCCACGCGCGGATCGTGCGCAAGGCATCGGTGCGGCTGCGCGAGCGTGGTGCTCACGGTGTCGGGGTTGCCGACCTGATGAAGGAGGCCGGGCTGACTCATGGCGGCTTTTATGCGCATTTCGATTCGCGCGAGGCGCTGGTCGTGGAGGCGTTCGGTTATGCGATCGACCGTTCGATTGAGCATTGGCGCAAGCTGCTGGACCAACTGCCGCCGCAGAAGCGACTCGCGGCCATCGTCGACGGCTATCTGTCCGCGGCTCATCGCGACGATGTCGGTCACGGCTGCGCGGTTCCTGCGCTTGGAGCGGAAATCGCCCGCGAGAGCGCAAAGACCCGCAAGGCCTTTGCTGCGAAGCTGGAAGAGCTGATCGCCCTGTTCGCCGAGTACATCAGCGACGTGCCGGCCAAGACTGCGCGAAGGCGGGCTTCGGCGATGCTCGCGACGCTGATGGGGACGCTCGTGATGGCGCGACTCATGGGCAGCGGCGAATTGTCAGACGAAATCCTGAGCTCCGGGCGCGAGGTGGCGCTGGCTGTCGCCAGCGGCGGCGGGCCGGCGGGGAGGGCCCCTGCGCGGGCGCCCGCGAAAAGGCCCGTGAAGAAGGCGGCAGCCGCGAAGCGCTGATCCGTCGCGGCTCGGATGGTGGACGCAGCGCGCCACGCTGCAGGGTCTGCCGTGATCGTGCCGGCCGAGCGAAGGGGCGGCATTTTCGCAGCGCCGGGCAGCGCTTAGACCCTTCCCAAACGCCGCAAAGACTGCAAGATGCCGGCCAAATCGGCACTGCTTACCCCTGCGGAGGATACCCCATGCGTTCGATCGGTCATTTCATTGGCGGCAAAGAGGTCAAGGGCACGTCTGGACGGACGGCCGACGTCTTCGAGCCCATGACCGGCGACGTTCAGGCCAAGGTCGCGCTGGCCTCTCGCGCCGAGCTCCGTGCCGCTGTCGAGAACGCAAAGGCGGCGCAACCGGCCTGGGCCGCGACCAATCCGCAGCGCCGCGCCCGCGTGATGATGAAGTTCGTCGAACTCGTCCAGCGCGACTATGACCAGCTCGCCGATCTGCTTGCGCGGGAGCATGGTAAGACCGTCCCCGACGCCAAGGGCGATATCCAGCGCGGCCTGGAGGTCGCGGAGTTCGCCTGCGGCATTCCGCACCTGATGAAGGGCGAGTACACTGAGGGAGCCGGCCCCGGCATCGACATCTATTCGATGCGCCAGCCGCTCGGTGTCGTTGCCGGCATCACGCCGTTCAATTTCCCGGCGATGATTCCGATGTGGAAGTTTGCCCCTGCCATCGCCTGCGGCAATGCCTTCATCCTCAAGCCCTCGGAGCGCGATCCGGGCGTGCCGATGAAGCTCGCCGAGCTGATGATCGAGGCCGGGCTGCCGGCGGGCATCCTCAACGTCGTCAACGGCGACAAGGAGGCGGTCGACGCCATCCTCGAGGATCCGGACATCATGGCGATCGGCTTCGTCGGCTCGTCGCCGATCGCGCAGTACATCTATGAGCGCGCGGCTGCGCACGCCAAGCGCTGCCAGTGCTTCGGCGGCGCCAAGAACCACGCCATCATCATGCCGGACGCCGATCTCGACCAGGCGGTCGATGCGCTGATCGGCGCCGGCTACGGCTCGGCCGGCGAGCGCTGCATGGCGGTCTCGGTCGCCGTGCCCGTCGGCAAGACCACGGCCGACCGGCTGATGGAGAAGCTGATCCCGCGCGTTGAAAGCCTGAAGATCGGCACCTCGGTCGATCCCTCGGCCGATTTCGGTCCGCTGGTGACCCGCGAGGCGGTCGAGCGCGTCAAGAATTATGTCGATATTGGCCTCAAGGAAGGCGCGACGCTCGCCGTCGACGGCCGCGGCTTCAAGATGCAGGGCTACGAGAACGGCTTCTACATGGGCGGGTGTCTGTTCGACAACGTCACCAAGGACATGCGGATCTACAAGGAGGAGATCTTCGGCCCGGTGCTGTCGGTCGTGCGCGCCAAGGACTACGCCGAGGCGCTGGCGCTGCCGTCGGAGCATGATTACGGCAACGGCGTCGCGATCTTCACCCGCGATGGCGACGCGGCGCGCGACTTCGCGGCCAAGGTCAATGTCGGCATGGTCGGCATCAACGTGCCGATCCCGGTGCCGATCGCCTACTACACCTTCGGCGGCTGGAAGAAGTCCGGCTTCGGCGACCTCAACCAGCACGGTCCGGATTCGATCCGCTTCTACACCAAGACCAAGACCGTCACCTCGCGCTGGCCGTCCGGTGTCAAGGAAGGCGCGGAGTTCTCGATCCCGCTGATGAAGTGAGGTCGGGTCCGTTCGGACTCTCTCCTTCGTCATTGCGAGCGAAGCGAAGCAATCCAGGATCTTTCTGCAGAGGCAGTCTGGATTGCTTCGTCGCCTTCGGCTCCTCGCAATGACGGCGCATGAGGAAAGCGCAAAGACCAACAAACAAGACCAGGAAACGCGGAGAACGGATGCAGTTCGCTCTCGACGAGGATCAGATCGCGGTGCGCGACATGGCGCGCGCCTTCGCGGCCGAGAAGATTGCCCCGCATGCGCTGCGCTGGGACGAGGAGAAGCATTTTCCCGTCGATGTGATGCGGGAGGCGGCGGGCCTCGGCATGGGCGGCATCTACATCCGCGACGATGTCGGCGGCTCGGGTCTCAGCCGGCTCGATGCGGCGCTGATCTTCGAGGCGCTGGCGACGGGCTGCCCCACGGTGTCAGCCTTCATCTCGATCCACAACATGGCCTCGTGGATGATCGACACCTTCGGTACCGAGGCCCAGCGCCAGGCTTACCTGCCGAAGCTCTGCGCCATGGACCTGATCGCGAGCTACTGCCTGACTGAGCCGGGCGCGGGCTCCGATGCGGCGGCGCTGCGCACGCGCGCGGTGCGCGACGGCGACGACTACGTGCTCAACGGGCAGAAGCAGTTCATCTCCGGTGCCGGCGCCACCGATATCCTCGTCGCGATGGTGCGAACCGGCGCCGATGGTCCCGGAGGCATCTCCACGCTGGTGATCGACGCCAATGCCCCCGGCGTGTCGTTCGGCGCCAATGAGCGCAAGATGGGCTGGAATGCGCAGCCGACCCGGGCCGTGATCTTCGAGAATGCGCGGGTGCCGGTGGCCAACCGGCTGGGTGAGGAGGGCATTGGGTTCAAGATCGCGATGGCAGGGCTCGACGGCGGCCGTCTCAACATCGCCGCCTGCTCGCTCGGCGGCGCGCAGGCGGCGCTCGACAAGACGCTGGCCTATACGAAAGAGCGCAAGGCGTTCGGTAAGCGGCTCGACGAATTCCAGGCGCTGCAGTTTCGCATCGCCGACATGGCGATCGAGCTGGAGGCGGCGCGCACCTTCGTCTGGCGCGCGGCGGCTGCGCTCGACCGCAAGGATGCTGACGCGACCATGCTGTGCGCCATGGCCAAGCGCTTCGGGACCGATGTCGGCTTCGAGGTCGCCAACCAGGCGCTGCAGCTGCACGGCGGCTACGGCTATTTGAGCGAATACGGCATCGAGAAGATCGTCCGCGATCTGCGCGTGCACCAGATTCTCGAAGGCACCAACGAGATCATGCGCCTGATCGTGTCGCGCAAGCTGATCGAGGCGGCGCGATGAGCGAGGTCATCGAAGGCGACCTGATCATCCGCCGCGAAGGCTCGGCCGGCATCATCCGGCTGAATCGGCCGAAGGCGATCAACGCGATGACGCTGGAGATGTCGATGGGCATCGATGCCGCGCTGGATCAGTTCGAGGGCGATCCGGCCGTCGCAATTGTCGTGCTCGAAGGCGCGGGCGAGCGTGGACTTTGCGCGGGCGGCGACATCCGCGGGCTCTATGAGAGCTCGAAGACGAACGGCGATCTCGGCAAGGTGTTCTGGCGCCAGGAATACATCATGAACGCGCGCATCGGGGCGTTCCCAAAACCCTATGTCGCCTACATGGACGGGCTGGTGATGGGCGGCGGCGTCGGACTATCGGCGCATGGCCGTCACCGCATCGTGACCGAGAAGACCAAGCTCGCGATGCCGGAAGTCGGCCTCGGCTTCTTTCCCGACGTCGGCGGCACCTGGCTCTTGTCGCGCGCGCCTGGCGAACTCGGCGCCTATTTCGGCCTGACCGGGCAGACCATGAACGGGCCCGATGCGATCCATGCGCGCTTTGCCGATGCCGTGGTGCCGACCGAGAAATGGCCGGCGCTGCGCGAGGTCCTGACCAAAGTCAGGCCGGGCACGCTGTCGATCGAGATCGACCGGCTGATCGCCGGCTTCGCGACGTCGGAGACGGCCGGCCCGGTGGCGGCGCAGCAGGCGAAGATCGACGCGTGGTTCGCCCATGACAGCATGCACGACATCTTTACCGCGCTGAGAGCGGACGGCTCGGAGCTCGCGTTGGCGACGCTGAAGACGCTGAAGGAGAAGTCGCCGCGCGGCATGGTCGTGACGCTCAAGCTGCTGCGACTGGCACGCGGTGCGGCGTCCCTGGAGGAATGCCTGGTGCGCGAGTATCGTGCGGCGCTCGAAGTGTTCCGCAGCGACGATTTCCGCGAGGGCGTGCGTGCGGCGATCATCGACAAGGACCGCAATCCCAGATGGTCGCCGCCTGATGTTGATCAGGTGACACCGGAGATGCTGGCGCCATATCTCGCCGAGATCGGCGCCGACGAGCTGACCTTTCCGCAGAGCAAATAACAATCAGGTCGAGGGGAGAGAACGAACCATGGCAACGATCGCATTCATCGGCCTCGGCAACATGGGCGGACCAATGGCCGCCAACCTGGTCAAGGCCGGCCACAAGGTGGTCGCGTTCGATCTGGTCGAGGCCTCGCGCGTCCAGGCCAGGGCCGATGGCGCCGAAATCGCCGACAGCGCCGTCGCCGCGGCCAAAAGCGCCGATGCCGTCGTCACCATGCTGCCGGCCGGCAAGCATGTGCTGGCGGTCTGGACCGAGGTCGTGCCGGCAATGACGAAGGGCGCGCTGATCATCGATTCCTCGACCATCGACGTCGAGAGCGCGCGCGCCGCGCATGCGCTGGCCGCCAAGCACGGCATCGCCGCCGTGGACGCGCCGGTGTCCGGGGGCACCGGCGGCGCCAAGGCCGCAACGCTCACCTTCATGTGCGGCGGCGAGGAAAGCGCCTTCGCCACGGCCAAGCCGATCCTGGAGAAGATGGGCAAGAAGATCGTCCATTGCGGCGGCGCAGGCGCCGGGCAGGCGGCCAAGATCTGCAACAACATGATCCTTGGCATTTCGATGATCGCGGTGAGCGAGGCCTTTGCGCTCGGCGAAAAGCTCGGCCTGTCGCATCAGGCGCTGTTCGACGTCGCCTCGACCTCGTCAGGACAGTGCTGGTCACTGACATCCTATTGCCCGGTGCCGGGCCCGGTGCCGGCCTCGCCCGCCAACAACGACTACAAGCCCGGTTTTGCGACGGCGCTGATGCTGAAGGACCTCACGCTGTCGCAGGACGCCGCCAAGGCGGCCGGCGCGGCGACGCCGCTCGGGCAGCACGCGCAGGAGATCTACAAGGCATTTGAGGCCGCCGGCCATGGCGGCGTCGACTTTTCAGGGATCATTCAGCACGTCCGCAAGCTCGCCGGGACCATCTGATGACGACATTCAAGGACGCACGCGCGTTTCTGCTGGCGCATCGCACCGACTACGATGCGGCCGTGAAGGGTTTTCGCTGGCCCGATCCCGTCCCGTTCAACTGGGCGCTCGACTGGTTCGATGCCGAACTCGCATCTGATCCGCAGAGTCGCGAGCGGACGGCGCTATGGATCTTCGATGCCGCGCAGGACCGCCAGACCAAGCTGTCCTTTGCCGCGCTGTCGCGCCGCTCCAACCAGGTCGCGAACTTCCTGCGCGCGCAGGGGCTGAAGCGTGGGGACCATCTGCTGCTGCTGCTCGGCAACGTCGTTCCGCTGTGGGAGACGATGCTGGCGGCGATAAAGCTCGGCGTCGTCGTGATCCCCGCGACCACGCTGCTGACGACCGACGAGCTGCGCGATCGTCTGGAGCGCGGCCGCGCCAAGGCCGTGGTCGCCGCGCAGGACCAGGTGGCGAAGTTCGCCGATCTCGGCGCCGATGATCTCGTCCGCGTCGTCGTCGGCGCGCCGGCAGCGCCTGCCGGCTGGCTGCCGTTCGAGCAGGCGGCCGACGCGGCCGAGGCGTTCACGCCGGATGGGCCGACGCAGCCGGATGATCCGATGCTGCTGTATTTCACCTCGGGCACCACGGCCAAGCCGAAGCTGGTGCGGCACAGCCACCGCAGCTATCCGGTCGGCCATCTCTCGACGATGTACTGGCTCGGCCTGCAGCCGGGCGACGTGCATCTCAACATCTCCTCGCCGGGCTGGGCCAAGCATGCCTGGAGCTGCTTCTTCTCGCCCTGGAATGCCGGCGCCACGGTATTCGTGGTCAATCAGCCGCGCTTCGACGCCAAGGGGCTGCTCGCGATCATCAAACGCTGCGGCGTCACGACGCTGTGCGCGCCACCCACGGTGTGGCGGCTGTTCATCCAGGAGCACCTCGCCGACTTCAAGGTCTCGTTGCGCGAGGCCTGCGGCGCCGGCGAGCCGCTCAATCCGGAGGTGATCGATCAGGTGCGTGCCGCCTGGGGGCTGACGATTCGCGACGGCTATGGCCAGACCGAAACCGCGGCCATCGTCGGCAACTCGCCGGGCCAGAAACTGAAGATCGGCTCGATGGGCCGGCCGCTGCCGGGCTATCGCGTCGAGGTCGCCGACATCGACGGCAATCTCGCCAGTGAAGGCGAGATCACGCTGGCGCTCACCGGCGAGCGTCCGGCCGGCCTGATGCAGGGCTATCAGGGCGACGACGGTAAGCTGTCCGGCGCCGATGGCACGCGCTACCGCACGGGTGACGTCGTGTTCCAGGACGGCGACGGCTATCTCACCTTCGTCGGGCGCTCCGACGACGTGTTCAAATCGTCCGACTACCGCATCTCGCCGTTCGAGCTGGAAAGCGTGCTGCTGGAGCATGAGGCCGTCGCCGAGGCTGCCGTTGTGCCGTCTCCGGATCCCATCCGTCTCGCCATCCCGAAAGCCTATGTGTTGCTGACGGCCGGCGCGGAGCGCTCGCGCGCCACGGCGCTGTCGATCTTCGTGCATCTTCAGGCGCGGCTGGCGCCGTTCAAGCGCATCCGCCGGCTCGAGCTCGTGAGCGAGCTGCCGAAGACGATCTCCGGAAAGATCCGCCGCGTGCAGCTGCGCCGGCTGGAGCATGAGGACGACCGCACGGATCATCTGCGCGGCACGGAGTTCAAGGAAGAGGATTTCCCGGAGCTGAAGACCAGGCCGTCCGGGCACGAGGTGTAGGAACGCATGAACCAGATCTGGAAGAAGCCGCCGATTTCGCTCGCAGCCTATCAGGCCATGGTGGGCCAGGAGATCGGCGTGTCATCGTGGCACGTGCTCGATCAACAGCGCATAGACACCTATGCCGATGTGATCGAGGATCATCAGTTCATCCATGTCGATCCGGAGAAAGCCAAGGCGACGCCGTTCGGCACCACGATCGCGCACGGTTTTCTGACGATGTCGCTGCTGTCGGTGATGTCCTACGAGGTGATGCCGGCGATCGAGGGCACGGCGATGGGCGTCAATTACGGCTTCGACAAGCTGCGCTTCATCTCGCCGGTGAAATCGGGAAAACGCGTGCGCGGCCGCTTCGTGCTGGCGGAAGCCACGCTGCGCAAGCCCAAGGAATTGCAGTCGCGCACCAATGTCACGGTCGAGATCGAAGGCGAGGACAAACCCGCGCTGGTCGCCGACTGGATCGGACTGATCTATCTCAGCTAACTCTCTTCGTCCCAACCCACCCCTCGTCATCGCCGGGCTTGACCCGGCGATCCAACAAAACTGAGAGTTTTTCGAAGTGGATGGATGCCCGGGTCAAGCCCGGGCATGACGAGCCTAGAACCTAGGACACAGCAACATGGCAATCAGATTTGACGGACGCGTCGCCATCGTCACCGGCGCAGGCAATGGTCTCGGACGCGCGCATGCGCTGGGATTGGCGAACCGCGGCGCCAAGGTCGTGGTCAATGATTTCGGTGGCACGCGCGACGGCACCGGCGGCTCGATGACTGCGGCGGAGACGGTGGTCGAGGAGATCCGCAAAGCCGGCGGCACCGCGATCGCCGACGGCGCCGACGTCTCGAATTTCGAGCAGGTCACTGCGATGGTCGAGCGCGCCACGAAGGAGTGGGGCAGCGTCGACATCATGTGCGCCAATGCCGGCATCCTGCGCGACAAGTCGTTCGGCAAGATGGAGGTGGCGGATTTCGCCAAGGTGCTCGACGTGCATCTGGTCGGCAGCTTCTACTGCTGCAAGGCGGTGTGGAACGGCATGCGCGAGCGCAACTACGGCCGCATCGTGCTGACGACCTCGTCCTCGGGCCTGTTCGGCAATTTCGGGCAGGCCAACTACGGCGCGGCCAAGACCGGCATGGTCGGCCTCATGAACGTGCTGGCGGAGGAGGGCCGCAAGACCAACATCCGCGTCAACATCATCTCGCCGACGGCGGCGACGCGCATGACGGAGGAACTGCTGCCACCGCAGGCGCTGCAGCTGATGAAGCCGGAATCGATCACGCCCGCGGTGGAGTATCTGCTGAGCGAGGACGCGCCGACCCGGACCATCATGGGCGCGGGTGCCGGCTCCTTCGCGGTGATCAGGATCCTGGAGAGCGAGGGCATCAACCTGCCGCCGGAGGAATGGACGCCGGACGCGATCGCCGCGCATTTTGCCGAGATCAGCGACATGTCGAAGGCGAGGGCGCTGCAGGGCGCATTCGAGCAGACGCAGAAATATGTCGGTCAGGCCGCCGCGCGGCTGGGGATCAAGCTGTAAGACACGATGCCCGGGTCGAACTCCGCCGTCATGGCCGGGCTTGACCCGGCCATCCACGTCTTTGGCACTGAATGCGTGGAGAGGCGTGGATGCCCGGGTCAAGCCCGGGCATGACGACCTTTTGCTCGGCGACCTGCTCGGCCTAGATTGGCGCCATGTCCTCTTCAAACCAAGTCGCCGTCATCGGAGCCGGCCCGGCCGGGCTGATGGCGGCCGAGGTGTTGGCCGAGGGCGGTGCGGCCGTGACCGTCTACGACGCCATGCCGTCGGTCGCGCGTAAGTTTCTGATGGCCGGTCGCGGCGGCCTCAACCTCACCCATAGCGAAGAGCTGCCCGCCTTCCTGGCGCGCTACCGCGAGGCGGCGGCGTGGCTTGAGCCGGCGATCCGCGTGTTCCCGCCGCAGCGGCTGCGCGACTGGTGCGAGGCGCTGGGCGAGCCGACCTTCGTCGGCTCCTCCGGCCGCGTGTTTCCGAGGGCAATGAAGGCCTCGCCGCTGCTGCGCGCGTGGCTGCGCCGCCTCGATGCGCAGGGCGTGCGCGTCGAGTTGCGGCATCGCTGGACCGGCTGGGACGCGGACGGACATCTCACATTCGAAACGCCGGCGGGAGCGCGCGCGGTCGCCGCTGACGCTGTCGTGCTCGCGCTCGGCGGCGCCTCTTGGCCGCGGCTCGGGTCCGACGGCGGCTGGGTGCCGATCCTGGCGGCGAAGGGCGTCGCGATCGCGCCGCTGCGGCCGGCCAATTGCGGCTTCACCGTCGCCTGGTCAGACATCTTCCGCGATCGCTTCGAGGGCCAGCCGCTGAAGGGCATCGCGCTGTCGTTCGGTGATCGCGGCGTGCGCGGGGAGGCTGTCGTCACGCGCGATGGCATCGAGGGCGGCGCCGTTTATGCGCTGTCGGCCGAGCTGCGCGAGGCGATCGCGCTGACAGGGGGGGCGATCCTGCACGTCGCGCTGCGGCCCGACCTCGCGACAGCCGATCTCATCACGCGGCTCTCGGCACCGCGCGGCAAGCAGTCGTTCTCGAACGTGCTGCGCAAGGCGGTGCAGTTGTCGCCGGTGGCGATCGGGCTGCTGCAGGAGGCGGCCAAGGCGCACGGCCTGGCGTTGTCGTCGCTGCCGCCGGAGCGTCTCGCGACGCTGATCAATGCCGTGCCGCTGAAGCTGACGGGCACCGCCGGACTCGCCCGCGCCATCTCCAGCGCCGGCGGCATCGCGCATGGCGAGCTCGACGCCGATTACATGCTCAAACGCCTGCCCGGTGTGTTCGCCGCCGGCGAGATGCTCGATTGGGAAGCCCCGACCGGCGGCTATCTGCTGCAAGCCTCGTTCGCGACCGGGGCCGCCGCGGGCAGGGGCGTCTTGAAGCGGCTCGAATTGTAGGGTGGCCAAAGCGAAGCGTGCCCACCATTGGCATTCGTACAAGAACGCGGTGGGCACGACGCTTCGCGCCTTTGCCCACCCTACAGATTTCTCGTCATCGTCGCTTCGCTCCTCGCAGTGACGCTGCGAGAGAGCTTCGTCCTACCGCAGCTTGCCCCGCGCCGCGACCGGCAACGTGCCCAGGATCTCCTCGCCGCGGACCGTCACGACCTCGTCCATCATGTTGACGACGACGCAGACGTGGTTGGGGATGATGCGCACGACGTCGCCGACATTGGGGCGGGTGTTGCTGCGGGAGAGATCGAGGAAGCCGTGCTCCTCGGCGAAGCGGGCGATCTTCGCTTCCGGGTGCTCCAGGATCAGGCCGTGGCCGTCGAGGCCGCCGGTGTCGGTCGTCAGCGTCTTCGAGCCGGCGTCGAGGATGCCGCGCTCGGGCGCGGCGCGGCTGACGACGGTGGAGTAGATGTGCAGCGCGCAGTCGTCCCAGGTCGCGACCCCGGCGGCGACCTGCATGCGGTCGTTGTAGATGTAGGTGCCGGGCCGGTGCTCGGTGGCGCCCTTGAGCTTGCCGAGATTCTTCAGGTTGGGCGAGCCGCCGGTCGAGACGATGGCAGCCTCCAGCCCTTCGGCGCGAACGCCGGCCAGGGCCTCGTCATAGAAGCGCTGCGCCTCGTCCCAGCCGGTCTCGGTCGGATACAGCATGAAGCCGGCGAAGCGCAGGCCGTCTGACGCTGCGATCTGGCGCGCGAGCTGGATCGCTTCCGTCGGCGTCTCGACGCCGGCGCGCTTGCGCCCGGTGTCGCATTCGACCACGACCGACAGCGTGCAGCCGGATTGCTTTGCCGCCTGCGGCAGGCCGGAGATCACGGTCGCGTTGTCGGCGGCAACCGTCATGTTGGCCTTGGCTTGCAGCGCGGCGAGGCGCGCCATCTTTTCCTCGCCGATCAGGTTGTAGCTGATCAGGATATCGGCGATGCCGGCATCCGCCATGATCTCAGCCTCGCCGATCTTCTGGCAGGTGATGCCCTGCGCGCCCGCCTCGATCTGCAGCTTGGCAAGCACCGGGCTCTTGTGGGTCTTGATGTGCGGGCGGTTGGCGACGCCGGCGGCTTCGCATTGCGTCTGGATGCGCGCGATGTTGCGCTCAACTCTGTCCATGTCGATGACGGCGCAGGGCGTGCCGTAGTCCCTGGCGATCTTGGCGGCGAGCGGGGTGGTCATGTCATTTACTCCATATAGCCGTCATTGCGAGGAGCGAAGCGACGAAGCAATCCAGAGTCACGACTGCAGCCCTGGATTGCTTCCGCCGTCGCCCTTCGGGCTATGGCGGACATGTCGCTTCGCTCGCAATGACGAAGTGATTTCGATGAACGTCACGCGCCCTCGATCTCCTCGCGCAGCACTTCGAGCTCCAACCAGCGGTCTTCGGCGGCGGTGAGCTCGGCTTGCGCAGTGGCGATCGCGAGGGAGGCGGCGTCGAATTTCTTGCGGTCTTTCGCATACAGCGCGGGGTCGGCGAGCACGGCCTGCTGCTTGGCGATCTCGGCTTGCAGCTTGGCGATCGTCTTCGGCAAGGTCTCCAGTGCGTGCTTCTCGTTGAAGGAGAGCTTGCGCTTCGGCGCGCTCGCAGGCGCCGCGGCCGCGTGCTTGGTTTCCTTCTTCTCCTCAGCCGCCTTGGCATGCTGGCGCTTCAGGTCGGCGCCGCGCTGCGCCAGCATGTCGCTGTAGCCGCCGGCGTATTCCTGCCATTTGCCGTTGCCCTCGGGGACGATCACCGAGGTGACCACGCGATCGAGGAAGTCGCGGTCATGGCTGATCAGGATCACCGTGCCCTCGTAGTCGCCGAGCATGTCCTCGAGCACGTCGAGTGTCTCCAAGTCGAGATCGTTGGTCGGCTCGTCCAGCACCAGCAGGTTCGATGGCTTGGCCAGCGCGCGCGCCAGCATCAGCCGGCCGCGCTCGCCCCCGGAGAGCACTTCGAGCGGCGTGCGCATCTGCTCGCGCGAGAACAGGAAGTCCTCCATGTAGCCGACGACGTGCTTCGGCTTGCCGGCCACCATGACGTGATCGCCGCGGCCGCCGGTCAGCGCTTCGGCGAGCGTCGTCCGGGGATCGAGGCTCTCGCGGTGCTGGTCGAGCGTCGCCGTCTCCAGATTGACGCCGAGCCGGATGCTGCCGCTGTCCGGCTCGCTGCCGCCGGTGAGCAGGTTGACCAGCGTGGTCTTGCCGGCGCCGTTGGGGCCGACGATGCCGATGCGGTCGCCGCGCTGGATGCGGATGGAGAAGTTGTCGACGATCTTGCGATCACCATAGCTCTTCGATGCGCCCTTCGCTTCGATCACCAGCTTGCCGGACTTGTCGGCCTCGGCCGCGGCGAGGTTGGCGGCGCCCGCCGTGCCGCGATAGTCGCGGCGCTGCTGGCGCAGCGCATGCAGATTGGCGAGCCGTTTGACGTTGCGCTTGCGGCGGCCGGAGACGCCGTAGCGCAGCCAGTGCTCTTCGTTGACGATCTTGCGGTCGAGCTTGTGCTGCTCGCGTTCTTCCTCCGCCAGCACCTCGTCGCGCCACGCCTCGAACGCCGCAAAGCCGCGGTCGATCTGCCTGATCTGGCCGCGGTCGAGCCACGCTGTCGCGCGGGACAGATTGGTGAGGAAACGACGATCGTGACTGATCAGCACCAGCGCCGAGCTTCGGCCGTCGAGCTCGTTCTCCAGCCACTCGATGGTCGTGAGGTCGAGGTGGTTGGTCGGCTCGTCCAGCAGCAGGATGTCGGGGTTGGGCGCAAGCACGCGCGCCAGCGCCGCGCGGCGCGCCTCGCCGCCGGAGACATGCGCGGGATCTTCTTCTCCAGTCAGTCCGAGCTGCTCGACGAGATAGCGCGCCTGATAGTGATCGTCGCCCGGGCCGAGCCCGGCCTCGACATAGGACAGCGTGGTGGCATGGCCGGAGAAATCCGGCTCCTGCGGCAGATAGCGAACCGTGGCGCCCGGCTGCACGAAGCGGGTGCCGCTGTCGCATTCGACGAGGCCGGCGGCGATCTTGAGCAGCGTCGACTTGCCGGAGCCGTTGCGGCCGATCAGGCAGACGCGCTCGCCGGGCGAGACCGACAGTTCGACGCCCTGCAGCAGCGCGGTGCCGCCGAAGGTCAGGCGGATGTCTTTGAGTTGGATGAGAGGCGGCGCCATATCTCTAGCTCTGCTGCTGGACCCGCGCCGCGCGCTGGCGCTGCAGGCGGCGGATCGTGGTATCGAGGGTGGAGAGGAAGGTGGAGCGGTCGCGCGGCGTGAACGAGCGCGGGCCGCCGGTCACCTCGCCCGATGACCGCAGATCGGTCATGAGGTTGCGCACAGCGAGCGTCATGCCGATCGACTCCTCGGTGAACGGCTTGCCGTTCGGTGCGATCACGGCGCTGCCGGCCTTGACGCAGCGGCTCGCCAGCGGAATGTCCGCGGTGATGACGACGTCGTCGGCGCCGGCGCGCTCTGCGATCCAGTCGTCCGCGGCATCCATGCCGCTGCCCGCCGCCACGCGCGTGATCAGGGGATCCTCGGGCACGCGGATGAAGCCGCCCGCAACCACGATCACTGGCAGGCCGTGGCGGATCGCGACGCGATAGATCTCGTCCTTCACCGGACAGGCGTCGGCGTCGACATAGATCGTGACAGGGGCGAGCTCGGCGGTTTCGGTCGTCATCTGGCGTTCTGCTGGGGGTGGCCGGTTGGTACCCCATCGCCAGCCAAATTGCGAGCCAAACGCTGGCCTTGCCAGGACCTTTCCGGCCGTTACCATCGCCCGAAAAGGGTCAAAGGGAGGCAAGGATGGCAGACGGAATCGCGGCGTATGCGGTCGAGGCGTTCAACACGGCCAAGCAGTCCGAGAACAAGATGCACGACGACCGCGTGGCCCGGCGGTTCGGCTTCGCCGGCGGCCTCGTGCCCGGCGTCGAGGTGCTGGCCTATATGCTGCATCAGCCGGTCGCGCGCTGGGGGCGGGCGTTCCTGGAGCGTGGGCTGATCGAGGCGCGGTTCACCAAGCCGGTCTATGACGGCGAGATCGCCGAGGTCAGGGCGGAGGAGGTCGGCGACGGGCTCCGCCTGGAGGTGACGAGTAAAGGCGAGATCTGCGCCACCGGTTCCGCGTCGCTGCCCGCGTCGGCGCCCGACATCGCTCTGGCCGAATATCGAGAGGTTCCAGCCGCGGCGGTGCGGCCGCTCGTCGGTGCGGAGTCGTTCGCTGTCGGCAGCTGGCTCGGCACGGCCCCACGCGCGTGGCCGGGACAGGCGGCCACCGCCTATCTCTCTGAGATTCGCGAGCGCGATCCGATCTATGCAAACGAGCGGCTTGGTCATCCGGGCATGTTGCAGAGGGTGATGAACCGCCTGCTGGTCGACAACATCGTGCTAGGTCCGTGGATTCATGTCGGCAGCCGCATGCAGCTGCTGTCGGCGGTTGCCGAAACCGACGAGATCACCGCGCGTGGCCGGGTGGTCGCGAACTACGAGAAGAAGGGCCACCGCTTCGTCGAGATCGATGCGCTGGTGGTGGCGAACGGCACGCGGCCGCTGGCGCACTGCCACCATGTGGCGATCTACCAGCCGCGCGCGCAGGCGGCGGCGTAGTGGTAAAAGGCAGGCGGCATCCATAAGGCAGCTGTCATGCTCCGCGCAGGCGGAGCATCCAGTACGCCGCGACGTCTCGGCTGAATCGTAACCGCCTCGGAGTATTGGATCGTCCGCATGCGCGGACGATGACAGTTGAGATTGGGGCATGCTGGTCGCCCCACACTCCCGTCATTGCGAGCGCAGCGAAGCAATCCAGACTGTCTCCGTGGAAGGATTCTGGACTGCTTCGCTACGCGCTACGCTCGCAATGACGTGGAGAGGACCCGCAGCCCGATCGACAGTCCGTAGTCCGGATGCGCGCGCGCCGGCGCCCAGCGGGTGCAGGCGGGAGCGACATCCGGGTTCACCGATACGGCCCGTGAGACCCCGCATATCGCTGCGCTCGTGCGGGCTACGGGCTTTTCGTTTAGCAATGAGATGTTTTCGCCTCATCGCGAGCGCAGCGAAGCAGCTACGCCGCGGTCTTCGCCTTGCCGTCCTGGATCGCGCGCCAGAGCTTCTCGGTGGTCAGCGGCATGTCCAGGTGCTTCACGCCATAGTCCGACAGCGCGTCGATCACGGCATTGATCACACTCGCCATCGAGCCGGCGCAGCCGGCCTCGCCGCAGCCCTTGGTGCCCAGCGGGTTGCTCTTGGCGGGCACCGGATGGTTGTCCACCGTCATCATCGGCACGTCGGAGGCGCGCGGCAGCGCGTAGTCCATCAGCGAGCCGGTGATCGGCTGGCCGCTCTCGTCGTAGCGCAGATGCTCCATCAGCGCCTGGCCGATGCCCTGGGCGACGCCGCCATGCAATTGGCCGGCGACGATCATCGGATTGATCACCGTGCCGAAGTCGTTGATTGCGGTATACGCGACGATCTGCGCGACGCCGGTGTCCGGCTCGATCTCGACCTCGCAGACGTGGCAGCCATTGGGGAAGGTCGACTCCGCTACCGTCGAGTTGTGGTCGACGTCGAGCGAGGCCGGCACGCCCTCGGGCATCTTGCCCTCGCGCAACCGGCGCGCCAGCTCCATGATGTCGATGCTGCGGTCGGTGCCGGCGATGGTGAACTGGCCGTTGGCAAACTCGATGTCGGCTTCCGAGGCTTCGAGCAGATGCGCGGCGGCCTGCTTGCCCTTGGCGATCACGAGCTGCGAGGATTCGACGATGGCCTGGCCGGTCGCGGTGATCGAGCGCGAGCCGCCGGTGCCGTTGCCGAACCGCACGAGATCGGAATCGCTCTGCTCCAGCCGGATCTTGTCGAAGGGCACGCCGAGTTGCGCCGACAAGACCTGCGAGAACGGCGTGGCGTGGCCCTGGCCGTAATCGAGCGTGCCGGTCGTCAGGGTCACTCCGCCATCGGCGTCGAAGGTGATCTTGCCGAGTTCGCCTGACGGCGGCGCGGTGACCTCGAGATAGGAGCCGACGGCGATACCGCGCAGCTTGCCGTTCTTGCGGCTCTCGCGCTTGCGCTTGGCGAAGCCGGCGTAGTCGGAGACCTGCAGCGCCTTCTCGAACACCGCGGCGAAGTCGCCGGAGTCGTAGGTGACGCCCGACGCGGCCGGGAACGGCATCTGGCTCGGCTTGATGAAGTTGCGCTTGCGGATGGTGAGACGGTCGATGCCCATCTCGCGCGCGGCGGTGTCGATCAGCCGCTCCATGAAGTAGTTCGCCTCGGGACGGCCGGCGCCGCGATACGCGCCCATCAAGGTGACGTTGGTCAGCACGGTCTTGATATCGACGCCGAGCAGCGGCGTCTTGTAGACGCTGGCGAGGTTCTTGCCGGTGTTGAGCGACAGCGGCAGCGGCGCCACGCCCATGATGTAGGCGCCGAGATTGCCATAGCCGGAGAGCCTGACAGCGAGGAACTTGCCGTCGGCGTCGAGCGCCAGCTCGCCATGGATGATCTGGTCGCGACCCTGGCTGTCGGACAGGAAGGCGGTGGTGCGCTCGTCGCGCCATTTCACGGGGCGGCCGAGCTGCTTCGCCGCGTGCAGAATGCAGACGTATTCGGGATAGGAGACGTTCTTCATCCCGAAGGAGCCGCCGACATTGGTGGTGAGGATGCGGACCTTGTCCGGTGCGACGTTGAGGATCTTGGCCAGCGTCGCCTTGTTGCCGGACACGCCCTGGGTCGGCACCTGCAAGGTGAAGCGCTCGGTCTTGCCGTCGAACGCGGCGAGCGCCACGCGCGGCTCCATCGACACCACGGCGACGCGGGTGTTGACGATGTCGAGCTTGGTGACGTGCGCGGCCTTGGCGAAGGCCTCTTCGATCTTGGCCGTGTCGCCGTAATGATAATCGAGCGCGACGTTGTTGGGGATATGGTCATAGAGCTGCGGCGCGCCGGGCTTGGCGGCTTCCTCGGCATTGGTGACCGCGGGCAGGGGCTCGATATCGACCTCGACCGCCTCGGCCGCGTCGCGGGCCTGGGCCGCGGTCTCCGCCACCACGAACGCGACGGGGTCGCCGACGAAGCGCACCTTGTCGGTGACGAGCGCCGGCCGGTTGGTCTGCAGCAGCGGCGAGCCGTCCCGGCCCTTCAGCGGCAGGCCGCAGGTGAACGGGCCATAGTTGGCTCCGGCGAGGTCGGCTCCAGTCCACACCCCGAGCACGCCGGGCATGGCCTTGGCGGCCGCGGTGTCGATCCTCTTGATGATGCCATGGGCGTGGCTGGAGCGGACGATCCAGGCATGGGCCTGGCCGGGCAGGTTGAAATCGTCGGTATATTTGCCGTGACCGCGCACCAGCGTGTCGTCCTCCTTGCGCCGGACCGGCTGCCCGACGCCGAATTTCTGCAGCGCGATCGCGTTTTCGAGGGAGGCCGGGACGGTGTGATCTTGCATGAATGAGGGTCCAAGAGGCTGGATTGGTCGCAAATGCGGGCTGTTCCCAGATAGTGCAGCGCCCGCGGCCGGACAACGGTTGATTAGGAATGGTGCATCACGCCTGACGGAGGGGCTGTTGCGCCGGCGCTATCCACTGATAATGTCTCATGAAAGAGAACTTCCATCTGGGCCGGTTCGGCCAGCGGAAAGACATTTGAATGATCAATGACACGCGGCTGCGGGAGAGTCCCACGCCGCGCGGGAACCTGGAGCCCGGCTTGCGTCCGGGTCTGGACGTCGCGACGCCTTCCTGCGCCAGCAATGGCAGCAGCGTCTACGCGGCCCTGGACCTCGGAACCAACAATTGCCGGCTCCTGATCGCCTGTCCTTCGGGCGACAGTTTCCGCGTGGTCGACTCCTTCTCGCGCATTGTCCGGCTGGGCGAGGGCATCTCGACCACCGGCTGCATCAGCGATGCGGCGATGGATCGGGCCATCGCCGCGCTCAGCATCTGCCGGGACAAGATCCAATCCAAGAAGGCCAGCCGCCTGCGTCTGATCGCGACCGAGGCCTGCCGGGCCGCCTCCAATGCGGAGGGGTTCCGCAGCCGGGTGGCAGCGGAGACCGGCATCGAGCTCGAGGTGATCGACCGCGAGACTGAGGCGGCGCTGGCCGTCAAGGGCTGCGCGCCGCTGCTGGATCCAGGCGGGCGCGGGGCCATCCTGTTCGACATTGGCGGCGGCTCCAGCGAGCTGGTGCGGATCGAGCGCGATCCGGCCGACCGCAGCGCCGAGCCGCGGATCAAGGCCTGGATGTCGATCCCGCTCGGCGTCGTGACGCTGGCCGAACGCTTCGGCGGCCGAGACGTGACGCCGGAGATCTATGCCGCCATGGTCGAGGCCGTGGCCGAGCATGTCGGGCCGTTCGCGGCCGAGAACGGCGGCGACCTCTCCGACATGCATCTGCTCGGCACCTCCGGCACCGTGACGACGCTCGGCGGCATTCATCTCAACCTCGCCCGCTACGATCGGCGCCGGGTCGACGGCATCTGGATCAACGATGCCGACATCACGACGACGATCGCCAAGCTGCTGGCGATGAGCTACCAGGACCGCGCCGAGAACAACTGCATCAGCATCGACCGCGCCGACCTCGTTCTGGCGGGCTGCGCCATTCTCGACGCGATTCGCTTGGCGTTTCCGCTGCCGCGGCTGCGCGTCGCCGATCGCGGCCTGCGCGAAGGCATGCTGGTCGAGATGATGCGCGAAGACGGTGCGCTGCGCACGGCGTAGCGACTTCACCCTCCCCTGGAGGGGGAGGGTCGTCTCACATGGAGCGCAGCGCAATGTGAGACGGGGTGGGGTGAGTTCCACGAGCAGTCTTCGTGTGGCTCACCCCACCCCGATCGCTCGCTTCGCTCCCGATCGACTCTCCCCCTCCAGGGGAGGGTGACCTTTGTAGTTCCGCCAGACCTCGAGCATGGACGGATTTTCGCCTCCCGCGTCTGGTCACGACGACCGAGAAACACATGGCAAAAGACACGACCGGCCGCATGCATGTGCAGGTCAAGACCGGAGGCAAGCGCAAGCTGTCCTCGAAACTCTGGCTGGAGCGCCAGCTCAACGATCCCTATGTCATCAAGGCCAAGCGCGACGGCTATCGCTCACGCGCGGCCTACAAGCTGCTCGAGATCGATGACAAATACCGGCTGCTCAAGCCCGGCATGACGGTGGTCGATCTCGGCGCTGCGCCTGGCGGCTGGAGCCAGATCGCGGCGCGTCGGGTCGGGGCCGAGGCCGGGAAGGGCAAGGTGGTCGCGATCGATCTGCTGGAGATGGGCGAGATCCCCGGCGTCACCTTCACCCAGCTCGATTTCCACGCCCAGGATGCGCCGGAGAAGCTGACGGCGATGATCGGGGGCCGCGCCGACGTCGTGATGTCCGACATGGCCGCCAACACCACCGGCCACCGCAAGACCGACCAGCTCCGCATCGTCGGTCTCGTCGAACTCGCCGCGCATTTCGCCAGCGAGGTGCTCAAACCGGGCGGCAGCTTTCTCGCCAAGACGTTCCAGAGCGGCGCCGATGCCGACTTGATGGCGCAGCTCAAGCGCGATTACGCCAGCGTCCGCCACGTCAAGCCGGCGGCGAGCCGACAGGATTCGTCGGAGCGCTACGTGCTGGCGATGGGTTTCCGCGGCGGAGAGCAGGCCGACCTGTTGTAATGTCGTCATTGCGACCGGCCAGCGCCGGCGATACAGAGCAGATGCAACAAGGTCTCGGGAATCGGCTTGGGCCGACGAGACTCGTTCCGGAGGTCCCGAAATGCGCGTCCTGACCTGCAGCGCTGTCGCGGTCGCTTTGACGGTGGGCTCGGCCATATCGGGGCCGGCTCACGCCCAGGCCTACGATCCGCGCTATCCCGTGTGCATGAAGGTCTATGAAGGCGGCCGGTTTGGCGGTGGCGAGTGGATCGACTGCAGCTATACGTCGCTGCCGCAATGTCGCGCGACGGCGTCGGGCCGTGCGGCGATGTGCGATCTCAATCCCTTCTACGCCCCGCCGTCGCCTCCGCCGCGCCGCGCGCATCGGCGGCATCGCTGAAACATTTCATGACGGAACGGCCGTTGCCGTGCCGCAATCGAACTGAAGATTCGAGACCCTCGTACCCATCGGGCTGCCGTGATGCCGCATCGTTTCATCGTCGCGATCGTGATGCTTCTGCTGCTGGTCCCCGCGATCGCGACCGCGGCGCCGTCGCACAAGCGCAAGGCCCACCGCTGGCAGGGCTATGGCTTCCTGCCCGGCTATAAGCAGCCGCCCAACAACAGCCTGCCGCTCTATGCCGACAAAGAGGCCATGCGCAACGGGCCGCGCGGCAGCCGTCGCCACTGGTATATCGACGGCACGCCGAAATACATGCTCTACAACGGCGAGTGGCATTATTTCGGCCAGCCAGGCTTCTATCGTGGCCATTATAATGGCGGCAGCTTCGGCCCGTGCTGGACGCGGACGCCAGTGGGGATGGTCTGGACTTGCGGTTAGGCCGCTCCTCCCACAACCGTCTCGTCCTCCCAGGGCTGCTGCTGCAACGCGGGCGAAGGCGCGAGCAATCCCGTCTGGACAGCGGCCGCATTTCCCGCTGAAATGCCGCTCGTGAGGGGCAAGAGAAGAAACGCGAGCCGTTCGTTCGGCCGACCGTGGAGGACCGCCTTGAATTCGTTCTGTACGCGCCTGTTCGGCGCCATCGTCGCTTTGAGCTTCCTTGCCGGTGCTCCGGCCTTCGCCCAGCAGCTCGAGCTGAAGGTGATGGCGCCGGCCGCGCCCGGCGGCGGCTGGGACCAGACCGCGCGGGCAATGCAGCAGGCCTTCGTGGCGTCGGGCGTGGCGCGCAGCGTCCAGGTCACCAACGTGGCGGGGGCGGGCGGCACCGTCGGCATCGCGCAGTTCGTCAACGGCGCCAAGGGCGACGGCAACCAACTGATGGTCAACGGCTTCGTCATGGTCGGCGCGCTCGCCATGAACAAGTCGCCGGTGACCTTGGAGCAGGTGACCCCGATCGCGCGCCTAACCGAGGAGATCCAGGTCATCGTCGTGCCCGCGAACTCGCCGATCAAGACGGCGCAGGATCTCGCCGCGGCGCTGAAGGCCGACATCGCCAAGGTCACCTTCGCCGGCGGCTCGGCCGGCGGCGTCGATCACGTGATGGCGGCGCTGTTCGCCGGCGCCGTCGGCGCCGACGCCAAGAAGGTCAACTACATCCCGTTCTCGGGCGGCGGCGAGTCGCTGGCGGCGATCCTCGGCGGCAAGGTCACGGCGGGCATTTCCGGCCTGTCGGAATACGACGGGCAGATCAAGAGCGGCAAGCTGCGCGCCATCGGTGTGTCCTCGGAGAAACGCATTCCAGGGGTCGACATCCCGACCTTCAAGGAGCAGGGCATCGACCTCGTGCTCGCCAATTGGCGTTCGGTGGTCGCGGCGCCCGGCATCACGCCGGAGCAGAAGAAGACGCTCAGCGAGGCCGTCGAGAAGATGGTGAAGTCGGATGCGTGGAAGGAGATCCTGAAGCAGAAGGGCTGGGATGACGCCTATCTTCCGGGTGATGCGTTCGCCGATTTCCTGAAAAAGGAGAACGTCCGCGTCACCGACGTGTTGAAGTCGGTCGGCCTCGTCAAGTCATGACGACGGAGAGTGCCGGCACCGAGACACCCGCCTCGGGAGGCGTCGACAAGGCCGGCATCGTCATTGCGGCGCTGCTGGCGGCTGTCGCACTCGTGCTTGTCTATGACGCCAATCAGATCCCGGCGACCACGATGTACGGCATGGGCCCGCAGGTCATGCCGGTCGTGATCGCGATCGGGCTCGGCATTCTTGCACTGGCCAATCTGATCGATGCCCTCAGAGGCAACCTGCCGCCGCGCGAGAGCTCCGATCCGAAGGCGGTGCTGTTGATCCTCGCCGGCCTTGCGCTCTTGATCGCGATCATCGGCTTCGGTGGCGGCTTCATCCTGGCGACCACCGCGCTGTTCGTGACGACGTCGGCCGCGTTCGGCCGGCGCGCCTTCGTCACCGATCTCGTCATCGGCGCGGTGCTGACGACGCTGATCTATCTCGCATTCGACCGCCTCCTCACCCTGAGCCTTCCCGCCGGTCCGCTCGAAAGACTGCTCTGATGGACACCTTTGCCGCGCTCGCGCATGGGATGGCGATCGCCGTTCAGCCCATGAACCTGCTCTATGCGCTGGTCGGCGTGTTCCTCGGCACCGCCGTCGGCGTGCTGCCGGGCATCGGGCCGGCGCTCACCGTCGCGCTGCTGCTGCCGGTGACCTACAAGCTCGATCCCGGCGGTTCGCTGATCATGTTCGCCGGCATCTATTATGGCGGCATGTATGGCGGATCGACCACCGCGATCCTGATCAACACCCCCGGCGAGAGCGCCTCGATGGCGACCGCGCTCGAGGGCAACAAGATGGCCAAGGCCGGCCGCGGCGGCCCGGCGCTGGCGACGGCGGCAATCGGCTCGTTCGTCGCGGGCACCATCGCCACCATCGGACTCGCGTTCCTGTCGCCGTATCTCGTCGACATCGCCGTGCGCTTCGGGCCGGAGGACTACTTCGCGCTGATGTGCGTCGCCTTCGTCACGGTGTCCGCGACGTTCGGCGATTCACCGATCCGCGGCCTCACCAGCCTGTTCATCGGCCTGACGCTCGGCCTGATCGGCATCGACAAACTGACGGGACAGGCGCGGCTCGCCTTCGGCGTGCCGGAGCTGCTCGATGGCGTCGAGGTGACGACCTTGGCGGTCGGCCTGTTCGCGGTCGGCGAAGCGCTCTACGTCGCCTCGCGCCGGCACCATAGCGAGGAGAAGATCGAGGCCATCAAGGGCTCGCTGTGGATGACGCGCGAGGATTGGAAGCGGTCGTGGAAGCCGTGGTTGCGCGGCACGATGTTCGGCTTTCCGATCGGCGCGCTGCCGGCCGGTGGGGCGGAGATCCCCACCTTCCTGTCCTATTCGACCGAGCGACGGCTGACCAAATATCCCGATCAGTTCGGCAAGGGCGCGATCGAGGGCGTCGCCGGTCCTGAGGCCGCCAACAACGCCTCCGCCGCGGGCACGCTGGTGCCGCTGCTGACCCTCGGCCTGCCCACCTCGGCGACCGCCGCGATGATGCTCGCCGGCTTCCAGCAATATGGCCTCAATCCGGGCCCGCTGCTGTTTGCCGAGCGGCCCGACCTGGTCTGGGGCCTGATCGCCAGCCTGTTCATCGCCAACACGATGCTGCTGGTGCTCAACCTGCCGCTGGTCGGTCTGTGGGTGAAGCTGCTCGCGATCCCGACGCCCTGGCTCTACGCCGGCATCCTCGTGTTCGCCACGATGGGGACGATCGCCGCAAAGCCGTCCGTGGTCGAATTGTCGATGCTGGCCGGCTTCGGCGTGCTCGGCTTCCTGATGCGCCGCTTCGATTTCCCGATCGCGCCGGTCGTGGTCGGGCTGATCCTCGGGCCGATCGCCGAGAGCCAGTTGCGGCGGGCGCTCGCGATCAGCCTCGGCGATCCCATGACCCTGCTGCAGTCGCCGATCTCTGCCACTCTGCTGGCGGTCGCGCTGATTGCGCTCGTCGCGCCGTTCGTCCTCAAGGGACTCGGGCGCTTCAAGGCGAATGAGGATTGAGTGTGGCGCGCAAGCCGAACCGCGCCACCTCTGGTCGCGATCCCCGGCGTAGGCGCAGCCATCCGGCAGAGGCTTATCGGTTGGTTAAGACTAACGCGAGAATACCCCCGATGTCCTGGCAGGCGCCGACGGCGCTGCAAAGCCGGCTGCGCTATGACTTGGATGAATGCGGCGCTGACTTCGCAGGATCGCAAACCGGACGCGGGCTGCGCGACAGGGTAGGACATATCGGGCGTGGAGGCTGGAACGCAGAGGGCAACGGCTGACACCGCGCGCACGGCGTGGATCGATTTCGCGCGCGGCCTCGGCGTCATCCTGGTGGTCTACGGTCACGTGCTTGGCGGTCTGGTGCGCCCGGGCATCTTCCCGGATGGAGCCGTCGCGCGCTGGATGGACTACACGCTCTACACGTTCCACATGCCGCTGTTCTTCTTCCTGGCCGGCTTGAATGTGCAGCACAGCTTGCGGCGCGGCGCGCGTCCCTTCCTCACGTCCAAGCTCTGGACCATCGCCTATCCCTACGTGCTGTGGTCGCTGATCCAGGGCGGGATCACGATGCTGCTGGCACGGGATGCCAACATCCCGATCCATCCCGGCGATCTCGCCGCGATCTGGTATCGTCCGATCGCGCAGTTCTGGTTCCTCTACGCGTTGATGATCTGCCACGTGATCGCGGTGCTGGTCCCGTCGCGGACGGTCTTGATCACGCTCGCGCTGGCCGGGCTCTGCGTGTTCCTCACGCTGCCGATCCGGCCTGACCTCGCGCTCACCCTGCATCATCTGCCGTTCTACGTTGCGGGCGTCTACGGTGTTCGCGTGGTGGCGGAATGGCGGCCGTTCGGCTGGTCCGCGTTGGCCGTGATCGGGATCGCGTTTGCGGCCGCAGTGGCGTTGGGCGGCCAGCTGTCCGGCATGGACGCCAACGGGCTCGCCTCCCTGCCGGCCTGTGTGCTCGGGATCGCCGGCACGGTCGGGCTCTGCAAGCTGCTCGCGCCAACGAGCCATCGCTGGCTTGCGGCCGCAGGCGTCGCGTCGATGACGATCTATGTCCTGCACATCCTCAGCGGGTCGGGCATGCGCATCATCATGCTCAAGCTGCACATCCCGCCATCGCCATGGGTCTATCTGTTGGCCGGTACGGCGGCCGGTGTCGTGCTTCCTCTGATGGCGCATGCCATCCTGCAGCGGCTGCATCTGCTGCCGGTCTTCGGGCTTGCACCGCCGGCCTCCCGGAAGTCGCAGGCCGCAGTGATCGCGCCGCGCGTTGCAACGTCCGATCAGGCGCCGGCCTGATGCTGCCGAGCGGCGACGGTGCGCCGTGCGCCGCCGGCCATCTGGTCGAGCGGACAGGCCATGGCGACGAGCATCCAGAACAGCGCCGAGACCTCGCCGGAGGAGATGCTGGTCAGCGGCAGCTGGATCAGCAGCGCACTGATGGCGAGCGCGCCGAGCACGGCGCCCTCGCGCGTCGGCATCCGCCAGGCGGCGCCGGTGGCGGCGAGCCCGACCCAGACATAGGCTGCGAGGCAGATCAGTCCGACCGGAATGCCCATCGTCACCCAGCTTGCGATGATCTGCCCGTCGATCGGCATCGCGCCGGCGACGCCGACGTCGGTGATGGTGAAGCCCGATCCCAGGACCATGCTGTTCGGCGCATTCCACAGCGTGACGAACTCATCCAGCCGCTCGCTGCCGCTACTGTCCTGCGACACGCTGCCGAGCGATTCCAGACGAGAGGTGATGACCTCCGCGAACGGCGTGAACATGACGGTGACGATCACCGCGCCGACCAGTCCGACCGTGATCGATACGGCACGACGCCGCGTCGCGGGGAACAGCATGCAGAACAGCACGCCCACCGCGAGCGTGATCCAGCTGGTGCGGTAGAGCGACAGCAACAGGCCGAGCGCCGCCGGCGCCATCGCCGCCAGTGCCAGCCATCCCGGGCGCAGGAAACCCACCAGCAGCAGACCCGTGGCCGTGAAGGTCGCGTAGCTGGCCGGGCCGTTCATCGTGCTGAACACGCGCACCATGTAGGGCAGCGGATAGCCGGCCGAGGTGATGCTGGCGTTCACCATCCAGAACCGATCCCAGCCTTGCGGATCGACATATTGCCAGATGCCGTAGAGGCCGGTGAGCGGCAGCACCAGCAGGAACACGCGCGTGATGGCATCGAGCAGGGCGCCGTCGGATTGCGCCCGCTGCTGCAGGGCGATCGCATAGAGTACGGGCGCGGCCCATTTCATTCCGCCATTGGCGGCGTTGAACCAGTCGTTCTGGAAGATCGAAAGCGCGCCGCCATAGACGATGCAGGCGAGGATGATGAGCGGCGCCACGAGCCAGGGATTGCCCGGCCTGTCCTTGTCCGAGGGCGAGAGTGCCAGACTCGGAACTGGCGCGATGATGAACAGCAGGGGGCCGCTCAACATGATGCCGGACGAATCGAATCCTGCGGAGATGTCGACCAGGCGGCGCACGAAAGGAGCGAAGGCGAACATCAGGATCGCCGACTGAACGTGGGCTTCGGGGCTGCGACGCCACGCGAACCAGCCGGCGACCGCGCAGCCGAGCACGAAGGCCGGCCTGACAAGGCCGCCGAGTGCGGGCACGGCGAGCACCGTCGCCGCGAGCAGAAGCGCGGTTGGCCAACAGTCCGTCGCCAGGGTGGCGAGCGGCCGTGCATCGATTCGGCTCTCCTTCATGGAGGCGGACTATAATGGAAAAGGCGGCTCGCGCCGTATCCACGAAACAGGGCGGTGCCGGCGTGCATAACGAGATTGGCGCTCCTCGGTTCTTCCGCACGAACGCGGGGCTGCTTTCACATGGATGATACCAACGGGAGTGCGCCCTGTGGCCGTCCTTCGAGACGCGCGCCAAGGGGCGCGCTCCTCAGGACGAGGTCTGTGTTCGGAGCGCGATCCAAGCCCCTCATGGTGAGGAGCGCCGCTTGCGGCGCGTCTCGAACCATGAGGCCCGGAACGGCTGGAAGTCATATGCAAGCTCTGGAACAGAGGTGATATCCAAGGTTGGCGACGAAGAGTGACTGGAACATGAACCTGCGTGTATCAATCGTCGTACTTGTCGCAGCGTGGTTCGCCTCGTTCGCTGCCACGGCCGGCGCTGCGGAGGTGCTGCCGGCTCGCGACGTCTGCCAGCCGACAACCTCTGCCAGGTCACGCGACGGCAATTGCGTTCCCTGCGCCGTCGGACCGATCTCGACCCGCCCAGGCTTCCTGGCGCTGCTGGAGCAGATGCGAACGCGGCGCGCCGCCTTTGCCGACATCGACCGTCGTATCGACGGCGCGAGCAGCGACCCGGAGGTGCAGAGCCTGCTGCAGGGACGCAACCTTGCTCTTGCGCTGTACGGTTCTGACGCGGATTTCATCGCGGGCGGCAACGCCTCGCGCTGTCTCATGGGGGACAGCGAGGCTGCGCGTGCCAGGGCGACGCCAATTGCCTGCGACGCCATTCCGCGCGAGGGGCTGGTGGTGCTTCTGACCGCGGGCCAGTCGAACATCTCCAACACCGGCGCGCCCGATCAGAGTGGCCGGCTCTATCAGCCTCACAACCGGTTCTACAATTTCGACCGCTTCGACGGCCGCTGCTACGTGGCGCGCAATCCGTTGCTGGGAACGACGGGCGACGGCGAGAACGTCGCCACCCGGCTGGGCGACGAATTGATCGATCGCGGGCTGGCGAAGACGGTGCTGATCGCGCCGGCCGCGATCGGCGGCACCTATCTCGAGGAGTGGCGCGCCCGCGGCGGCAAGTATTTCGAGGTGCTGCTCGCAACCATCGCCGGCCTGCGCGAGGCCGGTCTCGAGCCGAGCGCGGTGCTCTGGCATCAGGGCGAGTCCAACGCCTTCGCCTTCTCGACGAACGGGGCGGAGGACGGCACGCATCTGCAAGTCACCCCGAAGATGAAGGAAGCGGGCCGGCTGTCGTACTTGCGGAACTATCTGGAGATCGTCGCCGGCCTGCGGGCGGCCGACGTGACGGCGCCGATCTTCGTGGCCACGGCGACGCTTTGCGGCAGCGTTCCCGACGAGATCATACGCTCGGCGCAGGCTGTCGTGCCGAACCCGGCGCTCGGCGTCCATCCTGGCCCGGATACCGATCAGATCGGGCTTACGCTGCGCCATGACGGCTGCCACATGAGCCGTGCCGGCACGGAGCTGCACGCGCGGATGTGGGCGGATCGCCTCGCCGAGTTCTGGAAGTCCGGCGCGAGGAGACCTTGACCGGAGAACGGTCGCTACCCCAGCCGCTGATCCCGCGCGTCATGGGTGGTTTCGCTGGCCGACTTGGTCGCGGCCTTCTCCGCGCCCTTCTCAGCGCCCTTGCGGCTCGCGATCGCAGCCACCTTACGGCCTGAGATCTCGCTGCCGGCGTCATCCGGCATCTGCCAGAACAGGATCGACGACAGCGCCGACGTGATCGCGACGACGATGAAGGCGGGCGCGAAGGACGACGCGGTGAGCTGGCTCGCGCCGTGCATCCACATCGTGGTCTCCACCGAGAACGCGCCGACCGCGACGCCGGCGGAGATCGCGAGCTGCTGGTTGACACTGGTGAGCGTGGTGGCGCGGCTCATCTGCGCAGTCTCGACCTCGGCATAGGCCACGGTGTTGATCGCGGTGAACTGCAACGAGCGGAAGAAGCCGCCGACCACGAGAATGATCAGGATCAGCAGCAGCGGCGTCGCCGGCGTGAACAGCGCGCAGGCGGCGAGGAAGACCGAGCTGACGACGGCGTTGACCGTCATCAGATGGCGGAAGCCGAAGGCGCGGATGAGGCGCGCGGCCAGCGCCTTCATGCCCATCGCGCCGGCCGAGGAGCCGAAGGTGACGAGGCCGGACTGGAACGGCGACAGGCCGAAGCCGAGCTGCATCAAGAGCGGCAGCAGGAAGGGCAGTGCGCCGATGCCGAGCCGGAACATGAAGCCGCCGACGATCGAGGCGCGCAGGGTCGGCAGTCGCAGCAGCGAGAAGTCGAGCACCGGCGAGTTGGTCCGCCAGGAGTGGCGGACATAGAGCGTCATCGAGATCGCGCCGATCGCGACGAGACTGCCGACCACCGACCATGGCAGCAAATTGAGGCCGGCGACGGAGAGGCCGAAGGCGAGACCGGCGAGGCCGATGCCGGCCAGCACCATGCCATAGAGATCGAACGGCTCGGGGTTCTCGCTCTTGATCGGATCGATGAAGCGCAGCGCCATGATGATGCCGACGATGCCGATCGGGATGTTGATCAGGAAGATCCAGTGCCAGGAGAAATAGGTGGTGATGAAGCCGCCGACCGGCGGCCCGATGACGGGGCCGATCAGCGCGGGGATGGTGACCCAGGCCATCGCGCCGACCAGCGCGCTCTTGTCGACGGAACGCAAGAGAACGAGACGCCCGACCGGCGTCATCATCGCGCCGCCCATGCCCTGCAGGATGCGGGCGAACACGAAGTTCTCGACCGAGTTGGCAAAGGCGCAGCCGATCGAGCCGATCATGAACACGGCGACCGCGCTGGAGAACACGCGTCGCGCGCCGAAGCGGTCGGCGGTCCAGCCGCTGGCCGGGATGAACACCGCCAGCGACAGCAGATAGGAGGTGATGGCGAGCTTCAAGGTCAGCGGGCTGGTGCCGATGTCCCTGGCGATCGCCGGCAGCGAGGTCGCGATCACCGTAGAGTCCATGTTCTCCATGAACAGGGCGGTGGCGACGATCAGCGGAATGACGCGTTGCTTGTTCATCGGAGGTCGGCGGCGGGGGAGGGCAGGCGGGCGGTGCGGCTTTAACACCCTGCGACGAACGAGGCCATTGCGCTGCTGGCATGGCCCCCTAAATGCAGCGCGACGCTGTCGCGTCCCGTTGTTGGAGATGTGCCGATGATCTACCTGCTCGCCGCTCTGGTGCCGCCGCTGGGCCTGCTGCTCAACGGGCAGCCGTTTGCGGCGGTGTTCAACTTGCTGCTCTGCGTGGTGTGCCTGGTCCTCGGCCTGTTCTTCCACGTGCTGCTGCTGGTGCCCTCGGCTCACGCGCTGATCGCCGTGCACATGCGGCGGGAGGACCGGCGGCACCGCGAGGTGGTCGACGCGATCCGGCGCTACGGCCCGCCGCCGGGAGCCTGGCGCTGAGGCGCGGGTCCGGAGGCAAGCGGAATTTCTGCTCCGGATTCAGGGTATTCACGATCTTTTATTACGCGCGGCACGCGAATGAGGGCCGTTGTCAGCCGTTCTTCGCAATCGCGGGAGGATGGTGGATCGGCCCTTTGATTCGTCACAGGCCCATGCTATCGACCCGCGTCAACCCCACCGATGGGCACCGATTCGACGGCGAGGCATGGTCTCGACAGCGGCGTCGCTCATCCGTACCCGCATCGCGGCCGTTTTGGCCGCAGACAAGGAGTTGACGATGGCGACCGTCCAGACACTTCGCGAAGCCTTCACCTTCGACGACGTGCTCCTGAAGCCGGGCCTCTCCGATGTGCTTCCCTCCGAGGTCGACATCCGCTCGCGCGTGACGCGCGAGATCCCGCTCAACATTCCGATCATGGCGTCCGCCATGGATACCGTCACCGAGGCGCGCATGGCGATCGCCATGGCGCAGGCCGGCGGTGTCGGGGTCATCCACCGCAATTTCGATCCCGAGGGCCAGGCCGCCCAGGTGCGCCAGGTCAAGAAGTTCGAATCGGGCATGGTGGTGAACCCGCTGACCATCTCGCCGGACGCAACGCTCGCCGACGCGCTGGCGCTGATGAAGGATTACGGCTTCTCCGGCATCCCGGTGGTCACCGGCGGCGGCAAGGGCATCCCCGGCAAGCTGGTCGGCATCCTCACCAATCGTGACGTGCGCTTCGCCACCGATCCGCGCCAGAAGATCTCCGAGCTGATGACGCACGAGAACCTCGTCACCGTGCGCGAAGGCGTCGGCCAGGACGAGGCCAAGAAGATCCTGCACAAGCACCGCATCGAGAAGCTGCTGGTCGTCGACGATCAGTACCGCTGCGTCGGCCTGATCACCGTCAAGGACATGGAGAAGGCGGTCGCGCATCCGCTCGCCTGCAAGGACGGCCAGGGCCGCCTGCGTGTCGCGGCCGCCACGACGGTCGGCGAGGGCGGCTTCGAGCGCACCGAGCGGCTGATCGAGGCCGGTGTCGACCTCATCGTGGTCGACACCGCGCATGGACATTCCTCGCGCGTGCTCGAGGCGGTCAACCGCATCAAGCGCATCTCCAACGCCGTGCAGGTGATCGCCGGCAACATCGCCACCCGCGACGGCGCGCAGGCGCTGATCGATGCCGGCGCTGACGCCGTCAAGGTCGGCATCGGCCCGGGCTCGATCTGCACCACGCGCATCGTCGCCGGCGTCGGCGTGCCGCAGCTCACCGCGATCATGGATGCGGTCGAGGCGGCCAAGAAGGCCGACGTGCCGGTCATCGCCGACGGCGGCATCAAGTTCTCCGGCGACCTCGCCAAGGCGCTCGCCGCCGGCGCCGATGTCGCCATGGTCGGCTCGCTGCTGGCCGGCACCGACGAGACCCCCGGCGAAGTGTTCCTGTGGCAGGGCCGCTCCTACAAGGCCTATCGCGGCATGGGCTCGGTCGGCGCGATGGCGCGCGGCTCGGCCGACCGCTACTTCCAGCAGGACATCAAGGACACGCTCAAGCTCGTGCCGGAGGGCATCGAGGGCCAGGTGCCGTACAAGGGCCCGGTCGGCAACGTCATGCACCAGCTCGCCGGCGGCCTCCGTGCCGCCATGGGCTATGTCGGCGCCAAGGATCTCGGCGAGTTTCACTCCAAGTCCGAGTTCGTCCGCATCACCGGCGCGGGCCTGCGCGAAAGCCACGTGCATGACGTGACGATCACGCGCGAAAGCCCGAACTATCCGGGCGGGGTGTAAGCGACGCTTGCTCTCTCCGTCATTGCGAGCGAAGCGAAGCAATCCAGGGCGGCGCGTGAAGCCCTGGATTGCTTCGTCGCTTCGCTTCTCGCAATGACGGCGCCCGTGGGGCTACCAGCATCGACCGTCACAACCAACAAAAGAGGAAACATCCCATGTCCCAAGCCAAGCGCATCGTTCTCGCCGCACGTCCCGTCGGCGAGCCCAAGCCGTCCGACTTCCGCCTCGAGGAGCACGCCGTTCCGACGCCCGGTGCTGGCGAAGTGCTGCTGCGCACGATCTGGCTGTCGCTCGATCCGTACATGCGCGGGCGCATGAGCGACGGGCCGTCTTATGCCCAGCCGGTGCCGGTCGGCGGCGTGATGGAGGCGGGGACCGTGTGCGAGGTGGTGGCCTCCAACAATCCCGGCTTCAAAGCCGGCGACATCGTGCTGGCGCGCGCCGGCTGGCAGACGCATGCGATCTCCGACGGCAAGGGCCTCGCCAAGGTCGACCCGGCGCTGGCGCCGATCTCGACCGCCGTCGGCGTGCTCGGCATGCCCGGCATGACCGCCTATACCGGCCTGCTCGACATCGGCCAGCCCAAGCCGGGCGAGACGGTGGTGGTCGCCGCGGCGTCCGGCGCGGTCGGCTCGGCCGTGGGCCAGATCGCCCGGATCAAGGGCGCCCGCGCCATCGGCATCGCCGGCGGCAAGGACAAATGCGACTACGTTCGATCCGAGTTCGGCTTCGACGACTGCCTCGACCATCGCGATCCCGATCTCGCCGCCAAGCTCAAGGAAGCCTGCCCGAAGGGCATCGACGTCTATTTCGAGAATGTCGGCGGCCCGGTGTTCGAGGCGGTGTTCCCGCTGTTCAACGCCTTCGCCCGCATGCCCGTCTGCGGCCTGATCGCCCATTACAACGACACCCAGTCGGTGGCGCCGAAATGGGCCGGCGCGCTGATGCGCAACGTGCTGACCAAGCGGCTCACCATCCGCGGCTTCATCGTCTCCGACTTCGCCTCCCGCCATGGCGACTTCCTCAAGGACATGTCGGCCTGGGTCCGCGACGGCAAGGTCAAGTACAAGGAGTACGTCACCGAGGGCCTGGAGAATGCGCCGTCAGCGTTCATGGGCCTGCTGAAAGGTGCCAATTTCGGCAAACAGCTGGTGCGGGTCGGGCCGGACAATGCCTGAGCCACTCCTGATGTGAAAGTTCGGCCCAGTCGCAGAAAAACGGGAACCACGGGGGCTTGTCGGGAGTCCCTTGGGAACCGGTTCAATCATGACGGCCCGGCATCATGCCGGGCCTTCGACTTCCAGGGGGATTCTCATGTCGCTGACCATGGTGCTGCTGCCCGTCTTCGTCGAGGTCGGGCTCACCTTCGCGCTGCTGTTCTGGAACAGGACGCGGGCGCAAGCCACTGACGCCGCCGACGAATTCGGCCTGCCGACCCTGTTCTACGCCCTGATCGCCATTGCGCTGCCGCTGCGCCACGCCGATCTGGTGATCGTGCTGCTGTCCTGGGTGTTCGTGGTGACCCGCTTTGTCAATGCCGGCCTTGTCAGCGGCGCCAAGGACGACCGCGGGCTCGCCTGGACCGCCTCGGCGCTGGTGCTGCTGGCGATGTGGCTGTATTTCGCCCTCAAGATCCTTCTCCTGATCTAGAACTGGACCCTGAATGACCCCCGCCGCCCGGCTGTCCGCCGCCATCGACATCATCGAAACCATCGAGGCCGACAGGGCGCCGGCGGCCAAGGCGCTGAAGGACTGGGGCACCAGCCACCGCTTCGCCGGCTCCGGCGACCGCGCCGCCATCGCGGGCCTCGTCTGGGACGTGCTGCGCCGCCGCGCCTCCAGCGCCTACCTGATGGAGGACGACACGGCGCGTGCGCGCGTGCTCGGCATGCTCAAGCTCGAGCGCGGCCTCGATGTCGCGACCATCGGTGCGATGTGCGACGGCAGCCGCTTCGCCCCGCCGCCGCTCAACGCGCAAGAGGAGAAGGCGCTGGCCACGCGCACCACCGAGGGCGCGCCGCCGCCGGTCGCCGGCGACTATCCCGACTGGCTTGATCCGTATCTCGCCGCCGTGTTCGGCGACGACCGCGTTGCGGAAGCCATGGCGATGGCCAGCCGCGCGCCGCTCGATTTGCGCGTCAACACGCTCAAGGCCAAGCGCGACAAGGTGCAGGCCTCGCTGAAGCATCTCGGCGCTGTGCCGACGCCATGGTCGCCGATCGGCCTGCGCATCACGCTCGGCGCCGACGCCCGCAATCCCGGAATCCATGCCGAGGAGGATTTCATCAAGGGCGCCATCGAGGTCCAGGACGAGGGCTCGCAGCTCGCGGCGCTGTTCACCGCCGCCAAGCCCGGCGAGCAGGTGATCGACCTCTGCGCCGGCGCCGGCGGCAAGACGCTGGCGCTGGCCGCGATGATGGGCGGCAAGGGCCGCCTGATCGCCACCGACCACGACAAGCGCCAGCTGGCGCCGATCCACGAGCGCCTGTCGCGTGCCGGCGTCCACAACGCCGATGTGCGCAGCCCGAAGGGCGACGCCGACCCGCTCGCCGATATCAAGGCCTCGGCCGATCTCGTCGTCATCGACGCCCCCTGCACGGGCACGGGGACCTGGCGCCGCAACCCCGACGCCAAATGGCGCATGCGCCCCGGCGCCCTCGAGATCCGTCTCAAGGACCAGGCCGAAGTGCTTGATCGCGCGGCCTCCCTGGTCAAGCCCGGCGGCCGCATCGCCTACATCACCTGCTCGGTGCTGCAGCCCGAAAATGGCGACCAGGTGAGAGCGTTCGTGGAGCGGCATCCGGAGTTCGCGGTTCAGCCCCCGGAGCAAACCGCCACCGTCCTCTGGGACAAGGCCGAGGCCTTCGCCGAGGCCGCGCTGAAGACGCCGGAGGGCTGGCTGATGACCCCGCGCCGGACGGGTACGGACGGGTTCTTCGTGTCGGTGCTGAAGAAGCAGGCGTAGCCGCACCCACACCGCCGTAGGGTGGGCAAAGGCGCTGCCGCGCCATGTCCGCGCACGACAATGGCAATGGCGTCGTGCCCACCGTGTCGCCGCGGTGAACGCCGCCCGACGGTGGGCACGGCGCGCACCGGCGTGGACCAAACGGAAGGCCTGCCACGCGCCTTTGCCCACCCTACGGCCCCCCCGCCGCGAACATTCCCCGCTGTCGTCCCGGGCAAGCCCCGCGCGCGTAGTGCGTGGGGCGCCGACCCGGGACCCATACTCCGCGGCCGTCGTCTGGCGCGAGCTGTGGCCACAGCGTGCCCGAGCCCCGCGTCCTGTGGCTATGGATCCCGGCTCGGCGCGAACTGGCGCAATGCTGCGCATTGCCCCAGTCCGCTTGGCCGGGACGACAGCGGTGGGTGGGGTACGCACCGGTGAATCGCTTGCTGGCAAGGGTTGCGAGACTCCCCGCCGCGGCGTAATTGCTTGCCATGACAGCCCAAGACAACGCCCCGAACACCTCCGCCGCCGCCGACACCTCCGTGGCCGCGCTCCATGACAAGATCCTGATCGTCGATTTCGGCAGCCAGGTCACGCAGCTGATCGCGCGCCGGGTGCGCGAGGACGGCGTGTATTGCGAGATCGTGCCGTTCCAGAAGGCGGAGGCCGCCTTCCGCGAGATGCAGCCCAAGGCCGTGATCCTGTCCGGCGGCCCGGAATCGGTCCACGAGGCCGGCTCGCCGCGCGCCCCGCAACTGATCTTCGATTCCGGCGTGCCCGTGATGGGCATCTGCTACGGCCAGATGACGATGGCCGCCCAGCTCGGCGGCACCGTCGAGGGCGGCCACCACCGCGAGTTCGGCCGCGCCGATGTCGAGGTGAAGACCGCAAGCCGCCTGTTCGAGGGCGTCTGGCAGACCGGCGAGCAGCACCAGGTGTGGATGAGCCATGGCGACCGCATCACCCAGATGCCGCCGGGCTTCTCGGTGGCCGGCGTCTCGCCCAACGCGCCGTTCGCCGTGATCCAGGACGAAGCGCGCAAGTACTACGGCCTGATGTTCCACCCCGAGGTGGTGCACACGCCCGACGGCGCCAGGCTGATCCGCAACTTCGTCCGCAACATCGCCGGCCTCGGCGGCGACTGGACCATGCACGCCTTCCGCGCCGAAGAGATCAAGAAGATCCGCGCGCAAGTCGGCAAGGGCAAGGTCATCTGCGGCCTCTCGGGCGGCGTCGACTCCGCGGTTGCGGCCGTGCTGATCCATGAGGCGATCGGCGACCAGCTCACCTGCGTGTTCGTCGATCACGGCCTGCTGCGCCTCAACGAGGCCGAGACCGTCGTCGATCTGTTCCGGCACCACTACAACATCCCGCTGGTGCATGTGGACGCCTCAAAACTCTTCCTCGGCGAGCTCGCAGGGGTCACCGACCCCGAAGCGAAGCGCAAGACGATCGGACGCCTCTTCATCGACGTGTTCGAGGCGGAAGCGAAGAAGATCGGCGGCGCCGACTTCCTGGCGCAGGGCACGCTCTATCCCGACGTGATCGAGAGCGTCTCCTTCACCGGCGGCCCCTCGGTGACGATCAAGTCGCACCACAATGTCGGCGGCCTCCCGGCGCGCATGAACATGAAGCTGGTCGAGCCGCTGCGCGAATTGTTCAAGGACGAGGTCCGCGTGCTCGGCCGCGAGCTCGGCCTGCCGGACGTGTTCGTCGGCCGCCACCCGTTCCCGGGCCCGGGCCTCGCCATCCGCTGCCCCGGCGAGATCACGGTCGACAAGCTCGACATCCTGCGCAAGGCCGACGCCATCTACATCGACGAGATCCGCAAGGCCGGCCTCTACGACACCATCTGGCAGGC